>NZ_JAPEMA010000001.1:5410458-6020917 GCF_026343185.1 Streptomyces sp. NBC_00091 | reverse complement strand
GGCTGGTACTCGATGAAGAACTCGCCGCGCTCCAGCGCCGCCGGCAGGGCGTTGGTCAGGCCGTGCCGGGTGATGGCGCGGGCGTCGGCCTCCGCGTCGGCGAACTCGAAGCGGTTGCCGCCGGCCGCCTTGGCCCGGTACATGGTGATGTCGGCGCTGCGCAGCACCTCCGCCGGAGTGCGCTCGCCCGCCCGGCCCTCGACGATGCCGATGCTGCCGCGCACCGACAGCTCCCGTCCCTCCAGCCGGATGGGGGTGGACAGCGCCGACAGGATGCGCACCGCCAGGTCGGTCACCTTCTCCTCGTTGTCGGCGGCGGGCCCGGTCGTCAGGGCCACGAACTCGTCGCCGCCCAGGCGCGCGACGACCTCGCCCGGTCCGGTGGCGCAGCTCTGCAGCCGGTCGGCGACCTCCACCAGCAGCCGGTCCCCCGCCGAGTGGCCGAGGCTGTCGTTGACCGTCTTGAACCCGTCGAGGTCGAGGTAGCACAGGCCGAAGCGGCTGCCGGGGGTGGCGTTCAGGGCCTTCTCCAGCCGCTCGAAGAACAGCGTCCGGTTGGGCAGCCCGGTCAGGGCGTCGTGGGTGGCCTCGTAGCGCAGCCGGAGGTTGAGCAGCCGGCGTTCGGTGGTGTCCTCCATCAGGGCCAGCTGGTACTGCGGGACCCCGTCGGCGTCGCGCAGCAGGGACACCGTCAGGTTGGTCCACAGCACGGTCCCGTCGTGCCGGTAGTAGGGCTTCTCCACCCGGTAGTGCTCGCGCTCCCCGCGCACGAGCTCCCCGTACATCCGCCAGACGTGCGGGGTGTCGTCGGGGTGGCCCCACTCGCTGACGTTGCGGCTGCGGACGTGCCCTTCCAGGCCGCCGAACATCTTGAGGAGGGTGTCGTTGACCTCGAGGACGTTGCCGTCCAGATCGGCGATGCCGATCCCCACGGCCGCCCCCTCGAAGACCGCCCGGAAGCGCTCCTCGCTGGCGTGCAGGGCCTGCTGGGCGTCGGTGCGGGCCGTCAGCGCGGAGCGGGCGATGGCCTCCTGCTCGCGCAGGGTCCGCTCGCGCAGCGCGCGGGCGAACCCGGCGGCGATGCCGTGCTGGAGGCGGGCGCAGCGCGACCGGTACTCCTCGGTGCCCTCGGCCCCGGCGCCGTCCGGGCCGCAGTACAGCACCAGGTAGGACTCGACCACCCCGAGCGTCCCGGCGAGCGCCTCGGGGTCGGTGCAGTGCACGGCGACGAGTTCGGCGCCCACGCGCTGGGCGACGCCCGCGTCGAAGGGCCGGGCGTGCAGGGCCTCGGTCAGGGTCCGGGCGAGGGGGACGAGGTGCTGTTCGAACTCGGGGCGGGTCAGGGAGGTCGCCGTGACGGGGAAGATGGCCCGCCCCCAGATGGTCGCGAAGCGGGCGATGCGGTCCTCGAGCCCGCTCCGCAGCTCGCGCAGCGGCGCCCGGCCCTGGTGCGGGCCGGGCGGCGGGGTGGGGTCCGCCGGGGCCGGCGGGGGCGTCGGCTCCCCGGCGGCCTCCGGGCGGGCGGGGCCGGCGGGCGGGGGCGTCGGAGCGGGGAGTCTCACGGCTTGCGTCCCACGCCGCCGAAGCCCGAGAAGGCGTACGGATCCTCCGGTGCCTCGCCGTCGGCGAGGGGTCCGGTGCCTTCGGGGTGCCAGTCGGGCATGGACACGAGGCCCGGCTCCAGCAGCTCGAACCCGTCGAAGAAGCCGGTGATCTCCTCGTGGCGGCGCATGACCAGCGGGTTGCGGATGTCCCGGTAGACGCCGACGGCCCCGCCCGCGGCCTCCTCGGTGAGCGGGATGCCCTCGTAGGAGGCGTGGGTGAGGATCAGCAGGCTGCCCGGGGCCAGCGCGTCGCGCAGCTCGGCGACGGCGGCGTACGGCCGGTCCGTGTCCTCCAGGAAGTGCAGTACGGCGACAAGCAGCAGCGCGACGGGCCGGTCCAGGTCCAGGAGCCGGCCGACCTCGGGGGAGCCCAGGATGTCCTGCGGCTTGCGCAGGTCGGCGGAGACGACGCCGGTGCGGTCGTCGCCGGCGAGGACGGCGTGGCTGTGGGCGACGGCCACCGGGTCGTGGTCCACGTAGACCACGCGGGCCTCGGGGCTGGCGGCGCGGGCGACCTCGTGGACGTTGCCGAAGGTCGGGATGCCGGAGCCGATGTCGAGGAACTGGGTGACGCCCCCGGCCACGGCGTGGCGGACCGCGCGGCGCATGAACGCCCGGTTGGCCTGCATGATCTTGGGCAGACCCGGCATGAATTCCATGGCGCGGCGGGCGGCCTGGCGGTCGACCTCGAAATTGTGGGAGCCGCCCAGGTAGTAATCGTAGATACGGGACACACTGGGCACCGATATGTCGATGCCTGGCGGGGCCCAGGCGGGGCGTTCCATCGGGGTCTCCAAGCGTCGTCGTGCCGCGGTCGTGCGGGGGTCCGTCCGGGAGGTGGGACGGGGGTCGGACTGCTGTCCGAGCCGAATGTACTGATCATTTCCCAACAGGGCGAGCTAAAGCGGAAATTGGCGGTCCGTTCTTGGTCACACACCAAAGGCACGTGCGGACCCCGACATCGATGGCGAAGAAACCGACAAATACCTTTTGGGATTTGGCCATCCAACGATCAGAAGCGCTCCAAATCTGGCTCAAACCTCTACGCTCCACACTCCACCCGTTCAGGCGAACCGACGCCGCGCCCCGCGTGCGCGGGCGCGCGCGGGCCCATGCTCCCCGGGTGAACAGAGCCTGTGCCAGGCGCCTGCTGGCGGTCCCGGTCCTGCTGTGGGCGGCGTTGTCCACCACACCGGCCATGGCCGATAGCTGTGCCTACGCGACGATCGGCACCTCGGGCGACGGGGCCTCCATCGAGCTGTCCGCGTTCGCCGGCAGCGGCGGGAGCGGAGTCGGCCGAGGTGGCGGACATCACGACGGCCGCGGCCACGGGCACGGTCGTGGCCACGGCCACGGCCACCACTGCCCGCCGCCGCCTCCCCCGCCGTGCCCGCCCAAGCCCACCCCCAAGCCACCACCGCCACCACCGCCCTCTCCCCCGCCGAAGCCGCCACCCCCAAGCCCACCCCGCCGCCACCGCCGCCGAAGCCGGCCCCCGCGCCGCCCGCACCGGCCCCCAAGCCGGTGCCGGTGCCCAAGCCGGTACCGGTACCGGCACCGAAGCCCGCGCCCCGGGTGTACGAGGCACCCGCCCCGCCACCGCCCGCGCCCGAGCCACCGCCCGCACCGGCGGCGACCCCGCCGCCCAGGCCCGTGGCCCGTCCCGCGTACCACGCCCCCGCCCGCAAACCGGTGGAGCGCCACGTCTCACCGGTCACCTTCACCCTCATGACCGCCGCCCCGGCCGTGCTCGCGATCGTCGCACTGCGCCCGCGCTAGGGGGTGTCCCCCTGAACCGCACCCACCGCTCATCGATTTTGGAGTCATCTTGTCGGAATGGCTCGTCCTGTCCCTCGCGATGGCCGCGGCCTGTGCCGTGGTGCTGTCCATCGCCTTCTTCAACCACCGCAGGATCGGCGAGGACGACGATCCGAACGAGACCCCGGACGTCATCGAGTACATGACGATGATGATCGGGGTGATCTACGCGATCGTGCTGGGCCTGGCGATCGCGGGCGTCTGGGAGGGCCGCGGGGCCGCCCAGGAGTACGTACGCCAGGAGGCCCAGGCCCTGCACGAGATCAGCGTCCGCTCCGAGGTCTACCCGGCCGACGTGCGCAAGAGGATCCGCTCCGACGTCGACGCGTACGTGACCTACGTGGTCGACACGGAATGGGAGCAGATGGCCCAGGACGGCGACCTCACCGAACGCAGCGGGGAGCTGCTCGAGAAGATCCGCCGGGACGTCACCGACTACGAGCCGCAGACCGACCACGAGGGGCAGGCCTACCAGCCGCTGGTCGACCAGGTCGCGCTGGTGGACGACGCCCGCAACTCACGCGGCCAGAGCGCCGGGGCCACCATGCCCGGGGTGGTGTGGTTCGGGCTGATCGCCGGGGCCCTGGTGACGGTGGGCCTGATCTTCACCCTGCAGATCCGCCGCTCCTTCCGCGAGATGCTGCTGGCCGGCCTCTTCAGCGCGCTGATCGCCTTCCTGCTCTTCCTGATCTGGGACTTCGACGCCCCCTTCGGCCGGGGCATCGCCGCCACCGCCGAGCCCTTCCTCGCCCAGTTCCCGCACCTGGGGCTGAAGAGCTGAACGCGCGCCCGCTCCCGGGAAACCGGGGGCGGGCCTCCCGTCGCCGGTTCGGCCTACGGGCATGCCCCATTCGCCCGTTCCTGATCGCGGGTCACCCGACCGGCACCTAGCGTGGCGGACATCGAGGTGCACGACCCCCCACGTGCGGAGACGCTGCGCGACTGCCCCTCGGGGATCCGGAGGACCGACCATGGGTGCGATACGCAGCTCCGCCATCGCCCTGCTGAGCACCGGCGCCGCCGGCGCCGTTCTCGCGTTCGGCGTGTTCGCCGCGCCCTCCGCCCCGGCGGCCGAGCCGGCGCAAGTCACCTCCTTCGGCTTCGCCGTCACCCCCTCCACGGTCGCCCCCGGCGGCCAGGTGACGCTCTCCGTCACCAACTGCGACGCCGCCTACGCCACCGCCTCCTCCGGGGTCTTCGACACCGTGAGCATCGCGCGCGGACAGACCGTCCGGGTCACCGTGGACCGTGACGCCCGGCGCGGAGCCCTGTATTCCGTCACCTTCACCTGCAACGGGGAGAACGGCTCCGCCGACCTCACCATCGCCGGCGGTACGACGAGCCCCAGCACCAGCTCCACCACCGGCATCCGGCCCAGCCCCTCCACGGGCACCACGGCCGGCATCCAGCCGCGCGCCACCCCCACCACGCGCACCACCCCGGCCACCCGCACCACTCCCACCACCCGCAGCTCCGCCGGAGCCACCCTCGGCGTGCGGGGCGGGCTCGGCGGCAGCGTGGCCGGGATGGACCCCCTGGAACTCGGTGCGGGCGCCGCGCTCTTCCTCGCCGCCGCGGGCGGTACGGCGTACGCCCTGCGCCGGCGCCGCCAGGCCCGCGGCCACTGACCCCGCGCCGTCGCCGACCGCCGGCCACCACCGGTCGCCCCGGGTCCTGGGCGGGACCCGGGGCGGACGGCGGCGGGGGCCGGGCGGCGTCAGCCCCGGGAGCCCGCCGGACGGCGGCGGCGCATCACGTGCGCGCCCGCGCCGAGTGCCGCGACGCCCACCAGACCCGCGCCGATGGCCGTCTCGGCGGTGGACGGGCCGAAGGAACCGCCGATACCGCCCTGTGCTCCGTTGCCGGGCAGGATCGTGAACCGGTGGGTGGCCACCAGGCTGTTGTCGTGGCACTTGACCGACAGCGTGTGGTGGCCGGGCGAGGCGTGGTTGAAGATCCGGACGGTCGCGAAGCCGATGGAGCCGGCCGACAGGTTCGTCTGCGGAAAGTTGCCGTTCGACCAGACCGTGCCGCCGTGGCCGCAGCCCGCGGCGCTGACCTGCATCGAGGCACCCTGGTGCACGGAGTACGGGTTGACCGTGACGTTGCTGGGGCCGTTGCCGCCGCCCTGCGGCGAGTTCGCGGCGGCGAACGAGGCACTGAGCCCGATCGCGGCGCAGGCGGCCGCGGTCACGGTGAGAGCGCGCAGAACACGCATGGTGGAACCTCCAGCGGGAAGCGCCCCGGAGCGGTGGCCCGGGCAGATCGACGAGAACGCCTCCCATCACGAACCCTCGGCGCGGCTCGCAACCAGCGCATTTCCGCCTTTGGGCCGCCCGGTTGAGCGACACGCCGAAGCGCGGACTGATCATCTGACGGATCCGCAGGTCATGAGCCGTCAGGCATTTATGTGACGAATACCTGGATGGGCGCACCCCAACCGGGCGCACCACCCGTTCGCCCTTCCCCGATCGCCGTCCCGGCCGTGCACCCTTAACGTGCGTGAAGAAGGGCGTACCGGGGAGGGACATGAACGCGGGTCGGGACCCCCGCGTCGGGAAGGGAGAGCCATGACCGAGGACGAGTGCGAGCAGCCGCCGAGGAGACGCTCCCCCTGGGGAGTCCTCGCGCTGGTCATGCTCAGCGGCCTCGCCATGATGAGGAACGGGGCGAACGCCGAGGACGGGCCGCCGCAGCCCACCGCCGCGGCGGCCGTCGCCGTGCGCGCGGACCAGCTGCCGGCGCCGACGCCGCCGGCGGACCTGGAGGTGCTGGAGCACTCGTCGGTGCAGCGCGTCCGGATTCCGACGATCAACGTGGACGCGCCGGTGATGACGGTCGGGCTGGACGCGCAGGGGTGGATCGACGCCCCGCCACCGCAGGAGCGCAACCTGGCGGGCTGGTACCTCAACGGCATCTCGCCGGGCCAGCAGGGTTCGGCGGTGATCGTGGGGCACGTGGACAACGCGCAGGGCCCGGCGGTCTTCTACGGCCTGGGCTCGGTCAAGCCGGGCAGCCGGATCGAGGTGGAGCGCTACGACGGGCGGATCGCCGTCTTCGAGGTGTACGGAGTGGAGGTGTTCTCCAAGGAGGCCTTCCCCGGAGCCCGGGTGTACGGGGACACCGGGCACGCGGAGCTCCGGGTGATCACCTGTGGCGGCGCCTACTCGAAGGCCAAGGGGTACGACGGCAACGTGGTCGTCTTCGCCCGGATGGTGGCGACCCGCTGACGGAACGTTTCCCTCCAGGGCGCGACGGGCCCCGGCGGGCCGGGGGCCACCTCCCCGACCCGCCGGAGGGGGTACCGCGCCCTCAGCGGGTCGGCAGCGTCATCCGGTAGCCGCGTCCGAGCAGTTGGGGCAGGTACGCCTCGAGCGCCCGGACGCTCTGCGACCGGTCGCCGCCGGCGTCGTGGTTGAGCACGATCACCCCGGGGGCGGCGCCCCCCAGCACCCGGGAGATGATCGTGGCGGTCCCCGGCTCCTTCCAGTCGAGGGTGTCCACGGTCCAGGCGAGCGGCTCCATCCCCAGGTCGGCGCCGATCTCGAAGGCGGCCCGGTTCCACGCCCCGTACGGCGCCCGGAACCACTGCGGGGCCTGGCCCACGGCCTGCTGCACGACCTCGCTCGTGCGCCCGATCTCGGCCTCGAGGGCGGAGCGGCCGAGCGTGGGGATGAGCGGGTGCGTCCAGGTGTGGTTGCCGATGACGTGCCCCTCGGTGGTCATCCGGCGCAGCAGGTCGCGGTTCTCGGCTGCCATCTCCCCGCAGACGAAGAACATCGCGCGGACCCCGTACCGGGCGAGGGTGTCGAGGATGGCCGGGGTGTAGCGGGGGTCGGGGCCGTCGTCGAAGGTCAGCACCATGGAACTGCCCTCGGCGGCTTCGGCGGGCAGCTCCAGGATGGGCCGGCTGCGGACGGCGGGCTTGGCGACGGGGGGCCGGGCGGGTGCCTCGGCGGTCATCGGCCGCAGCCGGTAGGACTTGTCGGGCGGCCCTTCGGGGCGCAGCCCGGGGGCTCCGGCGGCGCCCGCCGGCCCGGGCGCCGGTCCGGGAGCGGCGCCGGGGGCGCCGGCGGGGGCGCCGGCGGTGGATCCGCCCTGGGGGCCGCCCTCGCCGGCGGTGACCAGGCCGGAGGCGGCGGCGATTCCGAGGAAGACGGCGGTACGCAGGAGCATGCGTCGCCCTACTGTCGGCTCGTCATTTTTCATTATTACTACGTATCAACGACATCGCCGCAGATGTCGAGAGGCGCGGACGCGCCCCGCCCCCGTCACCCCCTCGGACCAGCCACCCCGCTGATCAGCTCTGTCGCACCAGGGGGAACGGCAGCGTCTCGCGGATCGTCAGACCCGTGAGGAACATGACCAGCCGGTCGACGCCGATGCCCAGTCCTCCGGTGGGCGGCATGGCGTACTCCAGGGCGTCGAGGAAGTCGTTGTCGAGTTCCATCGCCTCGGGGTCGCCGCCCGCCGCCAGCAGCGACTGGGCGGTCAGCCGGCGGCGCTGCTCGACGGGGTCGGTCAGCTCCGAGTAGGCGGTGCCCAGTTCGGTGCCGAAGGCCACCAGGTCCCAGCGCTCGGCCAGCCTGGGGTCCTTGCGGTGCTGGCGGGTGAGCGGGGAGACGTCGGTCGGGAAGTCCTTGTAGAAGGTGGGGAGTTTCGTCCGCTCCTCCACCAGCCGCTCGTACATCTCCAGGACCACGTCGCCCCGGGTGTCCTTGGGCCCGTGCGGGACGCCCGCCCGGTCGCACAGCGCGCGCAGCACGTGCTCCTCGGTGTCGGCGTCGACCTCCTCGCCGAGCGCCTCGCCGATGGCCCCGTACATCGTCTTCACCGGCCAGGGCCCGGAGATGTCGTGGACGACGAGCTTCCCGTCCGGTCCCGCCTTGTGCGCGACGGGCGAGCCGAAGGCCGCCGTCGCCGCGCCCTGGATCAGCTCGCGGGTGAGGTCGAGCATCACGTCGTAGTCGGCGAAGGCCTGGTAGGCCTCCAGCATCGTGAACTCGGGGTTGTGCTTGTAGGAGACGCCCTCGTTGCGGAAGGTGCGGCCCATCTCGAAGACCTTCTCCATACCGCCGACGCACAGCCGCTTGAGGTACAGCTCGGGCGCGATGCGCAGGTACAGGTCGAGGTCGTAGGCATTGATGTGGGTGCGGAACGGCCGGGCGTTGGCGCCGCCGTGGATCTGCTGGAGCATCGGGGTCTCGACCTCCAGGTAGCCGCGGTCCAGCAGCCCCTGACGCAGTGCCTGGACGGCGTGGGAGCGGGCCCGTACGACGTCCCGCGCGTCGGGGCTGGCGACCAGGTCGAGGTAGCGGCGCCGGACCCGCGCCTCGGGGTCGGCCAGGCCCTTGCGCTTGTCGGGCAGCGGGCGCAGGCACTTGCCGGTGAGCTGCCAGGAGCCGACCACGACCGACGGCTCCCCGCTGCGGCTGGCGCCGGCCTCGCCGGTGGCGACCACGTGGTCGCCGAAGTCGACCTGGGAGGTGAAGGCGTCCAGTACGCCGGGCCCCGACTCCTCGCGGGTGAACATCAGCTGGCAGTCGCCGGTCCAGTCGCGCAGCACGGCGAAGACCACGCCCCCGAGGTCCCGTACGACCATCACCCGCCCGGCGAGGGTGACCCGCTCGCCGGTACGGCTGCCGGGCGCCCGGCCGGGGTGAGCGGCCTTGAGCTGGGCGACGGTGTGGGTGCGCTGCGGGATCCCGACCGGGTAGGGGTCGGTTCCGGCCGCCCGGATCCGCTCCAGCTTGGCGTGCCGCACCCGGACCTGCTCGGGCAGGCGTTCGGCCGGGGCCCGCTCCCCGTCCTGCCCCACGAGGTCCAGGCCGAGGGAGTCGATGGAGGGCAGCCCGGCGGTGTTGGCGGGGGCGGTGAGGCCCTTGGCATGGCCGTTGCCCCACAGTTTGCGCATGCTCGGTACGGAGACGAAGCCCTCGGCGATACCGGAGGCGAGGCTGACCCGGGCGAGCGAGCCGGCGTCCTGGTAGCAGAGGAAGCGCGGGTACCACTCGGGCCCGTACTTGACGTTGGAGCGGTACAGGGCCTCCAGCTGCCACCAGCGGGAGAAGAACAGCAGCAGCTTGCGCCACAGCTTCAGCACCGGGCCCGCGCCGATCCGGCCGCCCTCCTCGAAGGCCGAGCGGAACACGGCGAAGTTGAGGGAGATCCGGCGTACGCCGAGGCCGGGCGCGGCGGCGCACAGCTGCGCCACCATGAACTCCATGACCCCGTTGGGAGCGGAGCGGTCGCGGCGCATCAGGTCGAGGGAGATGCCGTCCCTGCCCCAGGGGACGAAGGACAGCAGGGCGATCAGCTCACCGCCTGCGTCGAAGGCCTCCACCAGCAGGCAGTCCCCGTCGGCGGGGTCGCCGAGCCGGTCCAGGGCCATGGAGAAGCCGCGTTCGGTCTCGGTGTCCCGCCAGTGGTCGGCCCGGTCGACGATGGTCCGCATCTCCTCCTCGGAGAGGGCCGAGTGGCGTCGGATCAGGGTGGTGGCGCCGGTGCGCCCGACCCGGTTGACGGCCTGCCGGGTGACCCGCATGTCGCGGCCGTCGAGGTCGAAGTGGGCCACGTGCAGGATGGCCTCGTCGCCGAGCTGGAGGGCGCTCAGGCCGGAGCGGGCGTACGCGGTCGCCCCGTCCTCGGAGGCGCCCATCACGGCCGGCTGCCAGCCGTGGCGGCGGGCCACCGCGAGCCAGGCGTCGATGGCGGGGGTCCAGGCGCCGGGATCGCCCACCGGGTCGCCGCTGGCCAGGCAGACCGCGGCCTCGACGCGGTAGGTGACGGCGGCCTTGCCGTTCGGGGCGAAGACGACGGCCTTGTCGCGCCGGGTGGCGAAGTAGCCGAGGGAGTCGCCCCGTCCGTAGGCGCCGAGCAGCGCGCGGATCCGGGGTTCCTCGTCCCCGTGCAGGGCGGCGGTCAGGCGCTGCGAGCGGAAGAGGGTGGCGGCCGCGTTCAGCAGGGCGAGGGCGCCGAAGAGGCCGAGCAGGAAGTAGAGCGGGTGGGCCGGGCGGCCGTCGAACTGCCGGGCGGAGAAGAGCCCGCCGAAGACCTGTTTGGCGGCCCAGTCCAGCCACTGCCCCTTGGGCAGGGTCCCCGGGAAGAGCGCGACGAGGGCCCAGCCGAGGAACACCGCCCCGAGCAGCCCCAGGCCGAGCACGAGCATGGCCCGCCAGACGGCGCCGGGCCGGGAGTCCGCGTAGAACTCCTTGCGGGCGGCGACCAGGATGCCGAGGGCCACCACGGCGAGGGCCATCGAGGGGCCGCCGACCCAGAAGTCCCCGTCGGCGATGATCAGCAGGTCGACGAGGATCAGCAGGGCCAGATAGGTGACGACGATCCACCAGGCGATCTTCTTGCGGGTGCCGAGGGCGGCGGCGAGGAGGAAGAGGAAGACGGCGTACGCGAGGTTCTCGCTGACCGGCACCACGAAGTCGTCGAGGAAGCGCACCACGGGCCGCAGGAGCCTGCGCAGCGTCGGGGAGAGCGCCAGCAGCGCGCACACCAGCCCCAGCGTTCCGAAGAACGCCCCGAAGGCGTCGGGAACCCGGTTCAGGAAGCGGTTGCGGGTCCCCCGGGTCTCCTCCAGCGTGGCACTCATGTTTGGCACTGTAGGGAGGGCCGCGCCGGTCCGCGCGCCGGAGCCGAGAATTCGAGGTGCCCGTGGACGGGCCCCCACGAGTGGCTACCGGGCCCGCTTCAGGCCGTCCTTGGCGGCGCCGCGGCTGAGGACGGCCTCCGTGATGGCCTCGTCGGCGCTCTCGTACGCCTCGTGGCCCGGGTCCTCGGCGAGGGCGGCGGGCAGGTTGACGACCCTGCCCGTGGACAGGTCCATCATCTGCGGGACGAACTCGGCGTTGGTCACCTGCCAGCGCTGTCCGGGCGCGGCGGGCGGGGCGAAGGTGAAACGGCCGATGGAGCCGTAGTTGCCCCGCATGTCGCGCGCGCCGGTGTGGTTGAACATCTCCCCCGCGACCTGGTCGCCCATGCCGTAGACGATCCAGCTCCCGTTGACCTTCTCGTAGGCCTGCGGGATGTGCGCGTGCGTGCCCAGGATCATGTCGATGTCCGGGCGTCCGCCGCTCTGCGAGGCGGTCAGCGCCCTGCCCAGCGAGAGCTGGGTCTCGTCCGGTTCGGTCTGCCATTCGGTGCCCCAGTGGATGCTGACCAGCACCACGTCCGCACCGGCCTTCCGGGCCGTGCGCGCATCCGCGACGATCTTGTCCTGCCGCATCAGGTTGACCGCCCACGGCTGCCCGTCGGGCATGGGGTAGCCGTTGGTGTCGTAGGTGTAGGCGAGGTGCGCGACCTTGGCGGAGCCCGCCGGGTAGAGGGTGGTGCGGGCCGCCTCGGCCGCCGTGCGCGCGGAGCCCGCGTGGCCGAGGCCGACCTTGTCGAACCGGTCGAGGGTGCGCTTCAGCCCCTCGGCCCCGTCGTCCAGCGTGTGGTTGGAGGCCGTGGAGCAGCCGTCGTACCCGGCGTCCTTGAGCGCGTCGGCGACGGTGGGCGGGGAGACGAAGGCGGGGTAGCCGCTGAAGGGCCCGTCGTCCTCTCCGTAGATGGTCTCCATGTGGCACAGGGCCAGGTCGGCCGCCGAGACCACCGGTTTGACGCCGGAGAACATGGGCCGGAAGTCGTGCCCCTCGCCGTCCGCGTCCGCCGCGGCCCGCTGGATGACCGAGGTGTGCGGCAGTACGTCGCCGCTCGCGACCAGGGTGAAGCCCTTCGGGGCGGGGGCCGTGGCGCCTCCCGGTCCGGCCGTGCCGGCGGGCGCCCCGGCGGCGCTGGAGCCGAGGCGGGCCGGCGCGGGGCCTCCGGCGGCGGAACAGCCGGCGGCCGCCGCCGGCAGCAGGAGGGCCGACAGCAGGGCGAGGGCCTGCCGGATGCGGTTGGTCATCTGTCCCAGCTCCCATTTGTAGGACTGTCAGATCAACCGAAATCCATAGGAGAAGGGGCCGCAAGTCAAGCACCGGCGCAGTCCGCCCGCCCCGCCCCACTCCGACGGCCCATGGCCGTTCGCCGCGCCGTTCGACCGTTCGTCGCCCGGCGCGGCCGCCCACCGGACGACCCGGGTGCTTGGGCGCAACGGCCCCGCCGGACAGTTCCCGGGCGGCTCCGTGCAGGTGAGGGTGAGGGTGTCGCCGACCCAGCCCCGGCATCCCCGCGGAAAGCGAAACCGGAAGGAGCCACTCGTGTCGCCCTCCCCCACCCTCCAGCGCACGGAACCCGAGGCGCTCGCCGAACTCCAGCGCGACCACGGGCGGGCCCTGTTCGGTTTCCTGCTCGGCCTCACCGCAGGGGACGCCCAACGCGCCGAGGACCTCGTCCAGGAGACCCTCGTACGGGTCTGGCAGCATCCGGAGGTGCTGGCGAGCGGGCACGAATCGATGCGGCCCTGGCTGTTCACGGTGGCGCGGCGGCTCGCGATCGACGCCCGCCGGGCCCGGCTCTCACGGCCGCAGGAGGTCGACTCCGACGGCCTGGAGCAGGCACCCGCCCCCGAGGACGCGGTGGCCGGCTCGGTCACCGCGATCGACGTCCGGCGGGCGGTGGGCAGCCTGGGGCCCGAGCACCGGGCCGTGCTGATGCAGGTCTACTTCCAGGACCGCTCGGTGGCCGAGGCGGCGGCGGAGCTCGGCATCCCCGCCGGAACGGTCAAGTCCCGTACGTACTACGCCCTGCGCGCCCTGCGCAAGGGGCTCCAGGGGTACGGGCTCGGCGCCTGAACCGGGGTCCGCGAGCTCGGGGCACGCTGTGGGGCCGGTGGAGAAACACTCAAGGAACGCCCTCCATGCGCACGATCCGGACACGGAGCACACCGATATCGGCATCAGTCCGTTCAAGTTGAGTAAACATCCCCCGTTCCGCGAGCCGCCGGGTGAAGGCTCGGGGATGACGGCGGCAGGCTCGACGCGCGGGAGAGGGTGGAACGGTGCAGCCCGAGAGTACGAACGGCACCAGTGACGGCGGACTGGCGGTGCCCATGGCGTGGCTCTACGCGGAGTACATCGCGGACGAGCTGCTGCGCACGGGCCGGCTGATCCCGGTGAGCACGCTGGAGTTCCGTGCCGGGCGCGACACGCTCGCGCTGACGATCTACCTCTCGGACGCGGCCGGCGAACTGTCCGGGATCCGGGTGGTCTCGCAGCTCGACGAATGGCTCTCGCTGACGGCGTACGGGCACCCCTGGCGCGACTGGGTCCACACCCGGTTCCTCGCGCTGGGCGAGGAGGCCCGCGAGCGCGGCCGCGGCGAGGATCCGGACCTCGAGCTGGCCCGGGCGGCCTGGCGCTGGCTGGACCACACGGAGCTGTTCGCCACCAACCTCGACCCCGGCCGGCACGGCCACGCCGACACCCCGCCGGGCCTGGACGAGAACGCCCGCGTGTGGACCCCGGCCTGGCAGCTCGGGCTGCCGCTGGGACACCTGGCGATGCACCTCTTCTAGGGCAGCGGCCTTCCTACTCCGGGCTCCGGGCTCCGGTCTCCGGTCTCCGCTCCGCGCTAGGCCGTCTCGGCCGGGTCCGTCACCAGGCCCGTGAAGTCGGCCTCGTTGCGCTCGGCCCGGGCCACGTACCAGCGGGCGATCAGCCACATCACCGGGTACGCCACCAGCCCGAGCGCGACCCAGACCAGCGGGCCCGCGGCCGCGCGGGGCACCAGGAAGCCCAGCGGCAGCAGCCCGAGCACGAGGGCGAGCACCGCCAGCGCGCCCAGCCCGGCACGCAGCTGGCTGCGCATCAGGGCCCGTACGTAGGTGGCGCCGAGGCTGGTCTGCTCGGAGATCTCCGAGCGGGCGGGGGTGTGCGCGGGAGGCCGGCGGCGGGTGCCGCGCGGGACTCCGGTGACGATCTCCCGCCGGGGCGGCGGCTGCTGCTCGGCCATGGTGCCGGAGTCTACGCAGCGCCCCGGCTACTTGAGGAGGCGGGAGAGCCTGCGGTCCGCGAGCGGTTTGCCCCCGGTCTGGCAGGTGGGGCAGTACTGGAGCGAGGAGTCCGCGAAGGACACCGAGCGGACGGTGTCCCCGCACACCGGGCACGGCTCACCCGCCCGGCCGTGGACCCGCAGCCCGCTCTTCTTCTCGGCCTTCAGCTCCCCGGCGGCGAGCCCGTGGGCCCGTTCGACGGCGGCGCGCAGGGTGTCCCGTACGGCCTGGTGCAGGTGGGTGACCTGCTCCTCGTCGAAGGAGGCCGCCAGTTTGAAGGGCGAGACCTTCCCCGCGTGCAGGATCTCGTCGCTGTACGCGTTCCCGATGCCGGCGATCACGCTCTGGTCGCGGAGCACCCCCTTGATCTGCCGCCGCTCGCCGGCCAGCAGCGCGGCGAAGGCCTCCCGGTCGAAGCCCTCGGCCAGCGGGTCGGGGCCGAGCCGGGCGATGCCCGGCACCTCCTGGGGGTCGCGCACGACGTACACGGCCAGGCGCTTCTGCGTGCCCGCCTCGGTGAGGTCGAAGCCGCCGCCGCCCGCCAGTACGAGGCGCAGCGCGAGCGGCCCCTTGCCGGGCCGGGGCGGCTGCGCGGGCAGGGTCTCCCGCCAGCGCAGCCAGCCGGCCCGGGCCAGGTGCGTGACGAGGTGGAGCTCGCCGATCCGCAGGGCCAGGAACTTCCCGTACCGGGCCACGGGGCCGGCCGGCCGCCCTTCGAGGGCGGTGAGGGGCGGGTCGTAGGTCTTGAGCACGCTGACCGCGAGCGGGAGGACGCCTTCGACCACCCGCCCGGCGAGGTGCTCGTCGAGGAACTCCCTCAGGGCCTCGACCTCCGGCAGCTCGGGCACCCTCCCAGCCTCCCGCCCCCTCGCGCCGAACGCGACCCGGCCGCGACCGGACGCGACGACCCGGACCCGGTCCGGACGCGATCCGGCCGCGATCCGGCCGCCGGGGACGCTAATCCATCACGAACTCGCACCACACGCACTTGCCGCCGCCCCGGGGCTCCACCCCCCAGACGTCCGCCAGCCGGTCCACCAGCATCAGGCCCCGCCCCGAGACCCCCGCCTCCCCCGCCTCGCGGCGGCGCGGGAGGGCGCTGGAGCGGTCCTCCACCTCCACCCGCAGCCGCCGCTGCGGGCCGGCCAGGACGCGCAGGGTCACGATCGCCGGGCCGTCCGTGTGCATCAGGGCGTTCACGATCAGCTCGTCCGCGACCAGTTCGATCTCGTCGGCCCGGCCGCGCGCGCCCCACGACCGCACCGCCGCGCCGGTCATGTGCCGGGCGGCGACGAGCGCCTCGGGGTCCCCGGGGGCCACGTGCTGCTGGAGCCGGCCGCCGCCCGGCCGGGTGTCCTCGTCCTGGCGGCGCAGCAGGAGCAGGGCCATGTCGTCGTCGCCGCCCCGGTCGTCGACCACCTCGCACAGCCGGTCGGCGAGCGGCTGGAGGCCGGCCGGGCCGCCGCGGACCAGGGCGGTCAGCAGGCGGATGCCGTCGTCCAGGTCCGCGCCGGGCTGTTCCACCAGCCCGTCGGTGCACAGCAGAAGCGTTTCCCCAGGGTCCAGCTCCACGGTCGTCACCGGGTACTCCAGGCTGCCGAACTCCGCCGACAGGCCCAGCGGCATCCCGCCCTCCACCGGAAGCCTGCGGCAGTCCCCGTCGCGGGTCCGCAGGAGCGGGTCGAGGTGGCCGGCGCGCACCAGCTGGAGCACCCCCGTGGAGAGGTCGGCCTCCACGTAGGTGCAGGTCGCGAAGCGGTCGGTGTCCAGTTCGTGCAGGAACACCGAGGCCCGGGCCATCACGGTGCCCGGTGAGTGCCCCTCGGCGGCGTACGCGCGCAGCACGATGCGCAGCTGGCCCATCACGGCCGCCGCGTGCGTGTCGTGGCCCTGGACGTCGCCGATGACGGCGCCGACGCGGCCGCCGGGCAGCGGGATGACGTCGTACCAGTCCCCGCCGATGTCCTGGCCCATCCGGGCGGACCGGTAGCGCACGGCGATCTGGGCGCCGGGGACGGCCGGGATCCGGCGGGGCAGCATGGCCTGCTGGAGGCCCTCGGCGAGGTCGTGCTCCTGCTCCAGCAGCATCGCCCGCTGGAGGCTCTGCGCGATGCTGCTGCCCAGGGCCACCAGCAGGTTCCGCTCGTCCTGGGTGAAGCCGTCCTTGTCCTGGTAGAGCAGGCCGATCGCGCCGATCGGGCGGGCCTGCGCGATCAGCGGCAGATAGGCGGCGGCCGATATCCGCATGTACGAGATCTTCGCCCAGAGCTCCGGGTACCCCTCGGCGAACTCCTCGGCGGAGTCGAGGAACCGGGGCTGGAGCGAGCGGACGACCTCGCTCATCGGGTACTGCTCGTCGACGCGCGTGTAGCGGGTGCCGGGGACGAAGCTGTCGGCGGGGCCTTCGGCCACCAGGTGGATCCGGCCGGCCTCGACCAGGCCCATCACCATGCCCATCGAGCCGAGGCGCTCCAGTCCGTGGGCGTCGCCGATGACGTCGATGACGTCGCGGACGGTCCGGGCGTGGGCGAGGGCGGCGGTGGTGCTCTCGACCACGGAGGTCTGGCGGCGGCGCTCTTCATCGAGCCCGAGGCGTTCGGCGGAGTGGCTCAGTTCCTCGGTCGCGTCGCGGACGATGCCGATGATCCGGTACGGGCGCCCGTCCGGGCCGCGCATGACGCGGCCCTGGGTGTGGGTCCAGCGCAGCCGCCCGTCGTGGCAGCGGATCCGGAAGTAGGCGCCGTAGCTGTCGACTCCGCTCTTGAGGGCGCTGGAGACGAGGGCGTCCAGCCGGACGGACTCGGCGGGCGGGACGCGCGGGGAGAGCGATCCCGGCCGGCCGTCGTACTCGTCCGGGGTCGTGTCGAAGACCTCGAGGGCCGCTGCGTCCATGTGCATGAGCCCGGTGACCAGGTCCCAGTCGAAACTGCCCATCCGGTTCAGTGACAGGGACCGGTCCGCGTGTGCGGGCCAGTCCTCCGGCAGCGATACGGTGCTCGGCACCGGTCCACCATGACACAGCGGCGGGTCAGGCGCTCTCCAGGTAGGGGGGCTGGTCCGCGGCCGGCTCCTGGTCCGGGAAGCCGTACGGGTCGGCGGGACCGTCCGGGTCCGCGGGCAGGGCCGGGTCGGCGGCCGGACCGTCGTCCGGGACCGGGACCGGGGGCACGCCCGGCTCGGACGGGACGGCGCCGCGTTGGTCCGGGGGGAGGTCGGCGGGGGCGTCGGACGACGGACCGGAGGGCAGGTCCGAGGGGGGCAGGCCGCCGCTCGGGGGGTCCTGCGGAAGGCCGGGCGCGCGCGGCACGGTACCGGCCTCGGAGGGGCAGGGGCTGGCCGACGGGGCGGCCTGCGGAGCGGCTGGCGGGGCGGCCTGCGGGGCGACGGGCGGGTTGGCCGGCGGGGCGACCGGCGGGTCGGCCTGCGACGGCGGCTCGGCGGGCCCTGCGGACGGCGGGCCGGAGGGCGGGCCGGAGGGCCCCGCGTACGGCGGACCAGCCTGCGGATCGGCGAACTCCGGGTACGGCGCACCGGCCAGGGGGTCGGCGGGCCCTTCGTACGGCGCACCGGCGAGCGGGCCGGCGGATTCCGGGTACGGCGGGCCGGCCGGGGGGCCCGCCGGGGGTCCGGACGGCGTGGCCGACGGGGGCGTCGGCGGGACGGTCCGGGCCAGGCTGTTGGGGTCCGCGGCGGTGCAGGGGTCGGACGACGGGTCGACGGTCGGGGTCGCGGGGCCGTTCGGGATGCCGTCGGCGGGGTCGTAGGGCGGGAGCAGCCTCGGGGTCTTGTCCTGGGCCCCGTCGTCGCCGGCCTTGCGCTCGATCCAGGTGTTGTCGGCGATGTTCACGATGACCAGCCTGTTGATCACCTGGGCGGTCGGCTCGATGACGATGACCTGGTTGGGCTGGTAGCCGTTCCACTGGTCGCCCTTGAGGACCGGGCTCCCCTTGGCGGAGCGCGGCGGGGCGAGGGGGTTCCCGCAGCCGCAGCGGACCCGGGGCATGCCGTGCTCGTCGACGAGGACGGCCGTCCCGGCCTGGAGCACGGCCTGGTAGCCGTCGGCCCGGCCCTCACGGAAGCCGTGGTTGGTGACCCGGGTGTCGGCACGCAGGACCACGGGGGTCAGGGCCCGCAGGAAGTCGGGGAGCTTCTCCTGTCCGACCCCGGTGGCCTGGGCGAAGGCCCGGGACTTGGCGTGGTCGGAGGTGAGGAAGGCGATCTGGCGTTCCACGTCGCAGCTGCCGAGCCGGCTGGTTCCGCCGTACAGACCGGGGGTGGCCGCGCCGACCGTACGGATGCCCCGGCCGCTCGGGTTGGGCAGCGGGGGCTGCACGGGGGCCGACTCGGCGGTGGCGGAGGAGGCGGTGAAGGGGTCGGGGCCGGAGGCGCCCACGGGCTGGAGGGTCAGCTCCTGGCTCTCGGGCGCCGGGCCCTTGGTCTGTTCGGGGCCGGCGCCCCCGCAGCCGGCGGCGAGCAGGCCGAGGAGGGCCACGAGGGCCGTGCGGACCGGTACGTGACGGCGCGGTGCCTGACGGCGCGGTGCCTGACGGCGCGGTGCCTGACGGGATGTCGGTGCGGGCACGTCGTTCAGGTCGTTCACGCTGCTCTCCCTTTTCGCCCCGGTTGCTCCCTCTTGTCTGCCGCATGTCCACCGGCGCCGCAACCGGAGCGCCTCCACACGGTCTTGAACATGTTCAAGAGACCCCGTAGGGTCGGGACCACGAGTTGAACACGTTCAAAGGAGCGGTCGTGACGGTACTCGTGAACCTGATCGTCACCCTGGGCATGTGCTGGGTCGTCCCCGTGGGCCTGCGCCTGATCGACCCCGCCGGCCTGCGGACCGCGGCCCGGCTGTGGCCCCTGGCCGCCGCCCCGGGAGCGCTGTGCCTGTGGCTCCCGCGCGGCCCCGCCGCCACCGGGCTCGCCGCGCTCTACGGTGCCGCCGCCCTGGCCCTGGCCTGCCGGGGAGTCGCCCGGCTGCCGCGCGGGCACCGGCCGGCCCCCGCCGAGGTGGCCGCGCTGACCGCGCTCGTCTCGCCCGCGGTGGCCGCCGGCGCCCTGGTCGCCGAACGCGCCGGACACCGGCTCTTCGGCTTCGACCTGGACATCCTGGCCCTGACCGTCCCGCACTTCCACTTCGCCGGGTTCACGGCCGCCCTGGTCGCCGGCCTGGTGTGCCGGTCGGCGGCGGCGGGACACCGGGCGCGCTGGGCCGCGTACAGCGTCCCGGCGGGGACCGCGCTCGTCCTGCTCGGCTACTTCGTCGACGACTGGGCCGAACTGCTGGGAGCAGTGGTGCTGACCGCCGGGATGTGGACGGTGGCGCTGGCGACCTGGCGGGACGTCCGGCCCGCTGCCCGCGACCGGCTCACGGGAGCGCTGCTCGCCGTCTCGGCCGCGGTACTGGTGGCCACCATGCTGCTCGCCCTGTGGTGGGCGGCGGGCGAGGCCACCGGGATCGTCCACCCCACCCTGACCTGGATGGCCGCGACCCACGGCCTCGGCAACGCGCTCGGCTTCGCGCTCTGCTCGCTGCTGGCCTGGCGCCGCCTGACCGCCGACCGCCCCGCCCTCCAGGCCGCCTCCCGCTGACCCACCCCCGAACGGAGACCCCGCCATGACCCGACTCCTCAGCACCGGCCGCAGCACCCTCAGCTACCCCGACCGCGGCGCGACCCTCCGGCAGCCGCTGCCCGCCGGCTACCACCACCTGCACCACCGCACCCGGATCGGGCGGGGCCGGGCGGCCTTCGAGGCGGCCGGCTCGGCCGTCACGGGCTTCCGGATGCACCGGGCGACCGGGGCGACCGTACGGGCGGACGGCCCGGCCGCCACCGGGGCCCGGGTGGAGATCGGCCTCGGCGCCGGCCCGCTGCGGATCACCGTGCCCTGCGAGGTGGTCTGGACCACGGATGCGCCCGACCGGGCCGGTTTCGCCTACGGAACCCTCACCGGGCACCCCGAGTGCGGGGAAGAGTCCTTCCTGGTGGAACTCGCCGCCGACGGCACCGTGTGGTTCGAGGTCACCGCCTTCAGCCGCCCCGCCGCCTGGTACACCCGCCTCGCGGGCCCCCTCGTCCCCCTCCTCCAGCGGGGCTACGCCCGGCTGCTGGGCCACCACCTGCGCAGACTGGCCGCCGCCGCCTGATACTGGAGGGGATGGACTGGTTCACGGCGCCCGGATACTGGCTGGGCCGGCTGGTCTTCCAGCGGGCCCTGGCCGGTGTCTACGTCTTCGCCTTCGTCGGTGCCGCCCTGCAGTTCCGGGCACTGATCGGGGCGCACGGCATGCTGCCCGTCCCGCGCTACCTGCGGTACGTGCCCTTCCGGCACGCCCCGAGCCTGTTCCACCTGCGCTACTCCGACCGGCTCTTCGCCTGCTGCGCCTGGGCCGGGGCGGCCCTCGCCGCCGCGCTCGCCGCGGGCGCGGGGGACCTGGTGCCGCTGGGCGCCGCCATGGGGATGTGGGCGGTGCTGTGGCTGCTGTACCTGTCCATCGTCAACGTGGGCCAGACCTGGTACTCCTTCGGCTGGGAGTCGCTGCTGCTGGAGGTCGGCTTCCTCGCCGTCTTCCTCGGCAACGCCCGCGCCGGGCCGCCCGTGCTGGTCCTGTGGCTGCTGCGGTGGGTGCTGTTCCGGGTGGAGTTCGGCGCCGGGCTGATCAAGATGCGCGGCGACGCCTGCTGGCGCAAGCTGACCTGCCTGTACTACCACCACGAGACGCAGCCGATGCCGGGGCCGCTGAGCTGGTTCTTCCACCATCTGCCGAAGCCCCTGCACCGGGCGGAGTGCGCGGCGAACCACTTCACGCAACTGGTGCTCCCGGTGCTGCTGTTCACCCCGCAGCCGGTGGCCTCGTACGCGGCCGGGGTGATCGTGGCCACCCAGCTGTGGCTGGTGCTGTCGGGGAACTTCGCCTGGCTGAACTGGCTGACGATCACGCTCGCGCTCTCCGCGGTGGACTTCACCGGGATCGCCGGTCCCCCGCCCGCCGCCGCCTCGCGCGGGGCGCCCGTCTGGTACGTGGTCCTGGTGTGCGCGCTGACCGTGCTGGTGCTGGCGCTGAGCCGGCACCCGGTGGCCAATCTGATCTCGCGGCGCCAGGTGATGAACCGCTCCTTCGACTCCCTCCACCTGGTCAACACCTACGGGGCCTTCGGCACCGTGGGCCGCATCCGCGACGAAGTGGTGGTCGAGGGCACCGCGGACCGCGTCCCCCACGAGGACGGCGACTGGCGCGAGTACGGCTTCAAGGGCAAGCCGGGCGAACTGCGCCGGATCCCGCGCCAGTTCGCCCCGTACCACCTCCGGCTCGACTGGCTGATGTGGTTCGCGGCGCTCTCCCCCGGCTATGCGCGGGACTGGTTCGGGCCGTTCGTGGAGCGGCTGCTGGCGGGCGACCGGGACACGCTGCGGCTGATCCGCCACAACCCCTTCCCGGACGCCCCGCCGCGTTTCGTGCGGGCCAGGCTGTACCGCTACCGGTTCACCACCTGGCGGGAGTTGCGCGAGACGGGCGCGTGGTGGCACCGCAGGCTGCTGCGCGAGTACCTGCCGCCGACCCGCCTCGCGGAAGCCGCCTCCTCAGAGCCCGAGTAGCGCCGCCTCCCGTTCCGCGGAGATGCCCTTGCGCGGCCGGTCGGGCCGCTGCGGGGCGACCCCGCCGATGGAGCGGAGCCAGGCCCAGGTGTCGGCGACGGTCTCCTCGATCGGCCGGCAAGTCAGCCCGGCCTCCAGTGCCTTGGTGACGTCGCCGCCGAACATGTGGTCGTGCATCTCGCCCTCCGGGAGCCAGATGGGCAGTTCGGTCCAGGGCTCGATCCCGGCCTCCTGGATCACCGCGGCGTCGGTCCAGCGCGGATCGAGCGCGGTGCCGGTGGCGGCGGCGCAGGCGTCCAGAAGGCTGCCCATCGTGGCGTGGCCGGTCGGGGAGACCAGGTTGAAGGCCCCACCGCGCTTGTCCTCGGACGCGTCCAGGGTCCAGCGCGCGAGGTCACGCACGTCGATGTACTGGAGCGGCAGTTCGCGGGGGCCGGGGGCGAGGAGCGGGCCGCCGCGGGCGACGCGGTCCAGCCACCAGGGCAGCCGGCCGACGTTCTCGTACGGGCCGATGATCAGTCCGGGGCGCACGAGCAGGGCACGCTCGCCGAAGGCGTCCAGGGCGGCGAGTTCACTGCCGCGCTTGTCCTCGGCGTAGGCGGTCGAGTCGGCGTCGGGCGAGCCCTCGACCAGCGGGCCGTCCTCGGCGAGGCCGGCCGGGGCGGGGTAGGCGTACACCGAGCGGCTGGAGATGTACACGTACCCCCCGGCCTGCTCTGCCAGCAGCCGGGCGCTGTCGCGCACGGCCGTGGGGGCGCCGCCCCAGGTGTCGACGACCAGGTCCCACTCCCCCTCGGCGAGGGCCGCCAGTCCGCCGGGGGCGGTACGGTCCCCGTGCAGCGCGGAGGTTCCGGGCGGGGGCGCGTGGTGGCCCCGGTGGAAGACGGTCACCTCCCAGCCGCGGTCCAAGGCGTCTTCGGTGATCGCGCGCCCGACGAATTCCGTCCCACCCAGCATCAGCAGTTTCATGGGCCCGACACTGCCGGGCGGAGCGCTGAGGCGGAAGGCGTGATCGCCCACAGCGATGACGCTGACGGCGTAGGCCTGACGGGAACTGCGGGCAGGCGCCTGCCGGTCGGGTGCCTGCTGGACGGGTGCCTGCTGGACGGGGCAGCCTGCGAATCGCGGCGGCAGCCGGGCGCTCTCGCGCCGCGCCCCCGTCGCCGTGGGCGCGGGGGCGTGGATCGGGCTCGTGAGCCGGGAGGCCGTGCTGTCAGTCGATGCCGGGCAGGATGTGCGGCTCCGCCAGGTCGTCCTCGTAGCCGGCCAGCCGGATGGGTGCGGAGCGGGCCCAGACCTCGAGGCTGCCGAGTTCGTCGGACCGCGTGCTCGCCCCCCGTCCCGTGAGCTCCAGAGTCGGGTCGGGCTTCTTCGTCTCAGTCACCGCGAACTCCCTTGTGTCGCGTAACCCGGCGGGCGGGACCGCGCGCCGGCTAGGGAAATTAAAAGGCTGTCCGGACGCGGTGGCGCCTTGGTGGAGCGGGGGCCCGGGTGGGGCTCCTTGCGCTTTAGGGTACACATATGAGCGGGGCCCCGCTCGATGGAACGGTAAAATCCGCGCTGGACCGATGGTTTTCGCCCCGAGTTCAGGAAGTCGTACGTCGGATTGTCCGCCGGGGCTGATCTGCTCGACGGCGGTGGCGCGCGAGCGCGGACGACGGAGGGAGCGGCGGTGGCGAGGTCAGGGTTGCCCGCGATCGGCAGTGTGGACGAGCTCATGGAGCTGCTGCACGCGCATCACGGCGGGCCCGGAGCGCCGGAGTACGGCCACGGGCTCCAGACGGCGGCGCTGCTGCGCCGCTCGCACCCCTACGACAAGGAACTCCAAGTGGCCGGACTCGTCCACGGCCTGGGCCCGCTGCTGTCGGCCGGGGGGCACGACGCGGCCGAGGCGGTCCGCCCGCTGCTGGGCGACCGGGTGGCCCGGCTGGTACGGCTGCACGCGCCGGCCGGCGGCGGGGACGCGGACGCGGAGGCCCTGCGCCAGGCGGCCCAGGCGGGCCGGGCGGCGGGCCTGGACGCCGGGGTGGTGGAGGACTGGCGTCCGGTACTGGAACTGGTCGCGGCCGGAGCCTACGGAATCTGACGCGGGATTCGCCCGTACGAGTGAGGGGCCGGCCGCCTCGGGGAGGCTGCCGGCCCCTCGTGGGAGGTCTACCAGTTGGCGGGGGCGTAGTCCTTCAGGAAGACCCCGAACAGGTCCTCGCCGGCCTCGCCCCGGACGATCGGGTCGTAGACGCGGGCTGCGCCGTCGACCAGGTCGAGGGGGGCGTGGAAGCCCTCCTCGGCCAGGCGCAGCTTGTCGAAGTGCGGGCGCTCGTCGGTGATCCAGCCGGTGTCGATCGAGGTCATCAGGATGCGGTCGGTCTGGAACATCTCCTGGCCGCTCGTCCGCGTCACCATGTTCATCGCGGCCTTGGCGGCATTGGTGTTCGGGTGCCCCGCGCCCTTGTAGCCGCGGCTGAAGACGCCTTCCATCGCCGAGACGTTGACGACGTACGCACGCCCGCTGGACGACTTCCGGGCGGCCTCGGCCATGGCCGGCCGGAGCGCGCTGATCAGGATGAAGGGCGACGTGTAGTTGCACAGCTGGGTCTCGAGCAGCTCCACCGGGGAGATCTGGTCGATGGTCTGCACCCAGGTGTTGCTCTCGACGACGTCCGGCAGCAGGCCGCCCGCGTCGATGGCGGTTCCGGCGAGGTGCCGCTCCAGGCTGGCGTTGCCCGCGACCAGGGCGAGGTCGGCGACCTTCTGCGCCTCCAGCCCGCTCACACCCACGGGCAGCGCCGCCAGGCCGTCGACCGCGCCGGAGTTGAAGGCGCCGATGACGTGGTGGGCGGGGAGCTCGCCGGCCGGCAGCGGGGCGCTCTCCCCCTCGACCAGCGCGGCGTACGCGGTGGGCAGGCGGCGCACGGTCTGCGTGGCGTTGTTGATCAGGATGTCCAGCGGGCCGGCGTCGGCCACCTGGTCGGCGAGCGCCACGGCCTGGGCCGGGTCGCGCAGGTCGATGCCGACGACCTCCAGGCGGTGCATCCAGTCCGCCGAGTCGTCCATCGCCTTGAAGCGGCGGATGGCGTCCTTGGGGAAGCGCGTGGTGATCGTGGTGTGGGCACCGTCACGCAGCAGCCGCAGCGCGATGTACATGCCGATCTTGGCCCGGCCGCCGGTGAGCAGCGCGCGCTTGCCGGTGAGGTCGGCGCGGGCCTCGCGCTTGGTCCGGTTCTCGGCGGCGCACTCCGGGCAGAGCTGGTGGTAGAAGTAGTCGACCTCGACGTACCGCGTCTTGCAGACGTAGCAGGAGCGCGGGCGCTGGAGTATCCCGGCGACCCGGCCGGCCTCCGTGACCGAGGAGGGCAGGATGCCCTCGGTCTCGTCGTCGATGCGCTCGGCGGAGCCGGTCGCGGTGGCCTCGGTGACGGCCTTGTCGTTGGCCGTCTTGGCGGCGCGGCGCTCCTGGCGGCGGCGCTGCTTGACCGTCCGGTAGACGCCGGCGGTGGCGCGGCGCACGGCGATGGCGTCCGGGTGGTCGACGTCGATCTTGTCGAGCTCGTCGAGCACCGCGAGGCAGACGGCGAGGCGCTCGGGGTCGATGCCCGGCCCGTATGCGTGGTTGTCTTCGGTCACCGTCATGGCCGCTGCCGTTCCTTGTTCGCTCGTCCGCATCCGCCTGCTGCGGAAGTCCCCAAAACGGAAACTGTACGGATCCGACACGCCCGGAACCAAACCCGTTCCCCGGCGCCTCACGCACCGCGAGGCGACTGTCACGGTATGGAGGGGATCAAGCCCCTTCGTCCCCGGCGGGCGGCTTGCGCGTACTCCCGCTGGTGTATGCCAGGAGGATGACTCGCCCGCAGATCAAGAAGCCTCCGGGCGGATGAAGAGCGCGCCGGGGTGGGGCATGGTGGATCTTATGAGCGCCCTGGCCCTGTCGGTTCTCCTCTGCCTGGTCTCCGCCGTCGCCTACGCGGGCGGCGCGATCGTCCAGGAACGCGTCGCGGCGAGTACGCCGGACCGCGCCTACGCCCCGCTGCGCCGGGCCGGCTGGTGGGTGGCGGTCGCGCTGAACGGCCTCGGCGCGCTGCTGCACGTGGTGGCGCTGGCCTACGGGCCGCTGAGCCTGGTCCAGCCGCTCGGGGCGCTGACCATCGTCTTCGCGCTCCCGATGACGGCCGTCTTCGTACGCCGCCGGGCGGGTGCGGCGGCCTGGCGCGGGGCGCTGCTGGCCACGGCGGGTCTGGCCGGGCTGCTGGCCCTGACGGGCGGGGACGGCCGCGGGGACCAGGCCCTGGCGGGCGGCGAGCGGAGTCTGCTCCTGACGGTGACGGCGGCCGCGGCGGCGGTGCTGTTCCTGGCGGCCCGGCGGGTGCGCCGGGCGGTGCTGCGCAGTGTGCTGCTGGCCGCGGCGGCCGGTACCGCCTTCGGGATGGCCTCGGTGTTCACCAAGTCGGTGGCCGAGGGCTTCGCCCCGGGTGCGCTGGGCGGCCAGTGGCCGGACCTGGCGGCGATCGCCGTACTGGCGGCCGGCGGGCTGCTGCTGTCCCAGGCGGCCTACCGGGGAGCCGGGCTGACCGCGCCGCTGGCCACGGTGACCGTGGTCAATCCGGTGGTCGCGGCGGCGGTCGGGATCTCGATGTTCGACGAGGGCTTCCGGTACGGGACCGCCGGGGCGGTGGCGGCGCTGGCGAGCGGCGCGCTGGCGGCGGCCGGCCTGGTCCTGCTCACGGCCGTGCCGCCGCACGTGCGGGGGTCAGATCCCGACGCCCTTGCCGCGGAGGTACTTCAGCGGGTCGATGTCGGAGCCGTAGCCGGGTCCGCTGCGCATCTCGAAGTGCAGGTGCGGGCCGCTGGAGTTGCCGGTCGAGCCGGAGCGGCCGATCCGCTGGCCGCCGGAGACCTGCTGGCCGGCCTTGACGCCGAGCGCGGAGAGGTGGGCGTACTGGGAGTAGCGGCCGTCGGTGTGCTTGATGACGACCTGGTAGCCGTACGCTCCGGCCCAGCCGGCCGACTCGACCGTGCCGGCACCCACGGCCTTGACGCTGGTGCCGGTCGGCACCGGGAAGTCGACGCCCGTGTGGTAGCCGCTGGACCAGGAGGACCCCGCGACGCGGTAGGCGGTGCCGATGCCGGAGTCGACGGGGGCGCTGAACCCGCCCGAGGCGGGCTTCTGCTCCGCTGAGGCGGGCTTGCCGGCGGGCTTGGCGACCGGCTCGGGCTTGGGCGTCTCGGCGGGCTTGGGCTTCGGCGTCTCGGCCGGCTTCGACTGCTCGGGCTTCGGCTTCGGCTGCTCGGGCTTGGCCTGCTCCGGTTTGGCCTGCTCGGGCTTCTTCTGCTCCGGCTGCGGAGCGGCCGGTTCCACGGGCTTGACCGGCTCCGCGGTGCGCGGCGGCTTCTCGGGGTTCTGGGCGGGCGGGGCGGTGGTGACCCTGAGGGTGAGCCGCTGGCCCGGGAAGATCATGTTGGGGTTGCCGCCGACCGTGGACCGGTTGGTCTCGTACAGTGCCTGCCAGCCGCCCTCGAGGTGCTGCTCGGCGGCGATCGTCGACAGGGAGTCCCCGGGCGCGACCACGTACGGGTTCGGCAGGACGGAGGTCCCGGTCGGGCGGGGCATGGTGACGGGGGCCGGGGTGGTGGCCTTGGTCGGCTGGATCCGGTCCTTGGGGGCCTGCGGCGCGGGCTTCGCCGCGGGCTTGGCAGACGGTTCGGGCGCCGGCTTCGTGGAGGGCCGGGTGTCGACGGCGGGCGCCGGACCGCTGCGGCTGAGCCCGGCCTGGGGGCCGCACGCGGGCCACGCCCTGGGCCCCTGCCCCTTGAGCACCTTCTCGGCGACGGCGATCTGCTGGGCCTTGGTGGCGAGGTCGGCGCGGGCGGCGAAGGCGGTGCCGCCGAATTCGCGCCAGGTGCTCTGGCTGAACTGGAGGCCGCCGTAGTAGCCGTTCCCGGTGTTGATCTGCCAGTTGTTGGTCGACTCGCAGGCGGCGACCTTGTTCCAGGTGTCCACGGAGGCGGCCTGTGCGTCCCCGGCGCCGATCAGGGGGAGGGCTAATCCCGCGCCACCCGCGGTGACGACGAGCGAGGCCCGGTTGATGCTGCTCGGCTGGTACCGGCGGTGCCGGCCCCGTACACCCATGGGAGCCCCCCCTTGAAGACATCAGGAACCGCACAACCTAACGGCGCTCCGATGACCTGACAAGGGTGACAACCAGCCGCCCTGCGGCTGGAGTTGACGGTTTCGGCTCAGCTCAGCGGCCCGGGCTGCGGGATCGGCGCGGGCACCGGGGGCGTGGGCACCGGGTCCGGCTCGGGGAAGGGCTGCGGCACCGGCGGCCCCGGGCGCGGCACGGGCTCGGGGTCCGGCAGCGGCGGGTACGGGTCCGGGACCGGCGCCGGATCGGGGACCGGCGGCTGCGTCTGCTCTACGTTTCGCACCATGAGTCCCACCTTCCCCCGATCTCAGCCGGTATGCCCCTCGGCGAGGGCGGCGGCCAGGCCGGGGGCGGGGCTGGAGAGCACGGGCAGGCGGGTGCGGACGAGGCCGGCGGCCGCGGCCATCGAGGCCTGGGCCAGGACGATGACGTCCGCGTCCGTGACGGCGTCCGCCGCCCCGGCCACCGCCGCGAGGTACCCGGCGGCGTCACCCGCCTCGAAGCGGTCCCAGGCGCCGGGCACCAGGTGCGTACGGACGGACAGGGGCCGCCCGCCGGCCTCCTCGGCCAGCAGGGCCCCGGTCGGGGCGAAGGTCGACTCCACGGTGGCCAGCAGGGCGATCCGCGGGCCCGTACGTACGGCCTCGGCCGCCATCGGCCGGTCCACCCGCAGCACCGGGAACCCGAGGGCCGGGGCGAGGGACTCCGCGACCGCCCCGATGGTCGAGCAGGTGACCAGCACCGGGCCGCCGGATTCCCGGAGCAGCCCGAGCAGCTCGGGGACCACGGACTCCGGGCCGCGGGCCCGGGCCCGGTCCAGCAGGTCCGGGACCACCAGGTGGCGCAGTACGGCCTCCGGGTGGTCCCGCTCGCGCAGTGCGTCGAAGACCGGGACGTGCACCGGGGAGGTGTGCAGCAGCGTCAGCCCGCTCACCAGAGGTCGGCGTCCCGGTCCAGTTGCGCCCTGGCCGCCTCGGCGACCGCGGCCGGGGGCTCGGGCGCCCGGTCGGGGTGGCGGGCGGCCCAGCTCGCGGCGTAGGGGCAGAGCGGGACGACCGGTACCCCCTCCGCGGCGGCGATCCCGTAGAACCCCTTCACCAGGTCCCCGGCGATCCCGCGGCCCTCGTGGCCCGGCTCGACCACGGTGTGCACCGCCACCAGGGCGTGGGGCTCGGCGGCGAGCACGAAGTAGGCGATGAAGCCGACCACCCTGCTGTCCTCGACGGCCAGCAGCCGCCCCGCTTTGCGCTCGTCCACCAGCTCGATCGCCATGATCCCCGACTCCCCTCAGACAGCCACCGAGTGGGGGCTGCGCTCCTGGTCCGTTCCCGGCACCGGGGCGGACGGGTCCGCGCCCAGCTCGATGATCCTGTTGTCGCCGTCCACGTGCACGACGCGCGGCTTGAGCGCCCGCGCCTCCGCGTCCTCGACCTGCGCGTAGCTGATCAGGATGACGAGGTCCCCGGGGTGCACGAGATGCGCGGCGGCCCCGTTGATCCCGATGACCCCGGAGCCCCGCTCCCCCTCGATGACGTACGTCTCGAGCCGCGCACCATTGGTGATGTCCACGATGTGGACGAGCTCCCCGGGCAGCAGATCGGCGGCGTCGAGCAGGTCGGCGTCGATGGTCACAGAGCCGACGTAGTGCAGGTCGGCCTGGGTCACCGTGGCCCGGTGGATCTTGGACTTGAACATGGTGCGCAGCATTTTGGACTCCTGGAAGACGGCTCCCTGCCAGCTTTCTGCAGGTCAAGGGCGTTCTTCACTGTACATCGGCACGCGTCAGATCGGAGATTATTAGGAACATCGCCCCCCTCTGACGAGAAGACTTCGCGTGGACCTCGTGGAAGGTGATGCTGAGGGACTCCGGGGTGTCGAAGGTCCGGGTACGGACTGTGCCGGGGGCGAAGAGTGCGGCGGGCCGGGCGGCGTCGGTGAGGTTGTTGCAGCGCACGAAGTCTGCTCAGCGGGCTTGGGGTTCGGGTTCCGGGGCGAGAGGGCCGGGCTGGGGTGCACGGATGGCTGGCGCGGTTTCCGGGAGGCGGCGCAGGACGGGCAGGACGGCCAGGGCAGTGGCGGCGACCAGGGCGCCGGGGATCAGGGCCCAGCCGGTGGAGTCGACCAGGGCCTGGGAGGCGTACGGGGTGAGTCCGCCGAAGAGGGCGGTGGCTGCGGTGGCGCCGAGCGCGAGGCCGCTGAGGCGCTGGGCGACGGGGAACTGTTCGGCGATCGCGGAGGCCGCGACCGCACTGATGCCGCCTGCCACGCAGGCCAGGACGATCGCGCCGGTCAGTGCGGCGGCGAAGCTGCCCTGGGTCATCAGGCCGAACATGGCCGGCGGCAGGATCACCGCCAGGGCACCGAAGAGCGTGAGTGCGGGGCGGCGGCCGACCCGGTCGGACAGGGCACCCGCGAACGGCGTGACGACGATGACGACGAGGGCCGCGATGGTCGACAGCCACAGGGCGTCGGACTCGCTGAAGCCGCTGACCGCGCCGAGGTAGGTGGGGACGTAGCTGATGCCGACGTAGTACGTCACCGAGCCGAGCGCCGAGATCGCGAACGTCCGGTAGAGCGCGGGGCGCTGGGTGCGCAGAGTGGTCATCAGCGGGCCCGCGCCCTTGGTGTCGGGCGGGGGCTGCTGCTCGAAGGCGGGGGATTCGCGCATGGTGGAGCGGGCGATCAGCACCGTGGTGGCGAGCAGCGTGCCGAACAGGAAGGGGATGCGCCACCCCCACGCGTCCAGGGCGGGACCGGGGACGAGGGTGACGGTGAGGGCAGTGACCCCGGCGGCGGAGCCGATCTGGTCGCGGGTCGGGAGCAGGGCGGTGGCCAGCATCGCGGAGGTCATCACCGCCATCGAGCCGAGCAGCACCTTGCGGCGCCCGAGCCGGTCCCCGATGTGGCCGAAGGCCATCGCGCCGAGCGGGCGCATCAGGTAGGCGACGGCGAAGACCGCCAGGGTGATCAGGAGCGAGGTGGAGCCGGTGCCGAAGAACACCCGGGACAGCACGGTGGTCATGTACAGGTACAGCGTGAAGTCGTACCACTCCACGACGGTGGACAGGGCCGCCACCAGAATGGAGGACCGGGGCAGGACGGCTATCGCCTGAGCGGGCGGTGCGGGTGCGAGGGATTCCATGGTGTGCCTTGCGGGAGGGCGGCAGCGCGGACCTGGACGGTTGCGCGGGAGGAGGAGGCGACTGTCTGCCTCACGGCGCCGGTACGGCGCCGATCTGCTGCATCACCCCGAGGAGGTCGGGCTGGCCCCGTTCGCCGACGATCCGGCCGTCGGCCAGGTAGTAGAAGTTCATGGCCTGCACCGAGATCTTGTTGCCGCTCGCCGGGATCCCGAAGAATTCACCGTCGTGGGTTCCCCGCATGGTGAACCGCGCGGCGACCGTGTCGCCTTCGGTGACCGTCTCCTCCAGCGTCCACTGAACGTCGGGGAAGGCGCTGCGCATCATCCCGAGGACTTCCATGTACCCATCGGGCCCCCGCAGTGGTTCCGGGTGACTTGGCGCGTGGAACACCGCGTCCGGAGAAATGACCTCGCGGGCGAGATCCTCGTTGCCCGTGTTGATGAACTCGACGAAACGGTTCATCACTGACTCGGTGGACTGCGACTGCATCTTGCTGTCCCTCTCCAGAAACGTTTGGGCGGGTACCTACGAGCATAACATCGAATCGATGTTCACATCGATTCGATGCACCTGTGCGAAGATGGACTCATGCTGGAACTCGCGATACTCGGCTTCCTCGCCGAGGGACCCCTGCCCGGACACGAGCTGCGCCGCCGCGTCTCACAGCTGACCGGCTATACGCGGCCGGTCAGTGACGGCAGCCTGTATCCGGCGATCAATCGTCTGACCAAGGCGGGCTTGATCGAGCGGCGCGCCGACCCGGCCGCGGGGGCGGCACGGTACGTGCTCAGTCTGACCGCGGCCGGACGGGCCGACATGCTTCAGCGTCTGCGCGAGCCCGCCGACCACGAGATCACCGACTTCACCCGGTTCTACATCGTTCTGGCCTTCCTCTCTCACCTGCCCGACGTAGCCGAGCAGCACGTGGTGCTGCGTAGGCGGCTGGAGTTCCTGGAAGAACCGGCGAGCTTCTTCTACGACAACGAGCGGCCCCTGCGTGCCGAGGAGGTCGCCGACCCCTACCGGCGGGGCATGCTGCTCACCGCCCGCGCCACCAGTCGCGCGGAGCGGACCTGGCTGCGCGAGGCCCTCGGGGACGAAGCCCCCGTATTCGACACCGGACGCGCCGACAGCGATCCGCACGCACCCGCCGCTCCCGCGAGCTGACTGTCCACGGAGGTACCCCCATGCTTGCTTCCTGGTACGACGACCAGGGCCCCGCCGCCGATGCCCTGCACGTCGGTGAACTACCTGATCCCGCCCCCGGCCCCGGCGAGGTCCGCGTCCGTGTCACCGTCTCGGGCGTCAACCCCGGCGACACCAAGAAGCGGCGCGGCTGGCTCGGCTCGTCCATGCCCCATCCACGGGTGATCCCGCACAGCGACGCCGCCGGGGTCATCGACGCCGTGGGCGCCCAAGTCGACGCCCATCGCGTCGGACAGCGGGTCTGGGTATACGGCGCCCAGTCCTACCGCCCCTTCGGCACAGCTGCTCAGTACACCGTCGTACCCGACAACCAGGCCGTACCTCTGCCAGACCACCTCAGCGACGAGCTGGGGGCGAGCCTCGGCATCCCCGGCATCACCGCCCACCGCACCGTCTTCGCCGACGGCCCGGTCGACGGCCGACTGGTCCTGGTCCACGGAGTCCTCGGCGGCGTCGGCTCCCTGGCCGCCCAGCTCGCCCACTGGGCCGGCGCCACCGTACTCGCCACCGTCCGCCGCACCGCGGACCTCGACCTCGTCGACCCGACCGTCGTCTCCCACGCCGTCGCCCTGGACACCGGCGACCCCGCCGCGGCCATCCGCTCGTACGCGCCACGGGGCGTCGACCGGATCATCGAGGTCGCGCTGTCCGACAACGCCGATCTCGACAACGCCGTCGCCGCCAACAACGCCGTCATCGCGGCCTACGCCACCCGCACGGACCGCACCGAGATCCCCTTCTGGCCGCTGCTGTTCAACAACGTCACCCTGCGGCTGCTCGGCAGCGACGACTTCCCCGCCGAGGCCAAGGGCCAGGCCGCCCGCGACCTCACCTCCGCAGCCGCCGTCGGCGCCCTCACCATCGCCGTCGGCGACCGCTACCCGCTGGACGACATCGCCAAGGCCCACGACCACGTCGACGCCGGCGGTGGCCACGGCCGCATCCTGCTCGCCATCCCCCAATAGCGCAGACGGAGTGCCGGCCGGCCACCTGGGGAGGGGCGTCGCGCTGGCGATGAAGCTTCTGGCGATCAGCTTCGCGCGGCGTGCACTGGATGCGGGCCTTCCACCACCCGGGCAACGCTGCGGCCCTCGGCATGAACCGGCGGCTGGGCTTCGTCGAGGCCGACGTGCCCGTCCGGGACGACGGATCGGGTCGGGCCGCGCTTCCCGACCGGGCAGCGGGACGACCTTGCGCGTGACCTTGACGCGCTACTCGGGCAGACCCATAGTGATGGCCACCGAGCCGCTCTCATCTACCGCGTGTCCTGGCCGAATTGATTGTTAGCGCTAACATTCGATCCTGCTTCCACCGTCCCCGCACTCCCGACGGGCTGGGCTCCACGGAGCGGGCAGCAACCTCCCGCCCCGGGACGCAACGTCCGCGACCACCCGCGGGACCCGTTGCATCCCGTGGTCCGGGCGCCCCCGCCCAGCGCTGCGACGGTGCATGCCGTGACTGCCGAGAACGGCCGCCCGCCCCCCACGCACCCTGGAGCGCAAATGACCGCAACAACCGGCCCCGGCCCCCACCCGTCGCGACGCCTGTTCCTCGGTATGGCCGCCACCGTCCCGCTGGCCCTGTCCGGAACGCTGGCCCTGGGCGCGCGGCCCGCCTACGCCGCGGACGCGGCCTACGTCATGGGCTACTTCACCGAGTCCGCGACCATGCTGGAGGCCGACTACGGCCTGCACCTGGCGGTCAGCACCGACGGCCTGCGCTGGATGCCGCTCAACCAGAACAACCCCGTGGTGACCCCGACCGCGGGTGCGGGCGGTCTGCGTGATCCGTTCATCATGCGCAAGCAGGACGGCACCTTCGTCGTCCTCGCCACCGACCTCAAGGGCACCGACTGGGGCTACAACAGCCAGTACATCCACGTCTGGGACTCCGCGGACCTGCGCGCCCTCACCGGCTACCGCCGGCTGAAGCTGCACGACATGGTGACCCACAGCTGGGCACCCGAGGCGTTCTGGGACGCCGGCCGCGGCGAGTACGGGATCATCTACTCGTCGGTCAATGCCAGCGGCCACAACGTGCTCATGGTGAACTACACCACCAACTTCCAGACGGTGACGTCCCCGCAGGTCTTCTTCGACCCCGGCTACGACATCATCGACGGCAACCTCGCCGTGGGTGTGAACGGCGTCAACTACCTCTACTACAGGGGGAGGGACCAGGCCCTCGTGGGCGCGCGGTCGACCACCCTGCAGCCGGGCAGCTTCACGCCCTTCAGCACGGCGGCCGCCCACGGCGGCACCGAGGCGCCGACCCTGGTGAAGTCCCTGACCTCCGGATCCTGGTACCTGTGGGGCGACACCTACACGCCGAACGGCGTCTTCTACGCCTGGCAGAGCAACGACCTCGCCGCCGGCACCTGGACCGCGCTGGACCAGCGCGACTACACCCAGCCCCTCAACTCCAAGCACTGCACCATCGCGACGATCACCACGACCGAGTACGACAACCTCGTGGCGAAGTGGGGCAGCCCCGCCTGGAACCGGCTGAAGTCCTACAACTACCCCGACCGTTACGTCCGTCACGCCAACTCCGTCGGCCGGATCGATGTCTACCCGTTCGACCCGTACACCGACTCGCAGTGGAAGCTCGTACGCGGCCTGGCCGACAGCGCGGGCGTGTCCTTCCAGTCGGTCAACTTCCCGACCCGCTACCTGCGGCACTCCAACTACGACCTGCGGCTGGAAGAGAACGACGGCACCGCGACCTTCGCCGCGGCCGCCACGTTCCACAGGACCGCCGGCCTGGCCGACTCCTCCTGGTCGTCCTTCCGTTCGCACAACTTCCCGACGCATTACATCCGGCACACCGGCTACGTCCTGCGCATCGACCCGATCGCCACCACCACGGAGAAGGCCGACGCCACCTTCCACGTCGGCTACTGACGGGGGTCGGCTCGGGCCACCCCACGGGCCGGGACCGGTGCCGAGGTAGGCCAGGTCCAGGTCAACGACCCCGGCCTTGTTTGTTACCTGACCGCCGACGCCGGCGCGGAGGCCGACGGCCCGGCGCGCGCCACGGGTGGGTGGCGTTGCTGCCGGGCCGTCGGTCACTCACGCGGTCTCACTTCCCGTGCAAAGCCCTGCGGCGACGTCCGCGAAGCACCAGCACGCTGCCGGCGGCGATGACCAGCAGGCCACCGAGGGCGCTGTAGGTGATGGTGTTGCTCACCCCGGTGGAAGCCAGGCCGCCGGACGTGCTGCCCGGGGTCGGCTGGCCGACGGGTACGCCGCGCTCCGCCTGCGCACGGGTGCCGGTCGTGCCGGAGGCGGTAACAACCGGCGTGGCGGCGGTCGGCGTGGGGGCGGGCGTCGGCTTGGCAGCGCCGGCGGTCCCCGACGCGGGCTTCAGCTGAAGAGTCGTGATCGAGTACGGCGGCAGCGTCTGTGCGACCGCCGTGCCCCGCTTCGCCGTCGTCAGGGCAGTATCTCCCTTGGCATACGAAACGGTCGTGACCTCCCCGGCGGCCGGGGTGAATCCGGCGTACGAGAGCGACACCGGCGCCGCGTTCTGCGGGCTCTTGTTGATCAGCATGACGTTCAGACCGCCGTTGCCGCTCCGCACCGCGTGCACGGCAACCGACGAGTTGCCCGAGGACGACTTGACCATGGTGTCGCCGGGCTGCGCCAGTGCGGTCAGCGAGCGGATGCCCCAGTAGGTGGGGAAGGGCGTGTCGCGCGGCGGTTGGCACTTCCCCCCGGCGCAGGTTCCAGCGGAGAGAATGCCCCCATCCCGGTAGTCGGTCTCGCCGTGGACGGTGGTGGGTGCTTCGCCCGAGCCGTTGTGCAGGTTCCACCAGTCCACGTGGGTGGCACCCTGCTCGAACCAGGTCATGTAGGTGTCCGGCGCGAACAGGGCCGCGGCCTGGCTGGTCAAGGCGGGCGAGCCGACGGCATCGGTCTCGGTGACCGCGATCTCCACCGAAGCGGCGCGCGAGCCCGCGTACTTGGCGATCAGCGAGCGCAGCGAGGACGTGACACCGGCGATCCGCGAGGGGGTGTTCAGCAGGTCGGCCGTGGTGGTGCCGCCCGGATACCAGTGGACGATGACGAAGTCGATCGAGCTTGCCGCGATGGAGAGCACCGTGTGGTTCCAGTCGGCGCTGTCACCGGGAGCCTTCTCCGTATCCGGCCAGCCGCCGGGGGTGGTGAGCACCGCTCCGATCTTCACCTTCGGGTCCACGGCCTTCATCGCCTTCGAGTAGGCGACCAGGTTCTTTCCGTACTCCTTCGGGCTCTTGTCGGCGTGGGTGTCGGTTTCCCATCCCTTGCCGTTGCCGTAGTGCCCGTTGCCGTAGACCTCGTTGCCGATCTCCCAGTACTTCACGCCGTAACCTTTGTCGACGTTGGCGTACTTGACCCAGTCGGCGGCCTCCTGGGGGGTGCCGGAACCGTAGTTCGCGGTCAGGATCGGCTGGGCGCCGACCTTCTTCGCGGTGGCCATGAAGTGGTCGAAGTTGGTGTTGGAGGGGATCCAGCCGCTGCCGTCGCCGGAGGTGTGGGTCTTCCAGTGGTAGTCGTCCGCGCCGGAGCCGCCGGGATAGCGCAGTTGCCGGACTCCCGCGGCCTTCATCAGCGATGTCACCTTGGGGTCCCCCATGTGCTCGTCGCCGAAGCCCGTGTTGAGGCCGACACCACTGCTGGGCACCGTGCCCAAGGAGGTACCGGCATCCACACTGATGCGGACGGTCGGCGCTGCGCCCGCGCTGGGCGCCAGGGCGCCGACACCGGCCGAGGCGGCGAGCACCGCCACCGCCCCCACGACCAAATGCCGGAGCATCCGGCTACGGCGGGGCGTGCGGTCCCGAGGCATCGGCTGCTCGGGGGATCTCGGGTTGCCTGGTGACATGTGGGGCTCCGATCGGGTGTTGACACAGAGGGTGTAGGGCCGCTGATCACGGCTCGCCCTCGTCGGTACACCCCTAAGTGGCCGGCCGGAGCGGAAAGGTTGCCGTTTCAAACATCTTTTGCCGAGACGCGGTCGCACCGTCTCACCGGACCCGGTGGCCCCGTGACACGCCCGGGCTGGTCCTTGCCGCCGGGGCCGCGGCCAGGAGCGCCACCTCGGAGCGTCCATCAGTAGGTGCCCGTCCTGGCGCTGGACAGCTTGTTCCCGTCCACCACCGCGTGACGCCACCGGTGGTGCCGCTCGTTGGGCCCGGGTGACAACTCCTCCCCCCGTCCCATGGTGGGGGGGGCAGGCCGATCGGGGAGAGGACGGCATGGGGGCGGTCGCGGGTGATGACGACGAATGGGGCAAGCGGGCACTTTGCCGTACTGCTGACCCCGAAGAGCTGTTCGCAGAAGGCGCCGCCCAGAACAGGGCGAAGGCTGTCTGTGGCGGCTGCCCGGTGCGCACGGAATGCCTCGCCCATGCTCTTGATCAGCGTATCGAGCACGGTGTCTGGGGAGGTATGACGGATCGGGAGCGACCCGCGCTCCTACGCCGGCGCCCCACGGTGACGTCGTGGCGAAAGCTGCTGCAGGCCGCCCACAGGGAGCACGACCGGTCAGCGCGTGCCGCAAACGGAGCGGGCTGGCAGGCAGCCGGCTGACGCGGTCGGTACGAAGCCGACGAGGCGACCCCTCTTCACAAGTCCGCGTTTAAACTCCGCGGCCTCGCCCGAGGGGCCAACCTGACACGGGGGGCCGAAAGGCTCACCCCAACATGGGCTCGAGAACAACGTCGATCGTCAGGGCGAACCGGGGCCGTGTGGTGCGACTGGTGCCTTGAGCCGCCTGGAGAGTCCGATCGCTGCTGCTGCCGAGCCACAGCCCCACGACCAGATCGGGAAGGTACTGCTCCATGGGGACCGCAGTGGGCCGGATCTGGCGGAGACGGTGCGGTAGTGCGGTGCGATCCGGACTGCCTCGGCGGGGTCGCGGGTGGGTTGTGGCCAGTTCCGGTGCGGGATGCGTTTGAGTTTGTAGTTGGACATCTTGCGTTTGACCACGCGGCGGTTGCTGCGTCGTCGCCGTCTCGGCAGGAGCCGGGCCAGGATCTCGCGGACCCCGTCGAGCAGTGCGCCGGCTAATCGCGCAGGGGAAAAACGCGACCTGCCGTGCCTGGCACACGGCTCAGGGCGGCGCCACGTCTCCCGAGCGCGCGGCGCGGCACGCAGCGGTCAGGACCGGCAACCCGGCGTTCGATCCTCTTCAGAAAGGGTTGCCGTCCGGTCCAAGATTTTTTCGGACCTCGCTGTCGGCCGTGCGACCTCGGGCGCGCGCAGACCGAAACTCCCCTTGCCCAGCGGGCAGGGGGAGTTTCCGTGGGCTTGAACCGGATACCGGTGTCAGCAGGAGGACTAGCCCGTGGAGCCGACGCGGACGAGCATCCACTGCTGGTTCACGCCGCCCCAGTCCGAATACTGGACGATGCCGGTCCCGTCGGCGGAGGAGAAGCCCGGTACCTCGACGGCCTTCCCGCTGTTGCGGTTGATCAACCGGACGTATCCGTCCGGTGAGTCCACCAACCGGAACTGCTGGTTCACGCCACCGTGGTCGCTCCACTGGTGGATGGCGGCGTTGTCGGCCGTCGACCAGCCGGAGACGTCCAGCAGCTTGCCGGAGTGCCTCGCCTTCAACCGGTAGTAGCCGCCACCGGAGTCCACGAACTGGAACTGCTGGTTGGGCCCGTCGTACCGGGCCCACTGCGTGAGGGCGGCGCCGTCCGCGGAGCTCACGCCCGCCACGTCCAGTGCCTTGCCGCTGTTGCGGTTGACCATGACGTACCAGGCGTTGGTGTCCACAGGGGCCGCCGGCGCGTTCGCGCGCAACTCGAAGCGTTCCACCAGCACTTCGCCGCCGAGGGCCCGGGTGGCATGGTTGAAGACGGCGAAGCGGTAGCCCATGAAGAAATGAGGCCTCTCGCTCATAGTGAAGGCCGGGCCGAGCCGGGTGAAGGTGGTGCCGTCGGTGCTGTAGGAGAACGTCGCCTGACGGCCCGGCCCCGGGCTGATGTCGGCGGCGGCGCGCAGCCAGACGCGGCTGCCGGACGCGGGGAGGTCGGCGCGGGCCTGCTCGGTGCCGGTGCTGCTGGTGTTCCAGCTGGCGTCCATGGTCAGGCCGTCGAACACCACCAGCCTGCTGACGCCGCCCTGCCGCGTGACGCCGATCCAGGCGGAGGAGTCCCGCAGCATCGCCAGCCCGGCCCGGTCGCCGTCCGCCATCCCGGAGCAGTCGAGCACGACGGTCGCGGTGGAGGCGGGGCCCTGGATGCGGCGGGTGAGGGTGTTGCGGGCGCTGTAGAGGTCGTCGGTGACGGTGGCGGTCCTGAGGGTGAGCCCGTTGTTGACGGTGAACGCGGCGGTGTCGGGGTTGTGGTTCCACTCCCAGTACGGCGCCAGCGCCGTTCCCTGGAAGGTGTCGGCGCCGGTCATCGGCGGGAGCGGGTGCGGGGTGACCGGGTAGGGGTATGTCTCGCCCCACGTGCCGTTGACGGTCTGGAGCTCGGGCCAGCCCTCGGCGTTCCAGGTGACCGGGGCCAGGGCGGGGACGCGGCCACCGGGATAGGCGTCGATGAAGCCCATGTAGTACCAGTCGCCGTTCGGGGTGTCGACCAGCGAGCCCTGGTGCGGTATGCCGCCGCCGGGGATCGGGCCGGGCAGGTCCAACAGCACCTCCCGCATCTTGTACGGGCCGAAGGGGCCTGATGTGGATTTCCAGATGTACTGGCCGTTGGGCGGGCGGGTGACGAAGATGTAGTAGTTCCCGTTGATCTTGTAGAAGCGGGAGCCCTCCATATAGTGGATCTCGTCGGGCTTGGTAAGCACGTGCTCGGACCTGACCTCGGTGCGCATGTCCGGGGAGAGCTGCGCGACGCGGATCTCGTTGGCGCCGTACGCCACGTACGGGGTGCCGTCGTCGTCGAAGAGCAGTCCCGCGTCGTAGTAATTGCTGCCGATCTCGGCGTGCCGGGTCCAGGGGCCCGCCGCGTTGGTGGCTCTGTATACGTACGACCGCTGCCCGCCGATCTGGCCCAGTCAGTAGAAGGTCCCGTCGCTGGGGCGGTGGCGCATCGAGGACGCATAGATGCCCTGGACGTACGCCCGTCCGCCGTTGAGGTCGTACGCGTCGCCGAAGTCGAGGACCGGCACCGAGTGGCCGATGAACTCCCAGTTGACCAGGTCGTAGGAGCGCAGGACGGGCGCGCCCGGCGAGAAGTGCATGGTCGAGCCGGTGTAGTAGTAAGCGTCGCCGACGCGGATGACCTCGAGGTCGGCGAAGTCCTGCCAGATCACCGGGTTGGTGAACCGCTCCTGCTGGGCCGTCGTGGCCGCCGCGCTCGCGCCTATCGCCGGCAGCGTGGTGCCCGCGACCAGGCCGACGGTGGCCGCCATGACTTTCCGGCGGCTGTGGGGGTGTTGGAGCCAGGACATACGAGATCAGCTTCCTCACGCGTGGGGGACCGAGAGCCGAAGTGTTAGCGTTAACATTTCCGAGGACGGGCCGTGCAGGGGGTGATCTGAGTGTCCCTAAGCATGTGCAGGAGCAGCCAGAGCGTTTGTCATTTCTGTCTGCAAGAGGCCACCAAGGGGTAGCGAATGCTCCGCATCGGAACGAGCAAAGGGACCGAGGGCTGACCCAGGCCGGGCGGCGAGATGAAGCCGTCGCGCAAAGGCACTGGACAGGGTCGGGCACCGGGTTGCCGGCCCGGGCCCGACCCTGTGTTGGTTCAGCTCTTGCCGGTCAGGCGCCAGACCTGGTTCTTCTTGGCGGCCAGGGCACTGGCGGAGTCACAGGTCCACTGGTGGACCAATGCTCCGACGGCGGTGGAGATCCCGCTGACGTCCACGCACTTGCCGCTGTGCACCGCGACGAGCTGGTAGTCGTTGGCGGCGACATGCCGCAGCGTGAACTGCTGGTTCGTGCCGCCGTGGCAGGTCCACTGATGGACCGCCTCACCGTCGGCGGTGGAGACACCGCGGATGTCGAGGCACTTGCCGCTGTGGCGGTTCACCAGGGAGTAGGTGTCCGCCACCCCTTGCACCGGACGGAAGTCGAACCGCTGTTCCTCACCGGCGCCGCAGGTGTACTGCCGGTACTGAGTGCCGTCGGTGGTGCTCTGGTTGGGGTCGTCCAGGCAGTGCCCGCTGTGCTGGACGACGGCGGTTGACGAGAAGGTGGACTGGCCGGTGGTGAACTGCCACCAGTTCATATTGAACAGGTACCCGCTGCCACCGGCGAAGCGCAGGTACAGATCGTGGGTCCCGGTCGCACCGGTAACAGGGCACGAGACCGTGCTCCAGGTCTGCCAGCCTCCGGTGCCCGACACCATGCATGTCCCGACCGTCGGCCCAGTAGCACTGTCCAGGTGCAGCTCAACTCGGCCGCCGCTGGTGTTTGAGGCCATCCTGGCGGTGAACGAGCCGGCACCGGTGCCGAATGCTACGCCCTTGACCTTGATGTAATCGCCGTTTTCAATCCAGCTGATGTTCATCCCGCCCTCGCTGGAGGGTTCGGTTTCGATGCCGCTGCCCCACGCGATGGACTCGGCTTCCTGGCGGACATAAGGATCGAGCGTGCCGGCCTGCGGCGCCCCGGCCGTCGTCATATTGATCGTCGGGATCGTTCCGTCAGCGTTGTAGGAAAACTTCTCCACTGCGACCGAGCGGGTGAAGCCGCCGCCGCCCGGGAGGGCGCCGTTGTGATAGAAGAAATACGAGTTGCCCTGAAAGTCCACGATGCCCGCGTGGTTGGTGAAGCTGTTGCCCTGGGCGGGCATGACTGTTCCACGGTAGGTCCACGGTCCGGTCGGGCTGGGTGCCGTGGAGTAGGCGATGAACTCCGAGCAGCACTTGGCGGCATACACCATGAAGTACATGCCGTTCCGCTTGTAGACCCATGGTGCTTCTTCGTACAGCGTGGGACGGTCGGGGTTGTCGGTGCGGGACCCGAAGCCCTCGGTGGTGAGCGGAATTCTGACGGGGCTGCCCGCGTAGGACGTCATGTCCGCATTCAGCTTGACGTACCAAAGATTCGGGTTGCCCCAGTACAGGTAGGCCTGGCCGTCGTCGTCGATGAAGACGGTCGGGTCGATCTCACTGTTCTCCACCAGCGGGTGGCCGAGGGCGTCCCGGAACGGGCCGGTGGGGCTGTCCGACACCGCCACGCCGATGGCGAATCGGCCGGTCGCCCGGACCGACACCGGCACGTACCAGTAGAACTTGCCGTCCCGTTCGACGGCCTGGCCCGCCCACGCGTTGGCGCCCGCCCAGCTGAAGGTGTTCAGGCTGAGCGGTGAGCCGTGGTCGGTCCAGTTGACCATGTCGGCGGAGGACCACGCCCGCCAGTCATTCATCACGAAGGAGGAGGTGGAGCCGTCCTCGTCGTGCCCGGTGTAGAGGTAGACCCGCCCGTTGTGCACCAGTGGGGCAGGGTCGGCGGTGTAGACGTGCTGCACGATCGGGTTGTCGGCCCTGGCCGCTGTGGGATGCACCGCGGCGGGAAGGACGGCGAACGCCAATATGAGGATCATCAGCACCCAGGCTGCCCGGGCGAGGCTCGTACCGGCGGCGGGTGACCTCACTGCGGCCGGGTGAGCCGTTGGCCTGTGGACGGTGGTACTGGCCATGGTGTGGTCCTTCCTGGTGCTGCGCGTCGGGGACTGAGCAGCTGGTCAGATGCGGAGGAGGGACGTTGGTGCGCTCGGGGTGTGGTCAGTGCGAACCGTGCGATGCGGACGGAGCCGCCGAGCGCTGGCGCTCCGTCAGACCGTCTTCGCCTTCTCGGATGCCGGGCGGGCGGGCGCTGCCTGCACGGGAGTTGGCGGTGTCGGCCATTGCGCTGCCTTTCGGTCGTCCGCAGCCTGCGCAACCTGGCAAGGGGCGACCTTCCATCCGAGAGGGGCCCACCCCCTGCTTCAATTCATACGGTCACAGCTATGGCTGGACGGCTGCGGTCATCCGGATCAAAGTGAGACCGTCGAAGTCGATCGGCACTCGGCGGCGTGTACCAGCTGTGCGGAGAGCACAGCCCTGCTCTGTGGGAGCCGTGTGGAAGAGGACCGCTTGGCCGTCGCCGACCACGGCCGAGACAGATGTCCACAGCTCGTCACGGACGCGGGCGGAGATCGTGCCGACGAAGATGCCGGGGACTGCTTCGGCGGTCCACCGACTGAGGGCGCCCCGGAGGTGGTCGGGGACCGCGGTGGTGGCGATGACCACCATCGACGGCATGTCAGCCCGCCTCCCCGCCGTAGTTGACGCCTGCGGGCAGGACGCCGGCCTTGGGGTCCCATAGGTGGACCATGTCGACGTGGTCTCGCTCGGTGGGGTTCTCAACGAACTCGCGGTACGCGACGTCATCACGCAGGCCGCCCGGACGACCACCGTCCTCGTCGTGGCACACCGCCTCTCAACGGTGACCCACGCCGACCGGATCGTGGTGATGGACGCAGAACGGGTACCCGCGGTGGGCACCCATGCGGAACTGCTCGGCCAAGACAGCCTGTACGCACGTCTGGCGGCCACCCAGTTCCTGGGACCGGCACGGTGACTCTTCTCTTCGCGTGACCCGGGCGGGCTCGGCCTCGTGTCGCCGAGCCCGCCACGCCGGCTCCGCTCCGGAGCCGGACCGTGTCACGTCGTCAGCGCTGCTGTGTCAGCAGACCCGGCCGGTAGGGCCATTGGCCGTAGTCGCCGCCGGAGTTGGGGTCGCGTCCCTGGTAGAGGAACTGCAGGTTGCAGGGATCGACGGTGAAGGTCTGATCGGCGCTGGTGCGGATCAGTTCGCCATGGCTGATGTCGTTGGTCCAGGTGGCGCCGCTGTTGGCCTTGCCGGCGAAGGAGTTGCTCTCGGTCGCGGCCTGGGGTGTCCATGAGCCGTTCAGGCTGGTGGCCGTGAACGAGCGGAAGTAGCGGCCCTGCGAGCCCCTCGCCTCGACGAGCATGAGGTAGCGGTCCTGGCCCTGGAGCTTGTAGACCTGCGGGGCTTCGAACAGGTTGTCCGCCGTATCGCTCATGATCGTCGTGTAGTTCGAGCCGAAACTGCTCGGGAAGTTCCCGATCGGCATGCTGGCCCGGTAGATCTTGCCGTTGTCACCGGCGAAGAACAGGTACATGTTCGTGCCGTCAGCTATGAGCGTCTGGTCGATGGGGCCTGTGGTGGAGCCGGTGATGCTTCCGGTGAAGAGCACCTGCTGTGAGGACCAGCCATTGGGGTTGGACGGGTCGCTCGACGTCCGGTAGGAGAAGGCGCTCCCGCCTCCCCACTGGTAGGCGAGCACCCAGATGTTCTTCGGCGCGAAGTAGAAGAGCGTGGGCGCGACGACGGAGTTCGACATCGTGTTCTGGCTGGCCGAGGCCATCTCCGGCCAGTTGCCGAACAGGCCGAAGTTCATCGAACCCCAGCCTGCTCCCGTTCCCGCGGCGCCGTGTGTCGTCGCATAGACGAGATGCTTGCCGTTGTAGGGGGCGACGGTGAAGTCCTTGAGCGACGCCCACCCGGCCTTGGGCTGCGCCAGTGCGCCCGTCGAGGTCCAGCGGTATGTCGACGGAAGAGCGCACGCACCGGGGTTGCCGGCACCGACCTTGACGAGCTGCCACTGCTGGTTGGTGCCGCCCCAGTCGTCGTACTGGACGACGTTCGCGTTGTCGGCGGTGGATCCGCCTTGTACCTCGAGAGCCTTGTTGCTGTGGCGCGCGATGAGCCTCACGTAGCCGTCCGAGCTGTCGGCCAGCCGCCACTGCTGGTTGGTCCCGTTCGCGTCGGCCCACTGGACGATCGAGGCGCCGTTCGCGGTGGAACCGTTCTGGACGTCCAGCACCTTGCCGGAGTGGCGGGACTTGATCCGGTAGTTACCGCCGCCGGAGTCGATGAACTGCCACTGCTGCTGGTTCTGATCGTTCCGGGTCCACTGGGTGATGCGGGCGCCGTCGCCGGTCGCCAGGTTGTAGACGTCCAGGGCCTTGCCGCTGTTGCGGTTGACCAGCACGTAGTAGGCGTTGGGGTCGACGGTCGCCGCGCTGGCGGGCTGGACGCTGAGGAAGGTGGCCAGGAGCAGCAAGGGCGCGAGGACGGCGAGCAGCCGTCGTCTCAGTTGGACCGGGGAGGGATGGCGAAACCACATCAGAAGGGCTCCTTTGGGGGGTGGGGGTGAGGTGACCCCGACGGACCGCGGAACGGCCGTATTGGGGGGGCGGGTACGGGATAGGTGTGAAGGCGGCCGCACATGCCGAAGCGTTGGTGCTCCGGACGCTCCAGTCGCGACACTTCGCCGTGGTCGAGGTGGGAGAGGTCTCCGGCCTTCAGCCGTTCCAGCTGACGGCCGGTCGTGACGGCAGCTGCCATGGGGCCGTCACGCCAGCGGATCCACCAGGCGTCCAGGAGCTCGCTCTTCAGGCGGTGGGCTGCGATGTGGAACTCCGGCAGCCCGCCTTCGCACAAGGCCAGGAAACCCTCGACCGCCAAGTCGCGGCGGCGGCGCGCTGCCGCGGAATAGTCGCCGGTCAGGGCTGCCGCCCTCCGGTAGGCGTGGGGATCGGCCAGGACCGGAGCAGGGAAGGTGAAGACGGCGTCGCCCGCCTCGGGAAGTCCGCCGTTCTGCATGAGCACCACGAGGCGCAGGCCGCCGTCGTTGACCAGGCGGTGGATCGTGCCGGGGGTGAACCAGACGACGTCGCCGGCGTGCAGCGGGGTCTCGGCGAAGCCGGAGGTGGTGAGGGTCTGGACACTGCCCGCGCCGCTGATGACGACGTAGGCTTCGGAGCAGACGAGGTGCATGTGGGGCGTGCCGCCGCACAGCCCGTCGGCGGCCTCCCAGTCGTACACGGTCAACCCGGAGATCCCCACGCCGCCGGGGAACGGGGTCACCACGGGTGTTCCGCGATGTGGCGGGACAGGCGCCCGGGGGCCCACGCACCGTCGGCCACGACGATCCGGTAGCGGCGCGACAGGGTCTCGCCCGGGGCCAGCGGCAGTTCCTCGTCGAATGCCAGGGAGGGGTTGACGGCTGGGAAGGGCTCACTGCGGACGAACCAGTCGCAGGGGGCGTCCGGATCGTCCAGGAACAGGAGCGTGGAGGAGCGGTCGACCTCGTCGTGCGTGCCGGTGAAGGCCAGCCAGTCACCCTGCTCGCCCATCGCGGGGCCGATCACTTCCCCGCCGGTGAAGTCGCGCGGGCCGCGCCAGAACAGGCCGGAGTATCCGGCGAGCCTTCTGCCCTGTGTGCCGGGGCTACCGAACAGCAGTCCGGCGCCCCGGACGTTGGTCAGTGCGGTGGTGACGTCCAGGGTCCAGGAGTCGGCCTCGACGTCGCGGGCGGTCAGCGTGCGGCGCTCGTCGATCCAGTGCTCCCCCGCCATCGTGTACCAGGCCAGGTCCTCGGTGATCACGGCGCGGCCGTGGCCTGTCTCGGCGGCCACGGTGAGGCTGCGCATCGTGCCGAGGTTCGGCAGGTCCACGTAGCCCTGGCCGCGCAAGTAGGTGCCGCCACCCCAGAAGTTGTGCCCCGAGAGCCACGACGCCGTGATCTGGATGCCCTTGTGCCAGCGGTGGTCGTGCGGCCGGTAGCCGGTGACCACGTCGCCGGCGAGCGTGCGCACCGGATGCAGGTAGGGTTTCGGCGCCTCGAAGGGGTCCATGACCGGCCGGTGCACGTACCGGAAGAGGTCGACGTCGCAGGCTCGGACGGTCAGCGAGTCCTCGTCCTCGATGAGTTCGAAGGTCATCGGAACACCTCCGGGCGCCCTCCGTTGAGCGAGCCGTAGAACGGGTCGGCCGCGTCGATCTCTCCGCGCCGGACCGGCAGGCCGGTGATCGCGGCCTTGTACAGGGCGGTGACCAGTTCCATGGTGGGCCTGCCGAGGTCGGGCCGGGTCCCCGCCTCGTAGTCGTCCAGGAAGGCCGCGAGTTGGGCGGTGTGCGAGCTGGGCAGGTCCTCCGGCGGCTCCCACTTCACGCTTTTCGAGCTGGTGGTGAACGTCCAGTCCGCGTTGGAGTAGCCGTACAGATGGCGCAGTTCGACCGTGGCATCGGTGAGATCGAACCGCAGGTAGCTCTCCTCGCGCGGGGAAAGGACGCTGTTGACGACCGTCGCGATGGCTCCGTTCTCGAACCGGACGAGGGCCGCGGACACGTCCTCGGTCTGGACGTCGCGTTCGAGGCGGCCGGCCATCGCGCGTACCTCGGCCCATTCGCCGAGCACCGCGAGCATCAGGTCCATCTGGTGGATGCCGTGGCCCAGGGTCGGGCCGCCGCCTTCGCTCTCCCAGGTGCCGCGCCAGGGCACGTCGTAATAGGCGTCGTCGCGATACCACGCCGTGACGCACTGCGCGACCAGGGCACGGCCCAGCGTCCCGGCCGCGATCCGGTCGCGCAGGTACCGGGCCCCCGAGCCGTACCTGTGCTGGAACACCGCGCCCGCGAGGGCGGGCCCTTCGGCGCGACGGATCCGGTCGAGCTCGGCCAGCGACAGGGCCACCGGCTTCTCGCACCAGACCCACGCGCCCGACTCCAGGCAGGCCACGGCCTGGTCGGCGTGCAGGAACGGAGGCGTGCACAGGTGAACGAGGTCCGGCCTCTGCTCCTGGAGCATCGTGTGCAGGTCGGTGTAGACCGCGGGTATGCCGTGTTCGGCCGCGAAGGCCTCGGCGCGCGCGGCGTCCACGTCGACGGCGGCCACGATCAGGGCCCGGTGCGCCTGCGCCCGGAGGGCGGGAACGTGGCATATGCCCGCGATCCCGCCCGTTCCGACGATCGCCGTTCTGATCATCCGCCCAGCACCTTCCTGATCGAGTGATAGGCGGGCTTGGGCAGCAGGTTCTCGTCGTAGGGCAGCGCTGCGCCCTCACCGGGGAAGACGGAGGGGATCCACGAGTACTTGTCCGTGTAGTCCCAGATGGTGATGCCGACGCATTTCCTGACCGCCAGGCAGGCCTTGACGTAGTCGGCGTACCAGGTGGCCTGGGTGGCGAGCATCGAAGGGGTCGCGGGGAGGTTCATCCGGATGTCGAGCTCGGTGATCGCGACCTCGACCCCGAGGTCGGCGAAGCGCTGCATGTTCTGCTGGACATCGGCCGGGAAGCCGTACTGGAGCGCCAGATGGCCCTGGATGCCGAAGCCCTCCACCGGAACGCCGTCGGCCTTCAACTGCTTGATCAGGGTGTAATAGGCGTCGCTCTTGGGGCCTATCCCGTCGACGTTGTAGTCGTTGAGGTACAGCTTGGCGTGCCGGTCGGCCTCGTGGGCCCAGCGCAGGGCGTCGGCGATGTAGCCGGGGCCGAGCGTCTTGTAGAAGAGTGATTCGCGGTAGGTGCCGTCGTCGTTGAAGGCCTCGTTGACGACGTCCCAGTGGATCACCTGGCCCTTGAAGTGCCGGACCTGCGTCTGGATGTGGTTCTTGAGGACGGCGCGCAGTTCGTCGGCGGTCCAGGCGTGCTCGGTGAGCCAGGCGGGGAGCTGGTTGTGCCAGATGAGGGTGTGGCCGCGGACCTTCTGGTGGTGGGCCTTGGCGAACGAGACGACCTCGTCGGCGGCGGTGAAGTCGAAGACGCCGCGTTCGGGCTCGGTGGCGTACCACTTCATGGCGTTGCCGGGGGTGGTCTGCCCGAATTCGCTGCCGAGGAGCTTCAGATAGGCGGCGTCGGTGAACTCGGGGTTGTCGGTGGCGGAGCCTAAGTACTTGTGGTGCTTCTTGGCCAGTTCTCCGAGCGTCCTGGGGCGGGGCTCGGCGGCTGCGGGCGCGGCGCCGAGGCCGGCCGCCAGGCAGACGGCGGCGGACAGAGCGGTGAGAATCCGGGACGTGGACCTGGACCTGGGAATGGGCATGACGGACTACTCCTGCGGTGATGGTCGGTTCAGTCGAGGACGATCGTGGTCAGCGCGCGTGGGGCGAGCGTCGCCTTGAGGGTCGTGCCATGGGTGGAGACGATGTCGGCCGGGGTGATCGAGCGGGTCTCGTCGGTGACGTAGCCGTCGGGGCGGCGGTCGTGCCCGCCGCGGAGAGAGAACTCGGCGGAGCTTTCGGTGGTCGCGGTGTTGAGGATCTCGATCACGCGGCTGCCGTCGGTGTTGCGGAAGGCCGTGATCTGCAGTGCCGGGCCGGCGTTCGTGACCGGCACGCGGACGGCGCCGGGGCGGATGAACCGGCTGAAGGCGGCCAGCGCCCAGTACCGCTTGGACACCCGGTAGTCGTCACCGGGGTTGGCGAGCTGGATGAGCCCTCGGGTCGCGCCGAGGGACGCGCCGGTCCAGTAGACGTAGGCGTTGGCGTTGCCGACGGCCAGGGTGTTCTGGATGTCGGCCGCGACGGTGAGACCGTCGTAGCCGCTGCCGTCGTGCCAGTTCTCGTTCCAGGTGGCGCCGTCCGGCGACCATTCCGACATCCACACGTGCTTGTCGGTCGGCTGCGCCACCTCGGTCGGACCGCTGTAGCGGTGTCCGGTGATGGTCCGCACGGCCTTGCCGGCCGCGGGGTCCGCCTCGATGGCTTCGGTGTAGGCGACCTGTCGGTCCCAGCCCGCGGCGTCGCAGCAGACCACCCCGGTCTTCAGTCCGGACGCGCGGACGGTCGGCCCGAGCACCTTGAGGAAGTCGACGGCCTGCTGCGGGGTGAACCGCATCGAGGCGTAGGTCGCCGTCCAGTCGGGTTCGTTGGTGAACCCGAGGTCGGTGATCCCGATGCCCTCCTGCCGGTAGAACTTCGCGTACTGGACGAGGTAGTTCGCGTAGGCCTGGCGCCATTCGGGGCGCAGCTCGCCGCCGTCGTTCTCGCTTCCGTTGGTCTTCATGAAGGCCGGGGCGCTCCAGGCGTCGGCGAAGAACCGTGTGACGCCGTAGTCCTTGGCCTCCTTGGCGAGCCAGACCTGACCGCCGTCCCAGCCGTCCCAGACGTACTTCGGCGTGGCCTGCGGCCCGCCGGGATCGGCCGGCAGGATCGTCGGCATGTGGTCGTAGACCCTGTCGGCCGACGACCCGATGCCCAGGCGCAGGATCGAAAGGCCCGCGCCCTTGTCCTTACTGAGCAGCAGGTCGAGCACCTCGCGCTGCTTGGCCGGGCTGAGGCCGCGTGCGCCGTGCAGCAGGTCGGCCCGCTGGAAGGCCATCGAGAAGCCGAATCCGTCTATGGGCTGGAGTTCGGCGCGGAAGTCGATGACGGGGTGCGCGGGGGCGGGGTGCGCGGGGGCGGCCACAGCCTGTGTTGTTAGCGCTAACAAAACTGCGGTCGATGCGGCCAGGCGTTTCACGGCGTCTCCTCGGGGGTGGAGGTCGGGCGGGACGGGTCAGCCCTTGGTGGCGCCCGCGGTCAGTCCGCCGATCAGCTGCCGCTCGGCGACGGCGTAGAAGGCGAGGGCGGGGACCATCGCGAGCACGATGTAGGCGAGGACGAGCGCGTAGTCGGTCGAGTACTGGCCCTGGAACTGCTGGACGCCGACCGGGATCGTCTGCCATTTCGGGTCGTTGAACACCAGCAGCGGCAGGAAGAAGTTGTTCCAGCTCGCGACGATCGCCAGCACCGAAACCGTGCCGAGCGCCGGACGCGCCATCGGCAGCAGGATCTTCCAGAAGAAGCGGAACTTGCCGCAGCCGTCCATGACGGCCGCCTCCTCGACCTCTGCCGGGACGGTCCGGAAGAACCCGCGCAGAATGATGATCGTCATGGGGAGCCCGAAGGCCGCCTGCGGGAGGATCACTCCGAGCGGGTTGTCGAGCAGGTCGAAGTTGCGCAGCAGCAGGAACAGCGGCAGGACGGCCACCGCGAACGGGAACATCAGCCCGATCGTGAACAGCGTGTAGAACAGCTCCCTGCCCCGGAAGGCGTAGCGGGCCAGTACGAACGCCGCCATCGCGGAGACCGCCACCGTGCAGCATGCCGTGCCGATCGCGATGCCCGCACTGTTGGCGATCTGCCGCCAGAACATTCCGTCGCCGAGAATGCCGGTGTAGTTGCCGGTCTTCCAGTGCTCCGGCAGCCCGAACGGGTTGGTCGTCAGCTCGCCGGTGCTCTTGAACCCGGAGATCACCGCGTAGACCAGCGGCACGACGACGAACGCGCCGATCAGCCAGACCACGGCGTGCAGCGACAGGCCGCGGGTCGTTCTGCGGGCGTTCATCGGCCACCTCCCGTGGTGACGGCCCCGCTCAGGTCACGGCGCAGAACGTACCGCTGGTAGAAGAGGGAGAAGACCAGACTGATCATGAACAGGACCACGCTGATCGCACTGGCGTAGCCGACCTGGTAGCGCTTGAACCCGAACTGGAACATCGAGATCGCCATCGTCTCGGAGGAGTGGTTGGGCCCGCCCGCGGTCATGACCCAGACGAGGTCGAAGAGCTGGATGGCGCCGATGACCGAAAGGAAGACGCTGATCCGGATCGTCGGGCCGAGCAACGGCAGCGTCACGTGCCGGAAGCGCTGCCAGGCGCCGGCGCCGTCGATGGAGGCTGCCTCGAGGATCTCGCCCGGGATGCTTTGCAGCCCGGCGAGGAAGAGCATCATGTGGAACCCGAAGTACTTCCAGGTCATGACCACGAACAGGGTCGGCATGACCGTCGAGGGATCGGCGAGCCACTTGCCCTGCAGCCCCTCCAGGCCGAGGGCGCCCGCGAGATGGTCGGCCATGCCGCCACCGGGAAGGAAGATCATCGTGAAGAGGACCGCCGTGACCACTTCGGACAGGATGTACGGCGCGAAGAACAGCATCCGGTAGACGGCCCGGCCGCGCAGCCTCTGGTTGAGCAGGACGGCGGTGAACAGCGCGAACGGCAACTGCACCGTGATCGACAGCGTGATCAGGTACAGCCCGCGCTCCAGATCGCCGAGGAAGACCTGATCCCGGAAGAGGGTGGCGTAGTTCCCGAAGCCGACGAACTCCTCCAGGGGGCCGACCCCGCCCCACTTGAAGAAGCCGGTGTAGACGGCGACCGCGATGGGGGCGAGGACGAAGACGAGGAAGAGGACCAGAGCCGGGACGAGGAACCAGGCGACGGACGCCCAGCTTCCCAGCCGGCGCGGGAGCGAGCGTGCCGGGGCGGGCGGGCCCACCGGCCCGGCGTCCTGCGTCCGCTCCTTGGTCAGGGTGGACACGGAGCTAGGCACCCTTCGCAGCCTCGGTGATCGACTTGGTGACCTGCTCGGGCGTCTTCTTGCCCGCGATGAGGTCGGCGACGCTGTCGTTGACCTCCTGGCCGACCGCCGGCGGGTAGGCCTGGTCGAGGAAGAGCTGGAAGCCCGTCGCCTTGACCAGGCTGTCGGCCACCACCTTCCTGTTGGGGTCGGTGAGCTGGCTCTCCGCGCCCTTGACCACCGGCAGGTAGCCGTTGGAGGCCAGCAGCTTGGACTGGTTGTCCAGAACGAAGAACTTCAGGAAGTCCAGCGCCTCCTTCGACGCACCCTTGCGCAGCGCGAAGCCACCGCCACCGCCGAACACGTCGGTGGCCCGACCGACCCCGCCGTCGACCGTGGGGAAGGGGAAGAAGCCCAGGTCCGCGCCGAGGTCGGCGCCCGCGTCCTTCTGCACCGACGGCCCCCACTGCCCCATCAGCTCCATGGCGGCCTTGCCGTTGCCCATGGTCGCGGCCTGGCCGCCGGGGGTGGCGTAGCCGGCGCCGAGGAAGGCAGTCTGGAACGGCTGGAGGTCGACCAGCTCCTTGAGGTGGGTGCCTGCCTGGACGAAGCCCGCGCCGGTGAAGTCCTTGGCGGTCGCGGCCTGCTGCAGCGCGGGGAGGCCTGCGACGCGCATTGCGAGGTAGGCCCAGTAGTAGTGGCCGGGCCATTTCTCCTTGCCCGCGAGGGCGATCGGAGTGACGCCCGCCGCCTTGAGCTTCTTGACGTCTTCCAGGAGCTCGGCCCAGGTGGCCGGCGGAGCGGCGATCCCGGCCTTGGCGAAGAGCTTCTTGTTGTACCAGAAGCCGACCATGCCGACGTCGTAGGGCACCCCGTAGGTCCGGCCCTCGAACTGATAGGCCTGCAGCGAGACCGGGGTGAGCTCGGACGACCAGCCGAACACGTCGGTGAGGTCCTCGACCAGCCCCGCGTCGACCTGCTGCCGCAGAACGCCGCCGCCCCAGGTCTGGAAGACGTCGGGGAGCTTTCCCGAAGAGGTGGTGGCGGTCAGCTTGGACTTGAACGCCTCGTTCTCCAACGAGGTCGTCTTGATCGTGATGTTCGGGTGGGCGGCCGTGAACGCCGAGGAAATCTGCGGGAAGAGGGACTTCCCCGGCTCCGTCGTGGCGATGTTCCACCACGCGAAGGTCACCTTGCCGCCGGCCGTCGGCATCGAGCCGGAGTCCCCGCCGCCACAGGCCGCGGTCAGCGAGACGGACAGAGCGGTCAGGCCCGAGAGCGCCAGGAAGCTTCGTCGGCTCGGGGGTGTGCTGGCCATGGGACCTCCGGGGTGGGGAACACGGTTCGATTTCGAAATTCTTTCGCAACATCCTCGATTCGGTGCTGCCACAAACTAGGAACGCACGGGCCCCCGGTCAAGCTTTCTTACTGATTTCCCTTTGGCAGCAGCGCACTTGGAGCTTGACAACCTGGTCGCGCCGACTGGAAACTCTTCGAAAGTTTGCGATACCTGTCGTCAGCCCAGAACGTCCGCACAGAGGAGAGAAGTTGAGCGAGCAGCGTCCGACCCTGGCCCTCATCGCCGCGGAGGCAGGGGTCTCCCAGGCCACCGTGTCGAAGGTGGTCAACGGCCGCTCCGATGTCGCACCCTCGACACGCGAACGGATCGAGGGCCTGCTGCGCTCCCACAACTACCTCCACCCCGGCGGGCAGGCCAGGGCCCGCAGGTCCGGCCTGGTCGACCTGATCATCGGTGGTCTGGACAGCGCGTGGGCGGTGGAGATCCTGCGCGGCGTCGAGGCCGAGTGCGCCCAGCGGAGCGTCGGCACCGTCGTGTCGCTCGTCCCGCCGGGCGAAGCCACGCCGTCGAGCTGGGCCGCCCTGCCGGTCCTGCACCACAGCGACGGCGTCATCCTCGTCACCGCCTCGGTCACCCAAGCCCAGCGTGCCCAGGTCGAACAGGCCGGGGTGGCGCTGGTGGTCATCGACCCGATCGACCTGCCGGGCAACGGCGTGCCGAGCATCGGCGCGACCAACTGGGCGGGCGGCCTCGCCGCCACGGAGCACCTGCTGGAGCTGGGGCACCGCCGGATCGGCGCGATCGGCGGGCGCAAGGAGATGCTCTGCAGTCAGGCCCGCATCGACGGATACCGCGCCGCGCTGGAGCGGGCCGGGATCGAGGTCGACCGCGACCTGATCCGGTTCGGCGACTTCCAGCACGAGGGCGGGTTCCAGCGCGCACGGGAACTGCTCGCCCTTCCCGAGCCGCCGACCGCCATCTTCGCCGGCAGCGACCAGCAGGCGATGGGCGTCTACGAAGCCGCCCGGCAGGGCGGGCTGAGCATCCCCCAGGACCTCAGCGTGGTCGGCTTCGACGACCTGCCGATGTGCGAATGGCTGTCACCGCCGCTGACGACGGTGCGCCAGCCGCTGGAGGAGATGGGCCGGCTCGCCGCCCGCACACTCTTCCAGCTCCTGGACGGTCAGCCCCTGGTCAGCCCCCGGATGGAGCTCTCGACCGAGCTCAAGGTCAGGCTCTCCACCGCCCCGCCCCGTCTCTAGGTCGTGTCGTCGAAGTCCCTAGGAGAACTCCTTGACCGAGCCCTGGCGTGACCCCCTCATACCCGTGTCCGTACGAGTCGCCGATCTGCTGAAACGAATGACGCTGGAAGAGAAGGCGGGTCAGCTCACCGGCTTCTGGGCGCTGCCGTCGGATCCGGGCGCACCGGTCGCGCCGATGGAGGACGATTCGGGCGAGTCCGCGCCCGGCCTGGACGACATCGTCGCCCACGGCCTCGGCCAGCTGACCCGGGTGTACGGCACCGCGCCGATCGCCGTGGAGGCCGGGATGGAGCGGCTCGCCTCGCTCCAGCGGCAGGTGACCGGATCCGGCCGGTTCGGGATCCCGGCGGTCGCTCACGAGGAGTGCCTGACCGGGTTCATGACGTTCGGAGCCACGGTCTTCCCCGGGCCGCTGGCCTGGGGCGCATCCTTCGATCCCGGGCTCGTGCGCCAGATGGCCTCCGCCATCGGCGCGGGGATGCGGCAGGTCGGCGTCCACCAAGGGCTGGCCCCGGTGCTCGACGTGGTCCGCGACTACCGATGGGGCAGGACCGAGGAGTGCATAGGCGAGGACCCCTACCTCGTCGGAGCGATCGGCACCGCCTACGTGCAGGGCTTGGAGGGCGCCGGGATCGTGGCGACGCTCAAGCACTTCGCCGGGTACTCGGCCTCACGCGGCGGCCGGAACATGGCCCCCGTCTCCTCGGGGCCGCGCGAGTTCGCCGACGTACTGGTCGAGCCATTCGTACGGGCACTGCGCGAGGGAGGCGCCCGGTCGGTGATGAACAGCTACACCGACGTGGACGGAGTCCCGGTGGCCGCCGACGAACGGCTGCTGACCGAGCTGCTCAGGGGTGAGCTCGCTTTCAGCGGTGTGGTCGTCGCCGACTACTACGCCGTCTCCTTCCTGGAAACCCGGCACGGTGTCACCGGATCGCGGGGCGCGGCCGGCGCGCTGGCGTTGACCGCCGGAATCGACGTCGAGCTGCCCACGGCCCGCTGCTACGGCGAGCCGCTGACCGAACTCGTCCGGTCGGGAGTCGTGTCCGAGGAGCTCATCGACCGGGCCGCGGAACGGGTCCTGCTGCAGAAGGCCGAGCTCGGCCTGCTCGACCCCGGCTGGGAACCCGTCAAGCCCGAGCCGGTCGACCTCGACCCGCCGGAGAACCGGGCACTGGCCGGGCTCCTGGCCGAACGGTCCACCGTGCTGCTCGCCAACGACGGCACCCTGCCGCTGCGGCCGTGCCGCGTGGCGATCAGCGGGCCGTACGCCGACGACCCCCAGTCCTTCCTCGGCTGCTACTCCTTCCCCAACCACGTCGCGCTGCCCGGCGACCTCGGGCTGGAGATCCCGACGCTCGGCGAGGCGCTCACCGCTGCCGGGTTCACGGTCACCGCGGACGATCCGGACGTGAACGTGCTGGTGCTCGGGGACCGGGCCGGCATGTTCGGCCGGGGCACCTCCGGCGAGGGCTGCGACGCCGAGACCCTCGACCTGCCCGGCGACCAGGCCGCGCTCGCCGACGCCGTTCTGGACGCCGGGGTGCCGACCGTTCTGGTCCTCGTCTCCGGACGGCCCTACGCACTCGGCACGCTGGCCGAGCGCGCATCGGCCGTGGTGCAGGCCTTCTTCCCCGGCGAGGAGGGCGGGACGGCGCTGGCCCGGATCATCAGCGGGGCCGCGGAACCGTCCGGGCGGCTGCCCGTCTCCATCCCCCGCCAGGCCGGCGGCCAGCCCGGCACCTACCTGCACGCGAGGCTCGGCGGGCACACCGACTGGAGCTCGGTGGACCCGACCCCGCTGTTCCCCTTCGGACACGGGCTGAGCTGGACCAGCTTCACCTGCTCGGAGTTGTCGGTGGATCCCGTTGCCGCGACGGACGGGGCCGTCTCCGTTTCGGTCACCGTACGCAACGTCGGCGAGGTGGCCGGGACCGAGGTGGTCCAGCTGTACCTCTCCGATCCCGTGGCGTCCGTCGTCCGGCCGCAACGGTGGCTCGCCGGATTCGGCAGGGTCGAGCTGCAGCCGGGCGCGGCCGCCCGGATCACCTTCTCCGTCCATGCCGACCGGACCTCTTTCACCGGGCTCGACCTGCGCAGGAGAGTGGAGCCCGGGGAGATCGGCGTGGCCGTCGGACGGTCCAGCGGCGACCTGCCGCTCCAGGGCTCCTTCACTCTGGAGGGCCCCGTACGCCACCCGGCGGCCGACCGGGTGCTGTCCGTGCCGGTCGAGATCGTCCCGGTTCCATGACCACGTCCTGCGATGATCCCGTCTTCGGTGATCCCGTGCTGCCCGGGTTCCGGCCCGACCCGTCCGTCTGCCGGGTGGGAGCGGACTACTACCTGGTGACGTCCAGCTTCGAATGGTTCCCGGGCCTTCCCGTCTTCCACAGCCGCGATCTCGTGAACTGGCGGCGCATCGGCTCCGCGCTCGACCGAGCGTCGCAGCTCGACCTCGACGGGTGCGAGCCCTCACGGGGTCTGTTCGCACCGACGATCCGGCACCATGAGGGGGTCTTCCATCTCGTCTGCACACTGATGGACGGCCCCGGCCATTTCGTCGTCACGGCGACCGACCCGGCGGGGCCGTGGTCACAGCCGATCTGGCTGGACGGCGAGGGCTTCGACCCGTCGCTGTTCTTCGACGACGGTCCGGACGACGGCGATGGCGACGGGGGCGGCGGCAGCCGGGCCTGGTTCACCGCCGCCCGCGTGCTGGACGAGGCCGGCGGCCGCACCGCGATCTGGATGCGCGAATACCTTCCCCACGAACGACTGCTCACGGGACCGGAGCACGTCCTGTGGTCGGGAAGCCACCCGGGCGCCCGATGGTCGGAAGCCCCGCACCTCTACAAGATCGACGGCAGTTATCTTCTGCTCACCGCCGAGGGCGGCACCGATGTGGACCACAGCGTGGTGGCCGCCCGCGCCGACCGCGTGACCGGCCCCTACGAGGGCGCCCCCGGCAACCCGGTGCTCCCACCCGCCAAGGGGCCGGTCACCTGCACCGGGCACGCCGACCTCGTCCAAACCCCGTACGGCGACTGGCGGGCCTTCCTTCTGGGCGTCCGCCCGGGCTCCGCCCTCGGCCGCGAGACCTTCCTCAGCCGGATCACCTGGGACGACGGCTGGCCGGTCTTCTCTCCCGTCGACCACACCGACCTCCGCCGGCCCCTCCACGACGACTTCGCCACCCTCGCCGCCGACTGGAGCACCCTGCGCACCCCACCCGCGCGGTTCTGGACCACCGGCGACGGACTCCGCCTCCAGCTCCGCCCCGAACACCTCGGCGAACGCACCGTCCCGTCCCTCCTGGCCCGCCCCCAGGAACAGCCCGACTGCGACGTCTCCACCGAACTGCACTTCGTCCCCGCCGCACCGGACGAAGAGGCAGGCCTCGCCGTAGTCCTCGACGACGACACCCATCTCCTCTTCCTTCGCACCACGGAGGGACTCAGCCTCCGCCACGGGCCCGAGATCCTGGCCGGCGTTCCCGTCCCGCCGGGCCCCGTTCGCCTGGGGGTCCGCATCCGCGGCTTCAGCCACACCTTCGCCCACGCGGCTCCGAACGGCGCCTGGGAGGATCTGGCCACCATCGAAGCCACCTTCCTCACCCCGCTGTTCACCAGTGTCCAGCTGGGCCTCTACGCCACCTCCAACGGCCGCCCCTCCACCAGCCAAGCCCACTTCACGTGGTTCGACATCACGTACCCGAGCCGGCAGGAACCGCCAGGCAGGCCCTGACGTCACTGACGCCGCGACCAGGTGGCGGTCCGCGTCCGCCACCTGCCGCCTCGCACCTCACCTCCCGCCCAGTCGACCCCCATTGACCTCGGTGTACCTGGCCGCGATGCACGCCGCCGGAGCGGATCGATCGCCTGGAGCAGCTGCGCGCGGTGCGCGGGACAGCCTTGTCGGCACCGCCCGACGGAGGTATTGACACGTCAATTGTGAGCGTTAACACTCATGCGCAGCAGGCAGCCGCAGCACCGACCTCGCAACCGCCGGTCGAAGCCCAACAGCCCTTGTGCGCGGCGCCCTTATCTCTCACAGACCACGGAGTTCGCCATGCCGGTTCCCCCCTTAAGCCGCCGCGCCGTGATCAAGGCGACCGGCGTCGCGGCCGTGGCCGCGGCTGTCGGCCCCGTACTGAACACCGTCTCCGCCACGGCGCAGACGCCCCCGGTCAGGTCCGACGTCGGAGTGTCGACGTTCCCGTTCGACCTGGGTCAGGTCCAGCTCACCAGCAGCCGCTGGCTCGACAATCAGAACCGCACCCTGGCCTATCTCCGCTTCATCGACGTCGACCGCCTGCTGTACAACTTCCGCGCCAACCACCGGCTCTCCACCAACGCCGCGGCCCCGACCGGAGGATGGGACGACCCGGCGTTCCCCTTCCGCACCCACGTGCAGGGCCACTTCCTCACGGCATGGGCCCAGGCCTACGCCGCGGTCGGGGACACCACCTGCCGCGACAAGGCCGACCGCATGGTGGCCGAACTCGCCAAGTGCCAAGCCAACAACTCCACCGCGGGCTTCTCCGCCGGCTACCTGTCGGGCTTCCCCGAGGCCGACTTCACCAGCCTCGAAGCAGGCACGCTGAACAACGGCAACGTCCCGTACTACTGCGTCCACAAGACCATGGCCGGTCTGCTCGACGTGTGGCGCCTCATCGGCAACACGCAGGCCCGCGACGTGCTCCTCGCGCTCGCCGGCTGGGTCGACCGGCGCACCGCCGCGCTCAGCCAGAGCAAGATGCAGTCGTTGATGGGCGTCGAGTTCGGCGGCATGAACGAGGTGCTGGCCGACCTCCACCAACAGACCGGCGACGCACGCTGGCTGGCCACCGCCCAGCGGTTCGACCATGCCGCGGTCTTCGACCCCCTCGCCGCGAACCTGGACCAACTGAACGGTCTGCACGCCAACACGCAGGTGCCCAAGTGGATCGGAGCCGTCCGCGAGTACAAGGCCACCGGGACGACCCGCTACCGCGACATCGCCGCCAACGCGTGGAGGATCTGCACCACCTCGCACACGTATGCCATCGGCGGCAACAGCCAGGCGGAACACTTCCGGGCCCCGAACGCCATCTCCGGCTTCCTCGCCCCCGACACCTGCGAGCTCTGCAACTCCTACAACATGCTCAAGCTGACCCGGGAACTGTGGCAGCTGGACCCCGGCCGGGCGTCGTACTTCGACTTCTACGAGAAGGTGCTGCTCAACCACGTCATCGGCGCCCAGAACCCGGCCGACCCGCACGGGCACATCACCTACTTCACCCCCCTCAACCCGGGCGGCCGCCGCGGCAAGGGCCCGGCCTGGGGCGGCGGCACCTGGAGCACCGACTACGGCACGTTCTGGTGCTGCCAGGGAACGGGCATCGAGTCCAACACGAAGCTGATGGACTCCATCTACTTCCACGACGGCAGCACCACCCTCACCGTGAACCTGTTCCTCCCCTCCGTCCTGGACTGGACCCAGCGAGGCATCACCGTCACCCAGACCACCTCCTACCCGGCCGACGACACCACGACGCTCAAGGTCACCGGCGGCGTCGGCGGGACCTGGTCGATGCGCGTCCGCATCCCCGGATGGACTTCGGGCGCCACCGTCAGCGTCAACGGCGTCGCCCAGACCGTCACGGCCAGTCCGGGCACCTACGCCACCCTCACCCGGTCCTGGGCCTCCGGCGACACCGTCACCGTGAAGCTCCCCATGCGCGTGGCCCTCCAGGCCGCCAACGACAACCCCGCTGTCGCGGCGATCACCTACGGCCCCGCCGTCCTCGCCGGCAACTACGGGAGCACCACACTGTCCTCCCTCCCGGCCCTGGCCCCCTCCTCGATCACCCGGACCAGCAGCACCTCCCTCGCCTTCACGGCCACCGCCAACGGAACGAAGGTCGACCTCGCCCCGTTCCACGACGCCCAGGGCTTCAACTACACCGTCTACTGGCGGACCGACACCGCCGGCTTCCGTCTCGTCAACGCGGCCAGCGGACTCGTCCTCGGCATCCGGGACATGTCGACCGCCGACGGGGGCCTCGCTCTGCAGTGGACCGACACCGGCACCACCGACCACAACTGGGTCCTCATCGTCGACGGCGCCGCACTGCGCCTGCGCAACGTCAACAGCGGCAAGGTCCTCGGCGTGCAGGGCATGTCCACCGCCGACAACGCCCCGATCCTCCAGTGGGCCGACACCGGCACGGCCGACCACCGGTGGACCGTCGTGGACGCCGGCAACGGCTACCACAAGGTTCGGAACGTCCACACCGGCAAGCTGCTCGGCATCGAAGGCGGCTCCACCGCCAACGGCGCCGCAGCCGTACAGGTGCCCGACACCGGCGCCCCCGCCGGCCAGTGGCAGTTCGTCCCCGACGGCGCCAGGCGCATCCAGAACGTCGCCAGCGGGCGGGTCCTCGGTGTGCGGGACATGTCCACCGCCGACGGCGGCCTCGCCATCCAGTGGGACGACAACGGCACCGCCGACCATCTCTGGACGGCCGTAGTCGACACCGGCGGCCACCTGCGCCTGCGCAACTCCCACAGCGGCAAGGTCCTCGCCGTGGAGAACGGCGACACCGCCAACGGCGCCCGGATCGTCCAGTGGGCGGACAACGGCACCGCCGACCACCGGTGGCGCCTGCGCCACGGCGGCGGCGACACCTTCAGGATCCAGTGCGCCAACAGCAGCCGCGTCCTCGGCGTCTCCGGCGCCTCCACCGCCCAGGGAGCACATACCGTTCTCTGGGACGACAACGGCGCCAACGACCACCTGTGGCGATTCATCTGACCCGGCGCCGAGTCTCCCGATCGCCACGGGCCGATCGCGGCGACGGGAAATCGAGTGGGAGGCGCTCCCGTCAGATCGGGCCGGCCCTGCCGGAAGCGCCCGCTGATCAGGCCGACGCGGGCAGATCGGGAGCGGACTCGCGCACGGTCAGGCGGGTCGGGAGGATCAGCGGGGTGGGGCGGTATCCTTCGATGGCACTGACCAGCATCCTGGCCATCTCCTGGCCCAGCGCCCGCACCGGCTGATGGACCGTGGTCAGCGGCGGGCTGGTGTGCCGGGCGCTCGCCAGGTCGTTGAAGCCGATCACCGCGACATCCTCGGGCACCCGGAGGCCCCGTTCCCGCAAGGTGCGCAGAGCGCCGATGGCCATCGCGTCGGAGGCCGCGAACACCGCGTCGGGATCGGAGTGCGCCCGGAGCAGTCGCTCCATCGCCTCCGCGCCGCCGTCCTCGGTGAACTGCCCGGGCTCGACCCCGAGAAGCGGCAGGCCGGACAAGGTCAGCCCCTCGGTGAACCCCTGCTCCCGCGTGACTGCGGCCCTGGCGTCCATCTGTCCGGTGATCATGACGGGCCGTCGGCGGCCCGTGCGCGCGAAGTGCTCGGCGGCCAGGCGGGCACCGCCCCGGTTGTCGGCGTCCACGTACCACGTGGGCTCGCCGGTGAGCGGGAGTCCGCCGAAGACGACGGGGAGATCGACCTCCTCTCCCAGGCGTCCCAGCGGATCGTCGCCGCGCAGCGCCATCAGCATGACGCCGTCGGCCCGGCGGGAGCGCAGCAACCGCTCGAACCTCTCCCGGCCGCGCGGGGTGTTGGCCAGCAGCAGGATCAGTTCCAGTTCGGTCTGCTCCAGCGCCGCGCTGACGCCGACGATGACCTCCGCGAAGAACGGGTCCGCGAACAGCCCCGGCTCGTCGCTGGAGACCGCCAGCACCACCGCTCCGACCCGGCGGGTCGCCAGGGCCTGCGCGGACGGATTGGGCACGAAATCCAGCTCGCGCACCGCCCGTTGGACCGCCTCCCGCTTGGCGCGGCTGACATGCGGGGCGTTGTTGATCACCCGGGAGGCCGCCGTGCGCGACACGCCGGCTCGTGCGGCCACCTCGTCGAGGGTCGGCATGCGCTTGGGTGACGGCTCCATGGAAGAACTGCTCCTCGACGACCCCAATCATCCCATCAGCGCGATCCGACCCCACACCAAAACTGGAAGCGCTTCCACTTCCCCACCCCCACCCCCACCCCCACCGGAGGAAGAACCATGCGCAAGTCCGTCCGAGCCGCATCCGTCCTGCTGGCCGGTGCCCTCGCCACCGGTCTCGCCCTGATCAGTGCCGGCCCGGCGTACGCCGCGGACCCGACCACCATGACCAGCGGCTTCTACGCCGACCCCGACAACTCCGCCCTGCGGTGGACCAACGCGAACCCCGGCGACGGGCGGGCGGCGGCGATCCGGACGTCCATCGCCAACACCCCGGCAGCCCGCTGGTTCGGGAACTGGAGCGGCGATATCGGCACGGCAACCGGCGCCTACGTCGGCCGCGCGGACTCCTACGACAAGCTGCCGATCCTGGTCGCGTACAACATCCCCCACCGGGACATCTGCGCCGGTCACTCCGGCGGCGGCGCGGGGAGCCGGGCCGCGTACGACGCCTGGATCGCCGCCTTCGCCAGTGGCATCGGCAACCGCCCTGCCGTGGTCGTCCTGGAACCCGACGCGCTCGGCCACGAGAGCTGCATGACGGCTGCTCAGATCGCGGAGCGCAACGCCATGCTGAAGAACGCGATCGACCAGTTCAAGGCCAAGGCACCCAACACCTGGGTCTACCTCGACGCCGGGAACCCCGGCTGGGTCGACGCCTCGACCATGGCGCGCCAGCTCGCCGCCGCCGGTGTCGGCGGGGCACGCGGCTTCGTGCTGAACGTCTCCAACTACTTCACCACCGACCAGAACACCTCCTACGGCAACGCGGTCAACTCCGCCCTGGGCTCCTACGGCTACACCAAGCCGTTCGTCGTCGACACCAGCCGCAACGGCAACGGTTCCAACGGCCAGTGGTGCAACCCCGCAGGCCGCCGGATCGGCACTCCCAGCCAGCGCGGCGGCGGTGCCGAGATGCTGCTGTGGATCAAGGTCCCCGGCGAGTCCGACGGCAACTGCGGCGTCGGGGCCGACTCCTCGGCCGGACAGTTCCTGCCGGAGGTCGCCTACAAGATGATCTACGGCTACTGACCCCCCTTCCCTCGCCGAAGGGCGAACCCCTACCGAAGGAACCCCGTGCGCATCCCGCTGCACCGATTAGCCCTGGCAGCGAGCGCACTCACACTGCTCCTCGGCGCCGCCGCCCCGGCCTCTGCCGAGGCGAGCTCCGCGCCGGACTCCCACACGCTTGCGACGAACACCCGCTTCCACGTCGATCCCGACAGCGACGCAGCCCACCAGGCCGTCACCGACTTCCTTCACCGGGACTTCGAGGGCGCCAAGTCCATGGCGAAGCCAGCTAGTTGGCCAGAGGCTGCCTGGTTCACCGCCGGCACCCCGGAGCAGGTCGAATCCCGCGTACGCGACCTGGTGCGCCGCGCCGAGCGAACCCGGACGGTTCCCGTCCTGGTGGCCTACAACATCCCGCTGCGCGACTGCTCCCAGTATTCCTCCGGCGGTGCGCAGTCGGACGCCGAGTACCAGGCCTGGATCAGCGCCTTCGCCCGGGGGCTCGGCCGCAGCAAGGCCGTCGTCATCCTCGAACCGGACGGGCTGGCCAACCTCTCCTCCGACTGCGGTCCCGGCAGCGACCCCACCGGCGCGATCACCACAGGACGCTTCGCCGACCTCAACCACGCGATCGACGCCCTGGGGCAGCAGCCGAACAGCGTCGTCTACCTGGACGCCGGCAACAGCCACTGGCGCAGCGTCGGCGACATCGCACAACGCCTCCTCCAGGCCGGCGTCACCCGCACCCAGGGCTTCTCGCTGAACGTCTCCAACTATCTGGCCACCGGCCTGTCCACCCACTACGGCACCTGGGTCTCCCAGTGCCTGTGGTTCGCCACCAAAGGCCCGGACTGGGCCAGGGGGCACGCCGACTGGTGCGCGAGCCAGTACTACTCACCCGCAGCACCGAACGACGGGCAGCCGGGAAACTCCGTGAACGTGGACGATCCGTCCACGTGGCACTGGACCGACCGCTGGTTCCAGCAGAACGTCGGTACCCCGCCCGCGGGCAAGTACAGCGGCGACCCGCAAACCTGGTGCAACGCCCCGGGTCGCGGCGTCGGCGACCGGCCGACCGCGAACACCGGCGTCCCGCTCGTGGACGCCTACCTGTGGATCAAGACCGTCGGCCAGTCCGACGGCCAGTGCAACCGCGGCATCCCGGGCGGCACCATCGACCCGGAGTACGGCATCGTCGATCCCGCGGCCGGCGTGTGGTGGCCGGAGCAGGCCAAGTCCCTCGTCCGGAACGCCAATCCCGCACTGGGGTTCAACACGGTCGTGCGCTGACCGAGGCCGCCGTGACCAGGCGGCCATTCCCGGCGATGCCGACTGAAGGAAATGCTCGTTTACAGCTTTCCGCCAGATCCCGATTGAATGGTCCTCATCGAAATACTTTCGATGAGGACCACTCAATGAAAAGGGACCACTAAGCGCCCCCGAGAGACAGATTCTCGAAATGCTTTCGAAACTCTTGACTTGTTTCGGCGGGGTTTCCAGACTGATGGCCGAGGCGGTGTGGCCCGTCCGTGTCCGGTTCCGGGCGCCGTCCTCGGATCTCTACGCGCTCATGAGCGTCCCTTTCCCATGGACGCGGGCGTCGTTCACGCGGATTCACCATGCCGCGATCCAACCCTTCCGCGATTTCTTTCTGGAGGCTCATTCATGGGCTCACAAGCCATTCCCCCACCCACCATCCGCCGGAAGACCAGCGTCCTGTGTGCGGCCCTGGTCGTCGGCGTCCTCGGTGCGGCCGCCGCGCTGGTGGCGCCGACGTCACACGCCGCCGAGAGCACGCTCGGCAGCGCGGCGACGCAGAGCGGCCGGTACTTCGGTACCGCCATCGCCTCGGGCAGGCTGGGCGACTCGGCGTACACGACGATCGCCGGCCGCGAGTTCAACTCGGTGACGCCCGAGAACGAGATGAAGATCGACGCCACCGAACCCCAGCGTGGCCAGTTCAACTTCGCCGCGGGTGACCGCGTCTACAACTGGGCGGTGCAGAACGGCAAGCAGGTGCGCGGCCACACCCTGGCCTGGCACTCCCAGCAGCCCGGCTGGATGCAGAGCCTCAGCGGCAGCACGCTGCGCCAGGCGATGACCAACCACATCAACGGCGTGATGGCCCACTACAAGGGCAAGATCGGCCAGTGGGACGTCGTGAACGAGGCCTTCGAGGACGGCACTTCAGGAGCCCGGCGCGACTCCAACCTGCAGCGCACCGGCAACGACTGGATCGAAGTCGCCTTCCGCACCGCGCGCGCCGCCGACCCGGCCGCCAAGCTCTGCTACAACGACTACAACGTCGAGAACTGGACCTGGGCCAAAACCCAGGCCATGTACGCCATGGTCCGGGACTTCAAGCAGCGCGGCGTGCCGATCGACTGCGTCGGCTTCCAGTCGCACTTCAACAGCGACAGCCCCTACAACAGCAACTTCCGCACCACCCTGCAGAGTTTTGCAGCCCTCGGCGTCGACGTGGCCGTCACCGAACTCGACATCCAGGGTGCCTCGGCCACGACCTACGCCAACGTGACCAACGACTGCCTGGCCGTCCCGCGCTGCCTCGGCATCACCGTCTGGGGGGTGCGCGACACCGACTCCTGGCGACCGGAGCACTCGCCGCTGCTGTTCAACGGTGACGGCAGCAAGAAGGCCGCCTACTCCTCCGTCCTCAACGCGCTCAACGCCGGATCCTCTACTCCCACTCCGACCCCTTCGCCCGGTTCTGGACAGATCAAGGGCGTCGGGTCGGGCCGCTGCCTGGACGTGCCCGGTGCCAGCACCACCGACGGCACCCAGGTCAACCTGTGGGACTGCAACAACCGCACCAACCAGCAGTGGTCGCACACCGCCGCAGGCGAGCTCAGGGTCTACGGCAACAAGTGCCTGGACGCCGCCGGCACCGGCAACGGCACCAAAGTCCAGATCTACAGCTGCTGGGGTGGCGACAACCAGAAATGGCGCCTCAACTCCGACGGATCCATCGTCGGAGTCCAGTCCGGCCTCTGCCTCGACGCCGCCGGCAACAACACCGCCAACGGCACCCTGATCCAGCTCTACTCCTGCTCGAACGGCAGCAACCAGCGCTGGACCCGTACCTGACGACCTGCCATGGAGTGGAGCCGGGACGATCCTGGCTCCACTCCGTCGTCCATCGCCGGGTGGGCGTGACGTGACGATCGTTCAGGAGCAGAGTGCTCCGTTGAGCGTGTAGCGCGCCGGCACGGCGTTGGTGCCCGAGTACGTCGCCTGGAAGCCGAAGCTCACGCTGCCGCCGGGTGCCAGTGTTCCGTTCCATCCGGTGTCCCGGGCGGTGACCGTGCTGCCCGGCTGGCTCACCGTGGCGTTCCAGCCGTTGGTGATCCGCTGGTCACCTGCGAAGCTCCAGCCGATGGTCCACCCGGATACCGCCGAGGTTCCGGTGTTCTTCACCGTCACCGTCGCCGTGAAGCCGTTGCCCCAAGCGTTGTCGATCCGGTACGCCACCGCGCAGGAGGCCGCCGAAGCGTCGTCGTCCGCCTCCGTCGCCGTGAACGTCGCCGACTGCACGCCAGGACCACCGACCGCGAGCGTCGCGCTGCCCGACGACGCGTCGGGGTCCTGCGCGGCGAGGACCGAAACCTGCTGCGGCGTCGCCCAGTACGAGCCGACGTCGTCCACGTAGCACGCCGCCGGTGCGCAGCCCGCGAGCTTCTCCTTGGCCACCGGGTCCTCCAGCCCCGCGTTCGGTCCGCCCGCGAAGGATCCGGCCGGCGGGTGCGGCAGCGAGGCGTCGTTCTGGTGTGCCCAGAACCGGTGGTGCTGGTTCGCGGGGTAACGATCGCCGTAGCCGGTGACGTAGGAGAGGTCGAGTGCGTTCCGGCCGAGCAGGTAGTCCAGGGACTCCAACGCTCCTGCCCGGTACCGTTGTTGACCGGTGAGCTCGTATGCGACGGCCAGCACGATCGCGTTGTTGGTGACGGAGCTGTTGGAGCCCCACACGTACCCGGTGGCGGGGAGCGACACCGCGTAGCCCTGTCCGGCCATGGTGGACAGGTGGCCATCGGCGGCCGTGGTCAGCAGGCCGCGGAGCCGGGCCACGTCGTCGGCGGGCAGGGCCACGCCGGGGACGGTGGCGAGGGTGATCCGGCCGGGCGTCGCGGTGCCGCCCCACCAGAATCCGTCGACGGACTTGGTGTGGTGCGCAGAGGAGGCGACGGCGTCCCGGTACTGCGACTCGCCGGTGGTGGCCAGGAGTTCCACCGCCGCCCAGTAGAACTCGTCGGAGACGTCGGCGTCCTCGTACGCACGGCCGCCGGCGTTGTCGGTCGCGAGAGCAAGCACGTTCGGGTTGACCTTGGCAGCCGTCCAGGCGCGGCGGGCCGCGTCCAGGCAGCGCGCGGCGAACGCGGCGTCGTACGGCTCGCGTACACCCGGGCACACTGCGCGGCCGAGGCCGCCAGGTTCAGCGTCGCGGCGGTCGACGGCTTGTGCAACTCACGCTGTTCGGCATCGAGTTCGGGCCGGGTCGGCAGGGCAGTCCACTTGGCGTCGTGTATCTTGTGGAAGGCCATCCCGGCCATCGGCTTCTCGGCCGGGACCTGCATCCGCAGCAAGAACTCCAGCTCCCAGCGGGCCTCGTCCAGCACGTCCGGCGTCCCGTTGCCGCGCTCCGGCACCCGCAGCGTCGCGTCGCCGAGCGCCGCTTCGCTGCCCGAACGGCGGGCCCGCTCGAAGGAGTTGACCATCTCCCAGACGGAGATGCCGCCGTTGACCACGTACTTGCCTTGGTCGCCCGCGTCGTACCAGCCACCGCGCACGTCCAGTTGGTAGTTAGTCGCACACCCCGGCCTGGCAGGGGACGCCGGTGTCGCCCTTGTTCGGGGCGACGCCCAGGTGCCCGGCGGGGCGGGCGTAGGCGCTGCCGCCCGCCAGAGTCGCGTCGATCGCAATACCGCTGCGCTGCTGGTAGAAGAACGACATGCTGTCGGCGCGCAGTCCGTCGTACAGCGATGCGGAGATGTCGAAGGGGTGGCTGCTCTGGCCGTCGACGACCAGGGTGAAGCCGGTGCCGGTGCCGGTGTACGCGCCGAAGTCCACCAGGTGCGTGGACTGGCCGGACGCCTGGTCGGACCCGCGCACCGTGGTGGCACCCGAGGCGGAGGCGTCGCGCAGTTGCCAGGCGAGCGGGGCGGTCGCGGAGCCGGCCACGGTGGCCCGCTTGGGGCCGTCGGGCAGGTAGCCGAGCTGGTTGACCCGTACAGGTGTGCCGGCAGCGGCTGCCGCGGTGGCGGCAGCCGCGACCGGAACGGTCAGGGCGGTCGTGGACAGGCCGCCGACGGCCAGCGCGAGGCCGGCGCCTGACGGACACGTCAAGTCACGGTCCGGAACCGGTAGTTGACCGCCCCCTTGATCCGAGAACAGGTCGCCACCTCCCGAGCCGGTGCGCGACTTCAGACGCCCGGGGCGTGAGGAGCGTTGCCGTAAGAGGCGTCCGGTCCGTGCTTACGGGTGAAGTGCCGCTCCAGCAGGTGCTTCGGCGGTTCGGAGGCTTCCCCGAGGCGGGACCCCAGTGCCAGCGTGTGCAGCGCCATCTCCGCCACGGCCTCGCAGACGATGGCGTTCTCCAGCGCCGCCTTCGCGGTGGCGCCCCAGGTGAAGGGTCCGTGTCGTGAGACGAGCGCTCCGGGGACCTCGTCGGCCCGCCGGGGGTCGCCGTCGAGCCGGGCGACGATCACCTGTCCGGTGTTGTACTCGTAGTCCCGCGCGCACTGCTCGGCGGTGAGGTCCTCCGTCACGGGGACCGGCCCGTTGAAGGTGTCGGCGTGCGTCGTGCCGAGTACGGGGATCGGGCGGCGCGCCTGGGCGAAGGCGACGGCGTGCGTCGAGTGCGTGTGGGTGACGCCGCCGATGGAGGGGAAGGCCCGGTAGAGGCACCGATGGGTTTCGGTGTCGGTGGACGGCCTGAGGTGTCCCTCGACGACCCGCCCGTCCTCCAGTGCCACCACCAGGTCCTCCTCTGCGAGGTCGGCGTAGGAGACCCCGGACGGCTTGATTGGCGGTCAGCAGAAGGCCGTCGTATTCGCCCTGGCGGATCGTGTGCCGGAAGTCGATACGGATTCGGCATCCGCTCCATAGCAAAGCCCCAGGTCAGCGACCTGGGGCTTGTTTGTTCTCCTGGGCCCCCCGCTGGTGGTCAGGCGTGCTTGTCCGCGGGGTGGTGGGTGGGCTGGACCGACCAGGTCGGGGGTTCGTCGTTGCCCGAGTCCTCGTCGCTTTCCGCGTCGGCGAAGGTTGCGTGGATCTTGTCCGGGGCGTGGTGGACCGGGGCGTAGACGGCGTAGAGCCGCATGGGCTCGTCGCCGGTGTTGGTGACGTTGTGCCACGTGCCGGCGGGTACGAAGACCGCCCAGCCGTCCTCGACTTCCTGGTCGAAGTCGAGGCGGTCCTTCGCGCTGCCCATCTGAACGCGGCCGCGGCCCGCGTCGAGCCGGAGGAACTGGTCGGTCCCTGGGTGTGCCTCCAGGCCGATGTCCTCACCCACCGGGATCGACATGAGGGTCAGCTGGAGGTACTTCCCGGACCAGGCGACCGAGCGGTAGTTGGTGTTCTCCAGCGTCGCCTGCTCGAGGTCGAAACTCTGAGGTTCGGGCCCGATGTCCTTGATGGTCATGCTTCTCTCCCGGTCGACGGAGGTGGTACGCGTTCGGGCGCAGGTTTTGCGCCGGGCCAACCCTTCCAGACTCACCGGGGTGTTATGACCCGACGCCAGTGACACTCGAGCCGGGCTGTCACGGGCGCCAGGACGCGGGGGCAGCCGCGCCCTCGCCGCGCAGCCGGGCGAGGGCCAGGCAGGAGTCGACGGTCCGGGCGGGCAGGTCCGACGGGTACCACCGGCATACTCAAGGGGCGTGACGACTTCTTCACCTTCTTCGCGGCCGGCAAGGCTCTGCAGGACTGGGATCTCGACAACGACGAGATCCTCGACGGAATCGTCGACGGAATCGTCGACGGCGCACACGACTGCGGGATCGACGGTATCTGGGCCTTCGTGGACGGCCGCTACGTCACGGCCGACGCCCACCAGTACCTGACGACACGAGCCGGCACCATCGAACTGGTCGTACTCCAGGCCAAGACGTCTGCCGGCCACCAGGAGACCGTGTTCGAGAAGCTGCACTTCCACCTTCGAACGCACCAGGCGTTTCCTGCACGTACTGGAGAACCTGGCAGCCTCGTTCCCCCAGGTACGAGTGAGGGTGATCTACGCCAGCAAGGCTGCCGCGGGTCCGCATCCCCATGTGAAGGCCAAGGGAGACCGTCTGCGCCGGGAGCTCGCCGAGATCACGTCGGACACCGAGGCGACGATCGAGTACCTCAACGCGGCCGACCTCCGCGAACGGACTGCCCGTGGCGCGAGGGCCGTGGCTGAGCTCGTCTTCTCCGAAACCCCCATGAGCACGTCGCTCGGTGAGGGTTACGTGTGTCTGGCGCGTCTCGACGAGTACTACCGGTTCATCACTTCGGACAACAGGGCCCTCCGTCTGGAGCTCTTCGAGTCGAACGTACGGGACTACGCGGGTTCGACCGCCGTGAACAATGCCATCGGCGACACCTTGAGGTCCGGGACGGGTGAGGACTTCTGGTGGTTCAACAACGGGGTCACCGTCGTCGCCGACGAGGCACGGATCATCGGCAAGAGGATCGTCGTCAAAGACCCCCAGATCGTGAACGGGCTCCAGACCAGTCATGAGGTCTACAGCTACTTCCAGTCCGGCGGACAGCACCGCGACCGCTCGCTCCTGGTCAAGATTGTGGTCGCACCTGAAAACGGGACGGCACGCGACAGGATCATCCGCGCCACCAACAGTCAGACCCAGCTCCCCGCCGGCGCCCTTCGGGCCACCGAGCCCATCCAGAAGGACACCGAAGAGAGCCTCACGCATAGCGGCGCTTACCACTACGAGCGCCGGGCCGGCTACTACCGCAACCTGGGCTTCCCCGTCGACCAGGTCGTCTCCATGGCACGGCTGGCACGTGAATTCACGGCCTTCGCCCCACCCACCGCGACCTGCTGAACATCGACCTAGACCATCTGACACCCGAACTCATGGACCGCCTCGTGGGAGTCCTCGACCAGAGCTTCAAGGCCGCCCTGCGCAACAACAAGGCCGGCGGGGTCGACCGGATCGCCCGAAGCCCCGAATTCACCAACCGCATCCGGCAGTCCGTCATCAGCCAAAGCCGCTTCCAGCAAAGCCGCTTCCAGATCGAGCACTGATCCGCTACCGCCCTCAGCCGCCGCTCGCTTCGCCGGTCAGCACGGCCCCCGCCCGCACCATCGTCAAGAGCAACCATCAGCCCGCAGGGCGAGGGGGATCTCATCCCGGCCCGTCGGTCATGGGTAGCGCCTCGGTTCGCCGGGGCGCTCGAAGTAGAAGCCCCCCCCCCGCGACCACGCGCCGCGGCGGGACGGGCAGTCCACCCGACACCAGCGGGACAAGTAGGAACAGGTTCCTCTTCTCGCGTGCGCTCGGGCCGGTCCACAGCGCGACGATGACGGCCGCGTCGTCCGGCGCGGGAACACACCCGCGGACGTAGTACGGCCTGGCGATGGGAGTGTCTGTGTAGTGCCAGAGGGCTGCGGAAACGGCACGCTGTGCGCGGGCGAGGCAGCCCTCGGAGCAGGTCAGTTGACCCATGACGGGCATTTCTGCATCCCCCGGCAATAGGCCGTGATGACTCCGAGCACGACCCGATACCCACGCCCGCCACGCAGAGATCCGGGGTCATCGATTCAGGGCCGTTCGGTGCCCGTGCGGCCCCGGCGAGCGCGCCGGGGCAACACCGGTGGTCATACGGGGTCCGTCCCGGTGGACGCGGCGGCTGTGAACGTGTTCCACGGTTGTGAGGATGCGGTGGTCGCCGCACACCCCTGGGGTGAGTCCGCGCCCCACCCCGGCTGCGTCACGCCGCCCCCGGCCGACGGTCACTCCTGGCGATCGCCCGCGTCGACCGCCCGTCGTCGGCCGGTCACGAGAGGGGCCTGTGGTAGTCCGACCCCGTGCCGTTCCACTCCAGCTCCGCGGCCCGGTCGTGGTGGTTCACCGTGCCGGACGACGGGTGGTTCGCCACTCCGCCGACGGAGGAACCGCCAATGACGGCGGCCAGGATGAACGGCAGCGTCAGGACGGCGACCGAGAGGGACTGACGCAGCGGAACGCCGGCTTTGTATCGCTTCATTTTCTGCATCCGTTCTGGTGAGTTCTGCGCCGCGTGCCATGGGGCCCACAGCGATTGGCCATGCTGCCAGACCGTGATCAACAGGTGATCAATGTGCAGGTCGGGCAGTGAATCGGTGGCTGCTGTGCACAATGCCGCGACGGCCGCCTCCGCGACGAAAGCGACTTCCCACGGGCCGTGAACGACGTCATGGAGCGACGCTCCGGTCCGTCGTCAGGCCACCCATGATCTCCGCGTCGTCGGCCAGGATCGCCTGGTGCAGGGCATGCAACTGCCGTCCGGGGAAGATTCCCAGGTCGTCGGCGAGCAGCTGGTGCGCCTCGCGATAGGTGGCCAGCGCGGCGTGGCGTTGGCCGGACCGCCACAGGGCCATCATGAGATCCGCGCGCAGTCGTTCCTGGTGCGGATGATCAGTGACCGTGGCGAGGAGTTCGGGAATTATCTCGAAGTGCTGACCGTCCGCGAGCTGCGCCTGGAAGTACTTCATCAGCAGTCCGAGCCGGAACTGTTCCAGCCCGGCCGCCTCGGCCTGCATGACCAGAGTGTGGGTGAGGCCGCTCAGAGGCTTACCCCGCCACAGCCGGATCGCCTCGCGCAGCAGCCTTCCGGCCTCCTTGGGCGCACCGTTGTGGAGGCTTTCCTGGCCGAGCTGCCACAGTTGCCGGCACCGCACCAGGTCAACCTGATCGGACTCGGCCGTGAGCTGGTACCCGTCGCTGGTCGTGATCAGACGGACGCCGGTCGCGTAGGCGAACTGCCGGCGCAGGCGGCTCACGTACAGTTGGATGTTCTTCTTGGCGCTCGAAGGTGGCGTCTCCCCCCAGACGGCCTCGATGATGTTGTCGACCGAGACGTGCCGGTTGGCATGGAGACACAGGTAGGCGAAGAGGATCTGCGGCTTCGCTCCTCCCGGGGAAACGGTGACACCGGACACGAGGATCTCGAGCGGCCCTAAGAGATTCAGCTGAGTGGGGCCGGTCTCGACCCCCGCGTCCAGGTCGGCGTCCGAGCGGGACGCTCCGCCGCCCTGCCACGCTCTGCGCATGAGCTCCACTTCTACCCCCTTACGAGAAACAAGGACCATCCGGGGAAATAGCGACGCGTCCTGATGACGGGCCGCATGTCAGACGAGGGGCGGGGCATAGACTCATCCGGATTCCTATTTTATGAACTCATCGGCGACCCGGGGCGGCCACGAGTTGATTTGCAGTATTCCCGTCGAGTAGGCGAGCGCGATCAGCGCCACCCGATTCGGCATGCCGAACTGCCGGAGCATGCGTGAGATGTGGTAATCGACGGTCTTGGGGCTGATAAATAAACGTGAGGCCAGAAATTCTGATGTCAGTCCTGCCGCGGTTCCTTCGAGGATTTTCGCCGCCATCTCACCGATGACCGGACTCTCCCTGACGGTCTTCGGCCCGGCGGGGTCCGTGGGGTGGAAGAGCTGTATGGCCACGGCCCTGTTCGGCGAACTACCCCACAGGGCTGTCGCCGTGAGCACGGCACTGAGCGGTGTGGCAGACCGTCGCCGCAGTGCTATGCGGTGACTGAACTGGTCCCGATCTCCGACGAGCAGCTGGTTCAGGCCTCGGTCAAGAGCCTCGCGGAGGTCCGATTCTATGAGGTAGCTGAACGGCTTTCCGTACAGTTCCTCGCCCGACCCGCCGAACTGCCGGAAGAATTCCGGACTCCCGTACTGCATTTGGTGCTTGCGGTCGAGGAAAACCAAGAACTCTCTGTCCGTTGCCAGCGCGGAATGACCCATTCGTGCTCCTGTGTCTTTCGACTGCACCCTGCCGGCCCGATCGACGGCGACTCGCAAGGCAGACCTGTCGTAGGCGCCGCCAGGCATGGAGCGCTGCACGCGCCCGACCTGTTCGGTTACAGCCATACTGGCTCACGGCGATCAGCGCACGATCAGTGCGGAATCGATGAGCGCGGGAGCCGCCCGCACCCGGGAACTCTGCGGTCCCCGAGCCGCGACGACGACGGGCCGGCCGGGGTCCTCGGACCGGTGCCCGGTGTCAGCAGGGCTCCGGACGCCCGATGGCGACCGGTACGGCCTCCGCCGTCGGGACGCGCGGAATCACCGCGGATCGGCGTACCCGGCGGCCAGGTCACCGAGCGAGACCGGTGCACCGGGATCGGGCAGGGCGGCAAGCCTGGTCCGCCTCGCGTGGTCCACCAGGTCCTGAGGGGTCAGACCGGCCAGTGCCTTGCTCACGTGCTCGAGCATGGCGGTGGCGGCGGCAAGGACGGCTTCGTCGTCCAACGGGCGCGCTTCGACGTTCATCGCCTTGCCCGTGAGCTTCTGGAGGCTGCGGAACAGATCGCCCTTGTGGACCTCACGGATCGTCAGCGACAGGTGCACGGACAGGCCGCCGCTCCCGACTGCCTCATGGGCGAAGGCGCGTGGGATGTACAGGACGTCCCCGGCGTGCACGGTGGCGCGCAGTACCTCCGCCGGCTTCTCCCCTTCCGCACTCCCCTCGCGCCATTCACCGTTCGCCGGTCCCTCGTAGACACGCCAGTCCTTGCTGCCAGCCAGTTGGAGAACGAGCACATCGGCGTCGTCGCGATGCAGTGGAGCTCCCTGGGCGCCGGACGGGGTGACGAAGCAGAACGCCTCCACCGGCCGCTGGAGTTCGGCCGACAGACGGGCCAGCAGATCGCGGGTGGGGCGGTGCCACTGGTCGACCCGGTGCATGAGCAGGGTCGCGCCCTGCTCGATCAGCCCCCGTATCTTCTTCTGGTCGGCGAACCCCGGATGGGAGACGCCTCGGACCGAACGTGCCGAGAAGTAGGTGTCGGCGGGCAGGGGACCCTCGGCGCTGGTCATCTCCAGGTAGGGCTCGTGCAGGAAGCCGCTGGCGAGGGCGTCGTCCACGTCGGCCGGCGTGAAGGGACTGACGAGGGAGCCGTCGGGAGTGAAGACACCGGGACGGCGGCGCCAGTGGTAGGCGGCGAAGGCCACTGGGTCGCCGACCCACCGGGACAGTGTCGTGGAGTGCGCAATGGTCATGTCGTGCGTTCCTCTCTGTGCTCGGACGATGTGCGCCGGGGCACGTGGGGCCTGAGAACGGGCAGGTCGCCCCGCTCGAAGCGCCGTTTCGTCTCGGAGATCCGCACCTTGCCGCTGGTCGTCACAGGAAGGCCGCCGGCGGGCAGCAGGGCGACCTCGGAGACGTACAGGTCGAGGACCTGGGCGAGCCGGCGCCGCACCTGGGCGGCCACCTGCGCGGGGGACGGTGCGCCGGAGCCGCCGGTCACTTCCGACACCAGGCACAGGAGTTCACCGGCCGCCTCGCCCTCGACGGTGAAGGCGGCGCACCGCCCCGGTCTGAGGCCCGGTACGGCGGCACAGGCCGCGGCGATGTCCGCCGCGTGGAAGTTGCGGCCGCGGTGCACGAGTACGTCGTCCGTCCGTCCGAGGACGAACAGCTGGCCGCCGTCGAGGAACCCGAGGTCCCTGGTGGGGTGCCAGTGGGATCGCCGGACCGGCTTGCGCCAGTAGCCGCTGAAGAGTTGCGGGCCCCGGATGTAAATCTCTCCCACGCGGTGCGGGTCCTGGCGGCCGTCGCCGATGCGAACCCGGGTTCCCGGCAGCGGGACGCCCGAGGAGAGCAGGGTGGTGGAGGGGGTTCCCCGCGCGGCGCGGACCGCGCGGCCCGCACGCAGTGCTTCGGTGCTGACGGCGAGGCGGAGCGGCGGGAGTTCGGGGGTGGTGGCGGCGACCGTGAGGGTCGCCTCCGCCATCCCGTACGAGGGACACAGGACCTCGGCCCGGAACCCCGCTGCCGCGAACCGGGCGGCGAACCGCTCGGCGGTGGCGGGGCGGACCACCTCACCCGCGCTGCGCGCGACCCGCCATGCACGCAGGTCCAGGGTGGCCATCTCGTCGTCGGTGGTCTTGCGCGCGCACAGGTCGTACGCGAAGTCGGGAGCGCTGGACAGTGTGCCGCGGCAGACGGTGAGAGCGGAGAGCCATTCCGCCGGACGGCGGGCGAAGCGCTCGGTCGGCAGGAGCACGGACTCGTATCCGCTGAACAGCGGCCTGAAGATTCCGGTGATCAGACCCATGTCGTGGCTGAGCGGCACCCATGTCACGGCGACGTCGGCCGGGCTCTCGCGGTAGCAGACGGCCGCCTGGCGGCAACTCGACCGCAGGGCGCGGTGATCGATGACGACGCCCTTGGGAGAGCCGGTCGATCCGGAGGTGTACTGGAGAAAGGCGGGTGTTCGCGGGCTCACCCGTGCGTCGGGCCCGCCGCCGCGCTCCGGCAGGGCGGCGGCGACCGCCGGCAGCTCTTCCCAGGTGCGGATCGGGACCCGCGTGGCGGAGTCCTCCAGCGCGGAGCGCACCGTGTCCCGCCACGCTTCCGTGGTGATCACGAGAGCCGGGCAGCAGTCCCGAACGATGGCGCGCACTCGCTGCTCGAACGCCTCCGCGCGCATCGTTCGCGGGCCCGGGGCGGGAACCGCGACGAGTCCGGTGCCGATCACGGCGAGCAGGACGGCGGCGAACGTCTCGTCGTTCGGCAGCACCAGAACCACCCGGTGTCCGGGTTCGGCGTCCAGGCCCCGCAGCGCGCGGGCGACGGTGTCCACCAGCCGGTCCAGTTCCCCGAAGGTCGTACGGCCCCGGATCTCGCCTTCGTCCCAGTTGGTCAGGGCGATGGCGTCCGGCCGGTGCCGGGCGTGGTGCCGGAGCCATCCGGTGGCTGTGGCGGAGTCGTGGGCTGGTCCTCCGCTACCGGGAACCATGGGGAGCGCTCCGGGCCAGGACGCCGAGATCGGCCCGCCTCAGCTTGCCGCTGGGCGTACGGGGCAGGGAGCCCGAAACCGCGAGCACGACGCGCGGGGAGGGCAGGTCCAGTTGTTCCGCCGTGGCCTCGATGGCGGGCACCGGGTCCTGGAAGTCGGCACCGTGACCGTGTTCCACGAAGCACACCGGAACGTCGCCGGCGCCGTCGAGGGCGGCGGCGTCGGTGACTCCGGGCAGCAACCGGATGTCGTGCTCGAGCCGCGCCATCCGGATCTCCCGCGGGGTCTCGGCCCGGCCGAGGACGAACAGATATCCCTCGTCGTCGAGATGGCCCACGTCCCCGGTCTTCAGCACGCCGGTGTCGGACGGAGCCCGGTCGGCCGCCCGCGGCAGGATGTCTATGTCCCCGGTCTCGCCCGCGGGCACGGGCCGGCCCTCCCGCGAGATCTCGACCCGGATCCCCGGCAGGGGCCGTCCGACCGATCCGGGCCTGGCCAGCCACTCCGCCGTCGTGATCTCGGTGATGACACCGTGGGACGTGCCGTAGTACTCGTGCAGGACCGGCCCGAACAGGTCGATGGCCGCGCGCTTGACCCCGGGTGGGCAGGCGGCTCCGCCGTGGAAGACGACCTGGAAGGGGTGGCGCGGTGCCGCACCGGCCTCGACGAGGTCGGTCAGGCGGTCGGGGCTGAGCATGACGCTGTCCGCACGGTGACGGTCCGCCAGTTCCGTGAAGGCGTCGCAGGACCAGGTTCGCTGGACGACGACCGTGCTGCCCGCCTGCAGCGCGTACAGGGCGGGGCCGAGAGTGCCCAAGTGGTAGGTGGGGTTGGCCATCAGATGCGGGCCCCGGCCGGCTCCGGCGCCGTAGCGTTCGACGACCGCGACCCCGCGGTACGGCCTGCGTGGACGTGTCCGCGCCACGGCCTGCGGCAGTCCGGTGGTGCCGGAGGTGGCGAACACGAGGCGGCCCGCGGCCGGCGGCGTCGCAGGCGTGCCGGGGCCGTCCGCCCGGGCCGTCAGCTGCGTGCCCGTCACGACCGGGCAGGGCAGGGCGGGGCCGTCGGCCCAGGGCTGCGCACTGATGTGCGCGGCGGTGGACACCGAGGCGAGCAGGGACGGTCCCATGGGAATCCCGAGCAGCTCACGGTCGATGGGAAAGAGTCCGAAGCCGTGTCGCAGCGCGGCCAGGGCCAGGGCGAAGAAGGCCGGTCCGGTGGGGATGTCGGTCGACACGACCGCGCCGTCCGGGATCCCGTGGGCGCGCAGCCCCCGGGCCAGGGCGTCCGCGCGACCGGTGAGATCGCCGTAGGTGCTCTGCTCGCCGTCGGCGATCACGGCCACGCGGTCGGGGTGGGTCCGCGCGGTGGCCCAGGGGTCCCAGAGATAAGGCTTCATGATTCCTCAGTGCTTGGCTGTCGGCGAGGCGGGAGAGGGCTGCGCGAGCGCGGCGGCGAGTGCCGCGAAGTCGGGGAGGCTGACGACCAGTTCGACATCGACCTCGACACCCAGGCTCTCCTCCAGACGGAGGCTCAGTTCGACCGCGGTGATGGAGTCGCCTCCGAGGGCGAAGAAATCGTCCTCGGGCACGGCCGGCCTGCCGAACACCTCGCTCACGGCGCTCAGTACCTCGTCAATCGGCGTGTCGGACATGGTGCCTTCTCTGCTGGGGGGCGTGGGACGGAATCGGGTACGGCGGGGAGGCGGACGGCCCTCACGGCTCTTGCCCGGTCATCCGGCGGGGACGGTGGCCGCCAGACCGGCGAGCATGTCCTCCAGGACCGACCGTGCCAGCGGGCGGTCGGCTCGGTGCCCGTCGTAGCGGAGGTCGATGCACAGGCGGTCGCGGAACTCGGTGCACCGGAGGTGAAGTGCGAAGGTGTCACGAAAGGTGATCCGGTGCAGCGGGTAGGCGTCAGCCGTGATCCGCAGACCGCCGATGTCGTCCGCGACCGCGGAGTTCCCTTCGAACCGGCGCAGGTTGACGTAGATGTCGCGGCTGACGCGTGCGCCGCCGGTCTCCTCCGCCTCCCGGGTCAGCGCGGTGAGGTCCTCGGCGTCGAGCCTCTGGTGCCGGAGCCCGTTGAGCAGTTGATCACGCACCTGTGTCCGCACGGAGAAGGCGCCGGCGCCGGCGTCGCGCAGGGTCAGTGGGCAGGAGCCGGCGAACATGCCCACCACGTCCATGTCCCGGGACGCACGCGAGTCCATCGAGGTCCACAGTCCCACTTCGGACATGCCGGTTCGAGCGGCCAGTGCGGTGACGAACAGCCCGACCGCCGACTGCAGGACGGTGAAGCGGAACTCGGCGCACAGACCACGCAGCACCGTGACCGTCGCGGCCGGCAGTTCCGCGCTCACCATGCCTCCTTCCGCAGGGTCGGCCCCGGCGGGGCCGGTACGGGGCCAGGAGACGCGGGTCATGAAGGCCAGGCGTTCTCGCCAGTTCGCCTGCGCCTGCTCGCGTAGCCGCTCGCTCGTCCGCTCCCGCTGCCGGACCGCCGCGTCGGCGAACGAGGGGGCCGGGTCCGGCGGGGACCCGCCGTCGCGCAGGGTCTGGTAGTCGCGCCAGACCTCATGCCCGAAGAGGTGATGGGCCCGGCCGTCGAAGACGAGGTTCTGGAAGGTGGCCAGCAGCGCGTGGTGGTTCTCGTCGTAGCGCAGCAGCCTGATGACGAACGGCCGTTGTGTGCCGTACGACCACGGGGTGACGCAGTCGCGGGACAGCAGGGCCGAAGCGTAGTGGGAGAACTGTGCGGGCGAGGCGGCCTTCACCTTCACCCGTCGGACGACTTCCTCCTCGGCCTCGATGCCCCGGGTCCACTGCAGGGGGTGCGGGCCCGGCACCGGATCCATCTGGAGCTGCAGGGCGTCGTGCCGGACCACGAAGGCGCGTACGGCCGCAGCGAGGGCGTCCGTATCGAGGCCGCCCAGGATCTCGAACGCGAGCTGAGTGTTCTTGTGGGACCAGCCGCTGGAGAGGGTCTTGGTGTGGAACCACTCCTGCTCGTAGGTCAGGGGGAACGGGGTACCAGCCTGTGGGGCAGTCAGGCCAGGCACAGGTACTCCGTTCCGCTCTCCTTGAGGACGGCGGGGGAACCCGCCTCGACGATGCGCCCGTCACGCATGACGACGACCTGGTCCGCCTCGTCCATCACGGTCAGGCGGTGGGCTATGACGACGACGGTGATTCCCGCGTCCAGCAGCCCCCGCATGATGGATTCCTCGAGAGCCGGGTCGAGGGCGCTGGTCGCCTCGTCCAGGATGACCAGTTCGGGCTTCTTCGCCAGCGCCCGGGCCAGCACGATCCGCTGGCGTTGTCCGCCCGACAGACCGTGGCCGCCGGGGGCGACGAGGGTGTTGTACCCCATGGGCATGGCTTCGATCTCCTCGTGGATGTGCGCCAGCCCGACCGCCGTGATCAGATCCGACTTGCTGATGTCGTCGCCGCCGAAGAGGATGTTGTCCCGGATGGTGCCTCCGAAGAGGTGCGCGTTCTGGTTGACGTAGCCGATGCGCCGCCGGTAAGTGGGCCGGTCGAGTTCGGCCAGGTCGGTGCCGTCGACGGTCAGGGTCCCGCCGGTGGGTGTGTACAGTCCGGCCAGCAGCATGCCGAGGGTGGACTTCCCGGAGCCCGAACGGCCGATGATGGCCATGAACTGCCCTGGTTCGAGTTCGAAACTGACGCCGTCGAGGGTGGGCCGCGGAGCTCCCGGATAGCGGAAGCCGACCGCTTCGGCCTTGATCCGGCCAGGCCTGGCCACGCCGGTCTCGGCGAAGGCGCCCCGCGGTTCGGGGGCCGCTCGCAGGACGTCGTCGAGTTTGGCGACGGTGGGCCGGACCGCGGCCAGCTGGGAGCCGGCGTCGAAGAGGCCTTCCAGCGGGATGAACAGGGCAATCGTCAGTGTCATGAAGCCCATGGCCTCGCCGAGCGAGTAGCGGTGGCTCAGGACCAGCCAGATCCCGGCGACCAGCACGATCAGGGGCGCGGCGAACTGCAGCGTGCGGCTGAGGGACGCGAACAGGGCGAGGTTGCGGCGGGCGCTCAGACGCTTGTTGACCTCATGGACCAAGGTGTGCGACCAGCGCTCCACCGCCCGGCCGTCCATGCCGGCGGCCTTGAGCGTGGTGATGCTCTCCAGCATCTCCACCAGTTCCTCCTGGGCCTTGGTCTGGCGTTCGAGGACTTCTTGGCTCAGTCCGGTCTGCCGGCGCCAGGTCAGCACGAGGATGGCGGTGTGCACGACGACCAGCACGGTGACGAGAAGCGACAGGAGCGGGTTCGCGACGGCAATGGCGATCAGATAGACGACGATGAGCAGGCTGTCGAAGACGGCCGAGACCGCGGTGAGGCTCAGGACCTGGACGAGCACGTTGCTGGTGCGGACCCGTAGCGCGAGATCACCGGAGTTGCGCACGGTGAAGAAGTCGTAGGGCAGGTCCGCCATGTGCCCGACGATGCCCAGGGTGAGCCGTTTCTCGATGACGGCCTGGCGCCTGGTGACCAGAAACGATCGCGCCACGGACAAGGAGAAGTAGAGGACGACCAGACCGGCCAGGATGGCGCAGGCCGTCCACGCTCCGCCGGTGGACCGGTTGCCGAGGACGCGTTCGACCAGGAATCCGGCGGTGAGCGGCAGGGCGAGTTCGAAGGCCATGAGTCCGGCGGAGGAGGCGAGGATCAGTGCTAGTTCCCGGCCGTGCGGCAGAAACTGCCGCAAGCGGTGCCAGGGGCCGAGGAGTTCACTGCCGCGTCGGCGCCGGCCGGAGTCGGCTTCGAGCGGCTGCTCGAACTCCAGGGCCACGCCCGTGAAGGACTCGGCGACCGTTGCCATGGTGAGCCTACGGCGTCCATGGACAGGGTCGATGACATCCACATGATCTTTGCCGGCTCCCTCCAGGACGACGAAGTGGTTGAAGTTCCAGAACAGGATCGAACCGGGGGACAGCCGGGCCAGGGCTTCCGTGCCGGCGCGTACGCCGCGGCCCTTGACGCCGTATTCGCGGGCGATCTCCAGGAGGGTGCGGGCCGATGCGCCATTGCGTCCGGAACCCGCACGCGCGCGGATCTCGTCGAGGGACACGTCCACGCCGTGGTGGCGCAGCACGGTCACGAGAGCGGCGGGACCGCAGTCGCTGACCTGGGTTTGGAAGCAGACCTGCAGTCGCGCTCCGCGTGTGCGCCGCCTGAACCGCTCGCGGACCGCCGTCATCCGCTCGGCTGCTCCCTTGGGCCGGGTCACGGCAGGAGCGTGACCGAAGACCGGTCCAAGGCCATCGCTCCTGCGATGGTGTTCGAGCGCCTCGGCGTTGAAACGCGAATCGCCAGGCATAAGTCCCCTCCCGTTGTGAGTCACTGGCCTGTCCGCCCGCGACAAGACGTCCGGACGTGAGCCGTCGGCCCGTCCGCCGAAGAAGCGCAGGCCCCTTCGGCAGACGGACCGCGGACTTCAGATCGTCAGATGACGCAGGTGGGGGAAATCCCGAACTGGCCGCCGACGATGTCGTCCAGCTCCTCTTCCGACAGGTCGGAAATGTCGATGTCCTCGAAGTTTTCCATGACTTCTCTCTTTCGCAGGGGCTTCTTCGCATCCGTGGATCGGATTCTGTAACCAGAGAACGGTGTCGAGCCACACCAAGAAATCACCGAAAAGCGATGCCCGGATGAAATCCACTACAGGCACCGAACCACCTGACGAGAGGAAGCACAGGGGATGTAATACATTCACTTCACGTCCGGATGACCGAACGCCTGAACCATAGAGAGCATCATCCGATCGGTCAAGCCTCGATTCACCGCCCGCATTATGCTCAATCCACACCGCCTACGAATTCCCGCCCGCCGACACCGCGAACTGAATAGGAATGGGCAAGAAGGGAAGAGTTTCGCATAAACGTCCGCACTCATGGTCGCATGAAAATCGACTGGTAGAACGGCGACCCGGAAAGACTAGTGGATTCCCTAGATTTTCGATTTCCCGCCCCGTTCGGCCGCCGGGCACGCGCACCTCCGGCCGCGGGACGCGGCCGAGGACGACGAGGCCGTGGCGACGGCCGCCGACAGGTCTCGGCCACTCGGGGGAACGCCGGCCGGCCCGCTCGAACAGTCACAATTGGCCGGGATGTGGGGCCCGTTGGCTCCCCGGCGATGCCGAGCGGAAACGCCCTGATGGGTAGACTCCCCCAGGCCATGATCTCCTGAGCCTCAGCCGGGAGATGCTCTGAGTATGTGCCGTACCCGTGGAGGAATGATCTCGGTGTTGACGATGCAAGAAGCACTGCTGGTGTTGAACAAGTACTGGACCGAACACGGGTGTTTGGTCGTTCAGCCCATGAACACCGAGGTGGGTGCGGGCACGCTCAACCCCGCTACGTTCCTGCGGGTCCAGGGACCGGAGCCGTGGCGTGTCGCATACGTGGAACCGAGCGTCCGGCCCGACGACTCACGTTACGGCGAGAACCCGAATCGGCTGCAGACCCACACGCAGTACCAGGTCATCCTCAAGCCTGAGCCCGGAAACGCGCAGGAGCTTTTCCTGGGCAGTCTGCAGGCCCTGGGCATCGATACGGCCGCACATGACATTCGCTTCGTCGAGGACAACTGGGCGTCCCCGGCGCTGGGCGCCTGGGGGCTCGGCTGGGAAGTATGGCTCGATGGTCTGGAGATCACCCAGTTCACATACTTTCAGCAGGCAGGCGGCATCACCCTCGACCCGGTGTCCGTCGAGATCACCTACGGCCTGGAACGCATCCTGATGGCGCTTCAGGGCGTCAATCACTTCAAGGACCTCAAGTACGCGCCGGGTGTCACCTACGGCGAGGCGTTCGGCCAGGCCGAGTACGAGATGAGCCGCTACTACCTCGACGAGGCCGACCTGGAGACCCAGCGGAGCCTTTTCGAGGCCTACGCGGGCGAGGCACGCCGCATGCTCGACGCGCGTCTTCCCGTCCCCGCGTACTCCTTCGTCCTCAAGTGCTCGCACGCGTTCAACGTGCTCGACGCGCGGGGCGCCATCTCCACCACGGAGCGGGCACGTTCCTTCGCCCGGATGCGCGGGTTGGCCCACGAGGTCGCCGAGTTGTGGGTCGCGCGGCGCGAGGAACTCGGTTTCCCCCTGGGCCGCGTGTCGAGCAGCGACTCCGCCCCGGCCGAGGCCGCAGTGAGCGAGGCTCCGGACCGGGCGGCGGCCGCGGAACCCGTCGGGCCCGAGCAGGGCACGGTGACCCCGCCGGCCGAACCGGGGCCGGCCACCCTCGTGGTCGAGATCGGCGTGGAGGAAATGCCGCCGGCCGAGGTCACCCGGACCTCGCAGGCGGTGCGCACCGCGTTGACGGAGAAACTGGGCGCGACCCGGCTGGGACACGGTGAGATCAGGGTCGACGCCAGCCCCCGACGCGTGGTGGCCACCGTCCTCGGCGTGGAAACCCGCGAGGCCGACTACGAACAGACCGTGCGCGGGCCCCGGGTCTCGGCGGCGTTCGACGCGGACGGAAACCCCACCAAGGCGGCCATCGGCTTCGCCAGGAGCAACGGCGCCGAACCGGCGGACCTCGGTCGCGTCACTGTCGGGGCCAACGAGCATGTCGCCCTCACCCGGCAGGTCGTCGGGCGCTCGGCCGAGGATGTCCTCTCCGCTCTCCTCTCGGAGGTCGTGACCGGCCTTCGCTCCGAGAAGAACATGCGGTGGAACGCTCCGCGGCTCTCCTTCACCCGTCCGATCCGCTGGATCATGGCTCTGCTGGGAGAGCGGGTCGTCCCTTTCACGGTGTCCAGCCTGACGTCGGGACGTACGACGCAGGTTCACCGTGACGCGGTGCCTCCCACGGCGGAGGTGCCGACGGCAGACGGGTACCTGCCCTTTCTGAAGGAGCACGGAATCCTCGCGGACGCCGCGGAGCGGCGGTGCCTCGTGGTGGACGGCGCGGCGCGACTCGCCGAGGCCGTGGGCGGACGCATCCAGACGGAGCAGTACGGCGCGCTGATCGACGAGATCACCAACCTGGTCGAGTCCCCCACCCCGATCCTCGGGAACTTCGACCCGAAGTACCTCACGCTGCCCGCGGACATCCTCGTCACCGTCATGCGCAAGCACCAGCGCTACCTTCCCGTGGTGGATGCCGACGGCAGCATGCTGCCCCACTTCGTCGCGGTGGCCAACGGAACGTGCGACCACGACATCGTCCGCCACGGCAACGAGGCGGTGCTGCGCGCCCGGTACGAGGACGCCTCCTTCTTCTGGAAGGCGGATCTGGAGACCCCGCTGAGCGAGATGAGGGAGAAGACGCACCTCCTCACGTTCGAGGAGCGTCTCGGCTCCATGGCGGACCGCGCCGACCGCATCTCGGCCATCGCCCTCCGGCTGGCGAAGGTCATCGGCCTGTCCGGCACGGCCCACGACGTCCTGGAACGGGCCGCGGCCCTGACCAAGTTCGACCTCGGCTCCCAGATGGTCACCGAACTGTCCAGCCTCACGGGCATCATGGCGCGCGAATACGCCGTGCGCGCGGGCGAGAGCCAGGCGGTGGCACAGGCCCTCTACGAGAACGAACTGCCGCGTTTCGCCGGCGACACGTTGCCCGAAACCCTGCCGGGGGCCCTGCTGGCCCTGGCGGACCGGCTCGATCTGCTGGTCGGGCTCTTCGCGATCGGGGCCGAACCCACGGGCAGCTCGGACGCGTTCGGGCTGCGCCGCTCCGCGCTGGGCGTGGTCAACATCCTCCTCAGCAAGAGCGACCTGGCCGCGATCAGGCTCGGCCAGGCGCTGGCCATCGCGGCGGAGCATCAGGCCGTCACGGTCGAGCAGAAGCATCTGGAGGACGCGGCCCAGTTCGTGCTGCGCCGCTTCGAGCAGCAGCTGATCGAGCTGGGGCACTCCACCACCGACGTCCGCGCGGTGCTGGTGCGCGGCGACTCGCCGCGGCTGGCCACGCGGACCCTGGAGGAGCTGGAAGGCCTGCAGGGTGACGACCGGTTCGCCACCGTTCTTGCGGCGTTCCAGCGGGTACGGCGCATCGTGCCGGCCGGGCTGGAGGCGGTGTACGACCCGGAGCAGCTCCATGAGCCCGCCGAGCAGGCTCTGCACGCTGCCCTGGTCAAGTGCCGGCATGTCCTCGACGAGGAGACCTCGCTCGTCCGCCTCAACGCGCAGACGGGCGAGCTGGTCGACGCGGTGAACATCTTCTTCGACAACGTCCTGGTGATGTCCGAGGACCCCGCAGTCCGGGCCAACAGGCTGGGCCTGCTCGCCGGAGTGCGCGACCTCGCGGAGGGCATCGTCGACTGGGAGTCACTGGTCTGAGAAGTCCGGCCGACCACTGACGGTTCATGAGCGGGTGCCCTTACGGGCACCCGCTCAAGTGTCGGGTCAGTGCCGTTCGCATGTCCTCCCCGGAGCGGGTCTCCCCTGCCCCGCAATCCCGGCGGCTCACGTTGTATACGCATTTTCGAGGACGAACAGCCTTGGCTGATAGGCTGATTGCTCGCCGACCGCCGTCGGCTGGCCACCAGCGCACAGGTGATCGATCCAAGCGTGAACCGCTCCCCACGGTGGGCTGGTGACCATGGTGATGACGAAGGCGTTCGGAGTGGTCGAGCAAGGAGGGCCCTGGCGAGGTGACGGAAGAACTGCTCTTCGCCGTTCTCGGGGCGGTCCGTGCATACCGGGGCGATGCGGAACTGCGCCTCGGTCCACCCCAGCTCCGGGCCATGCTGGCGGTCCTGCTCCTGCGACCGGGGCACACCGCGTCGAAGGAACAGCTGGTGGACGCGTTGTGGGGTCCCACGCCCCCCAGCAAGGCCACCACCACGATCCGCACCTACGCCTGGCAGTTGCGCAGACTCCTGGAACCGGACCGCTCCACGCCGAGCGTGCTCGTGTCGGTCGGCGACGGCTACCGCCTGGTCGTCCCCCCGTCCTCGCTCGACGTGGGGCAGGCCGAAACGCTCACTCGTGAGGCGGCGCAGGCACGTGCCTCGGGCCGGTTGGAGGAGGCGAGGGACAGGCTGGTCCGCGCACTCGACCTGTGGCAGGGAGAGACTCTGGCCGGAGTGCCCGGACCCTTCGCCATGCGGCAGCGTGACCGGCTCGAGGAATTTCGCATCGCTCTGCTGGAGGAACGTTGCGACCTCGACCTGGCCCTCGGCCGCCATCGCCAGGTCATTCCCGACCTGGCGGACCTCACGGCCATGCACCCCCTGCGCGAGCGTCCGTACGGCCTGTTGATGCGCGCGCTCTACGGGGCGGGCAGACAGGCCGACGCGCTTGCGGTGTTCAGCCGTGTCAGGAAGCTGCTGCTGGAGGAGCAGGGCATCGATCCCGGGCCTGAGCTGACCGCCGCCTACCGGCAGGTCCTGGAGAACGATCCGGCCCTCTCCATAGCGGCCGTCGAGGAACCCGCGGTGCCCGAGGAACCGAAGGCGGCCGAGCTCCTGCCCGCGGCCGCCCGGGGCCGGGAACCGCTGCCCGTTCCGGCACAGCTTCCGCCGCTGCTGCCCGACTTCGCCGGCCGCACCGACGCCGTCAGCGACATGCACACCCTGCTGACGACGCCCGGACGGCGAGCGCCGACCGTCGTGGCGATAGCCGGGATGGGCGGGATCGGGAAGACCTCACTGGCGCTGTTCACAGCCCACGGCGTACGGCACGCCTACCCGGACGGGCAGCTCTACGCCGATCTGCAAGGAGCGGACGACAACCCCGCCGACCCCGTCGGCGTCCTGACGGGGTTCCTGCTGTCGCTGGGCGTCGCCGCCGAGGCCGTACCCGACACCCTCGCAGACCGTTCCAAACTCTTCCGTTCGATGCTGGACGGCCACAGGGTGCTGATCGTCCTGGACAACGCACGTGACGCCTCGCAGGTCCTGGACCTGATGCCCGGATCGGCCGGCTGCGGAGTCATCATCACCAGCAGGTCCCGTCTGTTCGGTCTGCCGGTCACCAAACAGCTCAGCTTGGACACCTTCAGGCCCGACGAGGCCCTCTCGCTGCTCGGCGCGGTCATCGGCACCGAACGGCTCGACGCGGAACGGGAACAGGCGCTCACACTGCTCCGGCTGTGCGGACTCCTGCCGCTGGCCATCCGGATCGTGGCCACCAGGCTGGCGTCCCGGCCGCGGTGGGCCATCGCGACACTGACCGCCCGGCTCGCCAACGAGCAGCGACGCATCGAGGAACTACGCGTGGGTGACGTGTCGATCCACGCGGTCTTCGAACTCGGCTACCGGCAACTGCCGCCCGAGCAGGCCCGCGCCTTCCGGCTGCTCGCCGCCCCGGGGTCCCTGGACTTCGGTCTGCCGGTGGCCGCGGCCGCACTCGCGACGGACGAGGAGACGGCGGAGGAACTGCTGGAAGCCCTGGTGGACGCCGCCATGCTGGAGTCCCCCGAACCGGGCCGCTACCGCTATCACGACCTGCTCCGCGCCTTCGCCCAGTGCGCGGAACCGGAACACCAGGACGATACCCGGCAGGCCTTCGGCAGGCTGCTCGACTACCTGCTGGCCACCGCGTGCAACGCCTTCGCGCAGGCCGTGCCCGGAGACCCGGTGGCGAACTCCCTCGGCGCGCTGCGGTCCCAGGGGCTGCACTTCGGCGACGTCCACACGGCGCGTTCCTGGATCACCGGCGAGATCGGACTGGTGACGGCGGCCGCGCTGCACACCGTCGGCCGGCGGACGGATCCCTACGACGGCCAGTTGCGGACCGCCGTCGACCTGCTCATCGCGGTCAGCCCCTTCTGCGCCGACGTCCGGTTCGAGGGGCTGCGGTCCGCCGCGCTGGAGCTCGCGCGGGAGGCCGAGCTCAGGGGCGACCAACGGGTTCTGGGCCGGGCACAGTTGCTGTGCAGCAGCATCGCCTTGCAGGCCACCCGCCCGTCCGACACCGAGCAGCACGCGCGCCTGGCCGTCACAGCGTCGAGGAACACGAAGGACACGGTCATACTCCGGCAGGCGCTCAACAACCTCGGTGTGGCGGTCATGTTTCTGCATCGATACGACGAGGCGGTGGCGTGCTTCGACGAGGCGATCGCACTCGCCCGTGTCCTCGGCCACAGGTCCGGCGAGGCGGCGACCACCATCAACGCGGCGCTCGCCCGCGTGCGCAGCGGCCGGGCCGCCGAGGCGATACGGGCCTGCGAGACGACGCTGGTGACCTTGCGTTCCATGGGCGACCTTCCGGGGGTCGCCTACGCGTTGTACGTGCTGGCTTTGGCACTGCACGAACACGAGCGGTTCGGTGACGCCATCGCCCGCTACACCGAGTGCCTCGCGGTCTGTCGGTCCGCCGGCATCGGGGGGCGCGAGGCCCACGCCCTGTACCGGCTCGCCGAAACACTCCGCAGGACAGGGCGGTACGACGAGGCGGTGCGGTACGCCACCGAGGCCGTGGTCCGGTGCGAGCAGATCGGAGCCGTGCGGGACCACGCCTACGCGTTGATGGTCCTGGGCCGGGCCGAGGCCGATCGCGGCGGCATCGACACCGCCCGTGTCCAGCTGGGCAAGGCGCACGAACTCTTCACCGGTCTCGGCCTGCCCGATGCCAACGATATCCGCCGGATCCTCGATCATCTGCCGGGCGGCTCCGCACCGACGGACTAACCGTGACGGTACCGGTCGCCGACCCATATCGGCACATCGCGTCACGTCGCTAAAATCCCCTCGCCTGGAGCGGGAATGCCGAATAGGCGAGGCGCACGTCGAATATACCAGGGATGGACCACGTATATTCCCCGGCGTGCAAGAGTGGGCGTCAGCGGTCGCAATATGCGCCAAAAACCCGTGGAGCAATCGGTAATTCAGCTCCGGGGCAGCGCGGACCGAATGTGACCCTTTCTTAGGAGGCGTTCGAATGCCCAAACCTCGCGAACAGAAGGACAACCACCTCATCTACGCCGACGCCGTGGGGTCGCGCGGTAAGTCGGGCGTGTGGTTCGGCGAGCGCGAAGACTTCAAGGCCAAGCAGGTCGGCGTGATGGACGCCGTCAAGGAGCGGATCGAGTGGGTGCCGGTCGAGGACGCCGTCATGGCGATCAGCCTTGACCCGCCGGGCATCGTCCTCATGGCGCCCAACCCGTCGCTGCCCGGCATCATCGTCCTCGCCGACGGTGCGACGTCCGAGAACACCGAGCATCTCAAGAAGCACTACACCGAGATCGTTCAGGGTGTCCTGAGGGACGCGAATATCACGCAAGAAGACTAATCGCTCCATCCTGCTGCGGTGCCATCGGCAAGCGACGGTGGCACCGCAGCGGGCTTCTCGCTGTGCGGTTCGATCCGACGCATGGCTGGTTCCGTTTCTTTAGGAGTTCACCGTGACGAACGATGCCGATCGACTCTGGAACAAGTATTTGCTTGTCACTCAGGGGGCGGAGGGTATTGTTTTCGATCCCGTCTCCCTGGGGAGCGCGAGTCTCACCGCCGACGAGATGAAGCAGATCCGCGACAACGAGCCCCGGATTCTGGCGGAGATGAAGCAGCTGGGCTTCACTCCCGAGCCGCCGGCCGCACCTCAGCGTGATCTGATCTTCGACCGGATCAACGGGCTGGGCATGACCGGAAAGCCGCCGCGGATCAGCGGATACCGCATCGTGGTGACCGACCGCTGCAACATGACCTGCACGTACTGCTTCGTGGACACCAACACGGGCGCCGACGACATCACCATCCCCGACCTCCGCGAAGGGCTCGAGTACCTCTTCGAGCAGAACGCCGGCCAGGACGAGGTCACCATTCAGTGGTTCGGCGGTGAGCCGACCACCCGGTTCGACCTGATGCAGTACGGAGACGAGTACGCTCTCGAACTCGCCGAGAAGCACGGCGTGGGGCGTGTGCAGTTCACCGTCGTCACCAACGGTGTCCTGATCAAGGACCCCATGATCGAGCACTTCAAGAAGTTCAAGTACGGCGTGGGCGTCTCCTTCGACGGGGCTCCGGACGACAACCAGGTCGAGCGGTTCCTGCTGTCGGGCAAGCCTGCGGACAAGCGGATCCACCGGAACATCCAGCGGCTGATCGATGCCGGGGTGCACGTGGGCTGCAACCTCACCCCCACGCCGATCAATGTGAGCAACCTGCCGGACACCGTCGAGTACGTGCTGTCCCTCGGCATCAACTTCATCTACGTCAACACCCCCATTCCGATCTCCGGCCGCTGGCACGTCGACGGCGAGGCGCTGTGCCGCGCGGTGTTCCGTTCGCGGCTTCTGGCGCTGTCCCGCGGTGCCATGCTGTTCTCCTCGCTCGACCGCATCTATCAGGCCCTGGACACCCGCCTGCCGAAAATGTACGAGCACATCCAGCAGGACGGCGGCCTGAACGCGGCTCTGCTGTCCCGCGGGCGCATCTCCATCCTCGACCTGAACTGGCGCGACGACTCGTTCGTCTTCCCGATCAGTCAGCTTCGGGAGCAGCCTGAGCTGCTGGCGGGAGCCGCCAAGAACCTCCTGCCGGCGAAGCAGTGCGGAGAGTGCCCCGCCGCCGCCGTCTGCGGTGGTCCGTCCCGCAACGACGTCTCGCTCCGGAACAACCCCGAGCCCGATCCGCAGATGTGCGACTTCTTCCAGGTCGGTCTCGAACTCGCCCTCACCGACCAGACGGGATTGCAGTGACCGACAGCCTCGGAGCACTCCGAGGAGTGCTCGTCTCGACCGCCGACAACTGCGAAGTGAACTGCCGGTTCTGCTTTCGGGCCGATGTCGGACGCGACGTCCTGAGCCTCAGCACCTACGCCCGGGCACTGTCGCGGCTCCACGAACTCGGCGTGGACGAACTGTGCTTGTCCGGCGGCGAGCCGACCGACCACCCGGAGTTCCGTCAACTCGTGCGTATCGCACTCCAGTTCGGCTTCCGCACCTCGGTGGTAACCGCCGCCAGGACCGGCCCGCGACTCGATGCCATCGCCGGCGTCGCGGGCATGCTCAGTCACGTCACCGTCTCCGCCGACAGCCGTAGAGCGGACGAGATCGGCCGCACCGGCCGGACGATCTCCTCGACGCCGAAGGTCTTCGAGGCGTTGGGACACCGTCGGGCGAGCCTGCATGTCACCGCATACGAGCTGGACGAAGCCGACCTGAAGGCCATCGTCTCGGTGGTCGAGACGGCCGATGTCCCGGTGGAGGTCAGCCCGCTGCTGCCGTCGTCGACGTTCCGTTTCGAGAATCCCCACCTCAAGCGCGACCTGGCGTTGATCGACACGTTCTTCGGCATGTCGGAGCAGTTGAGGACAGTGGTGTCGGACTACCACCAGTGGCTGCGCGGCCCGGTCGTCCGGTCCTGCCAGTCCGCGCGGCTGTACCTGTCCGCGGACGGCTTCCTGCGCCGCTGCCCCTACGACAGCTCTCAGCAGGTGTCGGTCTTCGCGACACGGCAGGAGATCCGCGAAGCGCTCGAGCAGTCGTTCTGCGAACCACCGACCACCGGTCTGGCCTGCATGGCGATCTGCCGTTCGGAATCCCAGGAAGGGTGAGTTGTCCATGAACACGATGCAGGATCAGCCGTCCGTGGTGATCGGCACCATGCGCTGCTCGGGGTCCTTCAACGGCCTGATGGTGCTGGGCCGCGACGCGGACGAGGGCCGGGAGTTCGTCGAGGGCGCGATCGCTCAGGGCTTCACCACGTTCGACACCTCGCCCGTGTATGCCCGCGGGAGAGCGGAGGAGGACCTCGGCGCGCACCTTCCCCGCGACGCGTCGGTCTGGACCAAGGTCGGGATCGACACCACCACTCCCCTGCCCACCCTGGACTACAGCCTGGAAGGAATGGCCAAGTCGCTGGAGGGAAGCCTGAAGCGGCTCGGGCGCGACCACGTCGAGGTCGCCTTCGTGCACAATCCGGAGCCGAGGCGGCTGTCGGACATCGACTTCGCCGGGTTCGCGAGGCACTGCTCACAGACGGGGCAGGCGGATCTGGTGGGCGTCAGTGTGCTCCTGCCGGACGTGAGTCTGCCTCAGATCGCCGGCAGGCTGCCCGCCGGCAGCGTGCTCATGTGCGAGGCGGACCAGCTGGATCCGCAGGACACGAACGTGACGCGCCTCCTCGCCGACTACCGTCTCGTGGTCCGCAGTCTCTTCTCGGGCGGCTCTCGGCTGCGGGCGGTACCGCCCGAGCGCAGGGCGGAGGCGATCGCCGCCAGGATCTCCGAGATTCACGAGATCTACAGCCCCGAAGCCGTGGTCATCGGCCCTCGGACCAAGGAGCAGCTGGATGACTACGAGGCGGGGCCGGCCCGGCTCACGTCCGCTGCTCGGCACTCCGCACCCGGGCGGTCCCATGTCACTCGATGAGGCGGAGGTCGCGCAGCAGCTGCGGGTGTTCGGATTCGCCCACCTCCGGGGAGCCGCCGCGGACACCGTGGAGGAACTGCAGCGTGCTTTCGGCCGGCTGATCGACCTGCCGGCGGACGGTGCGCCGAACGAGAGGGTCACCAGGTTCGACGCCCTCAACGAGATGCCCGAGCTGGGGCTGATCTCCGGATCGGCGTGGGTGGGCGCGATCTGCGGGGCGTTCTTCGAACGCAACCACCAGGTCATCACCAGCGATGCCAACGCGCTCGTCGGCGACTCGTACTGGCACTCGGACGGTTTCTACACCACGCCGTTCCTGCGTTTCGCTCTGTACCTGGACACCACCGCGCACGACACGGGTGCCCTGCGCTTCCTTCCCGGTTCGCATCGAGCCGACAACGGCTGGCTCGGGGAACCGACCCAGCACGTCATCAGGCACAGGGAGGACCTCGGTCTCACCGGTGGCGACGTTCCGGCGGTGGTCGTCGAGTCCCAGCCCGGCGACGCCATCGTCTTCGACACGAACGTCCTGCACTCGGCATGGCACGGCGGCATACGACGGCAGCTGGCGTTCAACTGTGTCGGTGACCCGGTGACCGAGACCGAGCAGCGCGACACGCGCCGCTACTTCCTCAACCGCTACGTCTCCGGATCGGTGTCAATCGGATGAGACTCACCTCTTTGTCGGTGACCGACGCCGAGGTCACCCGCTTCAGGACGTTCGGATTCCTTCACCTGCGCGGCGTGCAGAACGACGTCGTGGCGGCCGTCGCCGACGCCTTCGAAGACGTCTTCGAGAACTTCCCGCAGGTCGGCCGGCAGGGGCGTGCGGGCGTCGCCCGGATCGCCGAGCGCAGCGCGGTGCTCCAGAAGGTGCTCCTGGCCGACGACCGGTGTCCTCGGGTGGCACGTAGGCTGCTGGGCACGGACGTCGTCTATGTCGGCGGCGACGGAGTCCGCTACAACGGTGCCACCTACTGGCACCGGGACGGCAACCACCGCGCTCTCCGGCTCCTCAAGATCGTCCAGTATCTGGAGCCGCTCGACGGCGACACCGGAGCGCTGCGGATCATTCCCGGCACCCACCGCAGAGGCGGGAGCTGGGACTCGTTCGCCGCGGAGATGGAGAACCCGCTGCGTCGCCTCGGGATGCGGCCCGCCGAGGTGCCGGCCTTCACCGTCGACTCCTCCCCCGGTGACCTCATCGTCTTCGATCCGCACTCCTACCATGCGTCGTTCGGCGGTGCCGACAAGCGGCGGCAGATCACCACGACGTATGCGGCCGTGCCGCAGTCGGCAGAAGCGCGACAGGAGCTGACTAGCTATCTGCTCGCCGACCGATCTCTCCTGTAACCCCCTCCCCCGGTACTACGTCAGCCTTAAGAAGCGCGTGAATTGAACGGGTTGGTTTGTGATGGACAACGTAACGGCGGAAACCACGGTGCCGCAGATCCCGACGGACCGGGAAGCGGAACCGGTCAAGTGGTTCGACGAACTGCGTGAGTCGCACGGTGTGCACTGGGACGAGATCACGAACACGTGGTACGTGACGCGATACGACGACGTGTACGAACTTCTCCCTGATCCCCGGCTCGGCGCCCAGGTGGAAACCTATTGCCCGCCCTCGCTGACGGAAGAGCAGGAGAACACCTACTGGCGGGTGACGGAGTTCATCGACCGCTGGCCCGTGTTCTCCGATCCGCCGCGGCACACCGGTATGCGGCGTCTGCTCCTGCCGCTGTTCACGCCCGCCGCCGTTCGGCAGATGGTCGCCGCGATGGCGGATTCCATCGCGGCGACCAGTTCCACGGTGACGCCTGACAGGCTGTTCGCCGATGTCGTCAGGCCGGCTCTGGCAGCCGGCCTGAGCGATCTCCTGGACGAGGAGACGGACGGCTTGGCACAGCTCGCCGACTGCGCCACCCGGATCCTGGCCGTCGGGCCGATCGAGACGTACGACCCCGACATCGGGCGGCTCGCGGAAGAGGCCATGGACGAGCTGACCGGGCTCGTCGCGCAGCGCTGCGCGGTTCCCCGGGGGGTCCTCGCCTCGGCGCTGAGCCGCGCTCTGTCCGACGGGACGTTGGATCTTCTGGACGCGACCGCGATATACGCCCAACTGGTGAGTGGCGCGCTGGAACCCACCGCGGCGGCTGTCGCACGCCTGTTGGAGGCGTTGACCGGCCCGGAGAGCGCCGCCGTCGACCTGAAGGAAGACGTCGACGGGGCCGTGGACGAGGCGCTGCGGCTTGTCACGCCCTTCCACTTGGCCACCAGGCGCGCGCTGTCCGATCTGACCCTGCACGGTCACACCGTACGGGCCGAGTCGCGCGTGGTCCTCGTACTCGTGGCAGCCAACCGCGACCCGAGGCGGTTCGCCGACCCGGGCACCTTCCGTGCGGACAGGACCGGGGCTCGCCATGTCGCCTTCGGGCGGGGCCGGCACGCGTGTCTGGCCGCCGGACTCACGCGGCAGGTCATGAGGGAGATGATGCTGCAACTCGCGTCGACAGGCCTGTTGGAGCAGCTGCCTCGGCTGACCGCGGTGTGGAAGGGGGACTTCGGGGCGCGTTTCGCCGACGACCTCGTGGTCACGCGGGACGCCTGAGGCAGGCCGCAGGGGCACGGACCGGGCCGTCGCGGTCCCTGTGCCGTGACGAGCGCCGGCAGGGCCGCGTGGACCGGCGACCGTCGCCCCTCTCCGGCCCGCTCCGCCGGCTCCTGAAGCGCAGCGACGCGCGGCGGTCCGCGTTCCCATCGATCCCCGCTTCCAGATAAGGCATCACGATCATGGTCAAACCGGACAGCCTGACAGCCCTTCGCCCGGACAGCTTTCAGCCTGATGCGGAAAGCACGAAGGCCGGACACGCCAGAAGTTTCAAGGAGACGTGGGACTCCCTGAAACCACTGCTGCCTCGCGTCCCCGTCACGCGCGTGTACGACACCACCCCCCTGGATTACATCAGCTCCCCCGTGTGGTCGGCCGTGACTCCTCTGGCCAAAGACCTGACGGTGAGCGCGGGAAAGGGGGCGACGCCGATCGCGGCGAAGCTCAGCGCCGTCATGGAGGCGATCGAGCGAGTCTCGGCCGAGGAAATTCCGGCCCTCCGGATCGTCAGGGGTTCCTACAAGGAACTCGCTCCCGCCGCTGCGGTCGACCCGGAGGACTTCAGCCTGCCGCAGGACACGACGTACCGGCCCGACGCCGTTTTCTCCTGGACGGGGGCGTACGACCTGGCGCAGGGGGGCCATCATCTGGTACCGACCGACCTCGTCCTCAATCCCTCCACGGAAGGCATGACGGCGCGGATCGAGACCAACGGGCTCGCCTCCGGGAATACGTATTCAGAGGCGGTCCTCCACGCGGTCTGTGAGCTTGTCGAGCGCGACGCGGTGTCGGAGGAAGCGTTTTACTCCGCTCACCACGACCCGCTTTTCTCTCCTCGTCGACCTTTGAGGGTCATATCCCCGGAGTCGGTTCCAGCCGGAACCGCGAAGGAGTTCATCGACGCGCTGACCGGTCAGGGTCTGGTTGTCCGGATACAGGATCTGACCAACGTGATCGACGTTCCGGTCATCCGGGTCGTCCTTTTCGACGACGGCTACTTCGGGCAGGAGGGCAAGGTGACCTACTTCCCCGGGTACGGGGCCGACCTCCAGCCCGAACGGGCGCTGCTTCGCGCTCTCACCGAGGCGTGCCAAGGTCACGCCAGCTTCGCCACGGGCGCGCGAGAGGTGTTCGAGACCGGGCGCGCCAGGCGCAGGCCGGCCGAGCTGAAGCGGATCGACTCTCTTTACCGGAACCCCGGCTCCCTGGCGTTCCCGCAGGCCAAGGACGGCAGCGGCAGCATCCTGCAGAACATACACACGGTCGTCGGCCGGCTGCGGGACGCAGGACACGAAAAGTGCCTGGTGACAGAACTCACCCGCGAGGATCTCGGCGTGCCGGTGGTTCGTGTCCTGATTCCGGGCCTCGCGTCTCCCTACGGTGAGAGTTCGCGCACCCCTACCCTCCGCCTGCTGGAATCGGTGATCTGAGCCATGAGAACCACCATATTCACCGGGCCGTCCCTGCCGCCGGGCGAGGCACGGGCCCTTATGCCGCAGGCGCACGTCCTTCCCCCCGCGAAACGCGGCGACGTCTACCGGGCCAGAGAAAGCGGAAGCTCCCGGATCCTCATCATCGACGGATCGTTTTCGCAGGTGCTCCCGGTGTCACCGCGAGAGGTCGTCGAGGTGGCTCGCGACGGCGCTCAGATCGTCGGGGCGTCCAGTATGGGGGCCATACGGGCCGCGGAATGCTGGCCCGTCGGCGTCCACGGTGTCGGAGCCGTCTACAGGATGTACCGGTCCGGCCTCTTCGATTCGGACGACCCCGTGGTGGTCGCGACGGATCCCGACGACGACCACTCGGCGGTGAGCGTCGCCCTGGTCAATATCCGTGCGGCGATCAGAAAGCTGTACGGTCTCAAGCTGATCACCCGGTCCCAGGGTGTGGAGCTTCACCGGGTCGCCGCCGAATCGTACTATCCCGACCGGGTCTGGCGGCTTCTGTTCAAGAAAGCCGGGATCGACGACCCGAGTGGCGTGATAGGTGAAGTCGCAGCCTCCGTCGACATCAAGAGGGTGGACGCACTGAGGGCTGTTCGCTTTCTTTCGCTCCTGCCCGACGGGGCACCTGCCGATGGAAACGACCGCCGATTCAGCCAAGGGCCCCGATACGCCTCGCACGACCCGCTTCTCGGCCACAGCCGTGAAGAACTCGACCTGTCACTCCCTCCGTTCATCTTCGGAACCGGCCGGTATCAGAAATACATCCGGTTCCTGCTGGCCGGACAGCTCGATTTCGCAGGACTGAACACCGGGAGCGATTCGAAGCTGTCCCGAAATTCCTCGGTCGAGCCAGCTCTCGCGCGCCTCTTCCTGGACATTCCGTCACTGTCCGCAAACCTGATGGACAAGATTCATCATTTCAGGCAGTTCGAGACGGAAGTGATGCTGTGGCATGCGGTTCACCGGCTGAAGGATCACAAGACGAGCAGAACGGAGGTGACACCTCCGCATGAGACCAGGGTCAGGGACTCGATAGCGAAGGCCCACGGCTATGACAACTGGGACGCGCTGACAACCGACTTGCGTGACGACGCTCTGCCCAGCGGGGTCCCCCTCGGCTGGATCGAGGAATCCTGTCACGACTTGACTCTCGCCCGGTCCTGACACCCCCGGGACCACCGAGCGGCGACACCGACGGAGGCCGGCGGCAGGAGCAGCGGGCGCAGAGGGCGCGGGTGGACGCGGTCAGGCCGGGGCCGGGGCGGCGGCGAGGCGTACCGATCCTGGGCCCCGGCAGCAAGCGATACGGCCGCGGCCGACTCCCCTGCACGTAGGCGAGGACCAGCCCCGGCTTCTTGGCGGGGGTGAGATCCCGGGCTGGCGAAGGCCTATCAGGCAGTTCGACAGGCGGGATGGGTGGGGCGCACACCCTTCGGGCGGGAAGTGTGGTGACGGGCACCATGGGCCGTTGACCTGGGCGTTCCTAGGGTGTGGCGACATCGGAACGTCCCCGCACTCGTCCGGAAGTGGTAACCATGGCCGCCTCTGCCATACCGTCAGCGCATCCCGGCAGCATCAGGAGAGTCGTCGCCGCCAGTCTCGTCGGGACCACCATCGAGTGGTACGACTTCTTCCTCTACGGCTCCGCCGCCGCCCTGGTGTTCAACAAGCTGTTCTTCCCCGCCAGCGATCCCCTGGTGGGGACCCTGCTGGCGTTCCTCACCTACGCGGTCGGCTTCGCCGCTCGGCCGCTCGGCGGGATGGTGTTCGGGCACTACGGCGACCGGATCGGGCGCAAGCGGCTGCTGGTGCTGAGCCTGCTGATGATGGGCGGGGCCACCTTCGCGATCGGGCTGCTGCCGACGCACGCGAGCGTCGGCGGCGCCGCGGCCGTGCTGCTGACCGTGCTGCGGCTGGTGCAGGGCTTCGCGCTGGGCGGGGAGTGGGGCGGCGCGGTGCTGCTCGTCGCCGAGCACGGGGACGACCGGCACCGCGGGTTCTGGGCGTCCTGGCCGCAGGCCGGCGCTCCCGGCGGCAACCTGCTGGCCACCGGGGTGCTGGCGCTGCTCGCCGCCGTCCAGTCGGACGAGGCGTTCCTCGCCTGGGGCTGGCGGATACCCTTCCTGCTCTCCGGGGTGCTGGTGGCAGTCGGGCTGTGGATCCGCGTCTCGGTCTCCGAGTCCCCCGCCTTCCTGGAGGCGCGGGCCAGGGCCGAGGCCGAGGAGGCGGCGGGGGCGAAGCACCGGCCGCCGGTGGTCGAGGTGCTGCGCTCGGGGCGGCGCGGCGTGCTCACCGCGATCGGTGTGCGCCTGGGCGAGAACATCTCGTACTACGTGCTCACGGCCTTCCTCCTCGTCTACGTCACCGTCCACCTCCACCTGCCCAAGGGCGACGCCCTGAACGCCGTGCTGATCGGCTCGGCCGTGCACTTCGTGACCATCCCGCTGTGGGGCGCGCTGTCGGACCGGATCGGCCGGCGCGCCGTCACGCTCGTGGGCTCGGTCGGCATGGCGGGCTGGGCGTTCGCCTTCTTCGCCCTGCTGGACTCCCGGTCCTTCCCGGTGATCGCCGCCGCGGTCACCGCCGGTCTGCTGCTGCACGGGGCGATGTACGGTCCGCAGGCGGCCTTCATCTCGGAGATGTTCGACACCCGGGTCCGCTACTCGGGAGCCTCCATGGGATCGCAGCTCGCCTCCATCGTCGGCGGCGCCCTGGCCCCGATCATCGCCGTGGAACTCCTGAAGGACTACGGCTCCTCCGTGCCGGTCTCCGTCTACCTCTGCGCGGCTGCGCTGGTCACCACGGCGACGGCCCTGGCCGCCCGCGAGACCCGCGGCCGCAGCCTCGACGGGCCCGCCCACGCGGCCCCTCCCGTCCCCGTCAACGGCTGACCGCGCCCGCGGCCGCGCCCGTATGCTCACCACCGTGACGGAAGGCGTACGGGAGCTGCTCGGCCTGCTGGCCCAGGGGGCGCCGGCGGAGGCGTTCGCCCGGCCGTCGGCGGCCGCGCGCGCCGCCGGCGCTCCCGCCGGGGAGCTGGCCGCCCTCGAGGAGGCCACCCGGGTGGCGCTGGAGGTCCACCGGACCCTGATCCAGCACCGTACCCGCGAGGCGGAGCTGACCGCGCTGTTCGACACCGCGGGCGACCTGGCCGCGCTGCGGGACCTGGACTCGGTGCTGCGGGCGATCACGCACCGCGCGAAGCAGCTGCTGCACACGGACGTCACGTACCTGTCGCTGAACGACGAGGCCGCGGGCGACACCTTCATGCGGGTGACCGACGGTTCGGTGTCGGCCGCCTTCCAGCAGCTGCGCCTGGGCATGGGCGAAGGGCTCGGCGGGCTCGTCGCCCAGACGGCCCGTCCGTACGCCACCGGCGACTACCAGCGCGACCCGCGCTTCCGGCACACGGCCGCCATCGACGGCGCCGTCGGCGAGGAGGACCTGCGCGCCATCCTGGGCGTCCCCCTGCGGCTGGGCCCGAAGGTGATCGGGGTGCTCTTCGCCGCCGACCGCAGCCCGCGCGAGTTCGGCCCGCGCGAGGTGGCGCTGCTGTCCTCCCTCGCCGACCACGCCGCCATCGCCATCGACGGGGCCCGGCTGCTGGAGGAGACGCGCCGGGCCCTGGCGGAACTGGGCGCCGCCTCCCGCGTCATCCAGGAGAACAGCGACGCGCTGCGCCGGGCCGAGGAGGCGCACGACCGGCTCACCGGTCTCGTCCTGCGCGGCGGGGACATCGCCGAGGTGGCGGCCGCGATCGGCGCGCTGCTGGAGGGCGGCACCCTCATCCACGATGCCGACGGTGCGGAGCTGGCCCGCGCGCAGGCCGACCCCTGCCCGCCGCCCGCGCGGGCCGTCGCCGCCTCCCGGGCCGGCGGCCGGGCCGTCGCGGAGGCCGGCACCTGGGTGTGCGCGGTGCTGGCCGGCCCCGAACTCCTGGGCAGCATCACGCTGACGGGCCGCCGCGGCCTGGACGAGGCCGGGCGGCGCCTGTTCGAGCGCGCCGCCACGGTGACGGCCCTGCTGCTGCTCCTGAGCCGGTCGGTCGCGCAGACCGAGGACCGGATACGCGGAGAGCTGCTCGGGGACCTGCTGAGCCCGTCCGCCGATCCCGGGAGCCTGGCCGTCCGCGCCCGCCGCCTGGGCGTGGACCTGGCCCGCCCGCACGCCCTGTTCGTCCTGCACAGCGATACCGCTCCGCGCCCCCGCCTGCTCACGGCCGCCGCGCACCACGCCCGCGACCGCCGGGGCCTGGCCGGGGTCCACCACGACCACGCCGTGCTGCTGGCGCCCTCCGAGGACACCGGGGCGGACGCCGCCCGCCTGGCCGCGGCGCTCGGCCGTACGGTGGGCGCGCCCGTCACGGTCGGTGCGGCGCGGGCCGACGGCAGCCCCGCCGGGCTTCCGGCCGCGCACGCGGAGGCCCTGCGCTGCCTGTCAACGCTGCGCTCCCTGGGCCGCGCCGGTGACGGGAGCACGCTCGCGGACCTGGGGTTCCTCGGTGTGCTCCTGGGCGACCGGCCGGACCTGTCCGGCTTCGTACGGGCCGCGCTCGGGCCGGTCCTGGACTACGACGCCCGGCGCGGCAGCGACCTCGTCCGCACCCTGCGGGTCTACTTCGCCACGGGCATGAGCCGGGCGAGGGCGAAGGAGGCCCTGCACGTCCACGTGAACACCGTGGTGCAGCGCCTGGACCGGATCGGCCGCCTCCTGGGCCCCGACTGGCAGTCCCCCGACCGCGCCCTGGAGCTCCAACTCGCCCTGCGCCTGCACCAGGTGTCCGCGCCGGCGGGTCCGGGAGCGGTCTCCCCCTGAGCACGGCGACCGCCGTTTGACAGTGCCGCGCCCTCGCCGCATGATTCCATTACTCATCTAGTGGAATCACGGAAAGAGGGGGCTGTGCGAAGCATGACCACTTCCGGCGCGGCCGACAGCCGATGGGCCTTGGAGGCACGCGGGCTGGGCAAGAAGTACCGGCGGGGCTGGGCACTGGAGGACTGCTCCTTCCGGATCCCCGCGGGCCGCATCACCGCCCTGGTGGGGCCCAACGGCGCGGGCAAGAGCACCCTGCTGAGCCTCGCGGCCGGCCTCGCGCAGCCCTCGGCCGGTGAGCTGCGGATCTTCGGCGCCCCCGCCGGCAGCCCCCGCGCCATGCCCCGGTGGGCCTACCTCGCCCAGGACAAGCCGCTGTTCAACCGGTTCACCGTGGCGCAGACCCTGCGACTGGGGCAGGAGCTCAACCCGGCCTGGGACCAGGCGGTGGCCGAGCGGATCGTCCGCTCCGGGATGGTGCCGCCGAACGCCCGCGTGGGGGACCTGTCGGGCGGCCAGCGCACCCGTGTGGCCTTCGCGCTCGCCTTCGGCAAGCGCCCCGACGTCCTCCTGCTGGACGAGCCGATGGCCGACCTCGATCCGGTGGCCCGGGACGAGATGGGCGCCCTGCTCCTGTCGGAGGCGGCCGAGCACGGGACCACCGTACTGATGTCCTCCCACCTGCTCAGCGAGATCGAGCACATGTGTGACTACGTACTCGTACTCGCCGACGGCCGCGTCCGCATGGCGGGCGAGGCCGACGAGCTGGTTCCCATGCACACCCTGGTCACCGGGGTGAGCACGGACCAGGGGCTGCCCGCCGCCCTGCACCACCACACCCTCATCGAAGTACGCACCTCCGGACGCCACTTCACCGCGCTGGTCCGCCGCCAGGGCCCGCTGGACGACGCGTGGCAGCTGGCGGAGCCGAGCATGGAGGAGGTGCTGCTCGCCTACCTCCGCTCGCCCGAGGCCCCCGCGCTGCTCTCCCCCACCGCCGTCCCCCTGCACCGAGAGGAGCCCGCGGCATGAGCACGCCCAGCCCGGCCACGCCCAGCCCGGCCACCCCCCACGAGGCCGCCCGCCACCCGGCCGCCCCCCGCCAGGACACCGCAGCCGCCCGCCCCCGCCGGCTGCGCGGGCTCGCCTGGCTCCTGGTGCACCAGCACCGCACCGCCCTCATAGCCTGCGCCGCCGTGACCCTCATCGGCGCGGCCTTCATCGTCCACCAGCGCGCCGCGATGCTGGACACCCTGCACGCCACCGGCTGGCACGCCACGTCCGCCCGGCCCATCGACGGCGAGGTGTACAACCGGGCCGCCAACGACCTCAACTCCTTCGGCAGCTGGCTGGGTTACCTGCCGCTGCTGCTCGGCGTGTTCCTCGGCGCCCCGCTGATCGCCGCCGACAAGGAGCACGGAACGGCGCGGCTGGTCACCACCCAGTCCGTCCCCCGGAGCCGCTGGCTGCTGTGGAAGCTGTGCTTCGCCCTGGTCCTGGCGGCGGTCCCGACCTTGATCCTGAGCCTGCTCTACTCCTGGTGGTGGCACTCCGTCGGACCGCTCGCGCCCGAAGACTGGCTGAACGGCTCGGTGTTCGAGGCGACCGGCCCGGTCCTGGTGGCCACGGCCCTGTTCACCACCTCGCTCGGCATCATGACCGGGGCGCTGGCCCGCCGGGCCGTCCCGGCCATGACGGCCACCTTCGTGATCGCGGGCACCGCCCTGTTCGGGGCGGGGCTGCTCCGGGAGCGGCTCGCCACGCCCCGGATGCTCGCCTATCCGCTGGGCGGCGCCCAGCCGGCCGCGCTCGAGCACGCGGTACAGGTGGACCAGTGGATCGGGACCGCCTCCGGCAAGCTCTACGGCTGGGGCACCTGCGTGCACGAGACCTCGCCCGAGAGCTGCCGGGCCTCGCTCGGGATCGTCAACTCGGTCTGGGAGTACTTCGACCACGGCCAGATGGCGGGCATGCAGTGGACCGCCGCGGGGGTCTTCCTGGGGCTGAGCGCGCTTCTCGTGGGCGCCTTCCTGCGCTGGACCCGGCAGTCGGCGCTCTGAACCGGATCACCCACCCCCTAGGGGTGTCCGGCGGATCAGGGCCGGACACCCCCTAGGCTGAAAACGACACCCCGAACGATCAAGGAGGCGGCACCGTGGTCGTGTTCCGCATCGAACGCCGCAGCGGCCTGCCCGCCTACCTCCAGATCGTCCAGCAGGTGGAGCAGGCCCTGCGCATGGGGGCGCTGACCGAGGGCGACAAGCTGCCCACGGCGGCGCAAGTTGCCGCCACCACGAAGGTCAACCCGAACACCACGCTCAAGGCGTACCGCGAACTGGAGCGGTCCGGCCTCGTCGAGGTGCGCCAGGGCTCCGGCACCTTCATCACCCGCTCGCTGGCCACCCCGCAGACGGCCCCGGAATCCCCGCTGCGGACCAGCCTCGGGGAGTGGATGCGCGAGGCGCGCGAGCAGGGCCTGAGCTCCCGCGACGTGTCGACCCTCTTCGGTGCGGTGCTCGACGAGAACTACCCGCCGACACCCTGAACCTTTCATTCGTTGCAGGATCGTGAATACGATCTTTCATATCAAGTCAATATCGGGATCCATGCCTACTGTTCAGAGGTACCTCGCTTGACGCGTTCCTCTACCACTGGATCCCACGATGTCTGCTGTATCACCGCGCCGCCGTACCGCGCTCGCCCTCACCACCACCGCAACCGCCCTCGCGCTGCTCCTCTCCGGCTGCGGGCTCGGGGACTCGGACGGCAAGCGCATCCGCGTGGGCGTCTCGGGCAACTCCCCCGAGTGGGACATCCTCGCGAAGGAGGCCAAGAAGGAGGGCCTCATCGTCGAGCCGGTGGTCTTTGACGACTACTCGCTGCCCAACAAGGCGCTCAGCGCCGGCGACATCGAGCTCAACGCCTTCCAGCACCTGGTCTTCCTCGCCCAGTCGAACACCGAGAACAGGACCGACATCGCCCCCATCGCCGCGACCACGGTGGTGCCGCTCGGCCTCTACTCCGGCAAGCACAAGCAGCTCGCCGACCTCCCCGAGGGCGCCTCGGTCACCCTGCCCAACGACCCCGCCAACCAGGGCCGCGGGCTGCGCGTCCTGGAGCAGGCCAAGGTCATCGAACTGAAGAAGGACGCCGGGCTCTTCGCCACCCCCGACGACATCACCGCCAACCCCAGACACATCAAGATCACCCCGGTGAACGCCCAGCAGACCCCGCGCACCCTCAAGGACGCGGACGCCGCGGTGATCAACGACGGGGTCGCCGAACTCGCCGGCATCGACGCCAGGACCGCACTGTTCAAGGACGACCCGGCCAGTGCGCAGGCCGTTCCGTACCTCAACGTGATCGCCGCCCGCGCGGACCGCAAGGACGACCCCGACTACGCGAAGATCGTGAAGCTGTACGCGTCGAAGGCCGTCCAGGACGAGGTCCGCCGCACCAGCAACGGCACCGCCCACCACATCGAGCTGCCCGCCACCGAGCTCCGGGCCGAGCTCGCCCGCATCACGAAGCAGCTGGCACGGTGACCGCTACGACGGCTACGACCGCCGCGACCGCCACGCAAGCGCCCGCCACGCACCCGGCCATCGAACTGCGCGGCGTACGCAAGGAGTTCCCGGGCGGGAGCGTCGCCGTGGACGACGTGAGCCTGACCGTGGAGGCGGGCCGTGTCTTCGGGGTCGTCGGCCACAGCGGAGCCGGGAAGTCCACACTGCTGCGCCTGGTCAACGGCCTGGAGGAGCCCACCTCCGGCAGCGTCCTGGTCGACGGCCACGACCTGGCCGCCCTCGGCGAGCGCCGGCTGCGGCCCGTCCGCCGGGAGATCGGCATGATCTTCCAGCAGTTCAACCTCTTCCGCTCGCGCACCGTCCTCGGCAACGTCCTCTACCCGCTGCGCCTGGCCGGCCTGGACCGCACGGCCGCCCGGGCCCGCGCCGAGGAGACCCTGGAGTTCGTCGGCCTCTCCGGGCACGGCGGGCGCTACCCCGAACAGCTCTCCGGCGGGCAGCGGCAGCGGGTCGGCATCGCCCGCGCCCTCGCCACCCGGCCCAAGGTGCTGCTGTGCGACGAGGCCACCTCCGCCCTCGACCCGCAGACCACCGGCGAGGTACTGGCCCTGCTGCGCCGGGTCAACCGCGAACTGGGCGTCACCATCCTGCTGATCACCCACGAGATGGAGGTCGTACGCACCCTGTGCGACCGGGTGGCGGTCATGGAGGACGGCCGGGTGGTGGAGAGCGGCGAGGTGTACGAGGTCTTCGCGCGCCCGCGCCACCGCACCACGGCCGCCTTCGTACGCTCCGCCCTGCACAGCGAGCCGGACGGCCCGCTCCTGGAGCGGCTGCGCGCCCGCCATCCCGGGCACCTGGTCACGGTGCCGGTGGTCGACGGCGCCCCGGTCATGGACGGCCTCTCGCCCCTGCTGCGCGAGCACGGCGTCGACTTCGCCTTCGTCCACGGAGGGGTCGGCGAGGTGCGCGGGCGCCCGCTGGGCAGCGTGACCCTCGAACTGCGGGGCGAGCGGGCGGCGGTCGAGGCCGTCGCCGCCGGCCTCGCCCTGCCCGCCGCTGCCGGGAAGGCGGGTGTCCGGTGAAGGCCGACTGGAGCACCTTCTGGCCCAAGGTCCTCGACGCGACGGGCGAGACCGTCTACATGGTGCTGATCACGCTGGCGCTCTCCAGCGTCGGCGGCCTCGCGGTCGGGCTCGCCCTCTACGCCACGCGCAAGGGCGGCGTCCTGCCGAACCGGGCCGTGCACGCGGTCCTGGGCGCCTTCATCAACATCATCCGGCCCATCCCCTTCATCATCGCGATCGTGGCCCTCGCCCCGGTCACCCGGGCGGTGGTCGGCACCATGATCGGCACCGATGCCGCGATCTTCCCGATGACGGTGGTGGCGACCTTCGGGATCGCCCGGATCGTGGAGTCCAACCTGCTGGCCGTGGAACCGGGCGTGGTCGAGGCGGCCCGCTCGATGGGGGCCGGCCCGCTGCGGATCCTGCTCACCGTGCTGGTGCCCGAGGCGCTCGGGCCGCTCGTGCTCGGCCTGACCTTCATGCTGGTCGCGCTGATCGACTTCTCCGCGGTGGCGGGCACGGTCGGCGGCGGCGGGGTGGGCAACCTGGCCATGACGTACGGGTACCTGCGCTTCGACACCTCCGTGATGGTGGTCACCGTCCTGGTCCTGATCGTCCTCGTGCAGTCGGCCCAGTTCCTGGGCGACCGCATCTCGCGCAGGATCCTGCGGCGCTGACCCCCTCCTCCCGCGGCGCACGGCGGCGCCCCCGTTACCGGGGGCGCCGCCGCTGTCCTCGGACGGCCCGCGGGCCGTTCAGAAGGTGTAGCTCAGCCCCGACTTGTACGGGGTCAGCGTCCGCTGGCCCACCACACCGCGGTAGGTGTACCAGCCCCACTTCTTGCACATCGTCTGGTAGCTCAGGGTGTTGTACGCCCCCGAACCGACCCGGACGCGCGGGTAGATGACGTTGTCACCCCAGTCCCCGCCGGCCGGGCCGCTCGAGTAGGCGTCCACCCCCCAGTACACCCCGACCACCGAGCCGCCGCCCGGGCAGTTCCAGCTGCCGAAGTTGACCCAGACGTTGCCTCCCGTCCAGGCGCTGGCCGGAGCGGCGCTGAGGCCGACGACGCCGAGCGCCATCAGCGAACCCGTCAGCACCGCACGGGATGTACGCAGCAGTGATCCACGCATATGACCTCCCCAGTGACGGCTGCGCCCCTGCGCGCTTCGCCGTGCGGAGCAGGCTGCCATATGAGTCACAGGATTGTCTGACTTTCGACTGGATATCTCCGAAGTCGAACTATCGCCCGAGATACGTACGTTTGGACTGGGGGGTACGGTGCTCAGTCCGCCAGGGCCGTGGTGACCACCAGCGGGGGCCTGGCCCGCTCGGCCGTCCAGGGACGGCTGCGCACCAGGGCGGGATCGGCCACCTCCCGCGCCTCCTCCACGGTCGGGTGCTGCTGGACCACGTCCCGGAAGCCGGCCCGCTCCAGGAGCGCGGGCAAGAGGGCGACGGGCCACGCGTGGTTGCGCACCTCCTGCCAGGATCCGTCGGTGCGCCGCAGCCGTACGGTCAGCTCCTGGCCCGGCTCGTACACCGCGCCCGGGTCGTCGCCGATCCGCAGGGAGGCGTACTCCACGCCGCCGCAGGCGGGATCGGTGGCCAGCAGGACGAAGGGGCCGCCGGGCCGCAGCAGCCGGCGGATCTCCGTGAACACGGCCAGCACCGCCTCCTGGGTGGGCAGCGAGGCGAGCACGTGGCTGCACATGACCGCGTCCGCGCAACCGTCCGCCAGGCCGGCCACCCGGCCGTCCTCGACCAGGTGGTACTCCGCCGCCCCGGTGCCCGAAGCACGGGCGAGGGCCAGCATCTCGGGCGAGGTGTCCACCCCCACCACCCGCGCCCCCAGCAGCCGGGCGGCGTGCCCGGCCACCTTCCCGGGCCCGCATCCGTAGTCCACGAGGACCGCGCCCGCGCCGATCCGGCGGGACAGGGCCCGGAAGACGAACGGATAGCCGAGCAGCCAGTCCGTGGCCGCCTCCAGCGCGGCGAAGGCCCGCGCTCCCTCACTCCCGGACCAGGCGGCCGTCTCGGCCGCGCCCGTGTCTCCCGATTCCTGCGACCAGTCGCTCACAGCCCCACTATCGACCCGCGGCGCTCCCGGAGCGAGGTCACGACACGGCCCGCCGGCCCTTCCCGGAGAGGCCGATGCGGTCGTGCAGCCGGCGCAGGGGGGCCGGGGCCCACCAGTTGGCGGGACCGGCCAGGCCCATCAGGGCGGGCACGAGCACGCCTCTGATCAGCGTCGCGTCCACCACCACGGCCAGGGCCATGCCCACGCCCAGCTGTTTGAGGAAGACCACCTCTCCGGTCGCGTAGGTGGCGAAGGAGACCGCGAGGACGAGGGCGGCCGCGGTGACCAGGGGCGCGCTGCGGGCGATCCCCAGGGGCACGGAGCCCCGGGCGTCTCCCGTGCGGTCGTACTCCTCCTTGATGCGGGCGAGCAGGAAGACCTCGTAGTCCATGGAGAGCCCGTACGCGATGCAGAACATCAGGATGGGGATGCTCGGTTCGATCACCCCGGTGGGAGTGAAGCCGAGCAGGCCCGACAGGTGGCCCTCCTGGAAGACGAGGACGAGGACCCCGAAGATCACGGACAGGCTCAGGAGGTTGAGCACGGTCGCCTTGAGCGGGGCGACCACGCTGCCCGTCATCAGGAAGAGCACGGCGAAGGTCACGATCACGATCAGGCCGCCGACCAGCGGCAGCCGGTCCGTCACCCCGTCGCGGTAGTCGGTGAGTTCGGCCGGGTAGCCGCCGGCCTCGACGGCGAACGGCGCGGGCAGGGCCCGGATCTCGCGCACCAGGCCCGTGGCGTCGGCCTCCAGCCGCGCGGAGGTGGGCAGTACGGTGATCCGCTGGCCGCCGCCGGCGGCGGTGAAGCCCCCGGCCGGAGCCGGACCGGCCGGCTGCCCGTTCCGGAAGGATCCGGCGGCCGAGTCCACTCGGGCGACCCCCTCGATCCGGGACAGCCCGGAGGCGTACCCGGCCACCATGGCCGGGTCCGCGGCCGTCGCGACCAGCTGTACGGCGTCCGCCTCCTCGACCGTGAATCCGGCCCGGATCCGGTCGTGCATCTGCCGCGCGGGCGCCGAGGCGGGCAGCACCCGGTCGTCCGGCAGGCCGAACCGTACGTCCAGGAAGGGCGCGCCGAGCAGCAGCAGGACGGCCAGGGCGGCGCCGCCGTAGGCCACCGGGCGGCGCATCACCCGCCTCGCCGCCGCGAACCAGAAGCCGTCGGTCACGGCGGGGACCGGGCCGCGCCGCTCCACCCGGCGTCCGAGGAGCGCCAGGGCCGCGGGCAGCAGTACGGTCGCGCCGGCCACGGCGGCCAGCACCACGGCGACCCCCGCGTAGGCGAAGGAGCTCAGGAAGGGGAAGGGGAAGGCCAGCAGCACCGAGAGGGACGCGGCCACCGTCACCCCGCTGAACAGGACGGTCCTGCCCGCGCCCCGCACCGTACGGGCGACCGCCTCCGCGACGTCCGCCCCGCCCCGCAGCTCCTCGCGGTAGCGGAAGACGACGAACAGCCCGTAGTCGACGCCGAGTCCGATGCCCATCACCAGCGCGATGTTGGAGGCGAAGGTGGACACGTCGGTGAAGGCGACCACCGCGCGCAGCAGCGCGAGCGACCCGAGCACGGCGAACAGCCCGGTGCCGAGGGTGAGCAGCGCCGCCGAGATGCGCCGGTAGACCCACCAGAGCAGCAGCAACACCACGGGGAGGATGAAGAGCTCGGCGCGCAGGAAGTCCTGTCGGGCCTGCTGCATGGTCTGCCGGAAGACCTCGTCACCGCCGCCGACCTCGACGGTGAGGGTCGCGGTGGTGCGGGCGAACCGGGGGGCCAGTTCCGGCAGGACCTCGCGCCGTACGTGGTCGGCGTCGCCCGGTACCCAGGCGAGCACGAGCGCGTGGCGGCGGTCCTGGCTGCGGAGGGTGTCGGGGGCGCCGGCGGTCCAGTACGACCAGGCCCGGCCGACCCCGGGGTGGGCGGCCAGCTCCCGGGTGAGTTCCCGGCCGGCCCGGGCGGTCGCTTCGTCGTCGACGGCGCCTTCGCGGGCGGTGACCAGCAGCGCCAGGTTGGGGCTGCCGATGCCGTGGTCCCGGGCCAGGACGTCGCGTACCCGCATGGACTCCGAGCCCGGGGCCTCGAAGCGGTTGAGCGAGAGCGCGTTGAGTGTTCCGGCGCCGATGGCGCCGGCGAGCAGGGCGGCGGCGATGCCGACCGCGACGATCCACCTCGCCCGCTCCGCGATGAACCTGCCGAGCACGGTTCCCCCTACCGATAGGATTTACGAATGATGATTCGCGTTCTGTCGCGAGGGCGAGATTACGAATGATCATTCGCATTTTCAACCGGTGCCCACGGGCTGAGATCTGACGGAGGACCACATGGCGGAAGCGGCGGAAGCGGCGGGAGCCGGCGGCCGGGGAGCGCGGGCGGCGCAGGGGGCGCCGCCCCGGCGGCGGCAGGCACGCGGAGAGCAGCGGATGGCGCAGATCCTCGACGCCTCGGCGGTGGTCTTCGCCCGCGCCGGCTACGAGAAGACCACCACGATCGCCATCGCGGCCGAGGCGGGCATCTCCCCCGGCTCGCTCTACCAGTTCTTCTCCAACAAGGAGGCGATCGCCCAGGCGCTCGCCGACCGCTTCGTCGGCCAGCTGCGCGCGGCACACCAGGAGGCCTTCGACGAGGCCCACTTCACGTCCGCGACCCTCGAGGGGCTGCTCGACCGGATGGTGGACCCGATCGTCGCCTTCAACGTCGCCAACCCCGGCTTCAAGGCGCTCTTCGCCCGTACGGACATGCCCGCGGGCCTCGCCGACGCGGCCCGGCCCGTGCAGTCGGCGATGCTGGCCCGGGTCGAGGCGATGATCGGCGCCCGCGCGCCCGGGCTGGCCGCCGAGGAGCGTTCGCGCACGGCCCGCGTGGGGATCCAGATCTTCCAGGCCATGGTGCCCCTGGTGGTCGCGGCCGAGGGCGACGAGCGGGCGGCGATGGTCCGCGAGCTCAAGCGGGCGCTGCACGGGTACCTGGCGGGCACCATCGCCTGAGCCCTACGCGTCGGCGGCCGGGGCCGGGGCCGGGGCCGGCTGGAGGGTGCGGGCGGCCAGGGCGGCGAAGGCGCAGCAGGCCACGGGCAGCAGGAGCGTCAGGCCCAGCGGCATGAGGTGGGCGAGCGGGCCGATCACGGCCGGGCCCGCGAGCATGCCGAGGTAGCCGAGGCCCGCGACGCGGGAGACGGCGGCGCCGGCCGCCTCCGGGGCGGCGTGACCGGCGGCGCTGAAGAGCTGGGGGACGCAGCCGGAGAGGCCGGCGCCGAAGAGGGTCCAGCCGGCCAGCGCCGCCGGGACCCCGGGCGCGGCGACCGCCAGGGTCAGGCCGGCCCCGGCGAGGGCGGCTCCGTAGCGCAGCACGGCGACGGGGCCGATGCGCGCCGTCAGGCGGTCGGTGAGGAACCGGCCGGCGGTCATGGCGGTGGCGAAGGCCCCGTAGGCGAGCGCGGCGGTGCCTGCGGACGCGCCGAGGGAGTCCTCGAGGTGCAGCGCGCTCCAGTCGTTGGCCACGCCCTCGCAGAGCATGAGCAGGAAGGCGAGCAGGGCGAGCATCCGGATGCGCGGGGGCGTACGACGGCGACCCGCGCGGGCGGCGGGATGGGCGGCCGGCGCGGGCTCGCGGTCCAGGAGCCCGGGGGCGGCCAGGAGGGCGAGGAGGAGCGCGCCGAGGGCGGTGGCCCCGAGGGTGGCGGTGGCGGGCAGACCGAGGTGCAAGGTGAGGGACCCGGTCAGGGCGGCGAGGGCGCCGCCGATGGAGAACACCGCGTGGAAGGCGGACATGACGGGCCGCCCGTAGCAGCGTTCGATCTGGACGGCGTGGGTGTTCATGGCGACGTCCAGGCAGCCGTTGCCGAAGCCGAGCAGCAGCAGGGCCCCGCCCAGGGTCCTGGCATCTCCGGCCAGGGCCGGCAGCACCACGGCGGCGCCGCACAGCGCGGCGCCGGCGGGGACGGTCGCGCGGGCTCCGAAGCGGTCGGTGAGCGGCCCGGCCAGCCGCATGCCGGCGAAGGCCCCGGCCCCGAGGAGGAGCAGGAGCCAGCCGAGGAGGGCGTGGCCGATGCCGGTGCGCTGCTGCGCGAGGGGGATGTGGACGATCCACATGCCCATGACGAAGCCGTTCAGGGCGAAGTAGGCGAAGGTGGCCCGCCGCCCCCTCCGCAGGGTTCCGGGCGGGGGCGGTCCTTGGACGAGGGGCGGTACGAGTGGCTGCATGCAATCGAACATAACAAACACGATTGATGTGCGGACCTTGCCTTTCGAACATCGTGGATGTTCAATCGGAGCATGAGTGCAGACCGACTGAGGCAGATCACCGACGCCGTCCGCGCGAGCGGCAGCCGCAGCGTCGCCGAGCTCGCGGAGCTCACCGGCGCCTCCGAGATGACCATCCGACGCGACCTGGAGGCCCTGGCCGACCAGGGAGTGCTCGAGCGCTACCGGGGCGGGGCACGCAGCCTGCTGCTGCGCGGCGAGGAGACCCCCTTCCCCCTGCGCGCCCGGGACGGCCTGGAGGCCAAGCGGCGCATCGCCGCCGAGGTCGCCGCCCTGGTCGCGGACGGGGAGTCGGTGGTCCTGGACAGCGGCACCACCTGCCTGGAGGTGGCCCGCGCCCTGCACCACCGCCGGCTCACCGTGATGCCGTTGTCCCTGCACGCCGCCAACGCCCTGGCGGACGCGCCCCGGCTGACGCTGCTGCTGCCCGGCGGGGCGCCCCGCCGGGGTGAACTCGCCCTGACCGGGCCGCTGACCGAGGCCTCCCTCGCCGCCCTGCGCTTCGACACCGCCGTCATCGGCTGCTGCGGGCTGAGCGCGGCGGACGGTCTGACCGCCTACGACCTGGCCGACGCCGCCGTCAAACGCGCCGCGGTCGCCTCCGCGCGCCGGGTCATCGCCGCCACCGAGTCCGCGAAGCTCTCCCGTACCGCCCTCGCGCACGTGCTGCCCGCCTCCGCGCTGCACGCCGTGGTCACCGACCGGGCGGCGCCGCAGGAGGACTGCGACGCCCTGGCCGCGGCGGGCGTCACCGTACGGAAGGTCTGAGGCGATGGACGAGATCTTGCTCTTCGACCTCTTCGGCGTCATCGCCCGCCACCAGTCCCCGGCCGGGCGGGAGCGCCTCGTCGAGACGGCGCAGGCGCCCGCGGCGCCGTTCTGGGAGGCGTACTGGGCGCTGCGCCCGCCCTACGACAGCGGCGAGCTGACCGGGCCGGGGTACTGGCGCCTCGTCGGTGAGGCGCTCGGCACCCGGTTCGGCGAGCGGGAGACCGCCGCGCTCGTCGAGGCCGACATCGCGAGCTGGAGCGCCGTGGACGGGGAGATGGTGGCCCTGATCGGGGAACTGGCCGCGTCCGGGCGGCGGATCGCCCTCCTTTCGAACATCCCGGAGGAGCTCGCCGTCCACTACGAACGGCACCAGCCCTGGCTCTCGCACTTCCGGGTGCGGGGCCTGTCCTGCCGCATCGGCCTCGCCAAGCCGGCGCCCGGGGCGTACGAGTGGTGCCTGCGGGCGCTCGGCGCGGCGCCGGGCGAGGTGCTGTTCGTGGACGACCGGCAGGAGAACGTCGACGCCGCCCGGGCCCTCGGCATCCGCGGCCACCTCTTCACCTCGCCGGCCGCGCTGCGCGAGGCGCTCGCTCGGCCCGCCTGCGGGGACGGTCCGGAGGCGCGACCATGAGGGGATGGACGCGTCCCTGAGCGATGTCAGCACCCCGGGGCGGGTGGCGGCCGAGGGCGAGGGCATCAGCGCCGAGGAGCTGGCGCTCGCCGCGCGCAACCACGGGCTGCCCCTGGAGGCGCTGCGGTACGAGGTCACGCCGGCCGGGCTGCACTACGTACTGGTCCACTACGACATCCCCGCCGCCGACGCCGGGAGCTGGCGGCTGACCGTCGGCGGCCGGGTGCGCACGCCGCTGTCGCTGGACCTGGCCGCCCTGCGGGCGCTGCCGGCCGTCACCCGCCGGGTCACGATGGAGTGCGCGGGCAACGGGCGGGCGCGGCTGACGCCCCGGCCGGTGAGCCAGCCGTGGCTGGTCGAGGCGGTCGGCACCGCCGACTGGACCGGGGTGCCGCTGCGGACCGTGCTGGAGCAGGCCGGAGTGCGGGAGGACGCCGTCGAGGCGGTGTTCACCGGCGCCGACCACGGGATCGAGCGCGGGGTCGAACAGGACTACCGGCGCAGCCTGCCCCTGGCCGTCGCCACCGGCGCGGACCCCGAGGTGCTGCTCGCGTACGCCATGAACGGCGGGCCCCTGCCGCCGCAGCACGGGTTCCCGCTGCGGCTGGTGGTACCCGGCTGGTACGGCATGGCGCACGTGAAGTGGCTGCGGGACATCACCCTGGCCGGGGCGCCCTTCACCGGCTTCCAGCAGGCGGTGGCCTACCGCTACCGGCGTACCGCCGAGGACCCCGGCGAGCCGGTGACCCGGATCGCCCCGCGCGCCCTGCTGCTCCCGCCGGGCTTCCCCGACTTCATGTCCCGCGTCCGCGTGGTGCGGCCGGGGCCGGTGCGGTTGGAGGGGCGCGCCTGGTCGGGGCACGGGCCGGTGACCCGGGTCGAGGTGAGCGCCGACGGGGGCCGTACCTGGGCGGACGCCGAGGTGACGGCGCGGGACCCGGGCGGCTGGGCCTGGCAGGCCTGGCACCGCCGGTGGACGGCCACGCCCGGCAGCCACACCCTCGTGGTCCGCGCCACGGACGCGGCGGGCCGCACCCAGCCCCTCGAACAGCCCTGGAACCGCGGGGGTTTCGGCAACAACCTGGTCCAGCGGGTGCCGGTGCTGGTGCTGCCGCCGGGCGCGTAGCGCGCCGTCGGTCCCGTCAGAGCAGCCGGGCCATGCCCACCGACGCGGGCGCGGTCTCGGCGAAGCCGAACTTGGCGTAGAGGTGCCGGGCGGGCCCGTCCGCGATCAGGGACACGTACGTGCCCTGCGGCGCGCGCCGTTCCAGCTCGGCGGAGAGGTCCTCCATGATCAGCTTGCCGAGGCCCCGGCCCTGGTGCTCGGGGAGCACGCAGATGTCGACGATCTGGAGGAAGCAGCCGCCGTCACCGACGATCCGGCCCATGCCGACGGTCTCGCCGTCGTGCCGGACGGTGACGCAGTACCAGGAGTTGGGCAGTCCGATGACCGAGCCCTCGACGCTCTTGGCGCCGAGGCCGGTCTCACCGCGCAGCCGGCGGTAGGTGGCGACGTCGGGAACGCCGGGGCCGATCTCGTAGGCGGCGTTCTCCGTGCCGGTGGTGCCCGTGGTGCCCGTGGCCATGTGTGTCGCACCTGTCTGTAGCGGGACGGTCGTTCAGGATATCGGGGCGTCGTCCAGGAGTTCGGGGCCGTTGTTGCGTACGTTGTTGACCGCCGTGGTCACCGCGCGGACGTCCAGGCGGCCTCCGGCCGGGGTGGCGAGGAGGGCGCGCAGGGCGTGCGGGTCCTCGTGCGCGGGGTCGAGCCAGGCGTCGTAGTCGGCGGGGGCGAGGGCCAGGGGCATCCGGGGGTGGACGCGGCCGGCGGCGTCGGTGGCCTCGGTGGTGATGACGGTGCAGGTCGCCCACCAGGCGGCCGGGTCGTCCCCGTCCTTGACGGCGGGGTCGCGCCAGAACTCGTACAGGCCCGCCATCGCCAGCACCGCGCCGTCCTGCGGGCTGATGAAGTACGGCTGCTTGTAGGCCTTCGTCTTGCCGGAGGCCGGGACGGACTCCCACTCGTAGAAGCCGTCGGCGGGCAGCAGGCAGCGGCGCTTGGCGAAGGCCCGGCGGTAGGCCGGCTTCTCCCCGACCGTCTCGACCCGGGCGTTGATCATCTTCGCCGCGCCGTCGGTGCTCTTCGACCAGGACGGCACCAGCCCCCACCGCAGCGCCCTCAGCTGCCGCTCCAGCACCCCGCTCTCCCGGTCGGCGCGCTCGAGCACCGCCCACACCGGGTCCGTCGGGGCGACGTTCCAGCTCGGCGGGAGCACCAGGCCGGGGTCGCGGGGGATGGCCTCGAAGAGGCCCGTCAGGTCCTCGGGGCTGCGGGTGGAGACGTATCGGCCGCACATGGCTCCAGCCTGCCACGCCGGCCGGTACGCACCCACGCGGCGCGGCGTAGCGCCCGGCCGCGGCGGTGCCCGGTCCAGGGCGCGACCCCGGTGTCGCCGCGGCCGTGGGCGGTGCTCAGGCGGCACCGTCCTTGAGGGAGCGGCCGAACTGCTCGTCCAGGACGGACAGCCGGCGCCAGTACTCGTCCTCGTCGATCTCGCCGGAGGCGAAGCGGCGTCCCAGGACCGCGATCGGCGAGCCGGCGCCGTACGCGGCCCCCCGGGCCTGCCACGGCCCGCGGCGGCCGCCTCGCCACACGGTGCGGCGCAGCACGGTGACGACCGTGACCACGACCGCCGCCCAGATCAGGGGGAAGAACAGGATCCACGGGCCGGGCCCGTCGTACGCGAGGGTGGTGAGGGTGTTGAGGGTGGCCATCTCGGTTCAGCTCCTCGGAAGCGTGGACTTCTCGTCTTGCTCCGAGACTGGCTCCGGGAGGGGCCCGGGTCGTCGTACGGCCGGCTGCACCGCGGGTACTTCTGCGGGAGTACGGGACCGGGGCCGCGTGCGGGTCAGCCGAGCCAGCCGGGGCGGACCAGGCCCGACTCGTAGGCCAGGACGACCAGCTGGGCGCGGTCGCGGGCGCCGAGCTTGACCATCGTGCGGCTGACGTGGGTCTTCGCGGTGAGGGGGCTGACGACGAGGCGGCGGGCGATCTCCTCGTTCGACAGGCCCATGCCGACCAGGGCCATGACCTCGCGCTCGCGGCCGGTGAGCCGCTCCAGGCCCGCGGCCGGGGCCGGTTGCCGGGAGCGGGCGGCGAACTCCGCGATCAGGCGGCGGGTCACCCCCGGCGACAGCAGCGCGTCCCCGTCGACCACCGCCCGTACCGCGCGCAGCAGTTCCTCGGGCTCGGTGTCCTTGACCAGGAAGCCGGAGGCTCCGGCGCGGATCGCCTCGAAGACGTACTCGTCGAGTTCGAAGGTGGTGAGCATCACCACCCTGACGGCGGCCAGGGACGCGTCGGCGGTGATCGCGCGGGTGGCGGCGAGACCGTCGAGGAGCGGCATCCGGATGTCCATGAGGACCACGTCGGGGCGCAGTTCGCGGGCCAGCCGGACGGCCTCCTCCCCGTCGGCGGCCTCGCCGGCCACCGTGATGCCGGGCTGCGCGTCGAGGAGCGCGCGGAACCCCGCCCGGACGAGGAGCTGGTCGTCGGCGAGCAGCACGCGGATCACGAATCCTCCTGGAGCGGAGCGGGCGGTGCGGGCGGGGCGGCCTCCAGCGGGAGTCTGGCGATCATCCGGAAGCCGCCGTCGGGGCGGGGACCGGCCTCGATGGTGCCACCGAGCGCGGCGGCCCGCTCGCGCATTCCGGCGAGGCCGTTGCCGCTGCCGCCGGCGGGGCTGCCGGTGGCCGGGCCGTCGTCGTCCACGCGCAGTTCGAGGGCGCCGGGCTGCCAGGTGAGGAGGATGCGGGCGGTGCGCGAGCCGGAGTGGCGTACGACGTTGGTCAGGGCCTCCTGGAGGATGCGGAAGGCGGCGAGGTCCGCGCCGGGCGGCAGGGGTCTGGCCCGCCCCCGGGTGCCGGTGTCCACGGAGAGCCCGGTGGCGGCCGCCTGTTCGACCAGTTCGGGGAGGCGGTCCAGGCCCGGGGCGGGGGCGCGGGGGGCGGCGCCGGGCGTGCGCAGGGTGTCGAGGACCTGGCGGACCTCGCCGAGCGCCTCCTTGCTGGCCGTCTTGATGGTGGTGAGGGCCGTACGGGCCTGCTCGGGGTCGGTGTCGAGGAGCGCCAGCCCCACGCCCGCCTGGACGTTGATGACCGAGATGCTGTGGGCGAGCACGTCGTGCAGCTCGCGGGCGATGCGCAGCCGCTCCTCGTCGGCCCGGCGCCGGGCGGCCGCCGCCCGCTCGGTCCGCTCGCGCGACCACTGCTCGCGGCGGAGGCGGACCAGTTCGGAGACGGCGAGTATCGCGAGCACCCAGGCGGTGATGGCCAGTTCCTGCCCCCAGGGGGCCGGGCCGTCCCCGGCGGGCGGCAGCCACCGGTAGAGCCAGTGGCCGATGAGCAGGTGCCCGGCCCAGAGCAGGCCGACCGCGCCCCAGGCCGCCCTGCGGTGCCCGGCGATGACGGCGGCGAAGCAGGCCACGGCCAGGCCGGCGAAGACGGGGCCGTACGGGAAGCCGGCCCCGATGTACACGAGGGTGACGGCGCTGACCCCGTACGCCACGGCCACCGGGTGGCGGTGGCGCACCACCAGCAGGGCGGGCCCGAGCAGCAGCAGGAGCCGGGCCGGCCAGTCCAGCGCGGCGCGCCCGCTCTGCGCCTGCGCGGCCCATCCGGAGCCGACCTGCTGGAGGACGGCGACGAGCAGCGCTGACCGCCAGGCCGGGCCCCGCCCGGTCCGCTCCACCCATCGCCGCCACGGGGGACCGAGGCGTTCGCGCTGCTGTTCCATACCCGTCACGCTAGACGGGGGCCCCCGTCACCGGCGTCACCCCCGCGTAGCGTTTCCGGCGTACTCCCCAGGTAGTACACCGGTGTACACCGCCCCGGCCGGGCACAGGGGCGCGTGGGGCGCAGACGTACGAGAACTCGTGCGCCCATACGCCCCATCCCTCCCCTGAGTGCAGAAACGATCACTGTGAGTAACGTCACTCTTGATCGTTCCCCCCTCACGGAAGGACCCGCGCATGCCCGTCATGACCTACGAGGAATTCCACCGCACCCTCAAGCCGCAGGGCGACCCCGAGGCCGACAAGGTCGTGATCGAGCTCCTCGATTCCGGTCAGATCGACAGTGCGAACCACCTCTTCCGCGCGCTGGCCACGGCCGAGGACGAGGTCCCCGAGGGCGCACCACCGGTACTGCGCGAGTACCTGGAGTCGACCCGGAAGTTCCCCTCCTGGGTGGACAAGAAGAAGCTCGCCGACACCGAGGAGTTCTTCCGCCACCACAAGACCCCGGCCGCCGTCGTCCAGGCGACCGCCGGGCTGGTCGGCACGTACCTGTCCCCGATGGGGGCCAAGACCCTGCACTCCACGCACAAGCTCGACCGGCCCCAGCGGCGGCTGTCCCAGAGCACCCGGCTGTTCATGGGGATGGGCGACAAGGACGCCTTCGGCCCGAAGTCGAAGCTCCTGCCGACCTGTCAGAAGGTCCGGCTCGTCCATGCCGCGATCCGCCAGCTCCACCTGCGCTCGGGCAAGTGGAACACGGAGAAGGACGGCATGCCCGTCTCCCTGCTCTACACCGCGGGCGCCGCGCTCGTCTTCTCCGTCGGCACCCTCGACGCCATGGCCCGCATCGGCATCGCCACCACCGCCCGGGAGCAGGAGGGGTACTTCTACGCCTGGCGGATCATCGGCCACTGGCTCGGCGTGCCCGACGAGATCATGGACATGGACGTCAAGGGGGCGCACGGCCTCTGGGACGCCGCCCGCGACCACGAATGGGCGCCCACCGAGGACGGCGCGCTCCTCACCAAGGGCTGCATCGAGCTCTACCAGTCCTACATGCCGCCCGGCATGAAGGCCGCCGTGCCCGCCTTCCTGCGCAAGGCGCTCTCCGACAAGTACGCCGACATGGTCAAGGTCCCCACCTCCGCCTACGACCTGGGGGCCAAGGCCGGCGCGGTCGGCGCGGGCCTCCTCTTCAACACCCCGGTCACCAAGAACCTCCTCGTCCAGCCGGTCCTCGACGCCATGGGCTAGGCCGTCGAGCGCGTGGGCCGCGAGGCCTTCACCGCCCGCCACGAGACGGAACCCCAGATGACGGACAAGATCGAGGACTGAACCGGGCGAACGGGCGTGCGCCGCAGCGGCGGCCCGGCGCACGCCCGCAACCCCCACGCCCGCAACCCCCACGCGCTCGGAGCCGCACGCCCGGATGCGCCCGCGCCGCAGCGGCTCCAGGGTGGAGGCATGGAGCACGCGCCGATCGTCGTACACCGCATCTCCCCCTCGGGCGGCCGCCGGGTGACCCTGCGCGTCCAGGACCGCGACACGGCCCTCGGCACCGCGCACACCGACGCGGACGTGATCGAGTTCCTTCGCCGCGCCGAGGTCCCGGACCCCGACGAGCTGGTGCTCGGCGGAGCGCCCGCACGGATCGAGTGGCAGGGGGACGCCCCGCACGTCTACGAGGCCGAGCCGGCGGACACCGACATCCCCTGACGCTCCCCCACCACCCCTGGCCGGCGCCTCATTCCGGCCAATGAGTGATGTGCTCATGACATTTCAAGACCGCTGTGACACTCTCCGTGGCGCACTCCGCACCGCCCTCGCACCACACCCCCACAAGGACGTGTCACAGAGGAGCGACATGATGCACCGTGCGAAACTCGCCGTCGCGGCACTGGCCCTCGCGGCCACCGCCGGCAGCGTCACGAGCGCCGCCGCCTTCGGCACCACCGCCGACCAGAAGGTGGACGGCGTCATCGTGGTCTCGGGCAACACCTGCACCTGGACCAACGCCAGCACCAGCGCCAATCCGCCCAGCGCCCTCACCGTCGACCGCGCCGGCATCAACAAGCCCGGCGGCAACCTCGCCTGCGACGGCGGCATCACCGCCACCCTCAACAACAACCCCGCCTTCACCTTCGACGACGCCGGGGCCACCGCCCGGACCGACCTGATCGACATCACCGGACAGCAGAGCTTCATATCCTGCCGCTACAAGGCCACGGGCATCACGTGGGACCGCGACGGCACGACCAGGAAGTACGTCAACCGGGCTTTCACCGCCACCAAGACCTCGGGCAGCTTCCTGTGTCCGGGATCCGTGACCACGGCAGCCGGCGGCGCGTCCATGCTGTTCCACTGACCGGCGCGGCGCAGGACCGGTGCGTCACCGTCGTCACCGTCGTCACCGTCGTCCGCGGTGGACGGCGGTGACGCACCACCGGGTCACCACCGGATAGCCCCGGCCGGGTCGCCGGGCCCGCGACGGGGCATCAGCATGGGAGGAGTCCGCCCGGGTGAGGAGGCCGGTGATGGCCGATGCGCAGCCAGCTCCGCCGGCCGACGGCCCCGGAGCGGGATCTCCGGCGACGGGTGGCCTGCTCGACGTGCTCGGGGTGGCCGCGGTGGTCCTGGACGCCGAGGGCCGGATCAGCCTGTGGAGCCCGCAGGCCGCCACCCTCTTCGGGTACACGGCCGAGGAGGCGCTAGGGCAGTACGCGGTGACGCTGCTGGTGGAGGAGCAGAACCGCGGGGAGGTCCTGGAGCTGTTCGCCCGGGTGATGTCCGGCCAGGGAGCCTGGGCGGGGTCCTTCCCCGTGCGTCACCGGGACGGCCGCACCGTGCTCGTGGAGTTCCGCAACATGCGCCTCCAGGCCGCCAACGGCCGGCTGTACGCGCTGGGCCTCGCCTCCGAGCAGGCCACCCTGCGCCGCGTCGAACGGGACCTGGCCCTGTCCCTGCGCATGGTCGACCAGTCCCCCATCGGGCTGGCCGTCCTCGACACCGACCTGCGCTACGTCCTGGTCAACCCGGCGCTGGAGCGCATCAACGGGGTGCCGTCCGAGCGGCACATCGGGCAGCGGATCGCCGACATCCTGCCCTTCCTGGACGCGGCGGCGGTCGAGGCCCGGATGCGGGGGGTGATGGAGAGCGGTGTGCCGATGCTGGACCACTTCAGCACCGGCCAGACCTCCGAGGACTCCGGCGAGCGCGCCTGGCTGGTGTCCATCTACCGGCTGGAGGACCAGTCCTCGCGGGTGATCGGCGTCGCGGTGTCGGTGGTGGACGTGACCGAACAGCACCGGGCCGCCGTGTCGGCCGCCCACGCCCGGCGGCGCCTCGCCCTGATCGCGGACGCCTCGGTGCGCATCGGGACCACCCTCGACCTGGACATCACCGCCCGGGAGCTGGCCGACGTCGCGGTCCCGGAGATCGCCGACATCGCCGCCGTGGACGTCCTCGACACCGTCCTGACGGGCGGCCGGCCCGGCGAGGTATCGGACGGGGAGTCCGTACGGTTCCGCGCGCTCGCGGTGAAAGCGGCCTACCGCAGCCCCGCCGAGGCGGCCGCCGACCCCGTCGGCGACGTCGCCTCGTACCGCCCCGACCGGCTGGTGGCCCGCTGCGCCCGCACGGCCCGGCCCGAGCTCGTCCCGCACGTCCGGCCGCAGGACCTGCCCGCCATCGCCCGCGACGAGGACGCCGCCCGGCTGCTCGGGGAGGCCGGCGTGCACTCGTACCTCGCCGTCCCGCTGATCGCCCGCGGCCAGGTGCTGGGCACGCTCGACCTCAAGCGCGCCCGCAACCCCGTGCCGTTCGGCCCCGACGACGTACTGCTCGCCTCCGAGCTCGCAGCCCACGCGGCGGTGTCCATCGACAACGCCCGCTGGTACCAGCGCCAGCGCCACGCCGCCCTCGCCCTCCAGCGCCACCTGCTGCCGCAGCACCCGCCGGCGGCCCCCGGGCTGGACATCGCCTACCGGTACCAGCCGGCCGGGGCCGCCGACGAGACCGGCGGCGACTGGTTCGACGTCATCCCGCTGAGCGGGGACCGGACCGCGCTGGTCGTCGGCGATGTGATGGGCAGCGGCATCAACGCGGCGGCGACCATGGGCCAGCTGCGGGCCACCGCCCGGGCGCTGGGCCGCCTCGGCCTCGACCCCGCGACGGTGCTCACCCACCTCGACGCCTCGACCGGCGACCTCGGCGAGGCCATGGCCACCTGCGTCTACGCCGTCTACGACCCGCACACCCGGCTGTGCCAGATCTCCACCGCGGGCCACCTGCCGCCCGTGCACCTGCGCAGCGGACGCCAACCCCGGCTGCTCCAGCTCGCGACGGCGGTGCCGCTGGGGGTCGGCGGGGTCCCGTTCGGCACCACCACCGTGACCCTCGGCGAGGGCGACGAGCTGGTGCTCTACACCGACGGGCTCGTCGAGACCCGCGACCAGGACATCGACACCCGCCTGCAGACCCTGACCGACCTCCTCGCCGGCCCCCACCGCCCCATCGAGGAGACCTGCGACCTGCTGCTGTCGGCCCTGCGCCACCCCGACACGCACGACGACGTCGCCCTGCTCATCGCCCGCACCCACGCGTAGGCGGCCCCGTCACGGGTGCGCGGCCCGGGCGCGGATGCGGGCGGCGAGGACGGCGACGTCGTCCTCGGCGTGCCGGGCGTCGAGGCCCGCGACGACCGCGTCCACGGCCTCCTCCGCCGTGCCCCCGCCGGCGGGGATCCGCAGGGCGGTGAGCCGGGCCAGGGAGGCGTCGATGTCCTCGCCGCGCCGCTCGACGAGCCCGTCGGTGTAGAGGACCAGGGTCTCCTGCGGGGTGAAGGGGTGGGCCACCGACTCGTAGCCGCCCACGCCGGTGCCCAGCGGCGGGCCCACCGGTACGTCGAGCAGCCGGCCGGTGCCGTCGGCCGCGAACACCGCGGGCGGCAGGTGGCCGGCACTGGCGTACAGGGCGGTGCCGCGCGCGGGGTCGACACGTACGAGCAGGCAGGTGGCGGGGCGCCGGGCGGCGTCCTCGGCGACGAGGGAGTCGAGCTGGCGCAGCACCCGGTGCGGGGCGAGTTCGGTGGAGGCGACCTCGCGCAGGGTGGAGCGGTAGGCGTTCATGTCCACGGCGGCGTCCAGGCCGTGGCCCATGACGTCGCCCACCACCAGCAGGGTCCGTCCGAAGTGCAGCCGGACCGTCTCGAACCAGTCGCCCCCGACCAGGGTGCTCGGCCCGACCGGCAGGTAGCGGCCCGCGACCAGCAGGTTCGGATGGGGCCGCCCGGGGTCGGCGACGAGGGCCCGCTGGAGGTCGAGCGCGACGGACTCGGTCGCGGCGAGCCGCCGGGCGTGGCGGATGTGCACGGCCGCCACGCGCGCCGCGAAGTGCAGGGCGGCGGCCTCGTGGTCGGTGAAGGGCTCGCCGGTGCGCACCGCGAGGAGGGTCCCGTACGAGGTCCCGTGCCTGGCCAGCGCGACGGACAGGCCGTGCACCGGGGGGCCGCCCGGCCGCAGGGTCCAGCTGCGCAGCGGATGGCCCCCGTCCACCGCCCGGACGGCGGGCCGCGTCCCCGGGGCCGGGCCGCGCAGGAGACCGGCGGCTCCGGCGACGGCGACGCGCTCGGCGCGGCCCTCCAGGGTCAGGTCGACGGCCGCCGCGTCGCACAGGGTGCGGAAGAGGAAGGCGGCCAGTTCCCGGCAGGTGGTGCGCTCGTCGTCGGTCGTGCCGATCGCTTCCAGGGCCTCGGCCGGGGACGCGGGCCCGGCCGGACCGGGTGCGTGGCCCTCGCGATCCGACACGTCTCCTCCGACCGGGGGGCGGCCCCCTGCGGGCCGCCGGTCGGTCCATTCCACCAGCCCCGGCGCGGCGGGGCCGGTGGAGCGCGCCGGAAGCTCACTTCGGCGGGGTGAGCCGCTCCCAGAGGAAGGTGTGCACGAGGGCCTCGTTGAAGGCGGTCTGCTGGTGGTCGGTGGCGCCGGAGTGGCCGCCGCCGATGTGCTCGTGGAAGAGCACGGGGTGCCCGAATTCGCGCAGCCGGGCGGCCGCCTTGCGGGCGTGGCCGGGGTGGACGCGGTCGTCGCGGGTGGAGGTGAGCAGCAGCAGGGGCGGGTACGGCGGACCGTCGGCGCGGATCCGGTGGTACGGGGAGATGTCCTCGAGGTGGGGCCGGTCGGCGGGGTCGTCGGGGTTGCCGTACTCGGCGGTCCAGCTGGCTCCGGCGAGGAGCTTGTGGAAGCGGAGCATGTCCAGCAGCGGTACGTGCGAGACGACGGCGCCGAACAGCTCGGGGTACCGGGTGAGCATGGCGCCCATCAGGAGGCCGCCGTTGCTGCCGCCCTCGATGCCGAGCTGGGCGGGGGTGGTGATGCCGCGGGCGGTGAGGTCGCGGGCGACGGCGGCGAAGTCCTCGAAGGCGCGGAGGCGGTTGGCCCCGAGGGCGGCCTGGTGCCAGGCGGGCCCGTACTCGCGGCCGCCCCGGATGCCGGCGACGACGTACGTCCCTCCGCGCGCGAGCCAGGCCCGGCCGGTGACCGCGCTGTACTGCGGGACCATGGAGATCTCGAAGCCGCCGTAGCCGTAGAGCAGGGTGGGGCCGGGGCCGGGCCGGTCCTCGGGGCCGATGACGAAGTACGGGACCCGGGTGCCGTCCGCGGAGGTGGCGAAGTACTGGCTCACGGCGAGCCCGGCCGTGTCGAAGAGGGCGGGTGCCTGCTTGACGGCCTGGCCGCCGGGGGCTCCGGCCTCGCCCCGGTGCAGGGTGGAGGGCTGGAGGAAGCCGGTCACATCGAGGAAGTACTCGTCGCTCTCGTCCGGGTCGGTGCACACCACCGAGGCCGTGGACAGCGGCGGCACGCCGGCCAGCGGGGCGCGGCTCCAGCCGTCCGGGCCGGGGGTGAGGAGTTCCAGGCGGGAGGAGACGTCGGCGCGGGTGCGCAGGAGGAGGTGGTTGCGGGTCCAGCTGTAGCCGGCGAGCGCGGTGCGGTCGTCCGGGGTGAACAGCACCTCGGGGCTGCGCCCGCCCGCCCGGTAGGCCTCGAAGTCGAAGGCGAGCAGGCTGCCCGCGGGGTGGCCCAGCCACGGGGAGCGCGGCTGGACGATCAGCCACTGGCGGTGGACCCCGGCGGAGGCGTCGTCCGGTACGTCGATCTTCTCGGGCGCGGCGGCGGGGTCCTCGGGGAGCAGGAACAGCTCCTGGTTCCAGAAGTCGATCTGCCGGGACACGAAGTCCCGTTCGAAGCCGGGTGTGTCATCGCGCCAGCCGCTGGCGGACACATCGCCCGGGCGGCCCTCGTAGACCGTGCGGGCCTCGGCGAGGGGGGTGCCGCGGCGCCAGCGGCGGACCTGGAGGGGGTAGCCGGAGGGGGACAGGGAGCCGGGGCCGAAGTCGGTGCCGATCCAGACGTGGTCGCGGTCGATCCAGTCGACCCGGGTCCTGGCCTCCTCGACCGCGAAGCCGCCTTCGACGAACTCCAGCGTCTCGAGGTCGAACTCGCGCACCACGCAGGCGTCGGCGCCGTCCCGGGAGAGCATGACCAGGGCGTGCCGGTGGCCGGGGGCGAGCACGCTGCTCCCGGCCCAGGCCCACTTCTCGCCCTCGGCCTCGGCGAGCGCGTCGAGGTCCAGGAGGGTCTCCCAGGCCGGCCGCTCGGTGCGGTACTCCTCGAGGGTGGTGCGCCGCCAGACACCGCGCAGCCGGCCGGCGTCCTGCCAGAAGTTGTAGAGGTGGCGCCCGCGCCGGACGACGTACGGGATCCGCCCGTCGTCGTCGAGGACCTCGCGCACCTCGCGCTCCAGCACCTTGAACTCGGGATCGGCCGTCAGCGCGGCGACGGTCTCGGCGTTGCGCTCCCGGACCCAGGCGAGCGCGGCCTCGCCCTCCACGTCCTCCAGCCACAGGTAGGGGTCGTGGTCCTCGGGGCGGCCGGCGGCGGCGCCGGCGGGCTTGTCTTCGCTCATCCGCCGATTGTGCCGGACGCGGCCGGGCCGGTGGTGCCGGTCCGGCCCGCCGGGCTCCCGCGCGCGGCCCTCCCCCGCTGGCGCCCTGCCCCGCTACCGGCCTGCGGTGCTACTGGGCCGCGGCGTGGTGCAGGCCCTCGAGGAGGGTCAGGTCCTCCTCGGTCAGGCGCAGGGCGCCGGCGGCGACGTTGGCCGTCAGGTGGTCGGGGTTGCCGGTGCCGGGGATGGCCAGGACGTGGGGGCCGCGCTGGAGGGTCCAGGCGAGGCGGACCTGCGCCGGGCTCGCTCCGTGGGCCCGGGCCACGGCCAGCAGCTCCTCGCTCTCGGCGGCGGCCGCCCCGCCCTCGCGGCCGGCGCCGGCGATCGCGAAGAACGGCACGAAGGCGATCCGCTGCTCCCCGCAGGAGCGTACGAAGGCGTCGTACTCGGGGCGCACGCCGATGCCGTACATGTTCTGCACGCAGACGACCGGCGCGACGGTCTGCGCCTCCGCGAGCTGTTCGGGAGTGACGTTGGAGACGCCGAGGTGGCGGATGAGCCCGGCCTCGCGGAGTTCGGCGAGGGCGCCGAAGCGCTCGGCGACGGAGTCGGTGCCGAGGACGCGCAGGTTGACCACGTCGAGGTGGTCGCGGCCGAGCTGGCGCAGGTTCTCCTCGACCTGGCCGCGCAGCTGCTGCGGGGTCCGTGCGTGGTGGTCCCACTCGCCCGACAGGGCCCGTCCGGGGCCGACCTTGGTGGCGATGACGAGGTCGTCCGGGTAGGGACCGCCGAGCGCGCTGTTGATCAGCTCGTTGGCGGAGCGGAGCGGGGAGAAGTAGAAGGCGGCGGTGTCGATGTGGTTCACGCCGAGTTCCACGGCGCGGCGCAGCACCGCGATGGCCCGGCCCCGGTCGCTGGGGGCGGCGTCGCTCTGGAGGGCGGCGCCGTTCTGCGGCAGGCGCATGGCGCCGAAGCCTATGCGGTTGACCTCGAGGTCGCCGAGGGTCCAGGTTCCCGAGGCGGAAGCGGTGATCGTCTCTGTCGTCATGCGCAGATGATCTCCCGCGCGGCGGGCTCACCGCCACGGACTTCCGCCGGGCCGCGCCCGCCTCGCATGTTCACATGTGGGGGTCGGAGTAGTAGGTCTCGATCAGCCGGACGAAGGTGGGCTCGTCCTCGTGGCGTCCGCTCTTCTCGTAGTCGGGCGAGTCCTTGACCTGGTCGCGGGTGCAGGTCAGGTGCACGGTCCCGGCCTGCGTGTCGACTCGGTCGACGACGCCGGCCGGGATCACGACCTTGCGCCCGAAGATCCAGGGGCCGGTGTCCACGACGAGGTAGGAACGGCTCACGTCGTCCGTGTGCCGGTCGACCTTGCCGATCGGTCCGTCGGTCGCCTCGACCTTGTAGCCGATGAGGTCCGTGCCGGGCGCGTAGCCCGCGCCGTCTCCGTAGCCCCAGATTCCGGTTCCCATGACGGCCTCCTCGTGCCATCGGTCCTGACCGGCGCCTACCCGCCGGCCGGGGGCGAAACCCGGAGCGGCGAAGACACTGTCTACGAGACGTGGTAGACAGTGTCTATGAAATCGGATGCACCGCTGCGCGAGCGGCTGATCGACGTCGGCGTGGAGCTGGTCACGAGCGAGGGGACCGGCTCCCTCGGGCTGCGGGAGATCGCCCGCCGCGCCGGGGTGTCCCACGGGGCGCCCCGGCGGTACTTCCCCACTCACCAGGCCCTGCTCTCGGCCATCGCCCGGCGGGGGTTCGCGGACCTCGGCGCGCGGTTCGCGGCGGCGGGCGCCGGGGAACCCCCGCCCCGGGAACACGTACGGGCGCTCGGGCGGGCGTACGTGGGCTACGCGCTGGAGCAGCGCGGGATGTTCGAGCTGATGTTCCGTCACGACCTGCTGGACAGCGCGGGACAGGAGCCCTCCGCCGCCCCCCGGCTGCGGGAGTCGACCCTTCCGCTCTTCGGGCTGCTGACCCGGCTGGTCGCCGGATGCGGGGCGGCGCAGCCCGAGGTGACGGCGGCCGCGCTGTGGGCGGGGCTGCACGGGGTGGCGCAGCTGTGGGGCTGGGGCAGTCTGCCGCTGGTCCTCGGGAGCGGCGCGGCCGAGGACGCGGGCCGGCTGGTGGACTCCTTGGTGGACGCCGTGGTGGACGCGCACCTCAAGGCGCAGGCGCCGTGAGGCCGCGGCTCGCGCTCCTGGTCAGCGTGGCCGGGGCGATGCTCGTCGCCCTGGACGGCACCGTGCTGATCGTCGTACAGCCCGCCCTGCGCCACGACCTCGGGGCCGGGGTGGCCGAGGTGCAGTGGACGAGCACCGCCTACCTGCTCGCCGTCGCCGCCTTCCTGGTCGTCGCCGGGCGCCTCGGGGACCGGTACGGGCACACCCGGCTGCTGCTGACGGGGGTGCTCGGCTTCGCCGCCGCCTCGGCGGGGATCGCACTGGCGCCCGGGGTCGGCTGGGTGATCGCGCTGCGCGCGGTCCAGGGGCTGTTCGGGGCGTTGCTGCAGCCCGCGACGCTCGCCCTGCTGCGGCTGGCGTATCCGCCGGAGCGGCTGGGCCGGGCGGTCGCGGTGCGGACCAGCGCGATCGGGGTGGCCGCCGCGGCGGGGCCGCTGCTGGGCGGGGTGCTGGTGGCGCAGCTGGGCTGGCGGGCCGTGTTCGTGGTCAACGTGCCGGTGGCCCTGGGCGTCGCCGCGCTGGCGCTCGCCGTACGGGTGCCCGCGCCGGTGCGCCAGGACCCCGGCCGGCTGGGTCCGGCCGGTCCGGTGCTGCTCGCGGCGGCCCTGGCGGCGGCGGTGCACGCGCTGGCCGGCGTACCGGAGTACGGATGGACGGCCGCGCCGACGCTGCTGGGATGCGGGGCGGCCGCCGGGCTCGGGGCGCTGTTCGTACGGGGCGAGCGGCGCGCGGAGCTGCCGCTGGTGCCGGCCGCCGTGGCGCGGTCGCGGCCGGTGGCGGCTTCGATGGGGCTGCTGCTGGCGGTGTCGGCCGGCATGTTCGGGGCGCTGTTCACGGCCACGTTCCTGCTCCAGGACGTACGGGGGCTCGGTCCGCTCGCCACCGGGGTACGGGTGCTGCCGCTGACCGCGCTGATGGTGGCCGGGGCGCCGGTGGCGGGGGCCGCGCTGCGCCGGTACGGGCCCCGGCGGACCGCGCTCGCGGGAACGGGGCTGGTGGTGCTGGGGATCGCGGGGCTGGACGCGGGCGGCGGGGTGGCCTTCGGGGTGCTGGGAGCCGGGTTCGCTGCGGTGATGGTCACCGCCACCGGGACCGTGGTGGGCGATGCCCCGCCCGGGTACGCGGGGGTGGTGGGCGGGCTCAAGCAGACGGCGATGAACGTGGGCCCGACCCTGGGGATCGCGGTCGCGGCGGGCGCCGGGGCGGGCGCCGCGGGGGCCGGTACGGCCGGCCGGCCGCTGACGGCCCTGGCCGCACTGGCAGCCCTTGGCCTGGCCGCGGCCTGGCTCCTGCCGGGACGGGCCGCACGTCGGCTAGAAAAGGCAGCGTAGGTGGGTCCGGCCCGGCGTGGGGGGCCGGGCCGGACCCTGCGTGGGGGGTCAGGGGGTAAAGGTCCAGCGCTGGGCGGCGGTGCCGGTACAGGCCGCCCGGGTGAGTCCGGTGCCGTTGGCGGTGCCGGAGCCCGCCGGGGTGAGGCACTGGCCGGCGCTGCGCAGGCTGCCGTCCGGGCCGGGCTGCCAGGTCTGGGCGGGGCCGGCGGCGCAGGTCTGCACGGTGACCTTCGCGGGGTCGCCGGCGTCGAGGCAGACCCCGGCGAGGCCGGTGAGACGGCCGTCGCCCTGGAGGGTCCAGCGCTGGTTCGGGCCGCCGTGGCAGGAGTAGAGGGTGGGTGCGGTGCCCGGGGTGGTGGCGCTGTGCGGGAGGTCCAGGCAGCGCGCGGAGCCCGCGTTGACGAGGGTGGCGTCGGCGGGCAGCGGCGCCGGGCGGCCGGTGAGGGTGATCTCGGCGGCGCTGGTCCAGGGGCCGCGGCCGCCCGCTTCGGTCAGGGCCCGCAGCCGCAGGTAGCGGCCGGTGCGGGGGGCGAAGGCGAGGGATTTCGCCGCCGGGGTGTCGGCGAAGGTCCCGGTGGCGGCCGGGGTGCCCCAGTCGGAGGTGGTGTCGGACACGTGCACCTCGTAGCCGCCGATCCGGCCGTTGACCCCGCCGTCCTGGCGCGGCAGGTAGCCGAGGCCGTCGACGGAGTAGCGGGCGCCGAGGTCGATCTGGATCTCGTGCGGGAGGGGCGCCGGGGTGCCGGTGGACCAGGCGGTGTGCCACAGGGTGGCGGGGTTGCCGTCGAAGGCATTGCGGGCGGCGCCGTTCTCGGCGGTGGTCTCCTGGCTGTCGGCGGAGACCAGGGTCCAGGCCGACTGCGGTACGGGCGCGGAGGTGACGGGGACGGGGTCGGCCGCCGGGACGGTGGCGCCGGTGGCGGTGACGCTGAACGCGCCCGTCTTCGTACCGGTCTTGACCCACAGGACGCCGGAGCGGTCGGCCGGGTCGAAGAACCATCCGGTGGCGGCGGAGTCGTAGGCGCTCTTCGAGGTGAGCCGGGTCAGCGCGGCGCCGTCCACCGTGAGGGCGGAGGGGGCGGAGGCCACGTGGAGGGTGAACTCGTAGCCGCGCGCGGCCTGCTGTCCGGCGTAGCTGCCGGTGGGGGCGCCGACGGAGACGGTGACCGTGCCGGAGCCGGCGGCCGGGGCGGTGACGTCCACGCGCTGGCGGGCGTAGGCCCCGGACTGGTGGGCGCGGGTGCGGCCGTCGTCCTCGTAGAGGCTGAAGGCGGAGGTGCCGCGCGGGTGGATGTCGTAGGTGAGGGTGGAGAGCGGCTTCTCGCCGGTGTGGTTCATCTGCGGCCACATCGGCACGATCGCCCCGCCCTTGACGAAGAGCGGCAGGGTGTCGAGGGGCGCCTGGTAGTTGTTCAGCCAGCCCGGGCCGGCGTACGTCTTGCCGCTCCAGTAGTCGGTCCAGGTTCCGGCGGGCAGGTAGATGCCGTCGCGGACGGAGGTGTCGGAGACGACCGGGGCGACGAGGAAGGAGTCCCCGGCCATGAACTGGCCGCTGGTCTGGTTCCCGCGGGCCACCGGGTCGTCGGGGTACTCCAGGACCATCGCGCGGGTGCTGGGGACGCCGCTCTCGTGGGCGGTGCGGCTCATCGTGTACAGGTAGGGCATCAGCCGCATCTTGAGCTGGAGGTACTTGCGGTTGATGGACAGGTAGGGCTCGGCGAAGCGCCAGGGCTGCTTGTCCTGGTAGCCGGCCGAGGGGTTGGTGGCGCCCCAGCCGGACATGGTCATGAAGGCGGGGGTGAAGGCCTTCCACTGGAGGTCGCGGGCGTACGTCTTGGGGCTGCCGCCGAAGATGCCGTCGATGTCGCCGGAGGCGTAGTTGAGGGCGGAGAGACCCGCGCCGGTGATGGCGGGGACGTGCCAGCGCATGTCGTCCCAGGTGCCGTTGGTGTCCCCGGTCCAGACGACGGCGTTGCGCTGGGTGCCGGCCCAGCCGTCGACGGTCCAGACGTAGCGGCGGGCGTCGGAGTTCTTCTCGATGCCGTCGACGGCCTGCTGGACGCCGTTGAAGGCGTACTTGTAGCCGCTGCCGATCCAGGCCACGTCCGTCTTGACGCCCCGGGTGCCCGCGGTGCCCACCTCGTCGGCGATGGAACCGAGGCCGGTGGAGGTCCACAGGCCGGTCTGGAAGCCCTTGGCCTTCAGGGCGTCGACGGTGGACTTCAGGGGTGCGGTGTAGCCGCAGCCGTAGCCGTCGTTGGGCAGGAACCAGCCCGAGGGCATGTCGGCGGCGCGGGCGTCGGTAGCGTAGCCGACCACGTCGGGGGTGGTCTGGTGGCGCGGGCGGTTGTGGTCGCCCTGGTAGTCGGGGTTGGAGGCGTTGAAACAGTCGGCGTTGCCCAGTTCGAAGCCCCACAGGGGCGCCATGAAGGGTTTGCCGCTGACGTCGGTATAGGCGTCGAGGACGGATTTCAGGGAGTCGCCCGTGAAGTACCAGGCGTCGAAGCGGGTTTCGTCGTGGGTGAGGGCGGTCGGGGCGTTGAAGGCGTACGAGCCGGGGGCCCAGGTGTTGCGCATGACGCCGTAGCGGTTGGTGGACATGTAGAAGGGGGCGGGGCTGGCGTTGTCGTTCTCGCGCCACTTGTTGTCGACGGCCACGGGCACGGTCTTGCCGCGCAGCGCCCATTCGCCGAGGCGCAGGCCGGTGCCGTAGAACTGCTCGTCGGCGCCGCGCGCCAGGTACTGGGTGGTCTTGCCGCCGCCCCAGCTGGTGGGCTGGGTCTCCTGCCAGACGAGGGTGGAGTCGTCGGCGCGGTAGACGGAGAACTGCAGGGGCGATTTGTTGACCCGGATGGAGAGGGCTCCGGTGGTGATCCGGTAGTGGGTGCCGGCGTCGGTGTAACTCGCGTTCACCGGGCCGAAGTCGGTGGTGGGGGCGAGGTCGGAGCCGGCCGGGTCGTTGTTGAAGCCGCCGTCGGGGGAGAGCCAGAGGCGGAAGACGTCGGCGCGGGCGACGACCACGCGGGCCTTGGCCCCGCTGGAGGTGCTGACGGTGAAGGTGCCGCCCGACTGGGACAGGGCGGTGACCGTTCCGGCCGTGGCCGCCGGTGCGGCGGGGGCGGCTGCCGCGCGGGCGGTGGCCGGGCCGGCCGCGGCGAGCCCGGAGGTCGCGAGCGCGGCGGCGAGCAGGGCCGCGAGCAGGCTCCGGCGGCTGCCTTCACGGCGGCGGCGGTCGTGGCGGCGGCTGCCGCGCTCGGGTGGGGGGTCGTGCCGGTCGCGCCTCAGGGACAGTCTCGTCGGACTCATCGGGCAGCTCCTCGTGCGGTCCGGATCGCGGACACACCGCCTTGGCATGCACCCGGCAAGATAGCGGACCGGGGCAGCCTATTTGAAGGAACATGCTTGAAGTAGTCCGGTACCAAGCAAGTTTGAGCACCCGTAGGCCCGGGCAGGGAAGCCGTCGCGGGGCTCCCCTGCCCGGGCCGGGCCGCCGTCAGGCCGCGGTGACGCGGATCTTGGACTGGCCGTGGCCGAGCTTCTCCCAGTCGTCCATGAAGCGGGCCTTCAGCCCGTGCTTGGCCGCGAGGTCGACGAGGGTCCGGGTGCGGTAGTAGAAGTCCTCGCGCAGGACCTGGTGTTCGGCGCCCTCGGTGCGGTCGAAGGTGAAGTCGAACCGGCCGCCGGGCGCGAGTACGCGCTCCACGTGCGCGAGGCACTCGTCGATGATCCCGATCGGCGAGTGGGAGAACACGCTGTGCGCGTGCACCACGTCGAAGTGGCGGTCGGGCAGGAAGTCCAGGGTCAGGTCCTGGGTGATGGTCAGGTACGGCAGCTTGTCCTGAAGTCCGCGCCCGGTCAGTGTCCGCTTGGCCTCGATGAGGATGTCGGGCGAGATGTCGATGCCGTAGTAGTGACCCGCGTCGAGGTGCTCGATGAAGCGCCAGCCCGCGCGCAGGTTGCCGCAGCCGATGTCGAGCATGCGGTGGCTCGGGGCGAGGCCGTGCTCCACGAGGTAGTCGAACTGCATCTTGCCGAGGGCCAGCCAGCGGTCGTGGGTCTGGCTGCCGACGGCCGCCTCCGGGTTGCGGCCGGTGTCGGAGGCCATGACGGCACGGTAGTAGCCCACGTGGTCGGGGTGCTTGAAGCGCAGCCAGCCGTCGCGCGCGGCGCGGCGTACGTACGGGGCGATGCGGGTCGGGTTGCTCAGTGCGTAGCGGACCTTGTGGCCGACGCTGGCGCGGTCGGCGGTGAGGTTCTTCTTGGTGGCCATGAGGGGTCCCCCTGGGGTGCGGACGGAAGGGTGCGGTGGTCGGGCCGCGGGGCCGTCGGATGCCTGACGGTGGCCGCGTCAGGCGGTGCGGCGGCGCAGGACGAGCAGGGTGAGGGCCACGAGCGCGGCCGCGGCGCCGAGGTAGAGGGCGGTGTCGATCCACTGGAAGGTCCAGAACTCACCGCTGGGATAGACCTTGTGGTAGCGCGCGACGAAGCCGTGTTCCGCCATGCACGCCCTCAGCTCCTCGCCGGAGGTCTGGCAGACCGTGTCGATGGAGTGCTCGCGGCCGTCGGGCGTGAGGTAGCCGAACTGCCCGGTGGACCAGGCGCTCCCCACGGCCCGCTTCGGCGTCATACCGGGCGTGATGCGGGTCTCGGGGTCGGTCCAGGCGGTACGGAAGAAGGTCACGAACACCATGGCCGTGCCGATCGCGGCGAAGGCCGCGCCCATGGCGGGCAGGACCCGGCGCACCAGCAGGCCCGCGAGGGTTCCGGCCGCGAGGCCGAACAGGGCGCCCGCCACGGGGGCCGGGCCGGTCGCGTTGTAGATGCCGGCGTCGTGCCAGTAGGGGCCGTCGAGGGTGTTGGCGATGGGCAGCCACCACCAGGCGACGAGGCCGCCGATGACGGCCGCGACGAGCACGGCGACGAGCGCCGCGAGGCCGAACCGGGCCGCGAACCAGCGCCGCGGGCCCACCCCCTGGGTGAGGGCCAGCTTGAACGTCCCCGTCTCCAGCTCCCGGCCGACGAGCGGGGCGCCCCAGAACACGCCGATGAGGGCGGGTACCGCGAGGCCGAGGGTGCCGAGCATGCGGATGCCGGCGGAGTTGCCCTCCATGATCTGGAAGGTGGCGAGGCTCTCGCAGCCTCCGTCCCAGCCCGGACACGGCACCCAGCCGGTGGCGTCGATCAGCTCCGTCATCTCGGAGCGCCGGTACGCCACCAGCGCCGCGCAGAGCGCCAGCAGGCCGAGGGCGGACAGGATCATCAGGCGCTGCTGGCGCCAGGCCAGCCACAGGACGCCCTTCATGCGGCGGCCTCCTTCTCGGCGGCGGGGCGGGGGGCAGGGGCACGCAGGTGGGCGAGCAACAGGGTTTCCAGGGAGGGGGTTTCGGTGATCCACCGCTCGTCCGCCGCGCGGTCGGAGTGCGGCGGGGCGTCGGAGGGCGTGCGGACGAGTGCGGTGACCTGACGGCCGCCGACGGCGGAGTGCACGACGGCGCCGCGGTCGAAGGAGCGGGGCAGTCCGTCGCCCTCCAGCGGGTCGGCCCGGCCGGTGATCCAGGTGTGCGCCGCGCAGAGTTCCTGGACGTCGCCGCAGAGCCGGGCCGCCCCGTCCTTGAGGAGCACCACGTGGTCGCAGACGTCCTCCAGCTCGGCCAGGACGTGCGAGGACATCACGATGCCGGTGCCGTGCTCGGCGGCCTCGGTCATGAGCAGCGCCATGACGTCGTGCCGGGCGACCGGGTCGAGGTCGGCCAGCGGCTCGTCCAGGAGCAGCAGGTCGGCGCGCTTGCCGAGGACGAGGGCCAGCGCGACCCGGGTCCGGTTGCCGCCGGAGAGCGAGCCGATCCGGGCGTCGCGGCGGATGCCCGAGCCGGTGATCAGGCGCTCGGCTGCGGCCTGGTCCCAGTGGCCGCGGTTGAGTTCGCGGCCCAGACGCAGGGTGTCGGCGACGGTGAAGCGGGCGTGGAGCGGCTTGTCCTGGGCGAGGAATCCGGTGCGGCGGCGGGCCCCGGCGGTGCCGGGGGCACCGCCGAAGACGCGTATCTGCCCGCTGGTCGGGCGCAGCAGGCCGGCCGCGAGCTGGAGCAGGGTGCTCTTGCCGGCGCCGTTGGGGCCGACGAGGGCCGTGATGCGGCCTGCGGGCAGCTCGATGTCGCACTCGCGCAGGGCCCAGTGGCCGCCGAACTCCCGTCCGAGCCGGGTCGCTCGTAGCGCCGGCGCGTGGGTCGGATCGCTCACGCCGTTTCCTCTCTCGACTGTCCGGGCCCGGGCCCGGAGGGGTTGAAGCTTTCGTCCACGGCGGCCGCGATGAGCGCCGTGATGTCCTCGCGGTCCAGGCCCGCCTCGCGCGCCTGCGCCATCCAGGCGGCCAGGGCCGGGCGCAGCGGCGAATCGGCCGCCGTGCCGGGGTGGGAGAGCGAGCGGCGGACGAACGTGCCCGCGCCGGGGCGGGGTTCGACGAGCCCCTCGCGCTCCAGCTCCCGGTACGCCTTGAGGACGGTGTTCGGGTTGATCGCGGTGGCCGCGACCACCTCCCGGGCCGTCGGCAGCCGGTCGCCCGGCTCGAGTACGCCCAGCCGCAGGGCCTGTTTGACCTGGGTCACGAGCTGCAGATAGGTGGCGACGCCGCTGCGTCGGTCGACTCGGAATTCCATCGGCTCCACCTCATTCCACTAACACGTTAGTGGAATAGTGCAGACTTGGTGAGGGCTCGTCAAACCGGCGGAGTATGACCGAACCGTCACAGCCCGCACAGGACGGAACGCGGAGGCCCCGTCGGCCATCTAGGTGATCAGCGGGCCGCGGGACGGCCCTCGATGGTGACGGCGGAACCGGCGGAGCCGGGTGTGAACAGCAAGGTGGGGCACGGATGAAGGCGGAAACGGTGGCGGGCGGCGGAGCGGACGAGTCCGCCGGGGAGACCGCGCTGGGCGGTTCCCGTACCGGGCGGGAGGGCGCCGGGGCCGAGACCCCGGCGGCGGAGCGGGAACAGGGCGACGCCGCCGCCGAAGGGGTACGAGACCTCGCGGCCGGCGATCCCGACGCCGCCCGGGCCGACGAGCCGGGCCGCACGGACGCGCCCGAAGAGCCCGGCCCGGACGAGGCGCGGACCGAGACCCCGGACGGGGCGGAGCCGGCCGACGGGGCGGAGCCGGCCGACGGCCCGGAGCCGGCCGACGGCCCGGAGGAAGAGGAACCGGAGCCCGCACCCCGGCCGGCGGACGACGATGCCCCGGCGGGCGAGGACACCCCCGGCCGGCAGTCGCGCACCGAGACCGGCGACGACCGGCAGGAGCCGGACCCGGGCAGCGATCCGGCGGAGATATCCACGCCCGAGAGCTCGGCGACCGACGACCCCACCGACGAGGAAGCCGAGGACGCCGACGAGGTCACCGCGGCCACCCCGGCGGAGGAGCCGGCACCGGTGGACTCCGCCGCCGGGGAAGCCCCGGAGCAGCCGGACGACGGCGACGAGGACGACGAGGACACCGCAGCCGCCCCCGAGGGTGGGGAAACCACCGCCGACCGGTCGGCCCCTGAGCCGCCCGAGGAGGAGCACGGACCGGCGCAGCCCAAGACCGCCGACGGCGAAGCCGACACCCCCGACGAGCAGGAGCGGGAGGGCGCGGACTCCGAGCGGACCAGCGAGTTCGTCGCGCTCAAGGACCTCGACGCCCCCACCGCCGAGCCGAAGCCGAAGCCGGCCCCGAAGCCCGAGCCGAAGCCCGAGCCGGTGGCGCCGAGGCCCGAACCGGCGGTCGTCGAGGCCACCCGTGAAGCCCCGCTGCCGCCGCTCGAGCTGCTGGCGGAGCTGACCAACACCGCTCCCCCGCCGGAGACCCCGCGCCGCACCCTCACGCGCCGCGTCAAGGTGTGGACCCCGATCGTGCTGCTGCTCGGCGCCGCCGTCGCGGGGGCCCAGATGCTGCGCCCGCTCCCCGCCCCGCAGCTCATCGGCGCGCAGACCTCGTACACCCTCGACGGCTCGACCTCCATCCCCTGGCCGGCCAAGGGCCAGGCGGCCGTGCGCGTCGCCGGCTCCGGCGACATCGGCACCTTCGGCGAGCAGAAGCCGATGCCGACCGCCAGCGTGGCGAAGGTGATGACGGCGTACGTGGTCCTCAAGGGTCATCCGCTGCGCAAGAACGACCCCGGCCCGAAGATCGACGTCGACGCCAAGGCGGTGGCCGACGGCACCTCCGGGGACGAGTCCCGGGTCGAGGGGCTCACCGCCGGGCAGAAGTTCAGCCAGCTGGACCTGATCAAGATGATGATGATCCCGTCCGCCAACAACGCCGCCCGCCTGCTGGCCCGCTGGGACACCGGCAGCGACAACGAGGCCGCGTTCGTGGCGAAGATGAACGCCGCGGCGAAGGAACTCGGCATGAAGGACACCACGTACACGGACCCCAGCGGCCTGGACGCCGGCACCGTCAGCACCGCCGTCGACCAGCTGAAGCTCGCGGAGGCGGTGATGAAGGAGGAGGCCTTCCGCGCGGTCGTGGCGATGCCAAACGCCACCATCCAGGGGCTGGCAACGCCGCTCGAGAACAACAACAGCAGCCTGCTCCTCGCCCGCGGCCTGAACATCAACGGCATCAAGACCGGGTCGAGCACCCCCGCGGGCGGGACACTCATGTGGGCCGCGTACAAGACCGTCGGGGGCGGGGACTCGCTGATCCTCGGCACGATGATGGACCAGCACGTGGACGGCCCGGACCCCAACGGCGCGAACAGCCTGGTACTGGTGAAGGAGAACAGCCGCAAGGTCATCGAGGCGGTCCGCACGGCGCTCGGCCCGGCCACCGTCATCCGCAAGGGGCAGCTGGTGGGCCACGTGTCCGACGGGCTCGGCGGGACGACCCCGCTCGTGGCGACGAAGGACCTCACCGTGGCCGGCGTACCGGGGCAGCAGCTGCGGCTCTCGCTCGGCGCCGGCGCCAAGGCGGTGCCGCACGAGGCCAAGGCGGGCACCGAGGTCGGCGTACTGACCGTGGGCGAGGGGGACGGCGCGAAGAGCGTGCCGGTCGCGGTGGGAACGGACCTGACGGAGCCTTCGTTCGGGGCCAGGGTCACCCGTCTGTCCTGAGGCGGATCCCGCTGTGGTTGCATGACCGGATGGACATCCGGCGACGCGAACCCGACGACCTCGGCGCGTGCGTGCGCGCGCTCGCCGAGGTCCACCGCGCCGCCGGCTACCCGGTGGACTGGCCCGGGCAGCCGGCGGGGTGGCTGTCGCCGCCCGCCCTGCTCGACAGCTGGGTCGCGGAGCGGGACGGCCGGATCGCCGGCCACATCGGGCTGTGCCGCAGCGAGCCGGGCGACGCCGCGCCGGGGCTGTGGAGCCTGCGTACGGGGATGCCCGTGGAGGGCGTGGCCGTGATCAGCCGGCTGTTCGTCCCGCCCGCCGAGCGGGGCCACGGGACCGGCGCCCTGCTGATGGCGCGGGCCGTCGGGGCCGCGCGGGAGCGCGCACTGCATCCGGTGCTCGACGTGGTGGCCTCCGACACCGCGGCGGCCGCGCTCTACGAGCGCCTCGGCTGGAGCCTGCTGGAGACCGTCGAGCAGCGGTGGGGGCCGAACCGGGTGGTCGCCGTACGCTGCTACGCCGCGCCCCGGTAATTACGGGTTCGCGATCACGAGCAGGGTACGGGCCGCCGTGCCGCCGCCGGCCAGGGCGCAGCGGTGCGGGAGGTCGCCGCGGTGGTGGGCGCTCTGGCCCGCCCCCAGCAGGAGGGGTTCCTCGCCCTTGACCTCGAGGACGATCTCGCCCTCCAGTACGTAGAGGAAGTCCTCGCCGGGGTGTTCGAACCAGCCGCGCTCGCCCTGGCCGGGCTCGAAGTGGTGCTCGTAGGCCTCCATCAGGGCGCTGCGCCCGCCCGGGATGAGCACCTGCGCCACCTGCCCGGCGGCCTCGCTGACGCGGATCACCTGCGGGTCGCTCTCGTGGCTGACCACTCCCGGCCGGTCCGGGGGCCGCAGGAAGGTCCCGGGCGCCACGTCGAGGGCCTCGGCGATCCGGTAGATCGAGCTGAGGCTGGGCGTGGCCAGTCCGCGTTCGAGCTGGCTGAGGAAGGGCTGCGAGAGGCCTGAGCGGGCGGCCAGCACGGCCATGGAGACCCGGCGTGCCGTGCGGCAGCCGCGGATCGCGCGGCCGACCTCGACGGCTTCGGGCGTGGGTTCGGGTCGGGACACGCTGGCGAACGTACCCCATCGCCCGCGGGGGGCCGGGTGGGCCCGGGAGGTTTCGTACTGCTGCAACAGCCCGTTCATAAGCGTGGTCAATTATTGACCTCACTTATCAACGAGACGAGGAGTGCTCGCGTGCACCCCACCCCCACCCCCACCCCCTCCCCCACGGCCCGGGCCGTCGGCCGGCTCGGGCCGCCCCTGGGCGCGACCGCCGCCGTGCTCGCGCTCTGGTCCCTCCTCGCCTGGTCCGGCGCGGTGGCCCCGGGACTGCTGCCCACCCCGGCCGAGACGGCCGCGGCGCTGGCGGACAGCGCCCGCAGCGGGGTGCTGGCCGCCGATCTGGGAGCGAGCCTGGCCCGCGCCGGGCAGGGCTTCGCGCTGGGTGCGGTCGTGGGCGGCGCCCTCGGTTTCGCGACGGGGTACCTGCCGAGGCTGTCGGCCGCCGTCACCCCGGTGGTCTCCTTCCTGCGGCCCATCCCCGCCATCGCCCTCGTACCGCTCGCGACGGCCTGGTTCGGCATCGGCGAGAGCGCCAAGCGCCTGCTGATCGCCTACGCGGTGCTGCTGGCGGTCTGGCTGTACGTGCACGACGGGGTGTCGCGGGTGCCGGTGTCGCACCTGCGGGCGGCCCGCTCGCTGGGGGCGCCGCTGCACCGGCGGTTCACGGAGGTCCTGCTGCCCGCCGCCGCGCCCGCGCTGCTGGCCGCGCTGCGCTACGGCGCCTCCGTGGCGCTGCTGGCGCTGGTCGCCGCCGAACTGGGCGGCGCGGACAGCGGGCTGGCGTACCGGCTCCAGGTGGACGGCCAGTTCCTGCGGGTGGACCGGATGTTCGCGGGGCTGCTCGTCCTCGGGCTGCTGGGGGTCGCCGCGGATCTGGTGCTGGCCGCCGTGGGGCGCCGCTTCGTGCACTGGAGCGCGTCATGAGCCTGGAGGTACGGCTGGAGGGGCTGTCGGTGGGGTACGGCGGGACCCCGGTGCTGGAGCGGACCGACCTGGTGTTCCCGGCGGGGTCCTTCACCGCGCTGCTGGGGCCCAGCGGCTGCGGGAAGTCCACGGTGCTGAACACGGTGGCCGGGTTCGTCCGCCCCACGTCGGGCCGGGTGACGGCGGGCGCCGGGGCGGTGGAGGGGCCGGGGCCCGACCGGGGCGTGGTCTTCCAGCACTACGCGCTCTTCCCGTGGCGCACGGCGCGGGGCAACGTCGAGTTCGCGCTCAAGCGGCTCGGGCTGCCGCGCCGGGAGCGGCGCGAGCGGGCGCTCGAGGCGCTCGCGGAGGTCGGGCTCGCGGACGGCGCGCACAAGTACCCGGCGCAGCTGTCGGGCGGGATGCAGCAGCGCGTGGCGCTGGCCCGCGCGCTGGCGGCGCGGCCGGAAGTACTGCTGATGGACGAGCCGTTCGGGGCGCTGGACGCGCTGACCCGGACCCGGATGCAGGACCTGCTGCGCAGGCTCTGGCAGCGCAGCGGCACCACCGTGCTCTTCGTGACGCACGACATCGACGAGGCCCTTGCCCTGGCCGGGCGGGTGGTGGTGCTCGGGGCCTCCCCGGGCCGGGTCCTGGCCGACCACCCCGTCCCGCCGGGCCCGCCCGACCCGGCGCTGCGCGCACTGATAGCCCGCCACCTGGACTCCGGCTGAACCCTTGGCCCCGGCCAGACGGAACCCGGGCGCCAGGCCACTCTGACCGCCCGTCACTCCCGCCCGGCCGAACGGCCGCCGCACGGCACCCCCGACACGACCGGGTCCCGCGGCCCGGCCCCCGAACCGTTTCAGACAGCACCAGGGCCCGTCACCTCTGGCCCGGCGGCGCCCGGGCCCTCCCCCGGCCCCGGCGGGTACCGGCCTGCGGGGCCCCGGGGCCCCCCGCCCACCACCCGGACCGGACCTGCTCTCGCTGATCGCCCGTCACCTCGGGCCCGGCCGTGAACCGGAGCCGGGACCGGACCGTACCGGCACCTCGCCGCACCAGGGCCGGGGCCCGGCCCCGGACCGACACCCGTGCCTGCCGCGCCCCGCGGCGCCGGGTTCCTCCAAGGAAGGACACCACCCCCATGCCCAGACCCCGCGCGGCGGCCTTCGTACTGCTGGCCGCCCTGCTCTCCGTACTCGCCACCGCCTGCGCCGGCGGGCCCGGCGGCGGCGACGGCCGGCGGGCCGTGACGCTGGCCGGCAGCGACCAGCTCGGCGGCGCCGCGGTGTACCTCGCGCAGGAGCGCTCGCTGTGGGCCGCCGAGGGCCTCGACGCCACCGTGACCACCCTGCCCACCGGGCGGGACGCGCTGAACGCCGTACTCGGCGGCCAGGCCCGGTTCGGGGTGGTGGGCGACCTGCCCGCCGTCACGGCCGCCCTCGGCGGGCGCGACGTGCGGATCGTCGCCGACCTGTCGCGGTTCTCCGACTGGCGCCTGCTGACCCGTACCGACCGGGGCATCACCGGCTTCGCGGCGCTCAAGGGGCGCAAGGTCGGGGTCCCGCAGGGCACGAACGTCGAGTACGCCCTGAGCCGGATGCTCGGCTCGGCGCAGCTCACCGCGGCCGACGTGACCGTGGTCAACCTGGCCCCGAACCAGGTCGCCGCGGCGCTCGCCCGCGGCGACATCGACGCCGGGGTCACCTTCCCCAGCTTCTACGAAGCCGCCCGCACCGCCCTGGCCGACCGCTACGCCGAGGTCCCCTTCTCCGGCTACACCGCGCGCACCCTGCTGGTCGCGGGCCCCGCCGCCGACGACGCGACGGCGACCGCGGTCCTGCGTACGGTGCTGCGCGCGCAGCGGGCCGCCGAGGCCGACCCGGCCGCCGCGCGGGCGGCGGTGGTCGGCCAGTCCAAGGGGGCACTGCAGCCCGGTTACGTCGAGGCCTTCCACCCCCGTTACGCGTACGGGGCGAGCCTGACCCCCGAGCTGCTCGCGCAGCTGGCCGACGAGGCCGCCTGGGCCAAGGCCACCCAATCCCTGCCCGGCCCCGCCGACGCCCCCGCCCTGCGGGAGCGGCTGCGCCCGGGCCCGCTCAAGGCCGCCGACCCCGGCGCCGTCACCCTCACCTGAACCCCACCCGACCCCACCCGACCCGCACCACACGAAAGCAGGCATCCCATGACCGTCGACCAGAACACCCTGCGCCGCCGCGGCACCGGACTGCGCGCCCACGACCCCGGGCGCAGCTACGGCGGCTACACCCTCTACACGCCGATCACCGGCGACGGCCGGATCCACCTCGTCGACATCGAGGGCAAGACCGCCCACACCTGGAACTCCCCGCACCCGCCGGGCCGCCAGGCGCAGCTCCTGCCGGGCGGCACCCTCTTCTACGCGGCCAAGGACACCTCGGTCCCGACCCTCTTCCCCATCTGGGACGTCTACCACGGCGGCATCTTCCAGGAACTGGCCCCGGACTCCACCGTGCTGCGCGAGGTCCGGCACCCCTTCCACCACCACGACGCATCCGTCCTGCGCAACGGCAACCTGCTCATCACGGTCGTGGAACCGCTGGCGCCCGCGGACGCCGCCCGGATCCGCGGCGGCATCCCCGGCTCGGAGGCCCCGGGCGGGGTGATCTACGGGGACGTGGTGTACGAGCTGACCTGGGACGGCGAGGTGGTGTGGCGCTGGGCTGCCATCGAGCACCTGGACCCCGAGGAGGTGCCGCTGAACCCGCACTTCGCCCGCGAGCACTGGCCGATGGCCAACACCGTGAACGAACTCGCCGACGGCGGGATCGTGGTGGGCTTCCGCAGCGCGTCGACGACGGTGGCCGTGGACCGCGCCGACGGCTCCGTGCGCTGGCGGATCGGCCCGGACGTGCTGGCGCAGCAGCACCATCCGCACGAGCTGCCGGGCGGCACCATCCTGGTCTTCGACAACGGGACCTACCGGGACACGACCTCGGTGCCGTACTCGCGGGTGCTGGAGCTCGATCCGGTCACGGGCGAGCAGGTGTGGTCGTACGAGGACAACCCGCCGCAGAACTTCTACAGCCCGTACATGTCCAGCGCGCAGCGCCTGCCCAACGGGAACACCTTCGTGGCGGAGGGTTCCTTCGGGCGGCTCTTCGAGGTGACCCCGGAGGGGGACGTGGTGTGGGAGTTCGTCGTCCCGGAGTTCGGCTCCTTCAGCCGGGGCACGGGCCTGGAGTCCTCGCGCGGCGCCCAGAACTCGGTGTTCCGCGCCTACCGTTACGGGGCGGACGAGATCCCCTGGCTCTGAGGGGCGCCCCCGGCGGGCCGGTTCAGGACCAGGGCGCCGGGGGCATCCGTACCGCTTCCAGTTCGGTGTCCGCCAGGAGGGCCTCGACGAGCGGTGCGGGACCGGCCACCTTGGAGGCCCACAGGTCGTAGTCACTGCAGACGACCCACGAGTGGTCCTCGGCCCAGAGGTTGGACGGGCTGAAGTCGGCTTCGGGGTAGTCGTAGAGGGCCTTGGCGTCGCCGAGGCGGCCGGCGCGGACGTGGATGTCGTCGAAGTCCCAGGCGGGGAGCGTCAGCGGGCTGTAGTAGGCGAGGCAGCGGGTGTCCGCCCCCTCGGGGCTGTGCCGGAGCAGGATCTCGATCGTCCGGTTCCAGGTCTCTCGGTCCATGCTGCCCTCGGTGGGCCAGTAGATGCCGCGCGCCTGGCCGCCGGCCGCCGCGACCGAGGGGAAGCTGCGGTAGCAGGGCGGCAGCTCCGCGGTGGCGACGGGGTCGCCGGTGCGCCGTGCCAGCTCCGCCCAGCGCAGGCGCCGCCAGCCGGGGCCCGGGTGCTCGGCGCGGCCCAGGCCGTCTTTGGCGACGGCGGGCACGTCGGCCGGGCACTGCCCGTTGGGGTGCTCGTGCTCGTGCTCGTACATGGCGTTGAGCACCCATGCCGCGTCGGGCAGCGCGGGGGGCATGAACCCGGTGAGACCGTCGCCGCACAGTTCCAGCAGCCGGCCGGTGGCACCGGCGGGCGCGGGCGGCCAGTGTGCGGCGTCAGGGGTGGGTCCGGACATCCGGCCATGATCGCACCCGGTGCCTCCCGCCCAACGCGGAGGGACGGATTCCACCCGTCGGGTTTCGGCCACGCGGGCCGGAGCGGGTGACCGGACGCCGCCGGGCGGGGCCCGGACGCCGCCGCGCGGGGTGGCCGGAAGCAGACCACGCCCTGGTGAACAGAGGGCTACGGGCTGGTAACTTGCGCGAGTTGATCAAGGCCGGGGCCCGGTTCTCCGCGGTGCCGCCCGGCCGGAGCCACCCCCCATTTCTCCAAGGAACCACATTGGCACGCACCGTCCGCACGACGGCCCTCACGCTCACCCTCTCCTTCGCCCTGCTCCCCGCCACGCCGGCGTTCGCCGACGCGGCGCCCACCCCGCACCTGGACTCCGTGGAGCAGACCCTGCGCCAGGTGTCCCCCGGCCTGGAGGGCTCGGTCTGGGAGCGCACGGCCGGCAACCGCCTCGGCGCCTCGGCCCCCGGCGGCTCCGACTGGCTGCTCCAGACGCCCGGTTGCTGGGGCGACCCGTCCTGCACCGAGCGCCCGGGCTCGCGCCGGCTGCTGGACAAGACCCGGGAGGACATCGCCCAGGCCCGCCAGAGCGTGGACATATCCACCCTGGCCCCCTTCCCCAACGGCGGCTTCCAGGACGCGATCGTGGCCGGCCTCAAGGAGGCCGTGCAGAAGGGCAACCGGCTCCAGGTCCGGATCCTGGTGGGCGCCGCGCCGATCTACCACGCCAACGTGATCCCGTCCTCGTACCGCGACGAGATGGTGGCCAAGCTGGGCCCGGCGGCGGCGAACATCACCCTCAACGTGGCCTCGATGACCACCTCGAAGACCGGCTTCTCCTGGAACCACTCCAAGCTGGTGGTGGTGGACGGCGGTTCGGTGATCACCGGCGGCATCAACAGCTGGAAGGACGACTACCTCGACACCGCTCACCCGGTGAACGACGTCGACCTCGCGCTGTCCGGTCCGGCGGCGGGCTCGGCCGGCCGCTACCTCGACACCCTGTGGGACTGGACCTGCCGCAACAAGAGCAGCTGGAGCAGCGTCTGGTTCGCCTCCTCCAACGGCGCCGGCTGCCTGCCCACGCTGCCCCGGCCCGCCGCCCCGGCCGGTGGCGGGGACGTCCCGGCCCTCGCGGTCGGCGGCCTCGGCGTGGGCATCCGCCAGAGCGACCCCACCTCGGCGTTCAAGCCGGTGCTGCCGACGGCCCCCGACACCAAGTGCGGCATCGGGGTGCACGACAACACCAACGCCGACCGGGACTACGACACGGTCAACCCGGAGGAGAGCGCCCTGCGCGCGCTGGTCGCCAGCGCGAACAGCCACATCGAGATCTCCCAGCAGGACCTCAACGCCACCTGCCCGCCGCTCCCCCGCTACGACATCCGGCTCTACGACACCCTCGCCGCGAAGCTGGCGTCCGGCGTCAAGGTCCGCATCGTCGTCAGCGACCCGGCGAACCGCGGCGCGGTCGGCAGCGACGGCTACTCCCAGATCAAGTCGCTGAACGAGGTGAGCGACGCGCTGCGGGGCCGCCTGACGGCCCTCACCGGTGACGAGCGGAAGGCGAAGGCGGCGATGTGCCAGAGCCTCCAGCTGGCGACCTTCCGCGCCTCGGACAAGGCGACGTGGGCGGACGGCAAGCCGTACGCCCAGCACCACAAGCTGGTCTCGGTGGACGACTCGGCCTTCTACATCGGCTCGAAGAACCTCTACCCGTCCTGGCTCCAGGACTTCGGCTACGTCGTCGAGAGCCCGGCCGCGGCGAACCAGCTGAAGGACTCCCTGCTGGCGCCGCAGTGGAAGTACTCCCAGGCGACCGCGACGTACGACTACGCGCGCGGCCTCTGCCAGGCCTGACGGCCCGGCGGTCCGGCGGGCGGACGGCGTCCCGGGTCAGCGCTTGCGCTGGCCCGGGGTGGCGCTCAGCAGGAGCGCCTCGGAGACCAGGCGGGCGCCCCGGGACAGGCGGCCGAGCTGCTCGAGCTCGATGGCGTACATCCTGATCGTGTTCTCGATGACCGACTCGGCGACACCCATCGTCGGCAGGTCGGCCCGGCTGGTGTGCAGGGCGACGCGGACGGCGCGCATCTCGTGCTGGAGCTGGAGCTGTACGTGCCGGGCGAGGAGGGCGTGGTGACGGGTCAGTGTCAGATAGCCGCCGTAGCGGGCCGGGAGGAGGTCGCGCAGCCAGCGGGTGGCGGTGCGTTCCCAGTCGTGCGTGCCGGGCGCCTTGACCTGGAGGGGCCAGTCCGGGCTGCGCGTGAGGGTGGCCGTCTGGGACATTCTCGTCACTTCCGAGGGGTGTCGAACTCTGATCGAGACACTGCTGGTGGGCGGCCTCGGCCCAGGGGTTGACCGAGGCCGCCATGGGCGCTCCTCCGGGGGATCCGCAAGCCCTGACTCGGCACCCGGTGCCGCCGTGAGGAGGATCGGCGTACTGGGTGTCCGTTCGAGGTGGACGTGGGGTCGCCCGCCTTGGCGTCTGAGGGATCCGGAGCGCCGCCGTCAGTAAACATATATACCGTCGAGTAAGCAAGGGTATGAAAAATTTCATGCATGCCCTGGCTCTGAATATCCCGAGGCGATTCGTGGTTCACACCGGATTCACAGCGGGTTCACAACGGGTGAAATCTGGCCCTACAGGAAGAAACCGTGCTGGTCGGCGGCCTGCTCGTACTGTTCGAGCCGCGCCTGGGTCCGCTCGGGGTCCGCGTCGGCCATCGCCTGGAGCAGGGCGGCGGAGAGCATTCCGGGGGCCGCGTACGAGTCGAAGACCAGCCGCGAACCGGTGCCGGCGGTCAGCACCACGTCGGCCGCCTCCACCAGCGGCCCCACGGTGGGGTCCGTGATCAGCACGACGCGCAGCCCCGTGCTGCGGGCCGCCCGCAGCGCGGCCAGCGTCTCCTTGGCGTGCCGGGGCATGGCGAAGGCCAGCACCCAGCTGCCGCCCGCCGCCCGCGACTGGAGCAGGGCGTCGTAGGCCACGCTGCCGCCCCGGGTCACCAGGCGGACGTCGGGGTGGATGCGGCGGGCCGCGTAGGCGAAGTACTCCGCGAGGGAGACCGAGATCCGCAGGCCCAGCACGGTCAGCGGGACGGAGCGGGCCAGCTCGCGGCCGATGCCCAGCACCTGGTTGGTGTCGGCGAGGAGCCGGCGTACGTTCTCCAGGTTCTCGATCTCGGCGTCGACGGCGGCCTGGAGCTCGTTGTGGCGGATCTGCTCCCTGCTGTCCGGGGTGCCGGCCACCGCGGACAGCGCGATGGGCTGGAGCACCTCGCGCAGGGCGGGATAGCCGCTGAAGCCGAGGGAGGAGGCGAACCGGGTCACCGACGGCTGGCTGACGCCGACGCGCTCGGCGAGCTCGGTGATGGAGAGGAAGGCCGCCTCGGTGAGGTGGTCGATCAGGTACTGGGCGATCCGCCGCTGGCCCGGCGAGAGGCGGTGGCCGTCGAAGAGCGCGAGGAGCCGGTCGGCCGGCGCCTTCTCCTGCTCCGGGGGGATGGCTCCGCTCGGCGTGATCGCGGCCGCCTGCGCGCGTGCCTGCTGACCCGATGACACCGGGGGCCTCCTTCTGACGTCACTCTCCCCCCAACATAGCCCACGCTCCGTGTCCGGAAGATCATTTGGTCCCGGGGTCCCGTATGGCGGGATTCCGACGGTGCCGCCGCGCCTTCGGGCGCGGCGGCACCGGTTCACTGCTGGGGCCGGGAGGGGCGGCCCGAGCCGCGGGTGAGGGAGTACCCGTAGATCCCCGCGAGGGCTCCGAGCAGGCCTCCGGCGGCCGTCCACAGCCAGCGGTCGGACCACCAGCCGCCGGACCAGCCGTCCTCGGGGGCGCGCGCGGCCCGCTGCTCCTGCGTGGCGCCGGAGATCCCGGGGACCAGGGGTTCGGCCAGGGCCGCGTCCACGGCGTGGGCCCCGCCCTGCTCCCGCACGTCGGCCTCGACCTGCGCCCGTACGGGCTGGCCGAGGTCCTCCTCGGGCAGGGCCACGACCGTCAGGCGGACGTAGTAGCTGCCCGGGAGCGGGTCGTTGGACCACGTCTCGGCCCCGGAGCGGACCGTGCGCAGGGTGCAGGAGAGCTCCACGGTGGCGGCCTCCTTGGCCGCCGCCGCGCTCTGCGTGCCGTACGCGCAGGGCTGCCGGCGGCGCAGGCCGTCGTACACGTCGAGCCGCCAGGTCGAGGCGCCGTGCCGGGCGGCGGGCGCCGGGAGCGTCACCGCGGCCCGTACGGTGACCCGTTGGCCCGTGTCGGCGGGGAACGCCCAGTAGAGGTAGTCGCCCGCCGACCCGGCGGCCGTGGCCTTCTGGCCGGGCCGGAAGAGGGCCGCGGTACGGAAGCCCGTGCCGGCCTCGGTCGGGGCCTGCCCGTCCTTCCCGGTGCCCGCGCCCGCGCTCGGGGTGGGGCTCGGGGCCGCGGTGGCGGCGGCCGCCGGGGCCAGGAGCGCGGCTCCGGCCAGCAGAGCGGCGGTCAGGGTGCGTACGGTACGCATCAGTTGGTCCTCCAGACGGAGATGCGCCAGCGCGAGATCCAGCCCCAGACCAGACCGGCCAGCAGGCCGGTGAGCGCCAGCAGGCCGATCAGCCACCAGCCCCGGCCGAGGCCGAAGGAGGCCACGTCGGAGGCCTCGTCGGGGCCGTCGACCAGGTCGATGGTCAGCTCGACGGGCATACCGGGGGCGGTCTTGACGGCCGGGCCCGCGGAGAAGGAGTTGCTCACCTGGAGGCAGACGGTCTCGGGCGCCTCGGCGGCGTCCCCGTCCGCCCCGTCGAGCTCCGCCTTCGGGTAGCGCAGACCGGTCGAGATCACGTCCGTACGGCCGTCCCCGGCCTCGGATCCGCGGACGATCTCCCGCCCGTGGACGGTGGTCGCGCGCAGCAGCACGCCGTAGTCGTTGTTGACGGCCCGGTCGGCGCCGATGCTCACCGAGGCGCGCAGCTCCTGGCCGGGGCGCACGTCGACGCGGTACCAGCGGTGCTCGCCGAAGCCCTCGCGGTCGCTGTAGAGGCCGGCCTTCAGCTGCGGGGCGCCCTGGCACTGCTTGGCGCCCTCGGTGGCCACCGGAGTGGCGACGGGGTCGGCGGCCCGGTCGACCAGCTGTCTGACCCTGCCGGAGAGTTCGGCGGTGTGGGTCACCGAGGTGTACGTGCCTCCGGTGGCCTCGGCGATGCAGGTGAGCTGGGCGCGGGTCTTGGCGTCGGGGACGAGGCCGAGGGTGTCGATGACGAGGTGGATGCCCTTGGCCGCGATCTCGCGGGCCACTTCGCAGGGGTCGAGCGGGGCGCAGGTGTCCTCGCCGTCGGTGATGAGGACGATCCGGCGGGTGGCGTTGCCGCCCTCCAGGTCCTGGGCGGCGGCCTGCAGGGCCGGCCCGATGGGTGTCCAGCCGGTGGGGGCGAGGGTGGCGACGGCGGTCTTCGCCTCGGTGCGGTTCACCGTGCCGACGGGGTAGAGCTGCTTGGTGTCCTTGCAGCCGAGCGCCCTGTCCTCGCCGGGGTAGGTGGCGCCCAGGGTCCTTATGCCCAGGCGGACTTCGTCGGGCACCGCGTCGAGGACCTCGTTGAAGGCCTGCTTGGCGGCGGCCATACGGGACTGGCCGTCGATGTCGGTGGCGCGCATCGAGCCGCTGACGTCGAGCACGAGGTCGACCTTGGGCGGCTCTTTCGCCGGTCCGTCGGCAGCGGCTGCGGTCGCCGGGAGGAGTCCCGCGGTCAAGGCGACGAGCAGGCCCAGGGCCCGGGCCGCCAGCCGTTTTCTTGTGATCATCGCCGGATCGTATTGAGGATCGCGTACCAATCCAAAACGCGTACCGGCAGCTGGTGTCCGCCTCCGCGGGGCGGCAGCACGGGGGCGTGCCGCCCTGCGGTGACGGCGGCTACCAGCGCAGCGGAAGCCGGCTCGCGCCGTGCATCAGGCTGCCCGGGAGCCACTCCAGGGGACCTCCGTCCGGGTCCACCGCGAGGTCCGGGAAGCGCTCCAGCAGGCCGCGGATCGCGATGCGGCCCTCCAGCCGGGCCAGCGGGGCGCCGATGCAGAAGTGCAGCCCGTGCCCGAAGGCGAGATGGCCTCCGGGGGCCCGGCGGATGTCGAACACGTCGGGCTCGGCGAAGCGGCCCGGGTCCCGGCCGGCGCCGGACAGCGAGGCGAGCACGACGGACCCGGCTGGTATGACCACGCCGCCGAGCTCCACGTCCTTGGCGGCGTAGCGGTAGGTGGCGTTCTGCACGGGGCCGTCGTAACGGAGCATCTCCTCCACGGCCCCGCCCAGCAGCCCGTCGTAGTCGGCGCGCAGGGCGGCGAGTTGGCCAGGGTGCGCGAGCAGGGCCCGTACGCCGTTGGAGATGAGGTTGACGGTGGTCTCGTGGCCGGCGACCAGCAGCAGGAAGGCCATCCCGATCAGCTCGTCGGGGGACAGCGAGTCGCCGTCCTCGTCGCGGGTGCGGATCAGCGCGCTGAGCAGGTCGTCGCCGGGGGACTTGGCCTTGTCGGCGATGAGTTCCGCGAGGAAGAGGCTGAGCTGGACGTGCGCGTCGACGTTCGTGGCCTCGGGGCGGGGCGCCACGATGTCGTTGGACCACTGGCGGAAGCGCTCGCGGTCGAGGTCCGGGACACCGAGGAGTTCGCAGATCACCGTCATCGGGAGCGGGAAGGCGAGGGACTCGATCAGGTCGGCGGAGCGCTCGGGGCGGGCGGCCATCGCGTCCAGCAGTTCGTCGGTGATCTGCTGGACGCGGGGGCGCATCGCCTCCACCCGGCGGGCGGTGAACTCCCGGGCCACCAGGCGGCGCAGCCGGGTGTGATGGGGCGGGTCGGACTCCAGCATGTTGGCGTTGGAGGCGCTGGGCTCGATGTCCGGATACAGCCCGGAGGCGCGCCAGTCCTTCAGCAGGTCCGGGTGGGTGAGGGCCTGGCGGGCCTCTTCGTACCCGACGACGATCCAGTACGGATCCTCCTCGGGCATGACGCCCCTGACCTGGTGCACCGGCCCCGCGGCGCGCAGTGCCGCGTAGAAGGAGTGGGGGTCGGAGTCGAAGTCTGGGGTGCTGGAACTGATGTCAACTACAGGCATTCGGCCACAGTACGACGGCCAAAGCCCCCTAGAGACGGGCGAATCCGGCCACACATCGGCTGGGTGGCCGGTCCCTTGCCCTCAGGCGGCCGGCCCTTCGGCCAGTCGATCGGCCAGTCCGTCGGCCGGCCCGTCGGCCAGGCCCTCGGGGAGCCGGCCGGTGTGCACCACCCCGAGGTGCTGGGTGGCCCGGGTGAGCGCGACGTAGAGGTCACTCGGCTGGAGGTCCGCCGGTTCGGCCACGATGACCGTGTCGAACTCCAGCCCCTTGGCCTGGCGCGCGTCCAGCAGGACCACCGGCCGGGTGAGGTCGGGCTCCTCCCCCGCCCGTACGCCGGGCAGCGCGGCGGCCAGGGCCGGGTGCAGGGGGCGCGGGGCGATCACCGCGAGCCGGCCCTCGGCCGGGGCGCTGTCGCGCACGGCCCCGGCGACGGCGCCCGCGAGGTCGTCGCCGGCCGCGCGCACCCAGGGCCGTACGCCCGTGGAGCGCACCGAGCGGGGCGGTTCGAAGCCGGGCCGGTGGGGGCGCAGCACGGCGGCCGCCACCTCCATGACCTCGGCGGGCGTGCGGTAGTTGACGCCGAGCCGTACCTGCTCCCAGCGGTCCCCCACGTACGGGTCGAGGATCTGCTTCCAGGAGCCGCAGCCCGCCTCGTCGCCGGTCTGCGCCGGGTCGCCGACCAGGGTCATGGAGCGGGTCGGGCAGCGGCGCATGAGCAGCCGCCAGGCCATTTCGGACAGCTCCTGCGCCTCGTCGACGATGACGTGCCCGAAGGCCCAGGTGCGGTCGGCGGCGGCGCGTTCGGCGGTCGTGCGGTGGTCGGCCTCCTCCTGCCGCTCCGCCATGCGCTCGGCGTCGATGATGTCGTGGGCGGCGAGGTACTCGCTCTCCATGTCCTCGAACTCGTAGGACTCCGAGCCCTGGGAGAGGTCGAGAACGCCCTGGGCGTAGGCGATCCGCTCCAGCCGGTCGCGCTCGGCGGCGGCCCGCCGGGCACTGTCGTCGACACCGAGGAGCTCGGCGGCCTCGTCGAGGAGCGGGATGTCGGCCGGGGTCCAGTCGCCCGAGGTGCGGCGGATCAGCTCGGCGTCCCGCGCGGGAAGGTGGGTGGGGTCCGCGAGGAAGTCGGCGATCAGCTGCTCCGGGGTGAGGTGCGGCCAGAGGACGTCGATGGCGGCGTGCACCTCGGAGCTGGTGGCGATCTCCTTGCCGAGCTGTGCGATGTCGTCCGGGCCGAGGAGGTTGGGGCCGCCGTAGGGGTCGGCGCCGAGCCGGTCGGCGAGCTGCTCGGTGAGGGCGTCGATGACGGCGAACGCGAAGTACGGGCGGGCCTGGTTGTGGGGCAGGGCGGTGGCGCGGGCCCGGTCGCGGGCGGCGTGGGCCATGGTCCGGTCCAGCAGGAGGGTGCCGTAGTCGTCGTGGTCGATCTCCAGCGCCGGTTCGGGGACCACGGCGCTCTCCTCGCCGCTGCCGGCGGGTACGCCCTCGGGCAGGGTCTGCCGGTCGGCGACGACCCTGGCGAGGACCTCGGCCATGGCCGCGCGGCCCTTGACGGCGGCGGCGCCGGGGCGGTCGGTGCCGGTGGCGTGCAGTCCCGGGTACAGGTCCCCGGGCGAGGCGAGGAGCACCCCGGTCTCGCCGAGGGCGGGCAGTACCTCGCCGATGTAGCCGAGGAAGGCGGGGTTCGGGCCGACGATCAGGACGCCCCGGCGGGCGAGGAGCTCGCGGTGGGCGTAGAGGAGGAAGGCGGCGCGGTGCAGGGCGACGGCGGTCTTCCCGGTGCCGGGGCCGCCCTCCACGACGAGGACGCCCTGGTGGGGCGAGCGGATGATGCGGTCCTGGTCGGCCTGGATGGTCCGCACGATGTCGTGCATGCGGCCGGTGCGGGCGGCGTCGAGCGCGGCGAGCAGCACGGCGTCCGCGTCGGCGCCCTCGTACCCGGTGCGCTCGGTGTCGGCGAGGTCGAGGATCTCGTCGTGGAGGGCCGTGACGTCCCGGCCCCGGGTGGTGATGTGACGCCGGCGGCGCAGGCCCATCGGGACGTGCCCGGTCGCGAGGTAGAAGGGGCGAGCCACCTCGGCACGCCAGTCGACGACGAGCGGGGTGCGTTCGGGATCGTCCTGCCGGATACCGATTCGGCCGATGTGGTGGTCGCGGCCGTCGGTGAACTCGAGCCGGCCGAAACACAGGCCGTGCTCGGCCGCGTTCAGCGCGGAAAGCAGACCGGACTGCTCGGCGACGAGGACATCCCTTTCCAGCCGCGCCTGGAAACCGCCGCCGCTCGCCCTCAGGGCGCCCCGCACGGCGCGTTCGGCCTGGTCCCGCAGGTCTTCGAGGCGCGCGTAGAGCTCCGTGATGAATTGCTGCTCACTCTGGAATTCCATGTTTGACAATTTCGCTCCCTGCGCGATACGATGTCCCCGTAAAGCTTCCTCACGCCCTCATTTAAACGAGAGCGTGAACCATTGAATATACGCAGACGCACGCCCCGGACGTCAATTCGTCGGGGGCGTTTTTTGTATGCGCTTGAGCCATCAGGACCCCGGCGGCCCGGTCTCCCCCGTCCGGGGGAGACCGGGCCGCCGGGGTCCTGCCGGAGGCGGCCTCACGGCAGGTACCCGGGGCCGACGCCCGGGCGGGCGGCGGCCGACAGCATGGTGGTCATGACCCGCAACCACACCGCCCCGACCGTTCCCGCCGCGCCCCGCTGGGCCGTGCGGGCCGCGCACATCACCGCCCTGCTCACCCTGCCGACCGGCGTCTGGCGGCTGTTCCTCGCCGCCGGATTCCTCGCGGGATACACCGAGGCCGGCTACGCGGCGGCCGGGATACCCGGCTGGGGCCGCGTGTACGTGGTGCTCCTCAGCGTGGCCAGTGAGCTGCTCGCGCTGCTCACGCTCGGGCTGGTGCGGCCCTGGGGCGAGGTGCTCCCGCGCTGGATCCCGCTGGTGGGCGGGCGCAGGCCGGCGCCGGGCCGGGTGGTGGCCGCAGCCGGGGTCGGCGCCGCCGTCCTGACCCTGGTGTGGACGCCGTTCGCCTTCTGGTGGCTCGTACCCCACCCCGACATGACGGCCTCCGGCGCCGCCCTCGTCGGGTTCCTCTACCTCCCGCTGGCCGCCTGGGGTCCGCTGCTCGGGGCCCTCACGCTCTCCTACCGGCGCCGGCACCGGGCCGGGACGGCCTAAGGGGTGTACGGCGGGCCCGCGGCCACTCGTCCGGGGACGCGGGGTCGCGTCATATGAGGTGATATGCGCCTTGTCTTCTAGCATGGCGTCCCTCCCGCCCCTTCCGCCCCTCCCGCCGACGCGAGCGGTCGCACACCGAGGAGTCGCATGTCCCGAGCACACCGGTCCGTCGCACGGTCCGCAGGCGTGTTCCTCTCCGCGCTGGCCGTCGCTGCGACCCTGGGCGTCCCGGCCTCGGCCGCCGCCCCCGGGCACGACCCCGGGGAAGGCGGGGCCACGGCCGCGGAGGCGGCCGTGATCGGGGAAGAGCATGCGAGGGCGCACGCCGAGCGGCGCCGGGCGGCCCGGAACACCGACGACTACCCGCAGGCCACCCGCACCGCGGGCCTGGCCTCGCTGACGCAGTCGCAGGCGCTGGCCAACAAGGCCTTCCGCCCGGCGGAGTCCGGCCGCTTCGCGGAGTTCTTCCCCTCCCCCGACTTCGGGGTCCATCTCGCCCAGCTGCCCACCGGCAAGGTGCTGCTCTTCTCCTTCGAGCGGGTCGAGGTCAACCCCACCAAGGAAACGGGCCCCACCGACCGGATCGGCCCGACCAACGCTGGCCGCGCCTTCCTCTGGGACCCCGCCAGGGGCACCGGCGCGCGGGCCTTCAAGGAGGTCCGGCCGCCCACCGTGCTGATGCCCGACGGTACGTACGTCCCGCGCCCCGCTCCGTTCTTCTGCGCCGGGCACGCCTTCCTGCCCAACGGGATGCTCGCGGTCTTCGGCGGCAACACCGGCGGCAAGGGCGGCAGCGGCGCGAAGCTGTCCTTCGTCTTCGACCCCTGGACCGAGCACTGGTACCGCAACCGGGACATGGCGGTGGGCCGCTGGTACCCCTCGGCGGTCACCGGCGCCGACGGCCGCCAGATCATCATGTCCGGCCAGTCCGAGCGCGGTACGGGCACCCCCACCCCGGTGGTGGAGCGGTTCCCTGCGAAGGGGCTGCCGGTGCCCTGGCGTCCGTACGACATCCCGCTGGGCGTCGCCGCGGAGCGGTTCGGGGCGGACGCGCCCTTCCGCAACGACTACCCGCACCTGTTCTCGCTGCGGGACGGCATGATCTACGGGCTGGGCCGGGACGCCGACCAGCAGTGGCTGTTCGACCCGGTCAAGGAGACCCGGCGCGACCTGCCCCGCCGCCCGGCGGACTTCCGCGGCTACGGATCCGCCGTGCCCCTCCCGGCGGGCCTGCGCGGGCCGGACTCGGTGCTGGTGCTCGGCGGAGACCCGCGCGACCCGAACACCTACCGGCTGGCGGCCGGGCGGTGGACCACCGAGCGGCCCCGGGCCTTCGGCCGCACCCAGGACGACACGCTGATCCTGCCGGACGCCACCCTGCTCACCGTCAACGGGGCGCTGGACACCCGCGACTACGGCCACGGCCCCTTCAACCCGAAGGCCGACCTCAAGTACCGGCAGACCGAGCTGCGCGACGCGCGCGGCCACTGGCGGCTCGGCCCGGCCCAGCGGCTGCCCCGCGGCTACCACTCCAACGCCCTGGTGATGCCCGACGGGCGGGTGATGGTGACCGGCGACGAGCTCCAGCAGATCGCCAACGACCCCGACATCCGGGACCCGATGGACGGCAGCATCGAGATCTACGAGCCCGCGTACCTCCACCGGGGCGCCCGGCCCGCCCTGGACCGCGCGCCCCGGGGCGAACTCGCCCACGGCGCCGCCTTCGAGGTCCGCAGCTCCACCGCCTCCACCGTCCGGCGGGCGGTCCTGCTGGCGCCGACCACGGTCACCCACGCGGTGAACACCAGCCAGCGGCACCTGGACCTGCCGCTGACCGCGGTGCGGGGCGACACGATCACCCTGCGGACCCCGCCGACGGCGGCGGACGCCCCGCCCGGGTACTACATGCTGTTCCTGCTCGACGCGCGCGGGGTGCCCAGTACGGCCAAGTGGGTGAAGCTGGGCCGGCGCTAGGACCCCCTAGGCGCCGCCCTCCACCGGTGGCTCGATCCGGGCCAGCCAGGTGGTGAGGAGCTCCTCCAGCAGGGCGGCCTCCTGCGGGGCCAGGTCGTCGAGGAGGGCCCGCTCGTTGCGCATGTGCTCGGCGAAGGCGCGGTCGATCACCTCGCGCCCGACCGGGGTGAGGGCGACCACCCGGCCCCGGCCGTCGGCGGCCGAGCGGCGCCGGGCGACCAGCCCGTCCCGCTCCAGCCGGTCGATCCGCTTGGTCATCGCGCCCGTGGTCACCATGGTGTGGGCCGCCAGTTCGCCGGGCGCCCGTTCGTACGGTTCACCCGCCCGGCGCAGCGCGGCCAGGACGTCGAACTCGCCCTCGCCCAGCCCGTGGCGGCGGTAGACGGGGGTGAGGCGGTCGGTGAGCAGCACGCCGATGCGGTGCAGCCGGCCGATCACCCCCTGGGGGCTCACGTCGAGGTCGGGGCGTTCGCGGGACCAGTCGGCCTGGATCCGGGCGACGTGGTCGAGGGGTGCGGGCCCGGGTTCTTCGGGCCGTTGGTGCTTGTCGTGCTTCACCCCTCCAGCATAGCTTCCACGGAAGGTATTATGTCTTCCATGGAAGCCAATCTGCGGTGGTCGCTGGTCACCGCGATCGCCCCCGTGGCGTGGGGCGCGAACTACTACGTCACCCGCGCGTTCCTCCCCGACGGCCACCCGCTCTACGGGGCGGCGATCCGAGCACTGCCCGCCGGGCTGCTGCTCCTGGCGGTCTGCCGCAAGCTGCCGAGCGGCTCCTGGTGGTGGAAGTCGCTGCTGCTGGGCGTGCTCAACATGGGCGGGTTCTTCGCCCTGGTGTACGTGGCCGCACAGCGGCTGCCGACGAGCGTGGCCGCGACGGTGATGGCCACCGCCCCGCTGGCCCTGATGCTGCTCGCCTGGCCGCTGGTCGGCGAGCGGCCGGCGGCCCGGCACCTGGCGGGGGCGGTGCTGGGGGTGGCCGGGGTGGCGCTGATGCTGCTCACCGGGAGCGCCGCGGCCGACGCGCTCGGGGTGCTGGCCTCCGTCGCCGCGATGGCGATGTCCTGCCTCGGTTTCGTCCTGGCCAAGCGGTGGAGCGCCGGCGCCGGGGTCCTCGCCTCGGCCGCCTGGCAGCTGCTGGGCGGCGGGCTCCTGCTGCTGCCGCTGGCCGCGCTGGTGGAGGGCGCGCCGCCGGCCCTCGACGGCCGCGCGCTGCTCGGGTTCGGGTACGTGGTCCTCGTGGCGACGGCCCTGGCCTTCGCCGCCTGGTTCGCGGGGCTGCGGCGGCTGCCGGCCGCCACCGTCGGGCTGCTCGGGCTGCTCAACCCGGTGACGGGGGTGCTGCTGGGCACGGCCGTCGCCGGGGAGAGCCTGACGCCGCGGCAGCTGTGCGGGCTGCTGCTGACGGTGGGCGGCATCCTCCTGGGCAGGGCCGCCGCACCGGCGCGGGCGGCCGCGCGTCGTCCCGGGCGGGTCGCCCGGACGGCTGTGGACGGAGCTTCCCGGCACGACACGCCGTCGGGGGGCTCGTAGCGTCGTCAGCGTCGGGGCCGGACGGCCCGACAGGGGGGTCTCTCCTGCTGGGAGGCCGTGCCGATGGGAAGCGACGTCGCCATATCGAGCCTGCTCCGGGTCCACCGGGGCACCGCCGAACCCGAGGAACTGGCCGCGATCACGGTGGTGGTCGCCTGCCTCGCGGGCCGGGCCGCGCAGCCCCCGCCCCGGCCGGGCCGGGGCGCGCACCGCCGCCCGCGTCCGCGGCCCGCCGGCCACGGATGCTGGGCGGGGTGCTGGGCCTGCCGCTGAGCCGGCCGTCCGCTCATCCGCTCAGGAGCGCCGCAGCAGCCGTGTCAGGGCGTCCGTGAGCGCCCCTTGCGGGTCGGCCGCGGCGCCCTCCGAGCGCCAGGCCACGAATCCGTCGGGTCGTACGAGGACCGCCCCGTCGGCCGGCAGCGCGTGGACCTCCGCCCAGTCGGAGTCGTCCGCCGGGACCAGGTCGGCCTCCGGTGCGGAGCCGATCGCGTAGGCGTCCAGGTGCGCGCCCATCTCCCGCGCGACCTGCGTCGCCGCCTCCCGCCAGGGCGTGCCCGCGCCGCTGAGGAGCACGAAGGAGCGCTCGTAGAGGTCGAGCGTGGAGATCCGCTCCCCCGCCCGGGTCAGCCACATGTGCGGGGCGCGGGTGCCGACGTCGCCCTTGAGGCGCATCTCCTCGGGGATGACCGGCCGCGAGGGGTCGCCTCCGACGACGGCGCCGCTCGGGTAGCAGTAGCCCATGGCCGTGGTGAGGACCCCGCTGCCCGGTCCGCCGCCCATGGTGGGGGGCGGTACGTAGCCGGGGTGGCTGTGCTCGGCCGAGCGGGCGGAGGCGCGCGCGGCCGTGGCGAGGGCCACGGGGAGCCGTTCGGCCTCGTAGGTGTCGAGCAGCCCCGGCCCGGCGGAACCGCCGAGCACCGCGGCCAGCTTCCAGGCCAGGTTGTGCGCGTCCTGGATGCCGGTGTTGGAGCCGAAGGCGCCGGTGGGGCACATCTCGTGGGCCGCGTCCCCGACGAGGAACACCCGGCCGGCCCGGTACTGCTCCGCGATCCGTTCGGCGGCGTGCCAGGGAGCCTTCCCGCCGACCTCGACGTCCAGGTCGGGCACCCCGATGGCGCCCCGGATGTGGGCCACGCAGCGCTCGTCGGTGAAGTCCTCCAGGGTCTCGCCCGTCTCCGGATGCCAGGGGGCGTGGAAGACCCACTGGGCCTCGTTGTCCACCGGCAGCAGCGCCCCGTCGGCACCCGGCTTCATCAGGTAGCAGACGATGAAGCGCAGGTCGCCGAGAAGCCCGGCCAGCCGTTCGGAGCGGAAGACGATGCTCACGTTGTGGAACAGCTCGCCGCTGCCGCTCTGAGGGATGCCGAGCGACTCCCGGACGGGGCTGCGCGGCCCGTCGGCGCCGATCAGGAAGTCCGCTCGGACGGTGAGGTGCTCACCGGTGTCGCGGTTCTTCACCAGGGCGTTCACTCCGGTGGCGTCCTGTTCGAAGCTCATCAGCTCCGTGGAGAACCGCACGTCGGCGCCCTGCGCGCGGCTCTGCGCGGCCAGCAGCGGCTCGATGTTGTTCTGGCTGCACAGGCACCAGCCGGTCGGGCTGAAGCGGCGCAGCGCGCCGCCCGGATCGACCGCCTTGATGAGCCACTTGTGCTCGCCCCCGATCAGGGCCTGCGTCTGCAGGATGCCCTGATTGGCCTCGAGGGCGGAGGCCTCCTTGCGGATGGCGGGTTCGGCGCCCGCCGTCCGGAACAGTTCCATCGTCCGGGCGTTGATCCCCCGTCCGCGGGGGTGGACGGAGGTACCGGCGTGCTTCTCGACCAGCAGGTGCCTGATGCCGTGGCGGCTCAGGAACAGCGAGGTGGACAGGCCCACGAGGGAGCCGCCCACGACGAGGACCGGTACGCGAACATCGGCATGCTCTTCCATCAGCTGCTGGCTCCTGTTTCGTGTGGGGGGCAGTGGACGCCTTATGCCCCCGATCAGCGTTCTTGCCCGGGCGAGTCGCGTCTTGTCACCCGCTTGATCCGGAGATGTAGCGATCCGTACCCGGCCGGATGACGATGAGCGACAGCGGCGGCCCCACTTGGGCCACACCGTCCGCCGTTCCCGACCGCGCAGCCCCGTGGGGCCCGCGGGCCCCGCACCCCCCGGGCAGTTGCCGCAGATGACGCACGTGAGCGCGTACGCGCCGGGTCCGCGGACCCTCACGAAAGGCCCTCACGAAGGAGTGAGCAGATGACAACCACCCTGTCCGAACGGGTGTCGCAGTCCGCGTTCGACGGCTCCATGCTCCGGGTCGTCCTGCTGATGGACCTCCACGAGGGTGCCCAGCAGCGGTTCTTCGACGCCTACGAGCAGCTGCGGCACGACATCGCCTCGGTGCCCGGGCACCTCGGCGACCAGCTCTGCCAGTCCTTCGCGAACCCCTCGCAGTGGCTGATCACCAGCGAGTGGGAGAGCGCGCCGCAGTACCTCGCCTGGGTGAACAGCGAGGAGCACGTCGCGCAGGTCCGGCCGCTGGGCGCCTGCGCCCGCTCGATGCGCCCGCTGACCTTCACCGTCCTGCGCGAGACCGGCAGGCGGTACGAGGCCCCGGAGCGGGCGCTGGGCGCCCGGCTCCAGGGCGCGCCCCGGCTCGGCGAGGGCATCGTGCGGCACGCGCTGACCTTCACGGTGAAGCCGGGCAGCGAGCCGAAGGTCGCCGAGATCCTGTCCTCGTACTCCTCCCCGGCCGCCCGCGTCGACGACCACACCCGGCTGTGCCGCACCTCCCTGTTCATGCACGGCAACCGGGTGGTCCGGGCCGTCGAGGTACAGGGCGACCTGACGGCGGCGCTGCGGCACGTGTCGGAGCAGCCCGAGGTGCGGGCCGTCGAACAGGCCATCAACCCGTACCTGGAGCAGGACCGGGACCTGTCCGACCCGGAGTCGGCCCGGATGTTCTTCATGCGCGCGGGCCTGCCGGCCGTCCACCACGTGGCCGCGCACGGGCCGCTGCCGGACCGGGTGACCCGGCACGCGCTGTTCTACCCGGCGAAGGCGGGCTGCGGGCCGCTCGTGGCCCGGTTCCTGGCCCGCCAGGACGAGGCCGCGGCGAAGGTGGCGACCTCCCCCGTGCTGAGCAGCAGCATCTTCCAGCGGGACGACGTCGTGGTCCGGCTCCTCGACGTCAAGGGCCCGGCCGACGGCCGCTTCGCGGGCGGCTTCGGCATGGAGGGACCCCGCAAGGCGGCGGTGCTGGACCGCCTGCTGGCCGGGGCGCCCGGCGCCGCGCCGGCCGCCCCCCACCCCATGGACCTGATCACCGACCGTCGGGCTCCGGCGCAGTCCTGATCCGGCACAGTCCTGATCCGGCGCAGTCCTGATCCGGACGGGCCACGGGTACCGCCCGGGCCCGGTCCCCGCTCCATCCTCATCACCCCGGCAGCCCACGCGCACGCAGGCTCCGATCCGCCAGGAGGAAGTCAGCATGACCAGACATCAGCCGCGCATCGTCGACCTCAGCGAGACCCAGCCCAACCGCAGGCGCGGAGGTGATCTGCGCGCCGTGCTCACCCCGACCTCGGTGGGCTCGACCAGCGGATTCATGGGCCTGGCGGTGATGGCCCCGGGCGAGTCGATCGCCGAGCACTACCACCCGTACTCGGAGGAGTTCGTGTACGTGGTCGCCGGGACGCTGGAGGTCGACCTCGACGGCGAGGCCCACCCGCTGCGCACCGACCAGGGGCTGCTGGTCCCGCTGAACATGCGCCACCGGTTCCGCAACGTCGGCGACACCGAGGCCCGGATGGTCTTCCACCTCGGCCCGCTCGCCCCGCGCCCGGAACTCGGGCACGTGGACACGGAGGAGGCCCCGAACCCGGACGCCTCCGCCTGGGCGGAGCGTCCGCCCGAGCGCTCCGGAGCGGTCTCGTGACGCGCCGGCGGGTGGCCGTCACCGGGGTGGGCGTCGTGGCCCCCGGCGGCATCGGCACCTCCGCCTTCTGGGACCTGCTCTCCAACGGCCGTACGGCGACCAGGGGCATCACCCTCTTCGACCCGGCCGGGTTCCGCTCCCGGATAGCCGCCGAGGTCGACTTCGACCCCTGCGAGCACGGCCTCGGCGAGGACGAGGCGGCCCGGGCGGACCGATACATCCAGTTCGCCCTGGTCGCCGCCCGCGAGGCGATGGCCGACGCCGGGCTGGAGCTCGACGAGGAGGGCGCCTGGCGTACGGGCGTCTCCCTGGGCACCGCGGTCGGCGGTACCACCCGGCTGGAGCACGACTACGTCGCGGTCAGCCAGCAGGGGGCGTGGTGGGACGTGGACCACCGCCTCTCCTCCCCCTTCCTGCACCGGGCGTTCACTCCCGCCACCCTCGCCTCGGCGGTGGCGGAGCAGACGGGGGCGCGCGGCCCCGTACAGACGGTCTCCACCGGCTGCACGTCCGGGCTCGACGCCGTCGGGTACGCCGTGCACTCCATCCAGGAGGGCCGGATGGACGTGTGCGTCGCCGGCGCCTCGGACTCCCCCGTCTCCCCCATCACCGTGGCCTGCTTCGACGCCATCAAGGCGACCTCGGCGAACAACGAGGACCCGGCGCACGCCTCCCGGCCCTTCGACGCCGACCGGGACGGTTTCGTCCTCGGTGAGGGCGGCGCCGTGCTGATCCTGGAGGAGCTGGAGCACGCCCGGGCCCGCGGGGCCCGCGTCTATTGCGAGATCGGCGGCTACGCCACCTTCGGCAACGCCCACCACATGACGGGTCTGACCGCCGAGGGGCTGGAGATGGCCCGGGCGATAAAGACGGCCCTGGCGCAGGCCCGGATAGACGCCCGGGAGATCGACTACGTCAACGCGCACGGCTCCGGCACCAAGCAGAACGACCGCCACGAGACGGCGGCCGTCAAGCGGGTGCTCGGGGACCACGCCTACAAGACGCCGATGACCTCCATCAAATCCATGGTGGGGCACTCGCTCGGCGCCATCGGGGCGATCGAACTCGCGGCCTGCGTCCTGGCCATGACCCACCACGTGGTGCCGCCGACCGCGAACTACGAGACCCCCGACCCCGAATGCGATCTGGACTACGTGCCGCGCACCGCCCGCAGCCACACCCTGCGCAGCGTGCTGTCCGTCGGCAGCGGCTTCGGCGGCTTCCAGTCCGCCGTGGTCATGACCCAGCCCAAGGAGGTACGCGCGTGAGCAGCGGTACTGCCGGCAAGACGGTGGCCGTCACGGGCATCGGGGTCGTCGCGCCCAACGGGATCGGCGCCGACGCCTTCTGGAAGGCGACCCAGGCGGGCGACAGCGTCCTGGACCGGGTGACCCGGCAGGGGTGCGAGCACCTTCCGGTACGGGTCGCGGGTGAGGTACGGGGCTTCGACCCCGGGGCGCTGGTCGAGGACCGCTTCCTCGTCCAGACCGACCGCTTCAGCCACTACGCGCTGGCCGCGGCCGACCTCGCGCTGGAGCACGCCCGGCTGGGCCGGGCCGACTACGAGGACGACCCGTACGCGGTGGGCGTCGTCACGGCGGCCGGCTCGGGCGGCGGCGAGTTCGGGCAGCGCGAGCTGCAGCGGCTGTGGGGGCAGGGCCCCCGCTACGTCGGCCCGTACCAGTCGATCGCCTGGTTCTACGCGGCCAGCACCGGCCAGATCTCCATCCGGCGCGGGTTCAAGGGCCCGTGCGGGGTGGTGGCGAGCGACGAGGCGGGCGGGCTGGACGCCTTCGCGCACGCCGCCCGGGCGATCCGCCAGGGCAGCCGGGCGATGCTGGTCGGCGCGACGGAGGCACCGCTCGCGCCGTACTCCGTGGTCTGCCAGCTGGGTTACGAGGGGCTCAGCACCGCGGAGGACCCGGAGCGCGCCTACCGGCCGTTCACGGCGAAGGCCTGCGGGTTCGTCCCGGCGGAGGGCGGCGCGATGTTCACCGTCGAGGACGCGGCGGCGGCCGTGCGGCGGGGCGCGCCGGTGCGGGCCCTGCTGGCCGGCCACGCCGCCACCTTCACCGGGCCCGGGCGGGCGGAGGAGTCCGGGGACGGCCTGGCCCACGCCATCCGCGGCGCGCTGCGGGAGGCCGGTCTGGCTCCCGAGGAGGTGGACGTGGTCTTCGCCGACGCCCTGGGCACGCCCGAGGCGGACGCGGCGGAGGCCCGGGCGATCCGGGAGGCGCTCGGCGGGCACGGCGCGAAGGTGCCCGTCACCGCGCCCAAGACCGGTATCGGGCGGGCGTACTGCGCGGCCGGCACCCTCGACGCGGCCGCCGCCGTCCTGGCGCTGGAGCACGGCGTCGTACCGCCCACCCCGAACGTCTTCGACGTCTGCCACGACCTCGACGTGGTCACCGGCAGCGCCCGCGTCGCCCCCCTGCGCACCGCGCTCGTCCTGAGCCGGGGCCGGATGGGGTCGAACGCGGCACTCGTCCTCCGCAAAGGGCCCGAACCCGGCGCGTAGGGATCGGTACCCCGCATCTCAGGGCCGGGCGCGGGCCACGGCCCGGTCCGGTCCCCGGAAGCAGGAAAGAGAGAAGGCACCATGTCCGACCGACTGACCTTGGAAGAGCTGGCGACGCTCATGAAGACCGCCGGCATCACCGTCGACCCCACGGAGCTGGCGAGCCGCCCCGACTCCCAGTTCGACGACTACGGCCTGGACTCGCTGGGCCTGCTCGGCATCGTCGGCGAGCTGGAGAACCGGCGGGGCCGGGCGCTGCCCACGGACGCCGACCGCTGCAAGAGCCCGCGCGAGTTCGTCGACCTCGTCAACAACAGCCTCATGACAGGAGCCTGACATGCCTGGACACACCGACAACGAGATCATGGTCAAGGCGCCCGTCGACGTCGTATGGGACGTCACGAACGACCTTCCCAACTGGCCGCAGCTGTTCAGCGAGTACGCGTCCGTCGAGATCCTCGAGAAGGCCGGGAACACCACCCGGTTCCGTCTCGCCATGCACCCGGACGAGAACGGCGTGGTGTGGAGCTGGGTCTCGGAACGGACCGTGGACCGCGCGGGCCTGACGGTGAAGGCCCGCCGGGTGGAGACCGGCCCGTTCGCGCACATGAACATCCACTGGGAGTACGGCGAGGTGCCCGGCGGCACCCGCATGCGGTGGGTCCAGGACTTCGCCATGAAGCCGGACGCGCCGATCGACGACGCGGGGATGACCGACCGCATCAACCTCAACTCCCGGATCCAGATGGAACTGATCCGGGACAAGATCGAGCAGGGCGGGCGGGGCAACCGCAAGCCCGTGGCCGGCCACCGCTGAGGCTCCCCCGCCCTCCCGAGTCGAAAGGCAACCTCCCGATGCACCAAGCCCTCATCGTGGCCCGTATGGCACCCGGTTCGGCGCCCGACATCGCCGGCCTGTTCGCGGCCTCGGACGCGGGTGAGCTGCCCCACCTGGTCGGGGTCAGCCGCCGCAGTCTCTTCCAGTTCGGGGACGTGTACATGCACCTGATCGAGGCCGACGCGGATCCCGGTCCGGCCATCGCCAGGGTCACCGGGCACCCGGAGTTCCAGGACCTGAGCGAGCGGCTCTCGGCCTTCGTCAGCCCGCACGACCCGAAGACCTGGCGGAGCCCGAAGGACGCGATGGCCCAGCGGTTCTACCTCTGGGAGCGGGACTCCGCCCGGTAGTCCGTACGGGTGCCCAAGCCGGCGCCGCACCCACCGGGCGGCCTGGGCACCCACGGACACGCGCTCCGTCGCCTCCCGCTTCACGGCTCGTAACGGGGGGAATTCGGCAGGTAGTTTTTGAATGAATACCTGACTGAATTCCCGTCAACAAGGTTCCACCTCATATCTCGATTTGATAACGAGATCTTGGAAAAGGCCTGGACCTTTCCCGGTCGACGCGCGTAACTCCCCTTGTTTTTAAGCAAGTTGACAGTTCATCAAATCAAGCCACAAGGTAACGGATAGATTTCTCGGGCCGGGCTCCCGTTTGTCCGAATCCTCCGAGGCGCCCATCTGGCAAGCTTCCGCGCACCCACTCTCCTGACCAGGACTTGAGGTGCGCATGACAGCACGATCCAGCGGCCGGCGCCGGAAACCCGGCCACCGGCGCAAACCCCGCAAGCTGATACTCCTCACCGCCGCCGTGGCCTCGGCGGCGGTACTCGCGGGAGGCATCGCCTACTCCGGACTCGGCGGCGACGCGGAGGCGACCACACCCGCACTGGCCGGAGCGCCCGCCGCCCCCGCCGAACCGGCCGCCGCACCGGCCCGGGACGCGGAACCGGCCCCGCTCGCGAGCACGCCGGCGAACGAGAACACCCGCGGCATGGTCTACGACGGGCTCAAGACGGCGCCCAAGGGCGACCGTTGCGTCGGCGTCTACCGCACGGAGGCCGGGCACTGCACCCACGGCCCCGACGCTCCCCCCGGGGGCGTGGACATCAAGCGGGACGTCGAGCCCGTGGTCCGTACGAAGGCCCCCGCGGCCGACCCCGCCTCCCCCGCCGACGCCGACCCGGCCGCCACGGAAGGCGGCGGGCGTCCTCAGGACGCGCCCGCCGCCGACGCCCGCAGCGCCGCGAGCGCGGCCGCCCCGGCCCCGCCGGCCTCCGGCAGCCAGGCGGTCGCCGCCGGGCCGGCCGGCCAGACCGTGCAGTGCGAGGGCGACGGCACCACCGGCAACCGCGTCCAGGTCGTGTACGCACACGGCCCCGGCCGCGACCGGTACGCCGAGTACGTGGCCTCCTTCCGCAAGTGGGCGGCCGACGCCGACCTCATCTACTCGGCGAGCGCCAAGGAGACGGGCGGTGTCCGGCACATCCGCTACGTGACGGCAGCCGACTGCACCCCCTCGGTGCTCAACATCGAACTCCCGGACTCCGCGCTGTCGGAGTTCAGCGCCACCAACGCCGCACTCGCCGGCAAGGGCCTCGACCGCCGCGACCGCAAGTACATGATCTTCGCGGACACCCAGGTCTACTGCGGCATCGGCACCTTCAACGGCGACGAGCGGCCCGGCCAGAACAACCTGAGCAACTTCGGCCCCTCCTACGGGCGTACGGACTCGGGCTGCTGGGGCGGCCACACCGCCGCGCACGAACTCGGCCACAACCTCGGCGCGGTCAACAACAGCGCCCCCAACACCAGCCGGGGCGCGCACTGCACGGACGAGTTCGACGTCATGTGCTACTCGGACACCCCGTACTACCCGAAGATGCGCGACGTGTGCCACAACCAGGCCGCCGAGAACATCCTGGACTGCAACCACGACGACTACTTCCACACCAGTCCGAAGGCCGGCAGCTACCTCGCCACCCACTGGAACATCGCCGACAACCAGTTCCTGATGCGTTCCGGCGGCGGTGGCGGCACCACCCCCGACCCGAACCCGAGCCCGTCCCCGACGGCGAAGCCGAGCCCGTCCCCCACCAAGAAGCCCTCGGGCGCCCCCGCGGTGACGGCCGGTCAGATCCAGTCGGACTCGGTGGTGCTGAGCTGGCCCAAGGCCGAGGGCGCCGCCTGGTACCAGGTCCTGCTGAACGGAAAGCACCTGACCTGGGTCCAGTCCACCTCCCTGCGCGTCTACAACCTCAAGCCCGGTACCGCGTACACGGCCGCCGTGTCGGTCCGCGACGGCTCCGGCCGTGACAGCGGCCCCGGCAAGGCCGCGTCCTTCCGTACGACCGACACCGGCGGCGGCGCCACCACCCCGGGCACCCGCTACGTGCTCGGCAACGGCAGCAGCGGCACGGCCGCCGAGCTGTGGGGCGGCCGCACCGCCGACGGGACCGTGCTCGTCGCCGGACGGACCAACGGCTACGCGCAGCAGCAGTGGTACTTCGACGACGCGGGCAGCGGGCTCGTACGGATCCGCTCCGCTGCGTCCGGCAAGTGCCTCCAGCCCGGCGGCGCGCCGGCCGCGGGCATGTGGGTCGCGCAGCAGCCCTGCGGGAACTCCGCCGCCCAGCAGTGGCGGATGACCTCCCGCGACGGTGCGGTGACCATCACCGACCCGAGCGGCGGCCACGCCCTCACGGTGAGCAACCGGCCCTACTACGGGACCTGGCTGCTCGAACTCCAGCGCGCGGACGGCCGTCCGGCGCAGGTCTGGACGGCCCGCAAGGCCGGCTGACCGATTCCCCGATCCGGCGGGCGGCCGTACTCCCCTACGGCCGCCCGCCCTTCGGCTTTCCCTCCCGCACCACCCCTCCCGCGCCTCCCCTCCCTCACCTGGAGCAACGTGCCGATGCGCCGACCCCTCCCGAACCTCGCCGCCCTGGCCTTCGCCGTACTCGCCCTCCCCCTGCTGTGCCTCGCCCAGAGCGTCGCCCTGGCCGGTCCCGCCCGTGCCCACGGCGACACCCTGAAGGTGGCCATCACCGGCCAGCGCGACGGCCGTGTCACCGCCGACGTCACCTGGGAGAACGACGGGGACGCCGTCGAGGAGGCCGTGGCCGCGACCGTGAACGCCGTCAGCGCCGACAAGACCCGTACGGCGGGCCCGTGGCGGCTGGTGCGCGACCCCGGCAAGGCCGCCGGGTGGACCACGGCCGAGGCACTGCCGCCCGGCACCTGGACGGTGACCATCGACGCGGGCTTCCCCTCGCTCGGGCACACGCACCAGGAGGTCTCCGTACCGGTGGTGGACCCGGCCCCGTCGGCCCCGGCCTCCGCCCCGGCCTCCCCGGCCGCACCGCCCGCCTCGCCCTCCCCGTCCGCCCCCTCCTCCACCCCTGCCTCCCCCGCCGCCCCCGCCACGCCTTCCGTTCCGGCGGAACCGGCCGCGGACGGCGACGCCAGCGGATGGTGGACCACCGCCGGGGTGGCCGGGATCGCCCTCGCCGGCGCGGCCGCCGGGATCTTCCTGCGCCGCTCCCGCCGCTGACCGGGTCCGGAGTGTCGCCCCGCCCCACCGGGCGGGGCCTTGCATGGTGGTCCCGGCAGCAGCTCTCCACGGAGCTCCCTACGGAAGCTCTCTACAAACATGGCTGGGGACGGCACATGAAGGCCACAGAAGTACTGGCGGACGGCTTCGGACGCATCCGGGAGGTGGTCCACGAGGCAGTCGAGGGGCTCCCGGCCGAGGAGCTGAACACCCGGCCCGACCCGGAGGCGAACTCGATCGCCTGGCTGGTCTGGCATCTGACCCGGATTCAGGACGACCACGTGGCCGACGCCGCCGGGCTGGCGCAGGTGTGGCGGGCCGGCGGCTGGGCCGACCGCTTCGACCTGCGGCTGCCCGCCGCGGACACCGGCTACGGGCACACCGCCCGGCAGGTCGCGGAGGTCCGCGCCGACTCGGCCGAGCTGCTGCTCGGCTACTTCGACGCGGTGCACGAACAGAGCCTGCGCTTCGTGCGGGGCCTGGCCGCCGCCGACCTCGAGCGGATCGTCGACGAACGCTGGGACCCGCCGGTCACCCTGGGGGTGCGCCTCGTCAGCGTCCTGGCGGACGACCTCCAGCACGCGGGCCAGGCCGCCTACGTACGGGGCCTGCTCCAGCGGAGATCCGCATAGCGGAAAGCAATTTCCAACATGCGATAGGTTGGGGTCGGTTCAGTCCGGCAACCCAGCCCTTCAGCAGGAGGAAATGATGAGCGAGTCCCGCGTCGCCCTGGTCACCGGCTCTTCTTCGGGCATCGGCGCTTCCATCGCGCAGCGGCTGGCCGACGAGGGGATCCGGGTGGTCGTCAACTCGGCCCGCAGCGCACAGGCCGGGAAGGAGCTCGCCGCCGGCCTCCCCGAAGCCGTGTACGTCCAGGGCGACGTCTCCGACCCCGAGGACGCGCGGCGGATCGTCCGGACGGCGATCGACACCTACGGACGGCTCGACATCCTCGTCAACAACGCCGGTGTGACCCGCTTCATCCCGCTCGACGACCTCGAGGCCGCGGACGCCGGGGCCTGGCGGGAGATCTTCGACGTCAACGTGGTCGGGGCCTGGCAGATGATCACCGCGGCCGTCCCGCACCTGCGGGAGTCCGGGGCGGGCTCCATCGTCAACGTCTCGTCGGTGTCGGCCACCCGGGCCCTCGGCAGCTCCATCCCGTACGCCGTGAGCAAGGCCGCGGTCAACCACATGACCCGGCTGCTCGCCTCCCAGCTGGGACCCTCGGTCCGCGTCAACGCGGTGGCGCCCGGGCTGATCGACACGCCCTGGTACGACGGGGCGGAGGAGGTCTGGGAGAGCTCCCGCGAGTGGATCACTGACAACACCCCGCTGCGCCGGGTGGGCACGCCGGAGGACGTCGCGGAGGCGACCCTGTACCTCGTGAACGCCGCCTACACGACCGGGGACGTGCTCACGGTCGACGGCGGCCGCCACATCGTCTGACCGGTCAGGGGCCGCCGGGCCGGTAGCCGGCCGTTGCGTGGCCGGACTCCGCCGAGATGTCCAGGGTGCCGGTGGCGGAGGGGTCGCGCAGGGCGTCCGCCACCTCGCACCGGCCCACGCCGGCCCGGCTGGTGACGCGGTAGCGGGACTCGGGGGGAAGGACGAGGTCCAGACGGCCGGCGCCGACGCGCGCGGTGACCTCCTGCGGCGGGACCAGGAAGCGGGCTTCCGCCCGGCCGGTTCCGGCCCGGATGTCCGCCTGCGGGGAGGCCAGGGCCGTGGCGCGCAGTTCGCCCGACCCGGCGCGCGCCCGCAGGGCCCCGCGCAGGCCGGTCAGGGTCAGGGCGCCGGACTCCACGTCGGCGTCGACCGTCCCCTCCAGGCCGCTGACCGACACGTCGCCCGAGGTCCCCGTCACCTTCACCGGGATGCCGGCGGGCACGGTCACCGCGAGCCGCACGGAGCAGCCGGCCCCGTCGGCCAGCCCGACGGAGTCGCCGGGGCAGCGCGGGGTCAGCTTCAGGGTGTCGCCGAGCCAGCTCTCCTCGATGGCCGGAGCCTTGAACGACCAGTTCATCTCCGCCCGGTAGCCGACCTCCCGGTCGCCGCGCGGGGTGACGGTCACGGTCGCCCTGCCGCCCTCGATCTCCACCGAGGTCACCGCCCGGCCGGCGCTGCCCCCGCTCACCGCACGAGTGTGGAAGCCGACGTTCGCCCGCACCTGCCAGGCGGTCGCCGTCACCACGAGGAGGGAGCTGAGCAGCGCGCCGCCGTACCAGGCGAGGCGCTGCTTGCGGCGCGCGGCGGGGGCGGGGGAACCGGCGGTGCGGGTCACGGGGTGCCGTCCAGGAAGCGCAGCACGGCGAGGACGCGGCGGTGGGCCTCGGCGGCCGGGGGCAGGTCGAGCTTGGCGAAGATGTTGTTGATGTGCTTGGCCACCGCGCTCTCGCTCACGACGAGTTCGGCCGCGATGCCCGCGTTGGAGCGGCCTTCCGCCATCAGGGCCAGTACGTCGCGCTCGCGCGGGGTCAGGCGCTCCAGCGGGTCGGGGCCGCCGCCGCGGCGCAGCAGGAGCTGGGCCACGACCTGCGGGTCGAGGGCGGTCCCGCCGGCCGCGACGCGGCGCAGGGCGTCGACGAACTCCTCGACGTCGGCGACGCGCTGCTTGAGCAGGTAGCCGATGCCCGCACCGCTCGGGGAGGCCAGCAGGTCGGCCGCGTAGCGCTCCTCCACGTACTGCGACAGCAGCAGTACGGCCGTCTTGGGGCTCTGGCTGCGGATCATCAGGGCGGCCCGGACGCCCTCGTCGGTGAAGCCGGGCGGCATCCGGACGTCGACGAGCGCGAGGTCGGGCTCGTGTTCCTCGACGGCGGCGAGCAGCCCTTCGGCGTCGCCGGTTTCGGCGGCCACCTCGAATCCGGCCATTTCGAGGACTTTGACAAGACCTATGCGCAGCAGGACAGAGTCCTCGGCGATCACAGCCCGCACGGCAGCTCCACAGTGACGACGGTCGGGCCCCCGAGGGGGCTGTTGATCAGAATGGTTCCGTCCACGGACCCTACGCGCTTGCGCAGGCCCACCAGACCGGTGCCGCCGGACGGGTCCGCGCCGCCGACGCCGTCGTCGGTGACGATGACGCGCAGCAGGTCCCCGCGGCCGCCCGCGACCCGGGCGACCCGCACCGAACAGCGTTTCGCCCGTGCGTGCTTGGCCACGTTGGCCAGTGCCTCGGAGACGACGAAGTAGGCGACGGCCTCGACGGTGGGGCCGGGCCGTGCGGGGATGTCCACGGCGAGTTCGACGGGAAGGGGGGCGCGGGCGGCGATCCCGGAGAGCGCGGCGTCCAGGCCGCGGTCCTCCAGTACGGCCGGGTGCAGACCCCGTACCAGGTTGTTGAGTTCCTCGATGGCTTCCTTCGCCTCGCGGTGGGCCTCGTCTATGACGGCCTTGGCCTCGGGCGGCAGGTCGGGGAGGGTGGCGCGGGCGATGCCGAGGTTCATGGCGAGGGAGACCAGCCGCTGCTGGGCGCCGTCGTGCAGGTCCCGTTCGATGCGGCGGCGTTCGAGGTCGGCGGCGTCCAGCACCCCGGCCCGGCTCTCGGCGAGGTCCTCGACGCGGCGTTCGAGTTCGCGGGCCCGGTTGGGGCCGAGGAGGGCGGCCGCCGCGAAGGCGTCCAGCCTGGTCAGCAGCGCGGCCATCCAGGGCGCGGCGAGCAGTGCCAGCGCTCCGGCCACGGTGATCAGGTCGTACTGGGCCGTCCAGCCGAAGTGGGGGATCCCCCCGTCCGAGGGGAGCAGCCACTCCCAGGCGTACACGGAGGCCGAGGCCAGCCCGCCTACCCAGGTGAGGACGAGGAGGACGGCCGCGGTGGCGGCGAGCGGGCTGACGATGACGTGGTAGCCGTACTGGCGCCAGGTCGACTCGGAACGCAGCCGCTCGACGAGTCCGCGTACGGTCGTCCAGCGGTGCCGGCGCACGACGGGCGGCACGTCCAGGTCGAGCAGTGACCAGAAGCGGCTGCGCTGGAGCGCCGTCAGCAGCGGGCAGAACGCGAGGACGAGCAGCAGCGGCACGACGCTGTGGCCGGGGGCCGCGGCCATGAAGCTGAAGGCGCACACGAGGGGCAGCGCGGGCGGGATCGCGGCCGCGCTGAAGGCCGTGTTGCGCCAGGCCCAGGCCGACCAGGGGGTGTGCGCCGCGATCCAGGTACAGGTACGCCTCAGCGCGCCGCGAGTTGCCATGTCCGTACGGTAATCGCACTGGCTATACGCCTTCCACCACCCTGGTATCCGGCCGGGGGTGTAGCTAGCACCACCCCCGGTTCGGACCGTGGGGCTACTGATGTTTCCGGCTGCGGCGACGAGAGTTGTGGTGTGCCCGGCGGATGGACCACCGGGCCGGAAGGAGACCCGCAGTCATGGCCCTCGTCGCCCCGCAGTTCCAGGACCGCCGCCGCCCCGTCCGGCGGACGTCGGCCGGCCGGCTCCGGTCTGCGTGGGCGGGCCGGCGCACTCCTCAGCTCGCCACGGTGCTCACCGGCGCCGGGATGGCGCTGCTGCCGTGGATGGTGGTGCTGGCGAAGACGGTGCCGCAGACGGCCGAGGTGTCCAACTGGTCCACCGCCTGGCTCGGCCTCGACGCGATGCTGGCCGTCGGCCTGACCGGGACCGGGACGCTGCTGCGCAAGGGCGACCCGCGGGTCGCCCCGGTGGCGGCCGCGACGGCCGCGCTGCTCGCGATGGACGCCTGGTTCGACGTCACCACCTCGGCGGGCACCGCCGGGCAGGGCATGGCGATGCTGCTGGCGCTCGCCGCGGAACTGCCGCTGGCCGCGGCCTGCGCGGTGGTCGCCGCGCGGCGCACCGCCTGACGGGAACACCTGCGGCCGGACCCCGCGCCGGGCCCGGCCACATGCCGACCTCAAGACCTCAAGACCTGAACTCCCGAAGACCGTACGCCCACGTGAAAGAGGGAAGACCATGACCGGCACGAGCGACGCCCAGGCCCTGCACCGCAACCACCAGGCGTTCTGGCGGCACATGGCCCGGGCGACCGACGGCAGCGTCACCGAGATCCCCGGCGGTCTCCTGGTCGCCACCGGGATCCCGGCGGCCCCGTTCAACCAACTGCACTGCGGGCCGGGCGAACACGACGTGGCGGTCCTCGTGCGGGCCGCCGCGCACTTCGAGTCGCGCGGGCTGCCGTGGCGGATCTGCGCCGGGGGGCCGAGCGCCGGTGTCGAGGCGTTCACGGTCGCGCGGCGCAGCGAGCCCGAGCCGCCGCACCCCATCTTCACGCGGGCCCTCGGGCGGCCCGAGCAGCCGTCGGTCGACGGCCTCACCGTCTCCACCGCGCGCAGCGCCAGGGACATGCGGGCCTTCATCGACTGCGCGGCGCAGGCCCACGGCTACGAGCCGAGCCTGATCGACTCGCTGCTGAACCCGGAGGCGGTGGCCCACGACGACTTCCGCTTCTACCTCGGCCGGGTGGACGGCGAATGCGTGGCCGTCAGCGTGGGCGTCCGGGAAGGGGACACCGTGGGCGTCTACTTCGTCGGCGTGCGCCCCGGGTTCCAGGGGCGGGGCTACGGCCGGGCCCTGACGGAGCAGGCCCTGTTCGACGGCGCCGAGTCGGGGGCCACCACGGCGGTCGTGCAGGCGACGCCGGCCGGGTACCCGGTGTGCACGGAGATGGGCTTCGAGCACGTCGGCGACTACCACACCTGGAACCTGCGGCTGTGCGTCTGAGCCGCGGCTACTCGATGACGAGCTCGACGGGGATGTTGCCCCGGGTGGCCTTGGAGTACGGGCAGACCTCGTGCGCCTGCTTGACCAGCAGGGTGCCGGTCTCCCCCGCCAGGGACTCGGGGAGCTCGATGCGCAGGGTGACGGCGAGGCCGAAGCCGCCGGCGTCCTGGCCGATGGAGGCCTCCGCGGTGACGGACACGTCACCGGTGTCGACCTTCGCCTGCCGGCCGACCAGGCCGAGGGCGCTGGCGAAGCAGGCGGCGTAACCGGCGGCGAAGAGCTGCTCGGGGTTGGTGCCCTGGCCGTTTCCGCCCAGCGCCGGGGGCATGGCGAGCGCGAGGTCGATCTGGCCGTCGGAGCTGACGGCGCGGCCCTCGCGGCCGTTGGCGGTGGCGACGGCGGTGTACAGCGCGTCCATCGGGAGGTCCTTTCAGAGGGGGCGGGGCGGCCGGTGGGGCCGACCCTCGACCACAAATAGAGCACACAATTCAGTTGTGCACAACTCAATCGCCCACAAGCGGGCTCCGGTACACTGGGGACCATGACCGAGCAGCCCGCCGACACCGTCCGCGACCAGGACCGCGACCAGGACTTCCTCCGCCTCGACGGGCAGATCTGCTTCGCGCTCAATGCCGCGAGCCGCGCCTTCGGGGGGCTCTACCGCGTCGTCCTGAAGGACCTGGGGCTGACCTACCCCCAGTACCTGGTGATGCTGGTGCTCTGGGAGCACGGCACGATGCCGGTCAAGCAGCTCGGAGCGCACCTGCGGCTCGACTCGGGCACCCTCTCGCCGCTGCTCAAGCGCCTGGAGGCGGCCGGCCTGATCCGGCGCGAGCGCAGCACGGAGGACGAGCGGTCCGTACACGCCGTACTCACGGCCGAGGGCGCCGCGCTGCGCGAGCGGGCGGTGGCGGTGCCCCGCCGGATCGCCGCGGCGACCGGGTTCCAGCTGGCCGAGATCCGCGAGCTCCAGGAGCGCCTGGGCCGCCTCACGGCCGCCCTCGACGCGGCCGCGCCGCAGGACTGAGCCCGCAGTACCGAGCCCGCGCGGCGGACCTCGGCGGCGGACCTCAGGAGGCGGGGTCGCGCTCCATGGTGGGGCGCAGGCGCTCCAGCAGGGCGTAGAGCGTCGCGCTCTCCGACTCGTCCAGGGTGTCCAGCGCCCCGTGGGTGGCCTGCATCTCCTCGCGCACCCGCCGGATGGTCTCGCGGCCCTCGTCGGTCGCGACGACGTTCTTGACCCGCCGGTCCGCCGCCGAGGCCTCGCGCCGCACCAGCCCGCGCCCCTCCAGCCGGTCGACGATCCCGGTGACGTTCGAGGCGTCGCAGGCCAGCAGGGTGGCGAGGCCGCGCATCGGCACGGGCCCGTCGAGTTGCGCGAGGACCTTGGCCTGCGTGGAGGTGAGCCCGTAACGGGCGGCAGCGGCGGCGAAATCCCGCCACTGGGCGGCGCCGATGGCCGCGAGCAGTTCCAGCAGCTCGAGCTTGGCGGGGCCGTGGGGGGCGGTGGTGCTCATGGCCGGAAGGCTACTCGAGGATCGTTGACATTATCAACCTTTTACTTGACCACCTTAACTATTGAGGGCTACCTTCTTCGAAAGTACTTGATGACATAAAACATCTGCGTCCTGAAGCACTAAGAAGGTCCTCCCCGTCATGAGCTCCGCCGCACCCGCCCCCGCCGAAGCGAGGAACAGGAACGAGACGGTCATCGTCTTCGCCCTGAGCCTCGCCGCCATGGTCGTGTCGATGATGCAGACCTTGCCCGTACCGATCCTGGGCCTGATCCGCACCGACCTCGGCACCTCCACCGCCAACGTCAGCTGGGTGACCACCGCCACCCTGCTGTCCGCCGCCGTCTTCACCCCGCTGCTCGGCCGCTTCGGCGACCAGCACGGGAAGAAGCCCACCCTGGTGGCCGTCCTCGGCGTGATGGTCGCGGGTTCCGTCGTGGCCGCTCTGGCGGACTCCCTGCCGCTGCTGATCCTGGGCCGCGTCCTCCAGGGCGCCGCCACCGCGATCTTCCCGCTGGCCCTGTCCGTACTGCGCGAGGAGGTCCGGCCGCAGAAGCTGCCGGGCGCGATGGCGCTGGTCAGCGGCACGCTCGCGTTCGGCAGCGGCCTGGCGCTGGTCGCCACCGGCCTGCTGACCTCGGGCGCGGACGCGGACTACCGCAACGCCTTCTGGATGGCGACCGGCTTCGCCGCCCTGGCCCTGCTGGCCGTGGTGTTCCTGGTCCCGGCCACCCGCCACAAGACCGGCGGGCGCACCGACTTCCTGGGCGCGCTGACCCTGGGCATCGCCCTGCTGCTGCTCCTGCTGCCCATCTCCCAGGGCCACGAGTGGGGCTGGTCCTCCGCCCGCACCCTGGGCAGCTTCGCCGGCGCCGCCGTGATGACGGCCGTCTGGGTGCTGGTCGAGCGCAAGGTCGCCGAGCCGCTCGTCGACATGCGGATGTTCGTCCACCGCCCGGTGCTCATGGCCAACCTGGCCGGCATCCTCGTCGGCTTCGGCATGTTCGCGAACTTCCTGGGCGTCTCCTACCTCGTCCAGATGCCCGAGAAGCTCACCGGCTACGGGTTCGACGCGTCCATCCTGCGCGCCTCGGTGCAGTTCCTGCTGCCCGGCGCGATCGTCTCCCTCCTCGCCTCCCCCGTCGGCGGCCAGCTGGTGCGCCACCGCGGGCCGCGCCTGGCGCTCTCCGTGGCCGCCGTGCTCGGCGCCGTCGGCTTCGGCTGGCTGGCGCTCGACCACAGCCACACCTTCTCGGTGATCGGCGCGGGTCTCGTCGTCGGCGCGGCGGTCAGCTTCGGCTACGCCGCCATGCCCGCGGTGATCATGGCCAGCGTCCCGCACCACCAGAGCGGCATCGCCAACGGCATCAACTCGATCTCCCGCTCCACGGGCAGCGCGATCGGCAGCGCCATCGTCACCACGATCCTGGCGTCGCAGACGATCGAACACCTCCCGAAGGGCGTTCCGCCGCTGCCCGCCGAGTCCGGATTCACCCTCACCTTCTGGATCGGGGCCGCCGCCTTCGCCCTGGTCGCCCTGATCAGCTGGCTCGGCCTGCGCTCCGGCCACGGCCCGCGCGTGGTCCAGGCGGCGGCCGCCCCGGCCCCCGCCGCGGCGAAGGTCGCGGACACCGCCGACGCGGTCTGACCCCGCCCCCGCCCACCCGCTGCCCCCCGGTCCCACGGACCGGGGGGCAGCGGCGCGTTCGGGCGCGCACGGCATCGGCCGGGCCCGTCCGGGACCCTCGGGGCGGCGTTGTCAGTGGCTCTCGCTAGTCTCCCGACATACCGCAGCTCAGCAGGCGTTGACGCCATGTCCTGGGCTGCGCAAGACCGTTTTCGGACAGGTGGAGGGGCGCGCGCTGATGGCTTGGCTGGCGTTGGACGAGGGGTACGAGATCTCCCTCGTGGATGGACGGATCGCGGTACGGCGGCCCGCGGGGCGGCAGTTGAAGGCGCTGCCCAAGGCGTTGCGCGACCACCCCGAGGTGGACCGGCTGCGCCGGCTCGCCGAGTGGCTCGGCCGGCACGAGGCGGCCTGCGTGGCCCAGGTGGACACCTGGATGGTGTCCTCGCTGCCGGTGCCGACCGAACTCCTCGCCCGGGTCTGGCCCGACGAGGCCTGGCAGGCCGCCCTGCGCGACCTGGCCGTCGTCCCCGACAGCGACCCCGACGAGGTGGGCTTCCTGCGCGACGCCACCGCCACGGGCGAGCTGAAGGTGGTCAACCTCGACGGAGAGACCGTACGCCTCTCCCCGCGCACGGTGACCCTGCCGCACCCGGTGCTGCTGCCCGACCTGGACGACGTGAGGGAGTTCGCGGCCGAGCTGGACATCACTCAGCGGGTCGAGCAGATCCACCGGGCGACCTGGGCCAAGCCCGCGGACCTGGCGGAGGCTTCGACCGAGGTACGGGACTACGCGGGCGGGAAGTACCCCACCCGGTTCAGCCTCGCGGCCCGCGCCACCGGCCTCGGCCACCGGGTCTCCGGCGGCTACGCCACCTGCCGGGTCCGGGACTCGGGCCGGGCCGTGGAGGCGGCCGTGTGGATCGGCGAGCCGTACTGGGACGACGAGTCGGCCACCGGCGCGCTGAACTGGCACGACGAGGAGGGCCGGGCGCTGCCGCTCGGCGAGGTCGGGCCGGTGGCCTGGTCCGAAGGCATGCGGATGGCCGCGGCGCTGTACGCCGGGCGCACGATCGAAGAGGGCGGGGACGACGCGTGAACACCACCGACACCATGGGCACGGCCGAGGGCGCCCCCGGCGAGCAGGCCGAACTGCTCGCCGCGGGCGCCGTACTGCCCTCCGGCACCACCGGGGCGGGCCCCTCGGCCGTCCCGCTGACCGCGCGGACGTACCGTCACCCGGCCCTCGGGGACGGGCGCGTCGTGATCCGCCTCGCCGCGGCCGAGCTGGGCGCCGCCGAGGACCTCGCCGCCGGCTTCCTGGGCCTCGTACCGGAGGGCGAGCCGCAGGTGGTCGGCCTCGGCAAGCGCCAGGCGCTCGGGTTCCCGGAGTGGGTGCTGGTGCACCACCCCGAGGACGGACACCACGCGCTCGCCGTGGTCCCCGAACTGGACCGGCTGGCCCGGCAGGCGAAGACCAAGCCCAAGGCCGCCCTCGACGCCTGCCACGAGCTGGCCGACCGGCTCGCCGCCGCCGTCCCGCACTTCCTGCCCGTCTTCTACGAACAGGCCGGGCGCGTCTTCCTCGCCGTCGAGAACACCACCTACGCCGCGCAGCTGTTCGGCCGCGCCCGCACCAGCGAGGCCCGCTACGGCCTGGCCGTCGACGAGGACCGGCTGGACGCCGTCTTCCTGGAGTTCGCCCTGGCCGGCGCCCTCCCGGTGAAGGTGCTCACCGGCTACGGCAAGGAGCTGGCCCAGCGGGTCTCCCCCGCCGAGGCCTACGAGCGCTTCCGCCGCCTGTGCGTACGCCGCACCGCGGGCGGGCTCGCGCCCTCCGCGCAGGCCACCGTCGAGCTGCGCCGCCTGGCCCGCGCGGCCGGGCCGGCCGGCAGCGAGGCCGAGCAGGTGTACCTCGCCGAGCTGCTGCCGCTGCCCGCCACCCTGCGGGCCGCGACCGGCTGGTGGAAGGCCCACCGAAGCGCGCTGGTCGCCCTCGCCCGGCGCGTGCCCGCGGTACGGGGCACCCTGCTCGGCATCATGCCCTCCGGCAGCGGCGAGGCCGGGGAACTGGCCGCCCTGTGGCTGGAGGTGCTGGAGGAGTCGGGCGCCGCCGAAGGGCTGAGCCGGGCCGGTCTGCCCGCCGAGGAGCGCTGCGCCGACGGCGCCGCGGGCTGGCTGGAGCGCTTCCACACCGCCCGCCACGCCGGCTGGGGGACCCCGCCCCCGCTGCCCGCGCTGCTCCCCCTCGTCACCCGCTGCGCGGAGCGGCTGCGCGCCGAACTCGCCCTGCCGGGGCGTGAGCAGGGCCTGCGTCTGGGCCTCCAGGACGTGAACCTCCTCGACCTGCTGCTCTCGCTGGGCCTGCCGGTCGCCGACCCCGGCGACGCGTCGTCCGGCATGCTCGGCCTGGAGGAGTGGTCCCGCTCGCCCGAGCGGCGCGACCTGCGGGCCCTGTGCGCCGACGAGCGGATGCGCCCGGCCTTCTTCCGCGCCCTGGACCGCTTCAACACCCACATGTCGAACGGCCGGGAAATCCTGCGCCACCTCGCCGAGTCCCCCGGCAGCGGCCCGCTGGTGGCCGAGTGGGTCCGCCAGGTGGCCGCCGCCTCCACGGCCGCGGCGCTGCCGCTGCTGCCCGAGGCGTTGCGGCGGCTGACCTGGCTGCCGGCCGAGGCCCTGGCACTGGCTCCCGAGGAGGTGTCCCGGGCCGCCGCCGTCGACCTGGGCGAGATCCTGGCCCGCACCCTGCGCGGCGGCCTGTTCGAGGAACTGGTCTGGCCGGCCTGGGAGAGCGCCGTCGCCGAGCTGTCGCCCGGCCGGGGCCGCCAGCGGCTGACCGTGATGGACGCCTGGCCGTACGTCATCGTCGCCAACTCCGCGCAGGTCCGGGTCATCGACGCCGACTCCACGGTGCTCACGCACGATCTGCGGATCCCCGCCGGCACCCAGTACCAGCACGGCTTCCACTACACCGACGGCGACCTGCTGGTCTTCTGGGCCTCCTACGACGGCCCGGTCCAGGGCTACTGGCTGAGCGCCCCCGGAGAGGTCCTGACCCTGGACTCCTCCGCCACGTACTGGTCGGTGCGCTCCGAGCACATCAGCCTGCCGCTGCCCGGCGGCGGCCGCACCACCGGCGCCGGTGTGCTGCACGCCGGCGACAGCCGGCTGCCGGCCGAGCGGGCGGTCGTCTCCGACGGGACCTCCTACTGGGCGTGGGAGCAGGGCGGCCGGCCGGGCGAGGCGGGCTGGGCCGAGTACGACCCCGCGACCGGGGTCCTCGGGCGGCGCTCCCTGCCGGCCTTCCTCGCCGACGCCCTGCGCGACCACCCGCGCGGCAGCTCCCTGCCCGACGACATCGGGCAGAACTGGCTGCGGCCCGCCCCCACCGTCGAGGGCTCGGTGCTGGGCACGCCGGTGGACGGGCTGCTCGGCTGGCGTGCCGTGCGCGTCCCCGGGCAGGGCTGGCACGGCTCCGACACCGCGGGGCGCTGCGTCACCGTGCCCGAGGGCGGCTCCATCCCGCGCGCGGCCGTCGCCTTCCCCGGTGACGACCGGCCGCGCGCCCTGTCGCAGGACTGGCGGACCCTGTCCCTCAGCGACCCCGACGGGACCGTCACCTGCCGGGTCTCCGCCGACCACCACGGCGGCCGCCACTGGACCGGCCACGTGGAACTCCCGCCGCTCTCCCACTGGTACTGCCTGCGGCCCCGGGACCCCGAGGGTTCGGCGGCGCTGCGCGCGGTGGACGCGCGGAGCGCCGGGGCGCTGCTGGAGGCGGCCGCCGCCGCCGAGAAGCGCGAGGAGCTGCCCGCGCTGGTGAGCGCCGCCCTGCCCGCGATCGGCGCGCCCGCGCTGCTCGGCGGGGTGACCGACACGCTCCGGTCCGCGCTGGCCCAGAAGAAGTCCCTGGCCAAGGTGGTGGCCGCGCTGAAGCCGGCCCCGGCCGCCGGGCGTACGAAGGCCCCGGCGGACCGGGGTCCTTCGGACCAGCTGCTCGACCGCGCGCTGCACGGCCTGACGGGCACCCCGTACCACCGCTCCTTCGGCGGGGACACCGACGCGACCTTCCGCTTCCTGCGGTCCCTCGGCACGGCCGTGGCCGACACCGGCGCGGCGGCGGTCCCCGGGCGGCTGCACGTCGACATGCCGAAGGTGACCCCCTCGTCGCTCCCCTGGGCCGGGCTGTTCCTGGAGGCGCCCGCGGCGGTCGCCTACCGCGCGGTCGTCACGGCCGAAGCCACCGAGGAGGAGCGGGCGGCGCTGCGCCGGATGCTCGCCGAGGTGGACGCCCTGGGCCTCGGCTCGGCCGAGGAGTCCGCCGCGCGGTGGCGGCGGGTCCGGGTCCGGATCGACACGGCCCACCTGCTGGGGGCCGACGGCCGCGAGCGGGGCCGGGGCGGGCGGCACCGGGCCGTCATGCCGCTCGGCGGCGGCGCGCTGCTCGGCATCAACGAGCAGACCCGGGAGTTCCCCAAGGGCCGCGAGTTCGACGCGCTGCTGCACGACCCGGCCGGTGCCTTCGCGGTGCCCGAGCCCTACACCGCGGTGGGCACGGCCGGTCCGGCCGGCGACCCCGGGCGCGACGCCGGCTGGACGGCCGCCTTCCTGCGGGAGGCCGCCGCGCGCGGCCCGGCGCCCTGGTTCCCGGAGGCCGCCGAGGAGTTCGGACGGCTGACCGGGGTCTCGGCCGCGGTGGCCCGGATGGTCCTCGCGGGCCTGCCGTACCTGGACACCTACGAGCGCGGGTTCCTGCCCCCCGCACTGCGCGAGACCCTCGGCATCAAGGCGACGGACGCCGCGCACGCCCGCGAGGACCTCAAGGAGCTGGACGTCGACGTCCGGCGGGCCCTGGTCGCGGCGCTGCTGCCCGCCGACCCGGCGCGGCTGTGGGCCGACGGCCCGGACGCGGCCGCCGCCGCGCGGGTGTGGAACGCGCGCGTGGGACGTCGTACCCCGGTGCCCGAGTGGCTGCTCGCCGAGGCCGTCAAGGAGGTCCGCGGCGGGTGGGCTCCGCACCAGGCGCTGCCCGCGCTCCTCGACGCGGCGGCGGCGCCGGTGCTGTCCACCGACGTCCCGTGGACGGTGAAGGGGGACCACGTGGAACCCCTGACCCCGGTCGCCCGGCCCTTCGACGCCGGTGTGCTGACGGGGGCCACCGCCCTGACGGCCTGGCTCGCGCACCGGCTGCCTGCCGGGCACCCCGTACGGGCCTGCCTGCCGCCCGCGCTCACCGCGCTGCGCCAGCGCCTCGCCTCGCCCGAACTGCTGATGGGCGTCGGGTACTACACCCGGCTGGCCGACTTCCGCAAGGCCGCGGGCACCCCCACCGAGACCGGCGAGGGGTACGAGCGGTACGGCGCGGTGGTCCTGGCCACGCAGGACGAGCGGCCCAGGCCCGCGCTGCGCCCCGCGCTGCTGGACTCGACCGGGTCCGACCCGTACCTGCCGCTGCTGCGCGGCACCGAGCAGCTGCCCTCCGCGGCCGAGACGGCGCTGCGCCTCGCCCACGACCCGGGCTTCGCCGCGCTGCTCGCCGATCCGGGGGCGCCGGTGGCGGGCGCCCCCGACAAGGACGGCACCTGGTGGCCGCAGGACCCGGCCCGCAGCGTGCCGGAGCTGGTGGCGGAGGTGTCCGGAGCGTACGGGCTGGGCGCCGACGCCGCCGCCCTGTACCTGGCGCTGCTCGCGATGCCCGACCCCACCGACCGCAACACGGCGCGCTGGACGGGCTGGAAGCCGGCCCGGATGAAGGCCGCCCGCGCCGAACTGGCCGCCACGGAACTGGTGGTGGAGGCCACCCGCACCCGCGCCGGGCGCTCCCTGTTCCTGCCCGGGGGCTGGGCGGAGCCGGGGTCCCCAGTGCTGCCGGTGGAGCAGTGGAAGCTGCCGATGTACGCCCTGGCGGCGGGCGGCCGTCCGGCGCTGGGCGTGCTGGTGCCCGCGGAGCCGGCCGCGGACCTGTACCGCCGGGCGTGGGGGCGGATCCGCGAGGGCGACGTACCGCGCTTCGAGGAGCTGAAGGTGAAGCGCACCACCGCCCGCCGGCGCTGATCCCCGTCCCGCCCTTCTTCCTTACGACTTCCAGAACCAGAGGACCCGATACCCGATGACCGTCACCGAACCGTCCGCTCCCGCACGGCAGGCCATGCCCGCCGAGGAGCGCCACGCCGCCGAACTCGCCTTCCTCGCCGCCCAGGACACCGGCCCCCGCCCGCCCGGCTGGGCGCTGACGCCCCGCGCCGTGGTGACCTTCGTGTGCGGCAGCGAGGGCGAGGAGCTGGCCCTGCCCAAGCGCCGGGCCGGGCTGCCCGCCCGGATGGTGATCGCCCCGAAGTTCGTCGGCGAACGCGCCCTGGTGGAACGGTGCGTGGTGACCCTGGCCGGAGAGCGCGGCCTGCTGCTCACCGGTGAGCCGGGCACCGCCAAGTCGATGCTGTCCGAGCTGCTGTCCGCCGCCGTGTGCGGGACGAGCGCGCTCACCGTGCAGGGCACGGCCGGCACCACCGAGGACGCCTTCCGGTACGGGTGGAACTACGCGCTGCTCCTCGCCCAGGGCCCGACCTCGCAGGCCCTGGTCGACTCCCCCGTGCTCTGCGCGATGCGGACGGGACGGGTCGCGCGGGTCGAGGAGATCACCCGCTGCCTGCCCGAGGTGCAGGACGCGCTCGTGTCGATCCTGTCCGACCGGCGGGTCAGCGTGCCGGAACTGACCGCCACCGAGGACGCGCTGGTGGCGGCGGCCCCCGGTTTCACGGTCATCGCCACCGCCAACCTGCGGGACCGGGGCGTCTCGGAGATGTCCGCCGCCCTCAAGCGGCGCTTCAACTTCGAGACAGTCGGCCCGATCGCGGACCCGGACGCCGAGGCCGCGCTGATCCGGCGGCAGGCCGTCGCCGCCGTGGCACGCGCCGGGGCGGCCTTCGGGGTGGACGACTCCGTCCTCGACGCGCTCGTCACCGTCTTCCGGGACCTGCGCTCGGGGCGCAGCGCCGAGGGCTGGGACGTGGAGCGGCCCGGTACGGTCATGTCCACCGCCGAGGCCGTGCAGGTGGCGGCCTCGCTGGGGGTCGCCGCCGCGTACCTGCCGGGCGGGGACGTGCTGGACCTGCTGCCGGGACACCTGCTGGGCGTCGTGCGCAAGGACGACCCGGCCGACCACGGGCGGCTGCTGGGCTACTGGGACGGCCCGGTCCGCCGCCGGGCCGAGGACGGCTCGGCGATGTGGCGCCGGCTCTGGGACCTGCGCGGGAGCCTGCGTTGACGCTCACCGCCGATCCCCGGGAGGCGCTGGAGGCGCTGGCCGCCTGCCGCGCGCCCTACCTGCTGGGGGTGCGCCACCACAGCCCCGCGCTGGCCGCGGTGGTCCCGGCGCTGCTGGACGCGGCGGACCCCGAGGTGCTCTGCGTGGAGCTGCCGGCCGACTTCCAGCCGTGGCTGGCGCACCTGGCCGACCCGGAGACGCTCGCCCCGGTCGCCCTGGCCGGCCTGGGGGCCGAAGGGCGGCTCTCCTTCTACCCGTTCGCGGACTTCTCCCCGGAGCTCGCGGCGCTCCGCTGGGCGCGGGACCGGGGGGTGGAGGTCGTCTGCTGCGACCTGCCGCTGGCCGACCCGGGCTGGTCCCCGGACGGCGCCCCGGCTCCGGGGCCGGACCCGGCCGGGCCGGACGGCGGGGGCGGCGGGAGCGCCCCCGGTGCGGGCCCGGACGGGCCGGCGGACGCCCGCGCCGGGCGCCGCGGCTACGCCGACGCGCTCGCCGCGTCCGGGACCGGGCGCGAGGGGGAGGACCTCTGGGACCGGGCCGTGGAGGTCCTGGCCCCGGGCTGCTCCCCGGAGGCCGTACGCCGCGCCGCGCTGGGCGTCGGCTGGGCCCTGCGTACGGACGCGGGCGCCGTGCCGGCGACGGACCTGGCGCGGGAGTCCCACATGCGGGGCGTGCTCGCCGGGCTGACCGGCCGTCGGGTCGCCGCCGTGATCGGCGCCTTCCACGCGCCGGCGCTGACACCACGCGCCGGCGCCCCCGGCGGCGGGGTCCGGGCCGCGGTCCCGGGACAGCTCCGGGGCCCGGCCCCGGCCGCCGGGGCGGGCGGCGGCGCGCCGGCGCACTCCGCTGCCGGCGCGTCCGCGACCCGGCCGGTGGCCGGACGGGAAGCGGGCACGGCGCAGGCGCAGGTGGTGACCTCCTTCGTGGCGTACTCCCACGACCTGCTCGACTCGCGCTCCGGCTATCCCGCCGGGATCCGGGATCCCCTCTGGCAGCAGGCCGTGTTCGAGGCGGGCGGGCAGCCGGAGCGGCTGCGGGAGGCCGTCTCGGCCGCCGTCACCGGGGTCTGCCGCGAGCTGCGCCGCGCCGGGCACACCGCCGGCACCGGGGAGGCCGCCGAGACCCTGCGGCTCGCCTGCGACCTGGCGGTGCTGCGCGGGCTGCCCGCGCCCGGCCGGGGCGAACTGCTGGAGGCCGTCTCCACGGTGCTCGGGCAGGGCGAACCCCTGGGCCGGGGGCGGGCGCTGGCCCGCGCCCTCGAGGCGGTGTTCGTCGGCACGGGCCGCGGCCGGACCACCCCGCACGCCCCGCGTTCCGGGCTCGGCCCCTCCGTGGAGGCGGAGCTGGCCGCGCTGCGCCTGCCCTGTCCCGGGGACCCGGAGCCCAGGGAGGTCCGCCTGGACCCCCTGCGCTCCGAGCTCGACGGGCGCCGGGAGGTGCTGCTGCGGCGGCTGCTGGTCTGCGGGGCCTCCTACGGGGAGCCCGTGGGGGTGGCCGCCACCGGCGACGGCACCGCCCTGGGGAGCAGGTGGCGGCTGTCCTGGACCCCGTCCGTCCCGGCCCGCCTGGACCTGGCGGGGGTCCGCGGCGTCACCGCCGCCCAGGCGGCCGCGGGGACGCTGCGGGACCTCGCGCGCCGCCAGGCGGCCGAAGGCGGCCCGACGGCGGCTCAGGTACTGGCCGGGCTCGACGCCGCCGCGCGGTGTGACCTGCCCGGGCTGGTCGGCGTACGGCTGGAGGAGGTGGCGGCCGTGCTGCCGGACACCGCCACCGTGCCGGAACTCCTCGAGGCCGTCGACCTGCTGGAGGGGCTGCGCCGCGGCCACCTGCCCGGCGCCCCGGCCGGGGCGCGGGCCACCGCCGAAGCGCTCGTCGGCGACCTGCTGGACGCCGCCGTACGCTCCCTGCCCGGCCTCGCCGGCAGCGACGACCTCGCCGACGCGGGCGCCCTGGTGGCCCTCGCCGAGCGGGCCGCCGCCCGCCGGCTGGGGCTGCGCATGGACGCCGCGCTCGCCGGACTCGCTTCCGGCGCGGGCCCCTTGATGCGGGGCGCGGCCCTGGCCGTACGGGTGCTGCTGGACCTGGATCCGGCGGCCGGGCTCGGCTCCCGCGCCGCCGCCTGGGTGGACGGCGCGGCCACCCCCGACGGGCGGCGTGCGCTGGCCCGCCGGCTCGCCGGGCTGCTCACCGCCGCCGGACCGCTGCTGGACGCCTCCCAGGCCGCCCTCACCCCGCTGCTGGACCGGGTGGACTCGCTGGCCGACGAGGCGTTCCTGGAGCGGCTGCCCGCACTGCGCGCCGGGTTCGACGTACTGGCCCCGGCCGCCCGGGAGCGGCTGCTGGGCACCGTCACCGAACGGCTCGGCGACCGGGTCGACCTCTCGCTCGACGCGCCGCCCGCGCTGCTCGCGCTCTGGGCCGCCGCCGACGCGGCCGGACTCGCCGCGCTCAAGGCGCTGCCGCTGCCCGGGAGTTCACCGGCCGCCGTGGAGCCGGCCGAGGCCGCGCCGCCCGCGCGCCCGGACCTGCCGGACGGCCGGCGTCTCGCGCCCGCCGACCGGTGGCGGCTGCTGCTCGGCCGCCAGCGCGACCGGCTCCCGGCCGGCGCGCACCGCTACGCCCGCGCCCTGGACGAGCTGTACGGGGCGGGGCGCGGGGAGGGCTCCGCCGACGTGGGCCGCGGCGGCCCGGGCGGCCCCGGCGGCGGGGACGAGCCCTCCTTCCCGACGGCCCGGGAGTGGTCGGCCGAGCTGGAGTCCCTCTTCGGGGCCGACGTACGGGAGGAGGTGCTCGCCGACGCGGCCGGCGCGGGCCGCACCGATGTGCTCGCCCAGCTCGACCCGGCGGCGGTACGCCCCTCGGTGGAGCTGCTGACCTCGGTGCTCTCACTGGCCGGCGGGATGCCCGAGCAGCAACTGGCCCGGCTGCGGCCCCTGGTGAAGCGGCTGGTCGACGAGCTGGCCAAGGAGCTCGCCGGCCGGCTGCGGCCGGCCCTGTCGGGTCTGGCCACCCCGCGCCCGACCCGCCGCCCCGGCGGCCCGCTCGACCTGGCCCGCACCCTGCGGGCCAACCTGGCGCACACCCGGCGCCTGGACGACGGCCGGGTGGTGGTGGTCCCGGAACGCCCGGTGTTCGCCACCCGGGCGGCGCAGGAGGCGGACTGGCGGCTCATCCTGGTGGTGGACGTCTCCGGTTCGATGGAGGCGTCCGTCGTCTGGTCGGCGCTGACGGCGGCGGTGCTGGGCGGGGTCCCGACCCTGTCCACGCACTTCCTCGCCTTCTCCACTCAGGTCGTGGACCTCACCGGGCGCGTCGAGGACCCCCTCTCGCTGCTCCTGGAGGTCCGTGTCGGCGGTGGTACGCACATCGCCGCGGGCCTCGCGCACGCCCGGACGCTGATCACGGTGCCGAGCCGCACCCTGCTCGTCGTGGTCAGCGACTTCGAGGAGGGCGCCCCGGTCGGGGGCCTGCTCGGCGAGGTCCGCGCACTGGCCGCGTCCGGCGCCCATCTGCTGGGCTGCGCCGCGCTCGACGACTCGGGCGCGCCCCGGTACTCGGTGCCCGTCGCCCGGCAACTCGTCGCCGCCGGGATGCCGGTGGCCGCGCTCAGCCCTCTCGCCCTCGCCCGCTGGGTGGGCGACCGACTCCGTGGGGAGCCCCGATGACCAGCCCGCTGTTGCCGCCCGTCGCCGCCGAGGTGCTCGCGGAGGCCGTGGAGAACCTGAGCGCCCGGCTGCGCAAGAAGCTGGACGCCGCGATCGAGGGCTGCGCGGCGGGTGCGGACGCCGTGGCCGCAGCGGCCGGGAGTGTCACCGTCCGGTTCGGCGAGGACGCGGTGGTGACCCTTCGGCCGGGGCCCGCGGGGGTGGTCTCGGAGCCCGGACAGGCCGTCTGCGGCTGCCTGCTGGCCCCGCGCTGCCTGCACCGGGCGGCGGTCCTGGGAGCCGCTCCCCTGGCCGGGCCCCAGGCCGGGGAGGAGGCCGGGGAGGAGGCCGGGCCCTGGACGGAGTCCGGTGCGGACGGCCCGTCCGAGGGCGGCCCCGCCGCCGTCCCCGCCCCTGCCCCTGCCCCCGAGCCCGGGCCCCAGGCCGCCTCCGCGTCCCGGGCCGGAGCCGGGGCGGGGTCGGCGGGCGGCGCCGCCGACGGGCCCGCCGACGGGCCCGACGCGGAGCGGGCCACGGCGGCTCAGGTGCGCGCCGGGGCCGCGCTGTGGGCGGTGTCCGCCGAGGCGCTCGCCGCCGGGGTCGTCGCCGCGGGGGCGGTGGTGCAGGCCGAGTTGCTGCGGGCCGCGCACACCGCACGCCTCGCCGGCCTGCCGCGCGCCGAGGCCGCCGCCCTGCGGGTGGTACGGGGACTGCGGGCCGCGCGGGAGCGCAGCGCCGCCCAGCGGCTCACCGACCTGGCCGCCGCCTTCTCGGAACTGCTGCGCACCGCCGCGCTGTCGGCGTCCGGCTCGGGCGGTCCGGGGGTCACCGGGAGCGGCCGGCGGGCCTACGGGGCCGGGGGCAGCCTGCACGTCCTCGGCCTGTGCCGGGAGCCCGTGCTGACCGCCACCGGCTACGCGGGCGTGGTGACCCACCTGCTGGGCACGGACGGCGCCCGCTACTCGCTGTCGGACGTCCGCCCCGGCGGGCTCGCCCGGGCCCGGGGTGCGGGGGCGGCCTCCGTGGCCCTCGGCGGAGCCGCCCTGGACCACGCGGGGCTGGCGCGCGCGGGTCTGCGTATCGTCGGCGCGGCGGTCTCCGCCGACGGGCGGCTCGGCGCCGGGCGCGGGGTCCGGGCGGTGCCGGCGCCCGGCGCGGCCTGGGACGAGGAGCCGCTCGCCGCGCTCTTCGCCCGCCCGGCGGCCGAGGCGGTCCGGGAGTCGCTGGCGCAGGACACCGGACCGGGCCTGCTGGGCTGCGACGTCCAGGTCGTCGGCGCGGCCGGCGAGCACCTGCTGGTACGAGAGGCGCGCGCGGACGCGCCGCTGCTGCGGCTGCGTCCGGCGCACCCCCATCCGGAGCTGGCGCACACCGCCAACCTGCGCCGCCTGGCCGGGTGTCCGGGGCTGGCGGTGCGCGTCCTGGGCCGCCCCGACCCGGACCGCGCCGCCACCTTGAGCCCGCTCGCCGTGGGGCCGGTGCCCGGCGCGGCGTACACGCTGCGGCTGCCGCCCGAGTGGCGGGGGCGGGCCGACCTGGGCTACGACCGGCTCCAGGGCGGCCACTTCCCGGACGGCGCGGCCCCCGGGCCCGTGGCGGCGCCCGCGCCGGGGCCGGATCCGCTGGCCGACTCGCCGCTGTGGCGGGTGCGCCGGCTGCTGGAGACGGGGGTGGCGGGCGGGCGCCGGGCGGTGGCGGAGTCCGCTCGGGGCCCGGAGCCGCTGACCGCGTACGGGCCGCTGCGCCGGGCCGGTTTCGGGGCGGCGGCCGACCTGGCCGGCGCGCTCGTCGCCGAGGCCGACCGGCGCCCCCGGGACTCCTTCGGCCGGCTCACCGAAGCCTCGTCCGAGGGGTACGCGTGGGCCTGGCTGGCGGCGTCCGCGCACCTCGAGGCGGCGCAGCGCTCCCTGGTGGCCGCCTCCTGGGCCTGACCGGCGCCTCCGGCGCACAGGGCGCGTCCCGCGCTCCGGGCCCTTTCGGCCAACTCTGCCAGGTCGTCTCTTTCGGATCTGGCCGGTTAAGCCCGCGTTGTCCGGTGCCGTGCATCGCAAGGCGGAGAGGCTCCCGATTACTGGACGTCCTCGGGAGCCTCGACAACGCGGCGAGGTGCGGTGCCGGGCAGCGCGGGTCAGGCCAGATCCGGAAGAGACGGCCCAGGTCCGGCCGGAGACGGGGAAACCGCCGGGGCCCGCCCCCGTCCGGCTCGGGGCGGCCCGTACCCGTACCCGGACCTGGCTGGTTCCCGACCCGTGTTCCGCGGCTTCGGTGACGATTCCTCACCTTCCGCCCCCGCGCCGCCCACACTCTCCAGGAGGGCCCAGGGCCCGCGAGAAGGGGGACACGCCATGCCGACGGAGGACCACGTCCGGGTCAGGGGCCGGCGTCTGCTGCCGGCCGCGGTGGTGGCACTGCCCCTCGCGGCGGTCGCCGCCTGGGACTCCGCCCTGGCCGGCTGGCCGGTGGTGCTGGCCGGGGCGCTCGCGGCCGCGGCCGGGGCGGGGTGGCACGCCCTGAACTCGGCGGCCACGAGGAAGACCTGAAGGCCCGGTGCGTGGATGCTTGTCCGGTTATGGGTAGTCTTTCCAGGTCAGTTCGCGGAGTCTCGTCGGGGTGGGGTCATGAATCGTCGTCAGACAGGGATAAGCGGCGGAGTGGTGGCCGTGGCGCTACTGCTCGGTGTGAGCGGATGCGGCAGCGGGGGCGGCTCAGGGGACGGGAAGCCGGCGGGGAAACCGGCGGCGAGCGCGACCCCCTCCCCACGGGCGACGGCGTCGGCCCCGGCGCCCTCGGCCTCCGCGGGCGACGCGAAGCCCGCCTCCGGGGACGTACTGCCGGGGATGGTCGACGCGGCCGTCGCCCGGACCCGGCTCGCGGCGCTGACGACCGGCAAGCCCGGCACGATGGCCGGGTACAGCCGCGACAAGTTCACGCACTGGGCCGAGCAGGGCAACAAGTGCGACACCCGGGAGACCGTCCTCAAGCGCGACGGGACCGGCGTCACCCAGGACTCCGAGTGCCGCGCCGTGTCGGGCAGCTGGAAGAGCCTGTACGACGGCGCCACCGCCACCGAGGCCGGGAAGCTGGACATCGACCACATGGTCCCGCTGGCCGAGGCCTGGCGGTCCGGCGCCTCGGGGTGGGACGCCGCGAAGCGCAAGGCCTTCGCGAACGACCTGACGCGGCCGCAGCTGCTGGCGGTCTCGGCGGGGTCCAACCGCTCCAAGGGCGACCAGAGCCCGGACCTGTGGCAGCCGACGGACAAGTCGAGCTGGTGCCAGTACGGGCGGGCCTGGACCACCGTCAAATCCCATTACGGTCTGACCGTCACCGAAGCCGAGAGGGCCATGCTCACCACCATGATCGACACCTGCGCCGCATGACGGCTCCCCGGCAGTGGCAGGACGAGGTCCTCGCGGGGCCCGGCGGCGCCATGACCGACGAGGTCGGCGTCATCACGGGCCCGCTCACGCTGCGCACCACCGGCGGACCGGACGGCAAGATCCGCTTCGAGATCCAGTACACGGACGCGGACGAGTGGTACACCCTCACCGGCAGCCCCGTGGCACACGGCGATCCGTACGCGCTCCACACCGCGGCCCTGCGCGCGATCCGCGCCGGAGGCGGCGCCGAGGCCCCGGCCGCGCCCGCCTGAGGGCCCGCCGCTCGGCCTTCCGGTCGGCCTTCCGGTCGGCCTTCCGGCCGGCCCGCGGGGACCCGATGGCCCGCCGGCGGCCCGGGCTGACACACTGGGCGACCAGATCACTCCAGGAGGCAGACAGATGAGCGACGCACCGGACACCCCGCCGAACGAAGAGCCGCAGGACGACGCCCCGCAGAACGAGTCCCCGGCCGAGGCGGCCAAGCGCAAGTTCCGCGAGGCCCTCGAGCGCAACGCCGCGAGCGCCCAGTCCCAGCAGGCGCACCAGAGCCGGGCGAAGGTACAGGGCTCCAGCAGCGGTCCCGGAGGCAAGAACAAGAAGGTCCGCCGCAAGACCGGCTGACCCGGGCCGCCTCTTTGGGCACGGGTCCGTTGGGCCGCATGGGTGACCGGCGATAACCCCCGGGAGCGGGGGCAGTTGATCAGGGCGTTCCGCCGGGGACAGCACATGCGACAGAAGGATCCACACGATGCTCAAGAAGTTCATGGCCACCGCCGCGGTCACCGCCTCCGTCCTGGGGACGGGCGTCCTCGCAGCCTCCCCGGCGATGGCGATCGGCAACGACAACGGGGTCAACACGATCAACGGCAACAACGCCGCGCAGATCTACGGCAACCAGGAGACCAAGGGCGCGATGAGCCCGCAGCTCTCCGCGGTCCAGGGCTCCCTGAACAAGCTCTGCGTCGGCCTGCCGGCCAAGGTCAACGTCCAGTCGGTCTTCGCGCTCATCGCCAACATCGGCGTCCAGGACATCCCGATCGCCTCCAACCCGCAGAACCAGCAGTGCACCGAGAACTCCACCCAGGGCAAGGGTGACGAGACCCTCTCGCACATCGCGGAGAACATCCCGGTCCTGTCGGGCAACCTGTCGGCCGGCAGCTGATCCAGCGGCTCCGGAGCGGTGTGACGGCCCCGGCCGTCACACCGCTCCCGCATGTCCGGACACGTAAAGCCTTTGGTCTAGACCTTGACAGGTCCAGACCATTTCGGTTCAGTGGCGGTAGTTGTCGTCCCCACCATCTCGCGACAACTCCCCCCACTCCAGGAGCAGTTACGTGATACGTACGCTACGCCGCCGCGCCCTCTCCCTCGCCGCGGCCGCCGCCGTGACCCTCGGCCTGGCCGTCGCCCTGCCCGCCTCCCCCGCCGCCGCGGCCCCCGCCTGCTCCGGCGCCTGGACCTCCTCGGCCGTCTACACGGGCGGCGCGAGCGCCTCGCACGGCGGCCACAACTGGCAGGCCAAGTGGTGGACCCAGGGCGAGACGCCCGGCACCACCGGCCAGTGGGGCGTCTGGTCCGACCAGGGCGCCTGCGGCGGCGGTGGCCAGGACCCGGACCCGGGCACCGGCAACCCGTCCGGCTTCGTGGTCAGCGAGGCCCAGTTCAACCAGATGTTCCCGAACCGGAACCCCTTCTACACCTACAACGGCCTGGTCGCGGCGCTGTCCGCGTACCCCGGCTTCGCCAACACCGGCGACGACACCGTCAAGCGGCGCGAGGCGGCCGCCTTCCTCGCGAACGTCTCGCACGAGACGGGCGGGCTGGTGTACATAGTGGAGCAGAACACCGCGAACTACCCGCACTACTGTGACGCCTCCCAGCCCTACGGCTGTCCCGCCGGCCAGGCCGCGTACTACGGCCGCGGCCCCATCCAGCTGAGCTGGAACTTCAACTACAAGGCGGCGGGCGACGCCCTGGGGATCAACCTCCTGGCCAACCCCTACCTGGTGGAGCAGGACCCGGCCGTCGCGATGAAGACGGCGCTCTGGTACTGGAACACCCAGAACGGTCCCGGCACGATGACCGCCCACGCGGCGATGGTGGGCGGGGCGGGCTTCGGCGAGACGATCCGCTCCATCAACGGGGCCCTGGAGTGCAACGGCGGCAACCCGGCCCAGGTGCAGAGCCGGGTGAGCAAGTACCAGAGCTTCACCCAGCTGCTGGGCGTCACCCCGGGGAACAACCTGAGCTGCTGACGGCGCGGGAGACCCCGGCTCACCGCTCACCGGCTCACTGGCCCCGCAGTGCGGTGGCCAGCTGGGCGCGGGAGCGGACGTCGAGCTTCTGGTAGATCCGGGTGAGCCGGGCCTCCACCGTCTTCACGCTCAGGAAGAGCTTCGCCGCCGCCTCCTGGTTGCTGGCTCCGCCGCCGACGAGCAGGGCGAGCCGCGCCTCCGCCTCGGTCAGGGCCGCCACCCCGGGGTGCGGGCCGCAGGTCTCGGGCGCGGTCTCCCGGGCCAGGTCCAGCCAGGGCCCGGCCCCGGCCGCCTCGAACAGCCCGGCCGCGGCCAGCAGCGCGGCCCGGGCCGGGGCCCGGCGGCGGCGGCGGCGTTCCACCCGGGCCAGCGCGAGCAGCGTACGGCCCTGCTCGAGGGGCAGTCCGAGGGCGCCGAACCGCTCGGCCGTCGCCTCCAGCAGGGCGACGGCCGGCTCCGGCTCGCCCTGCGCGGACCGGCACAGGCCCCGGGCCCGGTCCAGGGCCGCGAGCACGGTGGGCCGTCCGAGGGAGCGGGCGACGGGGGTGACGCGGTCCAGCAGTCCGACGGCCTCGCAGGGGGCGTCGGCGGCGACCAGGGCCTCGGCGAGCTCCCCGTGCCAGCGCAGGATGGAGGGGTCCACCACCTGCTGGGCCTCCTCCAGGGCGGCGACCCGGCTCAGCGTGGCCACCGCCTTCGCGGCCTCTCCGGTGGCCAGTTCCACGGTGCCGAGCGCGTACAGCCCCCGGGAGAGGAAGACCTGGTCGCCCTCCTCCTCGGAGGCCCGGATGCCCCGGCGGGCGTAGGCGGCGGCCCGGGCGAAGCTGCCGGCGGCGGCCTCGGCGGTGGCGGCCACATACCAGGCGGGGCCGGGTGAGAGGCCCGCTTCGATGGTCAGTTCCAGGGCGCGGCGGGCGTGGGCCGCGCCGCGTGCGCAGTGGCCGCGCCGCAGTTCGGCCTCGGTGAGGCTGCGCAGCACCTCGAAGACGTCCTCGGCGGAGCCGGTGCGCTGCACGGCGGGCAGCAGGACGAGGAGCTGGCGGCGGGCGTCGGCGAGGCGGTCGTCGAAGAGGGCGTGGCGGACGGCGAGGTACTGGGGGGCGTTGCGCATGCCGAGGGGGACCTCGGGGGCGGGCAGGGCGAGGGCCTCGGCCAGGATGTCCTCGGCGTCGGGGTCGCCGAGTATGCGGCCCATGCGGGCCCGGACGGTCAGCGCCATGGCTTCGGCGACCTGGTCCCCGCCGGCCTTCGCGAGGGCTCCGGCCTCGGCCGCGGCGTCGCGGGCGCGGACGGGATCGCCGTCGCCGATGTTGTGCTTCCAGGCGATCCGCAGCTGGACGGCGGCCCGCAGGGAGGGGTCCCCGGCGGCGTCGGCGACGGCGTGGGCGATGGTCTCGTCGAGGTCGGCCAGGGCCTGCCCGGCGGCGTCGATCACCGCGAGCCGGGACCGTACCCGCTGGGCGGGCGAGGCGTCGCGGGCGAGCACGGCGCGGGTGGCGCGGCGGGCGAGGTCGGCGCGGCCGGCCCAGCCGGCGTCCTCGGCGGCGCCGACGAGGCGGGCGAGTTCCTCCTGCGGGAGGCCGGCGGGGGTGCGTTCGGCGGCGAGCAGTCCGAGTTCGGCGGCCAGGGCCCGCTGGCCCCGGCGCCGGCAGGCGTCGGCGGCGCGGGTGATCTCGGCGGCGAGGTGCGGGTCGGGGGTGTCGACGGCGAGCGCGCGGTGGCGTACGGCCTGGACGGGGTCGTCCACGGCGGCGGCGAGCGCGGCGTGCCCGGCGGCGCGCTCGGGCCAGCCGGCGTCGGCGGCCAGGGCGGTGGGCAGGGCGCCGGCGGTGAAGGCGACGGCGCCGTCCTCGCCCACGGTGACCAGCGCGGCCCGTTCGGCCTCGGCGAGTTCCGCCTCCGCGTCGGGGCGTCCGGCCCGGCGCAGCAGGGCGGTGGTGGGCCGGGCGGCGAGGGCGGCGAGCAGCAGGGTCGGGCGGGCCCTGGCGGGTGCCGCGGCGAGGAGCCGGCGGGCGACCTCGCGGGCCTGGCCGGTGACGGGCAGGGTGTCGGCGTGGTGGGCTCCGCCGCCCTGGCCGGCGGCGGCTTCGGCGAGGGAGTGCCCGAGGGCGAGGGCGAGGCGCGGGTTGCCGCCGCTGGCCTGGTGGATGCGGCCGGCGAGGCGGGCGGGCAGGCCGTGGCGCAGGAGCAGTTCGGCGACCTCGTCGGCGCCGAGCGCGGGAACGCGGACGACGGTGGTGCCGGGGCCGCAGAGGGGTTCGGCGACGGGGGCGCCGCCCTGGACGCATTCGGCGGCGAGGACCCGGACGCGGGGCGGGGTCAGGCGCAGCACGAAGCGGAGCAGCTCGGTGCTCTCGGCGTCGAGCCACTGGGCGTTGTCGAGGACGAGCAGGACGGGGCCGGGGGCGGCCAGGGTGCGGAGCACTTCGACGACGGCCAGGCGCAGCGCGACGTGGTCGCGGCCGGCTCGGGGGGCGTCGGCCTCGCGGCGGAGCAGGGCGATGGCGGTGCGCTGGGGTCCGGCGAGCCGGTCCAGGGCGGTGCGGGGGACGGAGGCGAGGAGGGCGGCGGCCGAGGCCTCGGGTATCTCCCGGTCGGCCGCTTCGGGGGCGAGCCACAGGACGGTTTCGCGCCGCCGGGCGGCGGTGGCCGCGACGGCGCGCGCCACCTCGGTCTTGCCCGAGCCGGCGGGTCCCGCCAGGACTGCCCGGCCGTGCGTGGTCAGCGCCCGGTCGACCGCCTCGATGAGTGCACCGTGTCCGACGTTGGTGTCAGCGTTCCCCGTCGCCGCCACGCACAGCCACCAGCCTTTCGCGCCCCTGTTCTGTGCCCTTCCTGTGAGACGCGACAATACGAGGTCAGCCCCCCGGCGGACCCGGATTGTGACGCAGAAATCAGTCGGGCGACAGGAAAGCACTGCGGGCCTGCCGGTACGGAAGGTACCGGTAGGCCCGCGCACTGCATTGGTCCGTACTATCGGTCCGTCAGAACGGAGTTGGGGACTCCGCCGGATCCGGTGCGAACCGGGTCAGAAGCCGAGGCTCCAGGAGTCGATCTTGCCGGTGTCGCCGCCGGCGTTGTCGTTGACGCGCAGCTTCCAGGTGCCGTTCGCGACCTCGGAGGAGGCGTTGACGGTGTAGGTCTGGTTGATGTTGTCCGCGCTGCCGCCGGCCCGGTTGTGGAGCGTGTAGACGGTGCCGTCGGGGGCGACCAGGTCGACCTTCAGGTCACCGGTGTAGGTGTGGACGATGTTCACGCCGACCTTGAGGGTGGCCGGGGCGTTGCCCGTCACACCGGTGACGGTGATCGGGCTCTCGACCGTGGTGTTGTCACCGATGGCGAAGTCCGCGGTGTTCTCGAAGGCCGGGGTGGCCGGCGTGGAGGTCACGGCGTTGACGGTCGCGGCCGCGTCGGCGAGACCGGTGCCGCAGCCGCCGGTGCAGGTGCCGGCCAGCGGGCGGGCGTTGGTCTTGATGGCCGACTCGACCTGCGCCGGGGTCAGCGAGGGCTTGGCGGCGACCAGGAGGGCGGCGAGGCCCGCGACGTGCGGGGCGGCCATGCTGGTGCCCTGGTACGGCTTGTAGATCTCGGCGGCGGGGGTGGTGGTGCCGCCGTTGATCGTGGAGAGGATGCCGTTCTCGGGGGTGGTGACGGTGCCGGGCGTGTCGGTGGCGCGGCGGGTCTCACCGCCCGGGGCGGCGACGTCGACCTTCGTGCCGTAGTTGGAGTAGAAGCTGCGGTCCCCGGTGCGGTTGCTGGCGGCCACGGTGACCGTGTTGTTGCAGCTGGCGGGCGAGAAGCCGGCCGCGTCCGCGTTGCTGTTGCCGGCGGCGACCACGACGGTGGTGCCGCGGGCGACGGCGGCGTTGATCGCGTTCTGGTAGGTGGCGGTGCAGGCACCGGAGCCGCCGAGGCTCATGTTGATGACCTTGGCGGGGGTGGCGTTCGCCGGGACGCCGGGGACGGAGCCGCCGGAGGCCCAGGTGATGGCGTCCACGATGTCCGAGGTGGAGCCGCCGCACTTGCCGAGCACGCGGACGGGCTGGATCTTGGCGTTGTACGCGATGCCGGCGATGCCCTTGGCGTTGTTGGTGGCCGCGCCGATGGTGCCCGCGACGTGGGTGCCGTGCCAGGAGGAGTCGCTGGCCTTGGAGCCGGTACCGCACTCGCCGGCCGCGCTCCAGTCGCCCTGGTCGGCGGCGTTGTTGTCGCGGCCGTTGCCGTCGCGGGCCGCGGTGGAGTCGGAGATGAAGTCGTAGCCGGCGACGACGTTGGGGGCGACGTCGGAGTGGGCCACGTAGCCGGTGTCGATCACGGCGACGGTGACGCCGGAGCCGGTGGTCTTGTCCCAGGCGGCGGGCACGTTCATGCCGGCGGTGGGCTCGAAGAGGTCCCACTGCTTGGCGTACTCGGTGTCGTCCGGGGTGGCCATCGCGTAGGCGCGGGAGTCCGCCTCGACGTAGGCGACGTCGGGGTCGGCGCGGAACTGGGCCATCACGTCGGCAGCCTCGCCGGGTGCGACGTCGACCAGGGCGGCTCCGGTGCCGAGGCGGCGGTCGAACTTCGCGTTCTTGCCGGCCTTCTTGCCCTTGGCGGCGGCGTCGTCGGCAGCCGCGTCGTTGGAACTGGCCTCGGAGGCCGAGGACTTGTAGCCGACGATCAGGTTCTCGACCGGGGCGGCGGCGGGGTTGGCGGGAGCCGCGGCGGCCGGGAGGGTGGAGGCCGCCGGGTCGTTCGCGGGCGTCACGGCCACCGCGGCGGTGGCGGAGCCGGCGAGCAGGGTGACGGACATGGCCACGACGGATATGAGCCGACGTCTGGGTGCGTGCACGGTGTTCCCCTTTACGGGCCGTTTCCGGGCAGGCCGGAGCGGCCGGTCGGTGCAGTGTGGGAGGTGAACCGGCGGCTGCGGGGCCTGGGCGGGCTGGTCGAACCCGCCCCGGCCACCGCCGCACGCCACGTTGTCCGGCCGCGACGGCGGGGCAGGGCAACGGCGTACCGGCGGTCAGCGCGTCCGCGGTCGTTTCACACCATGTGGGGTTGGTGCGGGGCCGCCCGGGGGTGCGGAAGATCGCCGGTGGGCAGACAGTAGGCAACGCGGGGATGAACCCGATACGGGGAAAACCCTTGTCCGGACCCTGGGGGTCACTCCCCCTCCCCGGGGGTTACCGCGGGTCAGCGGGGATCGAGCTTGCGGAAGTAGGTCCAGCTGGTCTCGTTGGGCTCGGTCCACTTCTCGGGGGCGCGGGCGAACTCCGGGTGGTGGGCGGCGATGTAGGCGCGGGTGCGTTCGGGGACCTCGGCGTAGGAGCCGAGTTTCGCGCCCCGGCAGTGGAAGGTGAGGCCGCCGGGGCGCTGCCCCTGCTCCATCCAGGGCAGCCAGGGCGACATCCGGGTCCACGACATGGTGGCGGGGACGCTCGGGGCGTCGCCGGCGAGGGCGGCCGCGGGGGTGAAGAACTGGAAGAGTTCCAGGGCCCGGTAGGTGTCGTCGGCGGAGTTCAGCGGGTAGTCGGCGACGGGCAGCGGGGAGGGGTAGGCGAGGGGGATCTCGAGGCTGAAGCAGACCTGGTCGCCGAGTTCGGTGCGCGGGACGGGGAAGGGGCGCCACTGCTGGTTGGCCGGATCGTTCCACACGTGGACCACGGGCTTCCCCTGCCAGGTCTCGAGGATCTCTCCAGTGGCGGGGTCGAGGTAGAAGGCGGCCTCGCGGGAGAGCAGCCGGTACCCGCCGCCCTCCTCGTCGGCCTCCAGCCGGGCCACGTTGACGCCCTCGAAGCCGAAGAGCCGGCGGTAGGGCTCCTCGGGTGCCCAGGAGTGGATGTGGCCGGTCCACCGGTAGACGACTTCGTCTCCGCCGACGGAGGCACGGGTGCGGGCGAAGGCGTGCAGCAGCTCGTCCGGTGTCATACGGAGAACTCTCGCGGGCGGCCCCCGGCCGGACAAGCACCGGACGGGCCATCCTCGGACGGCGTGTTCGCGCACCTCGGCAGGGTCATTTCGGTGGCTTTCGCACGCGCCCGGCCCCGGGTGTGATCCGGTGGTCCGGCCCTCACCGGCGAGCGGCCGCCACACGTACGAAAGCGCAGGTGCTCCGTCGTGCGGATGCCCGGTTGACGGACGGGCGCGGCAGCGGCGACCGTGACCGCCATGGGGAACGGAAACCGACTGCTGGCGCTGCTCGTCTGCCTGGTGCTGGGCGCCGGGCTGGCCGCCGCCGTGCTGGGCGCCTCCCGGGCGGCCGGGCCCCGCCACGGCTCCGCGGCCGACGACCGCGTGGACATCGCCGACGTGCCGCCGGAGCCCGCCGCGGTCCCGGCCGGGCCCGACGCCTCCTCGGGCACGGTGACGGTGGACTGCGGGCGCAACGAGGAAGGCCACTGGAACGAGGACAACCTGGTGGTCTCGCCGGGGCTGCGGGCCGGCGCCCACCACACGCACGCGTACGTGGGCAACCTGTCGACGGACGCCCTGTCGACCGACGCCTCGCTGGCGGCCGCCGCCACGAGCTGCGCCGGCGGCGACCGTTCCACGTACTACTGGCCGGTGCTGCGGCGCACCGACCGGCCGGCCGGCCGTCCCCACGAGGGTGCGGCCGGGCACGGCAACGCGGGCGAGATCCTGCCCGAGTCCTCGGTGCGCGTGGAGTTCCGGGGCAGTCCGGTCGGCAAGGTGGTGGCGATGCCCCGGTTCCTGCGCGCGATGACCGGGGACGCCGTGGCGTACACGGCGGGGTCGCAGGCCGACGTCCGGGCCCGCTGGGGCTGTTCGGGCTCCCCTGGCCGGTCCACCACCAGCTACCCGCGCTGCCCGGACGGCGACCTGGTCACCCGTACGCTGGTCTTCCCCAGCTGCTGGAACGGGCTGGACACGGCCCCCGCCGACCACCGCTCGCACCTGGCCTTCCCCTCCGCGCAAGGGGTGTGCCCGCAGGGCATGTTCCCGGTGCCCGAGCTGCGCCTGTCGCTGGCCTACGAGGTACCGCCGGGGGCGCCGATCGCGCTCGACTCCTTCCCGGAGCAGCGGCACAGCCCGAAGACGGACCACGCGATGTTCGTGGACGTGATGACCGAGGGGCGGATGGGCGAGCTGGTCGCCTGCCTCAACGAGGGCCGCACCTGCCGGACATGAGTGACGCACGTCACGTGAACCGGTGGCGCGTCCCCGGCGTGTTCCGACCGCACGAAGTACTGCAGCACTGCAGCAGTTGAACCACGTGAGGTGGACGGAGAGGGTGAGATGGCCGGACCACTGTGGCCCCGCACGCGGCGGGGCTCGACCGACGAGGCGCTGATCAGGGCGGTCTACGAGGAGCACGGCAACGCCCTGCTCGCGTACGCCACCCGGCTGACCGGTGACCGGGCCGCCGCCGAGGACGTCGTCCAGGAGACGCTGATCCGGGCCTGGCGGCATTCCGAGGTCCTGGTCAACGGAAAGGGCTCGGTGCGCGGCTGGCTGCTCACGGTGACCCGCAACATCATCACGGACCGGTACCGGGCCAAGGCGGCACGGCCGCCCGAGGTCTCCGGTTCGGCGGCCGCTCCCCCGGTCGAGGGGGACCACGCGGACGCGGTGGTGGACGCCATGACGGTGCTCGGCGCCCTGGACCGGCTCTCGCCGGAACACCGGGACGTGCTGACGGAGTTGTACTACCGCCAGCACAGCGTCGCCGAGGCGGCCGACCGCCTCGGCATCCCCGCGGGGACGGTCAAGTCACGGTCGCACTACGCCTTGAAGGCCCTGCGCGAGGTGTTCGGGGACGGCGCCGGTGACGGCGCGAGGAACAGAGGATCAGGCCGGCCGCCCCAGCAGCCCGGCGGACTGCGGGAGGTGGTGGCGTGAACCGGGAGCGGCACGAGGAGGAACTGCTCGGCCCGTACGTGCTCGGTGTCCTGGAGCAGGAGGACGTACGGCGTGTCGAGGAGCACGTCGACGGCTGCGTGCGGTGCCGGGAGGAGGTGGCCGCGTTGCGCGAGATGGAGAGGGCGCTGGGCGAGGTGCCCGAGGAGGCCTTCCTCGACGGGCCGCCGCAGGGCGGCGACCTGATGCTCCAGCGGACCCTGCGGCAGGTGCGCGGGGAGCGGGCGGCGGGTGCGCGGCGGCGGGCCGGGCTGGCGGGTCTGGCCGCGGCCGCCTCACTGGCGGCCGTGTTCTGGGCCGGGGCCCAGCTGGGCGGGGACACGGGCAGCGCCCGGGCGCTGCCCCCGCCGCCGACGCCGACGGTGTCCGCGGCGCCTTCGCCGCCGGTGGCGGGGACCAGGGTGGCCTCCGCGACGGATGCGGGCACGGGTGCGCGGATGACCGTACAGCTGACGCCGGCGGCCAAGTGGGTGCGGGTGCACGCGGCGGTGACCGGGGTGCCGGCGGGTGAGCGGTGCCGGCTGGTGGTGGTCGCCAAGGACGGTACGCGGTCCGTGGCGGGCGGCTGGGTCGTGGGTACGGCGGAGCACGGCGAGGGCAAGGGCGCGGCCCTGGACGGCTCGGCGGCCGTGGACCCGGCGCAGGTCAGGGAGGTGCTGGTGGAGAACGAGTCCGGCCGGACCTTCGTGGCCGTCCCGGTGTAGGGATCGGGTGGATCAGGGCCGGACGGCCCTGATCCGCCCGGCGGTTACGCCCCGGCGCCGGCGGCCCTTCGGCCTGCGACCGGCGACCGGCGACCCGGCGGCCGGCGCCCCTGCGACCGGTATCTCATCCGCGCTCGCGGAGGTACGCCTCCAGCTCCGCGGCCCCGGTCAGCATCGCCCGCCCGCGGGCGGACAGCCGGGCGTGCCAGCCGGACAGCGCGGCCTCCAGCGGCTCCCGCCCGCCGGCCGCCCGTACGTGAGCGATCAGCGGGGCGATCTGCTCCAGCAGGTAGCCGCCCCGCCTGAGCTGGTGGGCCAGCCGGGCGTCCCGTACGTCGGCCTCGTCGTAGACGCGGTACCCGGTCCGCGGGTCGCGGCGCGGGCGCACCAGCCCGGCGCGCTCCCATTTGCGCAGCGTCGCGGGCCGGATTCCGAACTTCCCCGCCAGCGGCCCGATGAAGGTGCCTCCGGGCTCGGGCTCCGTGGCGGGTTCCAGGTCGCTCAGGGCGCTCTCCACGGCCTGGAGGGTCCGCCGGTCCTCGAGGAGCTGGGCGTGGCTCTCGTCGATGAGGCGCAGCGCCTCTTCGGCCCCTCCCTGGTTCACGGCCCGCATGATCGACGCCGCCGTCTGGTGGCCGTGGCCGGGCACCAGGGCGAGAAACGCGCGTAGGGCCCCCGCGTGCAGCGAGGTGTAGGTGCGGTAGCCGTGGGGTGTGCGACCGGCGGCCGGAAGGATGCCGGCCTCCTCGTAGTTCCTGACCGCCTGCGTGGACAGGCCGTGCCCGCGCGCCAGATCCACCGGCCTGAGCCGCTCACCGTTTTGAAGGTTCCGTCCCATGGTGGCGACGGTATCGCGGAAAAGTTTCAACCGAAGGTTCAACGATAGCGTTGAAGGCATGGCGACTGACATCAAGCACACCGCCCATGCCGTCCAGGCTGCCTCCGTCATGGGGCTGCTCCCGGCCCGGCCCCGGCTGCTCGCCCTGGGCGAGCCCACCCACGGCGAGGACACTCTGCTCGACCTGCGCAACGACCTCTTCCGGCAGCTCGTCGAGCAGGAGGGCTACCGGACGATCGCGATCGAGAGCGACTGCGTGGCGGGCCTGGTCGTGGACGACTACGTCACCTCGGGCACGGGCACGCTCGACGAGGTCATGGAACACGGATTCAGCCACGGCTGGGGCGCCTCCGCGGCCAACCGCGAGCTCGTGGCCTGGATGCGCGCCCACAACGACGGCCGGCCCGCGTCCGAGCGGCTCCGCTTCGCCGGTGTCGACGGCCCGCTGGAGATGACCGGCGCCGCAAGCCCCCGCCAGGCCCTGACCGCGCTCCACGAGTACCTCGCGGCCCGGGTGGACGCGAACCTGCTCCCCTGCTCCGGGGACGCGCTCGACCGCCTGATCGGCGCCGACGACCGGTGGACCGAACCCGCCGCGATGAGGGACCCGGCCCGGTCCGTGGGGCAGTCGGACGGGGCCAGGGAACTGCGGCTGCTCGCCGATGATCTGGTGGCGCTGCTCGACGCGCAGACGCCGCACCTGATCGCGGAGACCTCGCGGGAGGAGTGGGACCGCGCGCGGCTGTACGGGCGCACCGCGACCGGTCTGCTGCGCTACCACTACCGGATGGCCGACACCTCACCGTCCCGTATGGCCTGGCTGGTGAGCGTGCGGGCCCAGATGATGGCCCACAACCTCCTCGCCGTCGCCGCCCGGGGCCCTGCCCTCGTCCACGCCCACAACTCCCATCTCCAGCGGGAGAAGAGCACGATGCGGATGGGCGGGACGCCGCTGGAGTGGTGGAGCGCCGGTGCGCTGGTGAGCGCCCGGCTCGGCGAGGAGTACGCCTTCGTGGCGACGGCCCTCGGCACCATCCGGCACCGGGGTGTGGACGCGCCGCCGCCGGACACGCTCGAGGGACTCCTGTACGCGCTCCCGGAGGACAGCAGCGTCATCGACGCCCCACGGCTGGCCACCGCCCTCGGCGACACGCGGCCCGCGCCCCGCGTGTCCCCCTGGTTCGGCTACGCCCCCTTCGACCCGGCCCACTTGGCGGACAGCGACGGGATCGTCTTCGTCAAGGACGTTCCGCGGAGCTAGTGCCACCGCCGGGGTTGTGGAAGCGGGCCTCGGGGGTGTCGGCGGAGGGGCCGTTCAGGACCGGCCGGCGCTCGCCCTTGAGGTGCTGGTCGAAGAAGGCCGAGACGTAGCGCCGGGTCAGCTCGATGGCGCGGGGGCCGGAGAGGGGTGCCTCGGAGTGCGGCAGGCCGACGTGGTCGCGGATGGCGGGGAAGTCGGTGGGCCCGAAGTGGTCGGTGCCGTCGAGGGTGATCCAGCGCTTCCAGCCGTCGAAGTGCGGCCACGGACCGGACCAGTTGCCGCGCTGGTCGCCGGGGACGCTCGCGGCCGACCCGAACAGCATGAAGGGGCGGCCGCCGATCCCGGCGGCGGGGTAGGGCTCGGGCAGGGTGCCGTCCATGTCGATGCCCGCGCGGATCCGCTGGTCGGCGGCCATGGCGGGGAGCGCGGCGGCGCCGCCGATGGAGTGGCCGGCCATGGCGATGCGGCCGCGGTCGACGAGGCCGGCGTGGCGCCAGGCCGGGTGGCGGCCGGTGAGGCGGTCCAGCAGGAAGGACACGTCGCGGGCGCGGACCTCGGTGACGGCTTCGATCCCGCCCGGCCCCTGCGTCTGTTCGCAGGCCAGGCAGGTGAGGATCCGGCCGCCGGGGAAGGCGGTGGCGGCGCTCTCGTAGGCGTGGTCCACGGCGGCCACCACGTAGCCCCTCGAGGCCAGGTCCTCGGCCAGGGAGCTGAGGGTGGCGCGGGGGACGGTGAAGCCGGGCGAGAGCACGATCAGGGGGTAGCGGCCCTGGACGGGCCGGGCGCCGACGCGGGCGTGGGCCCGGGTGGCGGCGAAGACGGCCGGGTCGATCAGCTGGTCCAGCTGCTTGTCGGCCAGGATCAGCCGGGCTTCCTCGGTGCTCATGTACGGCGCGGGCGCCCGGCCGGTGCCGCGCTGCGCCGGATAGCGCAGGGTGACCATCAGCTCGCGGGGCCCGGTGTGCGCCCAGGGGTCGGTCCTGCTGCGGTCGGTCAGGTGGAGGTCCTCCTGACCGACCGCGAACCGGCCGGTGGGGGCGGGGAGTTCGGCCCCCACCGGGCGGGTGTCCGCGGCTGCCGCGGGTGCGGCGGAGGCGGTGGAGGCCGCCATGAGCGGGACGGGGAGCAGGAGGGCGAGTAAGGCCGCGGCGGCCGCGGTCCGGCGTCGGGTGTTCATGACGTCAAACTTAGGCAGCGGGCCGCGGCAGGTCGTCGTCTGCGAGATGGATCTTGTGGTCAGCCTGCGGTCGCAGTCAACCGCACGGGGAGGTCGTACAGGTCGTTCTGGGTGAGGATCGGCTTGTTGCGCAGCTCCTCGCGTCCGACGGCCAGCGAGAGGTCCGGGAAGCGGGCGTAGAGGGCCGGGAGGGCCACGAGGGCCTCCAGGCGGGAGAGGGCGGCGCCGGGGCAGACGTGCGGGCCGTGGCCGAAGGCGATGTGCCGGTTGGGGGTGCGGGTGATGTCGAACTCGCCCGCGTTCTCGCCGTGTTGGGCCTCGTCGCGGCCCAGCGCCCCGAAGGAGACGATCAGGCCCTCGCCCTGGGGCAGGATCCGGTCCCCGACCTCGATGTCCTCGGTGGCGAAGCGGATGAGGACGTGCGAGGTGGGGGTGGACCAGCGCAGGGTCTCCTCGATGACGTCCTCCCAGGGGACCTCCCCCTTGAGGACCAGGGACCGCTGCTCGGGGTGGGTCTCGAGGGCGACGACGGCGTTGACGATCAGGCTGATGGTGGTCTCGTGCCCGGCGGCGACCATCAGCTGGAGGGTGTTGGTGATCTCCTCGGTGCTGAGGTGGTCCCCGTCCTCGGAGGCGGCGATGAGGGCGCTGGTGAGGTCGTCGCCGGGGGTGGCCCGCTTGGACTCCACGATCCGGGAGAAGAGGGCGCCGAGGTCCGCCATCATCTGCGGCACCTCTTCGGGGAGGGTCTGGGTGGAGAAGAACTTCTCGAAGAGGGCCTTCAGGCGGGGGTGTTCAGCGGTGTCGACGCCCATCAGCTCGCTGATGACGTTCATCGGCAGGGGGTAGGCGAAGTGTGCCTTCAGGTCCACCGTCCCGCCGGCCGGGAGGGCGGCGAGGCGGTCGAGCATCCCGGTCGTCAGGGCCTCGATGCCGGCGCGCAGCCGCTCGACCCGGCGGGGGGTCAGGGCCTGGGCGACGAGGGTGCGCAGCCGGCGGTGCTCGTCCCCGTCGACGGTCAGCATGGAGCGGCCGGGGTTGGCGAGGCCTATGAGGGGCCAGTCCAGGGGGATTTCGCCGCGCTGCCAGGCGCCCCACACGTCGATGTCCTTGACGACCCTGGGGTCGGTGAGGAGTCTGCGCGCCTCGGCGTGGTGCGTGACGGCGTACACGCCGACGCCGCCGGGGAGGACGACCCGGACCAGCGGACCGGCGGCGCGCAGCGCGGCGCTCTCGGCGTCGAGGTCGGTGACGAAGGGGTCGAGGGTGAGGGGGGCGGCCGGGGTGTGGTCGATCGGGCACGTCATCGGGTGGCTCCAAGCGCGGGGGTCGGGGTGTAGGTCACGGGGAGTGCGCTGAGGCCGCGCAGCCAGGGGGACGGGCGCCGGGTGAGCGCGTCGGCGGGTCCGGCGAGGTCGACGTCGGGGAGCCGGTCGAGGAGGACCTCGATGCCGGTGCGGGCGATGACCTCGGCGACCTCCTGGGCCGGGAAGGGGCAGCGGTGTTCGCCGTGGCCGAAGGAGAAGAAGGCGTTGTTCCCGCCGGTGAGGGCGCCCGCGTCGGTGCGTACGTGCGGGTCCCCGTTGGCGGCGGCCAGGCCCAGCAGGACCAGGTCGCCGCGGCCGATGCGCCGGCCGCCGAGGTGGGTGTCCCGGGTGGTCCAGCGGCCGGCGACGTTCTGGGTCGGGGTGTCCTCCCAGAGCACTTCGTTCATCGCTTCGCCGACGCTGTGCCGGCCGCCCGCCAGGGAGGCGGCGAAGCGGTCGTCGGTGAGCATCAGGCGCAGCGAGTTGCCGATCCAGTCGGCGGTGGGCTGGTGGCCGGCGGCCATCATCACCATCAGGTCCTGGGCGATCTCGTCGACGGTGAACCCGGCGGTGTTGGCCAGCATCCTGGAGGCGACGTCGGGGCCGGGCGCGGCGGCCTTGGCGGCGAGCAGCGCGTACATGGACTCGGCGAGGTGGCGCTGGCCGTCCAGGGCGCCCTCCCGGCCGTTGATCATGTCGTTCATGGCGGTGACGAGGCCGGGGCCCTGCGCGTCGGAGAATCCGTAGATGCTCGCGAGTACGCGCAGAGGCAGGAGCGTGGCGTACTCGCCGACGATGTCGCACTCGCCCTTGCCGCAGAGCCGGTCGATCAGCTCGTCGGCGAAGCGTTCGGCGTGGCCCTTGAGTTCGAAGGGGTCGACGGATTCCAGCGCGTCGCAGATGACGGCGGCGCGCTCGCGGTGGCGTTCGCCGACGGTGTAGAGGATGGAGGGCTGCTTGCGGCCGATCATCGGGAGCAGCGGCCAGTCGGCGGGGATGCGGTCCCACTGGTTCCACAGGTCGGAGTCGCGGGAGAAGAGCTGCGGGTCGCTGGTGACCTGGTGCAGTTCGCGGTAGCCGAGGACCAGCCAGGCCGGGACGTCTCCGTCGAGGACGACCGGGGCGACGGCGCCGTGGTCGCGCCGCATCTCCCGGTACAGCTCGGCGGGGTCGCTCTGGAAGCGGGGGCCGCCGAGGTAGACGGGCTGGGGCTCGGGGGTGGTCACGGGGTGGGCTCCGGGATGGTGTGCGGGACGGCCGGCTGGCGGTGGTGCTGCTGGTGCGGGAGCTGCTGGATGTGCTGGAGGTGCTCGACGAGGGAGATGAGCACCTGCTTGCTGGAGGTGCGGGAGCGGGCGTCGCAGAAGAGCAGGGGCACCTCGGAGGGGAGGTCGAGGGCGGTGCGGATCTGCTCCGGGCTGTGGGCGGGGCCGCCGAAGTCGTTGCAGGCGACGACGAAGGGCGTGCCGTGGTGCTCGAGGCGGTCGATGGCGTACCAGGAGTCCGCGAGCCGGCGGGTGTCGACGAGGACGACCGCGCCGAGGGTGCCGGAGAACAGCCGGTCCCACAGGAACCAGAACCGCTCCTGGCCGGGGGCACCGAACAGGTAGAGCACGTTGTGGGCGTCGAGGGTGATCCGGCCGAAGTCGAAGGCCACGGTGGTGGCGGTCTTGGCGTTGACCCCGTCGGTGTCGTCGACGGCCTCGCCCGCCTTGGTCATCGTCTCCTCGGTGTTCAGCGGGCGGATCTCGCTGACCGAGCGGACCATGGTGGTCTTGCCGACGCCGAAGCCGCCCACGATCACGATCTTGAGGCCGTTGTCGGCGGTGCTGCTGAGGGCCTGCCGGGGCTCGCCCGGGTCAGAGGTTGCGGAGTCCAACGAGCACCTGCTCCAGGATGTCGGGGTCGGGAAGGCGGTACGTCGTGACGCGCGGGTGCCGGGCGCTGATGCGCCCGGCGGCGAGGAGGTCGGCGAGGAGGATCCGTACGATCGAGACCGGCAGGCCCAGTTCGGCCGCGACCTCCACCACGGCCGTCGGGAAGCGGCACATCCGCAGGATCGCCGCGTGCTCGGACTGGATGCCGGGCACCGGGTCGCATTCGGCGACGATCAGGGTCACCAGGTCGAAGGCGTCGCTGCCGGAGCGGCTCCGGCCGCCGGTGAGCGTGTACAGCCGGTCCGGGGAGTCGTCCCGGCCCGGCCTGCCGCGGCTCAACCCCGGGGCCGGGCGATCAGATGCTCGCTCAGCTGCTCCACCAGCTCGGACATGTTGTGGCCGACGAGGCCCGCGTCGGCGTCCTCGGCGGCGACGAGCGCGAGGTGCGCGCCCTCGCCGGCCTCGACGATGAAGAGGATCCCGCCGTAGAACTCGGCCATGGCGGAGCGGACCCCGCCGGTGCCGTCGCCGAACTCGATGGACGCCCCGTGGGACAGGCTCTGGATGCCGGCGGCGATCGCGGCGAGCTGGTCGGCCTGGTCGACGGAGAGCTCGGGGGTGCGGCACAGCTTGAGGCCGTCGCGGGAGAGCACGAGGGCGTGCCGGGCCCCGGGGGTGCGCTCCAGGAGCCCTTCCAGGAGCCAGCTGAGCGTCTCGTCGGTGGTGGAGCCGGTCATGGGGTGTCGTTGCCTTCCGGGTGCGGGGGGTTCGTGGGCTGCTGCTGCGCCGGGGCCGCGGCGGCGCGTACGGCCTGGCGGAAGCTGCCGAAGCGGGCGGCGGAGCGGGACGCGCCGGTGGGGGCGGCCGGGGTACGGGCCGCCGCGCTCACGGCGTCGGGCCCCTCAGGGTGGGCGGCGGCCAGGGTCCGGCCGCGCCGCCGCTGGGGCAGTCCGCTGTCGCCGAGCACCGGGTTCTGGCCGGTGGTTTCGGGGTCCTCGGAGTCTACGGGGGTGTCGTGGGCGGGCTCCGCCTCGGTGCGCCGCGCGGGTACGGGGACGGGAGCCGGAGCCGTCAGGAGGGCCGGGGCGGGCACGGGTTCGGCCGGGGCGTGGCTGACCAGCTCTTCCGGGATCATCATCAGCGCGCCGGTGCCGCCGCGCGCGGAGGGGCGGAAGGAGACGGTCAGTCCGTGCTTGCGGGCGAGGCGGCCGACGACAGCGAGTCCGAGGCGGGTGCCGGAGAGCCCGGCGAGGTCCAGGGACTCGGCGGTGACGGCCTGTTCGGCGCGGCGCAGCTGGACCTCGCTCATGACGAGGCCGCTGTCCTCGACGGTGATGACGATGCCGGCCGGGACCTCCTCCACGTACACGTGGACCTCGGCGGTGGGCGGCGAGAAGTTCGCGGCGTTGTCGAGGAGTTCGGCGAGGGCGTGCATGACGCCCTCGGCGGCGTGCCCGGCGACGGCGGCCTCGCTGGTGGAGTGCAGCCGGACCCGCTGGTAGCCGCCGATGCGGCCCATGGCGCCGCGCAGGATGGACTCCATGACGATCGGCTTCGCCCAGCGGCGGCCCGAGCGGGCTCCGGTGAGGATGGCGATGGAGTCGGCGAGGCGGCCGGCCTGGGCGGTGCGGTGGTCGAGGTGCAGCAGGTCGCCGAGGACCTCCTCGTCGGCGTGCTTGTGCTCCATCTCCCGTAGGTCGGCGAGCATTCCGGTGGCGAGCGCCTGCATCCGGCCGGCGGCGTTGGCGGCGGCGGCCATGGCGGCGGCCCGGCCCGACTGGGCGCGGCGCAGTTCTTCGCCGAGCCGCTCGCGGGAGGCCAGCTGGGCGGCGGTGAGGCCGTCGAGTTCGGCGGTGTGGGCGGCGGTGAGCCGCTCCACGTCCGCGCTGCGGGCGGCCGTCAGGTGCTCGACCTCGGCGGCGTGCTCGGCCGTGAGCCGGGTGCGTTCGGCGGTGCGGGCCGCCGCGTCGCGGGCCGCGTCGGCGGTCAGCCGGGCGATGTACGCGTCACGGGCGGAGAGTTCGCCGGCGAGGGCGGTGAGCCGGCCGCGCAGCAGCCGGGCGCTGTGCGCCCACCAGGTCACGGCGCAGGCGGCGACGGCGAGCAGCAGCGCGCCGGAGAAGGAGAACCAGGCGAGGGGGGTACGGACGGCCGACGGGGCCGCGGCCACCGCCGCCGTGGACACTGCGCCCGCGGCCACCGCTGTCAACAGCAGGGCGAGCGCGGAGGGGCGGAGGGGGGAGGGCGACGCCGTCATCAATCAAAGCCTCAAACCGGGCGTAAATGGAAGAGAGGGTTCCTGTGGCAACGAGGCACAACTATAAGAGGATTGGTGATCGTTTAGGAAAGGTCTTGATAAACATCACGCTGAGTAGCGCCCACTTAGGCTCCTTCTGGAGCGGTTTCGGGGCTATGCCGTGGCATCCTGTGACGTCACAACTCGCCGGACGGGATCGGCGGCGGACGTCCGGGGAATATGGGGAAGGTCCATGAGGCTCTGCTTCCTGGTGGAGGAGCACTACCGCCACGACGGCATGCCCAATGAGGTGATCGGACAACTCACCGCATGGGGACACCAGGTGGACGTGGTGCGCCCGGGCGGCTCCCTGCTCCGCATGGACGGGCTGGTCCGGGCCGGCGCGCACGACGCCTGGGTGCTCAAGACGGTGTCCGGCGGGCCGGGGCTCACCCTCCTCGAAGCCGCTGCCGCGGCGGGGACGACCACCGTCAACGACGCCCGGGCGATCCGCGGCGTACGGGACAAGGCGCTGGCCGCCGCCCTCGGCAGCGCCCGGGGCCTGCCGCTGCCGCCCACCTACGCGCTCGCCCGGCCCGAACTCCTCGCCCGCATACCGGACGCCGCGTACCCGCTCGTCGTCAAGCCCGCCGACGGCAGCTCGGGGCGGGGCGTGCACCTGGTGCCCTCGCCGGACCGGCTCGCGGCGCTGCTGCCCGCGCTCGCGGGCGAGGGCATGCTCATCGCGCAGCCCTACGTCCCCAACTCCGGCACCGACATCAAGGTGTACTGCGTCGGCGGGGAGCTGTACGCCACCGAGCGCCGCTCCCCCCTGCACCCGGACGCCGCCGTCCGCGAGCGCCGGGTCCCGCTGCCGGCCGAGGTGGCGGAGATCGCCGCCCGGGTGGGCGAGGTGTACGGGCTGGACCTGTACGGGGTGGACGTGGTGCTGGGCCCCGACGGGCCGGTCGTGGTCGACGTGAACGACTTCCCGAGTTTCCGCCAGGTGCCGGACGCCGCCGCGCGGGTCGCGCGCGCCGTACTGGACCTGGCGCGGGCGGGCGGCGGCGGGCGCCCGGTGCCCGTGCCCGGCCCGGGCGCGCGGTCGTACACCCTGCCGGTGGCCGTTCCGCTCCAGGTGGGCGCGGGGGACGGCGCGTGAGGGTCGGCCTGATCACCCCGGACCCGGGGCATCCGCTGCTGGCGGCCACCGCCGCTCTGCTCGCGCCGGAGCACGAGGTGCGGGTGCTCGACCCGGGGGCCGGGGTCGCTGCCGCGGCCGGGGCACGGGCCGACGTATACCTGCTGAAGGCGCGGACCCCCTCGGCGCTGGCCCTGGCCCGGGAGCTGGAGCGGCGCGGGGCGCCCGTACTGAACTCGGCGGCGGCCACCGAGCGCTGCCAGGACCGGACCGCCATGGCCGAACTGGCCCTGCGGGCCGGGCTCCCCTTCGCCGCCACCCGCACCTTCGCCTCGCTCGCGGCGCTGGAGGCCTCGGCGGAGCCGGCCTGGCCGGTGGTGGTCAAGAGCCGGCTCAGCCGCAAGGACGACCTGGTCGCCCGCGTCGACGGCCCCGGCGGGCTCCGCGAACTGGCCGCCGGCCGGGAGCCGGAGCCGGTGGTGGTGCAGTCCTTCGCGCCGAACACCGGCTGGGACCACAAACTGTGGGTGATCGGCGACCGGGTCTTCGCGGGCCTGCGGCGCTCCGAACTCGCCGCCGGGGGCAAGGAACCGGCCCGGGCCCTCGGCCGGCTCCCCGACGGCTGGGCCGAACTGGCCCTGCGGGTGGGGGCGGCCTTCGCCCTGGACGTCTACGGCGTGGACGTCATCGACACCGGCGGCGGCCGGCCCCTCATCGTCGACATCAACGCCTTCCCCGGCATCCGGGGCCAGGCCGGCGCCCCGGACGCCCTCGCGGCACTGGCCCTGACCCGAGCGGGCTAGCTCAGGAAGGCGGCGGTCGCGGTGGCGAAGCGGGCCGGGTCGTCGAGCCAGGGGAAGTGTCCGGCGCCGGGCTGGACGGTGAGTTCGGCGCCGCGGAACAGGTCGGCGTACGCGGCCACCGCGCTCGGCGGGGCCGCCAGGTCGGCCTCGCCGGCGAGCAGCAGCACCGGCGCGGCGAGCTCCGCGAGGGCCTTGCGGGTGGCGTCCGGGTCGAAGGCGCCCTCCGCTCCGTAGGCGGCCGCGGCCTCGTGGTTCTTCTGCCCGGCCTCGGCGGCCCGGTGGGCGCGGGCGGCATCGTCCCAGCGGCCGTACCAGAAGGGGGCGATCTCCTGCATGGTGTCGGCCGTGGCCCGGCCCGCGACGAGTTCCTCCAGGGCCGCGTACGCCGGGGCGAACCAGGGCTCGGCGGCGCGCAGCCGCGCGGTCTCCAGCCGGTCGTCCCCGGTGATGGGGATGCCTACGGCGAAGACGCTGGGGGTGACCAGGAGGAGCCTGCCGACGCGCCCGGGGTGGCGGGCGGCGTACAGGGCGGCCAGGTTCGCGCCCGCGGAGTGCGCGAGCAGGTCCACCGTCTCCAGGCCGAGGTGCTCGCGCAGGGCCTCGACGTCGTCGACGAGGCGGTCGCAGCGGTAGGAGGCGGTGTCCTCGGGAGCCGCCGAGCGGCCGGTGCCGCGCAGGTCGAGCCGGACCAGGCGGCGGTGCGGGAGGAGGCCGTCGAGGCCGCGGAGGTAGGCGGAGTCCTGCATCGGGCCGCCGGGCAGGCAGATCAGCGGGGCGCCGTCCCCGCTGGTGTGGCAGGCGAGTTCGGTGCCGTCGTGCGCGCGGAAGACGGAGGAGGCCGGCAGGCCGGGGAGGGAGGAGGGGGTGATCATGGCCCAGACGGTGTCAGCGGGATCAGCGCAGGTCAAGCGCAATTCCCCGCTGCCCCGAGGGGGACCGGGGGCGGCGCCGGCGCGTCGCCAGGAACACGGCGGCGGCCGCCACCGCCACCAGCGCGCCGCCCACCGTCAGCAGCCAGACCGGGACGCCGCCCGCGGTGAGGAGTTCGTCGTGGTAGACGGCCCGCCGGTAGGGGGTGTCCTTGGCGGTGGCGCGCAGTTCGTGGTCCCCGTCGATGCTTGCCGGGTCCGGGAACCTCTGGTCGATCGCGGTGAGGAACACCTTCTTGCCGCCGGTGAGTTCGCCCAGCGCGCCCGTCGGGGTGACGGTCCCGGCGAAGGTCACCTCGGGTGCGGCGCCGCCGATCGCGGAGCCGGGCTCCATGCGGTGGTCGGCGAGTACGTAGAGGCTGAGCGACTGCGGGGTCAGGGCCAGCCGGGACAGCCGCATCGGGTAGACGAGGCGGGGGCTGTCGAAGCGGATGCGCAGCGGGTCGAGTTCGCCGTGCAGGGGCCTGCCCGGCTCCCGGGGGGCGAGGCGGACGGCCACGTACTCCCACTTCTGGTCGACGTACGGCTTCAGTTCGGCGGCGAGCCGCTCGGGCAGCCTGAAGCCGTTGTCCTCGAGCCAGGTGCGCAGGGCCTCGGGGTCGGTGGCGGTCAGCCGTGCCACGTCGAAGTCGCCGAGCCGCTCGCGGCCGACCACGCCGACCGGGGCGCCGGCGCCCGGCAGGAGGGCGCCCGCACCGTCCAGGCGTCCGGAGGAGAAGGGCCAGTCGGCGGCGCGCGGCCAGAAGTACGTACGGGTGCGGTGCTCGGGCCGGGTGAGTTCGCTCAGCTGGGGGAAGAGGCCGGGGTTGCCGAGTTCCACGGTGGCCCGGCCCGGGACCGGCATGATCCAGGCCGCGCGGCGGGCGTCGCCGTCGACGGTGAAGCGCATCACGATCTCTTCGGTCCGGCCGTCCCAGCGCACGACGGAGCTCTCCCGGTCGACCCCGATCCGGGAGGCCCCGTCGGGGACCATCGCCCCGCAGCCGCACGCGTAGGCGGGGCTGATCAGCGACCCCAGCTGGGTCGCGAGCAGGGCGAACAACAGGGCCAGGATCCTTCGCTTCATCCACACGCGGGATCAGACGAAGGCACCCGGGTTCCGGTTCCGGTTGCGGTCCGCTGCGGCCACCTCGGCGTCATTTCGCGGTCATCCGGGGCTGTCAGCATGCCGCCGGACCAGAGTTGTATATACAACTTATGACGACGGGAGTCCCGATGTCCTCGACGGCGATCACCGATGCGCCCGCGCCCTGGCTGCGCGACAACTGCCCCTGCGGCGACTGCCGCGATCCGCGCACCGGCCAGAAGCTGTTCCAGATCACCGACCTGCCGGCCGGACTGGCCCCCGGCGCCGTGCGCGAGGTGCCCGGTGACGGCGGGCCCGCGTGGGAAGTGGTGTGGGAGCCGGACGGGCACCGCTCGCGCTACCCGGCCGCCTGGCTCGACGCCCACTCCCCCGGCGGCCCGCGCGGCTCCGGGGGCGACGGCCGCACCGAGGCCGACAAGGAGCTGTGGACCGCCGCCGACCTCACCGGCCGGCTGCCCGGAGCCTCGTGGGACGCCTACACCGGCGACCGGGCGGTACGGATCCGGGCGCTGGAGAGCGTGCGGCGGCTCGGCTTCGTCCTGCTGCGGGGCGTGCCCTGCCGGGACCGGATGGTGCTCGACGTGGCGCAGACCTTCGGCTTCGTGCGCCGCACGAACTACGGGGAGCTCTTCGAGGTCCGGGTCGAGGCCGGGCCGAACAACCTGGCCTTCACCGGAGCGGCGATCGGCCCGCACACCGACAACCCGTACCGGGACCCGGTGCCCACCGTGCAGATGCTGCACTGCCTGCGCAACGAGGCGCTCGGCGGGGACTCCGGTCTGGTCGACGGCTTCCACGCGGCCGCGCTGCTGCGGGAGGAGGATCCGCGGGCCTTCGGCGTGCTGACCCGGGTGCCCGTGGAGTTCTCCTTCACCGATACCCGCACCGAACTGCGCGCGCAGCGGCCCCTGATCGACGTCGACCCGCTCGGGCGGATCCGCGAGATCCGGTACAACAACCGCTCCTTCGGCACCCTCCACGGGAGCGCCCCGGTCCTCGAGGAGTTCTACGCCGCCTACCGGCGCTTCGGCGAGCTGCTGCTCCGTCCGGAACTGCGCCTCGACTTCCGGCTCGCGCCCGGGGACTGCCTCGTCTTCGACAACACCCGCCTGCTGCACGCCCGTACGGCCTTCGCCGAGTCCGGCGGCCGGCACCTGCAAGGGGCGTACGCCGACCTCGACGGGCTGGGCTCCGCCCTGGCCGTGCTGCGCCGCGAAGGAGCCGCCGCGTGAACGCCGCCGACCGCGCGCCGGGCGCCGGCCCCGGTCCCCTCGATCTGCTGGCGGAGCTCTTCGAGGGCGAGGGCGGCGCCGAGTACTTCGGCGAGGAGGTGACCCAGGCCCAGCACATGCTCCAGGCCGGCGCCCTCGCCGAGGCCGCCGGGGCCCCCGCCCACCTGGTGGCCGCCGCGCTGCTGCACGACGTCGGGCACTTCCACGGGACGGTGACCGGCCGCGACCTGATGGAGGAGGGCCGGGACAACCGCCACGGCCACACCGGGGCCGACTGGCTGGCCCGCTGGTTCGGGCCGGAGGTGACCGGGCCGGTACGGCTGCACGTCGCCGCCAAGCGGTACCTCTGCACGGCCGAGCCCGGTTACGCCGCCCTGCTCTCGGAGGCGTCGGTGCACACCCTGCGCGTGCAGGGCGGGCCGATGACGCCGGAGCAGGCACGGGCCTTCGAAGCGCTGCCGGGGGCGGCCGACGCGGTCGCGGTGCGCCGGTGGGACGAGCAGGCCAAGGACCCTCTGATGGCGACCCCGGACTTCGCGCACTTCCGGCCGCTGCTGGCGGGGCTCCTCCTCACCTAGGGGGTGTCTTCCGGTTCAGGGCCGCAGCCGGCGCCCCAGGGCGCTGGTCGCCGTCGAGTGCGCCGTGAAGGCCACCGTCCCCGGCAGGTAGCGGTCCTGCGACCACTCCACCGGGGTGCCCGCCGGGTCGGTGGAGCGCCGCCGCTCCCGCAGCAGCGCCTCCCCGGCCCGGCAGCCCAGCAGGCGCGCGTCCTCGGCGTCGGCGGGCGCGATGTCGATGGTGTGGTGGGCGTCGGTGAAGAGGACCCCGTGCAGGGCCAGTTGCTCGGAGTACGAGGCGGTGTCCAGCGGCATCGCCGCCACCAGGGCGCCGACCGCCTGCGGGTACGTCGTCCGCTCCACCATCACCGGCGCCCCCGACAGGGTCCGCAGCCGCAGCACCCGGTACACGGGCGCGCCGGTGGCGATCCGCAGCTGCTCCGCCTCCTCGGCGTCGGCCGTGCCCGGGCCCACGGTGACGGTCCGCCCGCCGGGCTCCTGCCCCAGCGAGCGCGCCCACCGGGTGAAGCTGCGCAGCTCGGTGGCGGCGTTCTCCTCCCCCGGCCCGCCGAGCACCACCCGGCGGGTGCCGCGGCGGGAGGTGACGAGGCCGTCGGTACGCAGCGCGGCGAGGGCCTGGCGGACGGTGCCCCGGGAGACGGCGTAGCGGCGGGCGAGTTCGTCCTCGGCGGGGAGCCGGGCCCCGGATCCGTACTCCCCGGCGGTGATGGCACCGCGCAGGTCCTCGGCGACCTTCAGGTAGAGCGGAGTCCGGCCGGCGGCCCGGCGGGGCTCCGGGGCTTCCTTCGGTGCGTGCGCTGCCTCGTTCACGGGCCTCAGCCTGCCATGCGGGCGCACGCTCCGGGCGGGCCCGCTCGACCCGGCCCCCGCCCCCTCCCATACTTGGGCCTCATGAGAGGGAAGGACAAGCAGCAGCGCAGCAGCCCACTGGTGCCGGACGGCGTGCGGGCCGAGCTCGCGCGGGCCGACTGGGCGGGCGTCACCTGCGGCTGCGGCCGCTCGGCGGAGCACCTGGAGGGCGCCCTGTGGGACGCGGCGGAGGGACATCCGGCCGCGTTCCACGCGTTGCAGGGGCACGTGTTCACCGGGGCCCGGCTGTGGCCCCCGGCGCCGGCCGCCTGTGCGGTGCTGATGGCCGTGTGGTCGGCCGGCCCGCCCCGGCTGGCGACCCGCGAGGCGCTGCTGTGGACACTGCTGTCCCTGCTGAGCGCCGAGGACGACGGGGACGCGTACGGGGCAGGCCTGTACGGGCAGGTCGCGGCCCATGTGCGGACCGGCCTGCCGCTGCTGATAGGGCTACTGGAGACCGGGTCCGGGTCGGTCTCCGTCGCCTACGCCGAGGGCATCCTGGAGCTGCTCGTCCTGTCCGCCTGAGCGGCGGACCCGGCTGAGCGGCGGACCCGGCTAGGCGGCGGACCCGGCGCCGGTGCAGCCGCGCAGGACCTCCGGGGTGACCTCCTCGAGGGAGGCCGCGAAGGTACGGGCCGCCGAGGGCGGTACCTCGAGCAGCGAGGGCACCACCAGGACCGGGCAGCCCGCCGCCTCGGCCGAGGCGGCGCCGTCCGGGGAGTCCTCCACCGCGACGCACTCCCCCGGTGCCAGGCCCAGGCGTTCGGCCGCCGCCCGGTACGGGTCGGGGTGGGGCTTGGTCCGTACGGTGTCGTCGGCCGACAGGGTGAAGGCGAAGGGGACGCGGGCCAGCGCGCCCCCCACGACCTGGTCGACCACCACCCGGGGCGAGGCGCTGACCAGGGCGAAGGGCACACCCTCGGCCTCCAGGGCGGTCAGCAGCCGCCGGGCCCCGGGGCGCAGGGGTGCCCCGGCGGCGACCCGGCGGAAGAAGCCCTCGGTGAGTTCGGCGGCCACGGCGTCGGGGTCTCCCGCGCCGGCGGTCCGTACGAGGTGTGCGGCCGTGTCCGCGACGGCGCGGCCGACGACCTCGGGGGCGTCCGCCGGTCCGAGCCGGTGGCCGAGCCGGGCGGCGCTCTCCTCGGTGGTCCGCCACCACAGCACTTCGGTGTCGACGAGGGTGCCGTCCATGTCGAAGAGCACGGCGGCCGGTCCGTTCACGGGGTCCTCGCCACGACGAGCACGGGCCGCTCGGCCGGGCGTACGTCGGCCCGCGCGCCCGGCGCCAGCTCCGCGGCCTCCCGCGACGGCAGGTCGGCCTTGACCCGGGTGCCGCCGGGCAGTTCGAGGTGGAGGCGGGTGACGGCGCCGAAGAAGGAGGCCGACACCACGGTGGCGCTCCCCTCGGTGTCGGCGGCCACGGTGAGGTTCTCGGGGCGGACCAGCACCTCCACCTCGGGCGTGGCGGGGACCGGGCCGTCGACGGGCAGGCGGGTGCCCGCCACCTCGACCAGGCCGGAGCCGGTGAGCCGGCCGGGCAGCCGGTTCATGGTGCCGACGAACTCGGCGACGAAGGGCGTCGCGGGCCGCTCGTAGAGTTCGGCGGGGGCGGCGCACTGTTCGAGCTTCCCGGCGTTGAGCACGGCGACCCGGTCGGCCATGGACAGGGCCTCCTCCTGGTCGTGGGTGACGAACACGGTGGTGATGCCGAGGGAGAGCTGGAGCCTGCGGATCTCCTCGCGCAGGTTCGCCCGTACCTTGGCGTCCAGGGCGGAGAGCGGTTCGTCGAGCAGCAGTACGCGCGGGCGCAGGGCCAGGGCGCGGGCGAGCGCGACGCGCTGCTGCTGTCCGCCGGACATCTGGTGCGGGTAGCGGTCGCCGTGCTCGGGCAGGCCGACCAGGTCGAGGAGTTCGGCGGCGCGTTCGCGGCGGCGGGCCGCCGGCACGTTGCGCACGCGCAGGCCGAAGGCGACGTTCTCGCGGGCGTTGAGGTTGGGGAAGAGGCTGTACGACTGGAAGACCATCCCGGCGTCGCGGCGGTTGGCCGGGACCCGGGTGATGTCCTCTCCGTCGACCAGGACCTCGCCGGAGTCGGGCTGTTCGAAGCCGGCGAGGACGCGCAGCGCGGTGGTCTTGCCGCAGCCCGACGGGCCGAGCAGGGCGAGGAGTTCGCCGGGTTCGACGCTCAGGTCGAGTCCGTCGAGGGCGACGGTGGGCCCGAAGGCCCGGCGCAGTCCGCGGAATTCGACGCGCGCGCCGGTGGGGGCGTCTGCGGAGCCTTCCGGCTTCCTGGCCGCGGGAAGGATGGTGGACATGTGAGTCAGGGCTCCTTGCGGGAGGTGGCGGGGGCCACGGTGGAGGAGGTGGTTCCGGCCCGCGAGAGGGCGAGCAGCAGCAGCCAGGTGATGAGGAGGCTGAGGATGGAGACGGCCACCGACATCCGGGCCTGGGCTCCGGAGATGGAGACGATCCACACCGCGAAGGGCCTGAAGCCGAGCAGCGAGGCGATGGTGAACTCGCCGAGGACCAGCGCCAGGGTGAGGAACGACGCTCCGGCGAGCGAGGCCCGCAGGTTGGGCAGCAGCACGCGCAGGACGACGTAGGGCCAGCTCGCCCCGCAGCTGCGGGCGGCCTCGACCAGGGTGGGGACGTCCACGGCGCGCAGGCCCGCATCGAGGGAGCGGTGGACGAAGGGCAGGGCCAGCACCGTGTAGGCGAGGACCAGGACCACGGGGAACTTCTCGTTCTGCACGGCGAGGAAGGTCTGGTACAGCGGGGTCCGCGACAGGTGTTCGGGTCCCCAGCGCAGCACGGTGGTGATGCCGGTGACCAGGGCGATGGGCGGCACCACCAGCGGCAGCATGCACATCACCTCCACCACGGGCCGCAGCCTGGGCGAGCCGATCCGTACGGCGATCAGCGCGGGCACCGCGAGCAGCAGGCACAGGGCGATGGTGGCGGCGGCCAGGCCGAGGGAGAGCAGCAGGCTCTCGGTGAAGCCCTCGGCGCCGAGCAGCCGGGTGTACGCCTCGAAGCTGATCCCCTGGCCGGGCACGTGCACGGTGAAGACGAAGGAGGCGATCAGCGGGAGCAGGAAGTACGCGCCCGCGAGGGCCAGTACGGCTCCGCGCCAGACCCGGGGGCGGGGGCGCCGGCGGGCCTTCGTCCCCTCGGCCGCGCGGGTCCGCGGGGCGGTGTCGGTCATCGAAGCCATCGGGCGCTCCGTCGCTGGAGGGGCAGGTAGACCGCCATGACCAGGCCGGCGATCAGGATCATGTCGAGGCCGAGGGCGAGCGCCACGTTCTCCTGGCCGGTGAGCACGTTGCCGGAGAGGGCGTCCGCGATCTTCAGCGTCACCAGCGGGACGGAGCCGCCGACGAGGGCCGCCGCGGTCGCGTGGGCGGCGAAGGCGGTGCCGAAGAGCAGGACGAAGCCGCCGAGCAGGGAGGGCGCGAGCACGGGCAGGCCGACGTGGCGCCAGAACTGCCATCCGCTCGCCCCGTTGTTCTGGGCGGCTTCGCGCCACTGCGGGCGCAGCCCGTCCAGCGCCGGAACGATCACGATCACCATCAGGGGGATGAGGAAGTACAGGTAGACCACGGCGAGTCCGGTGAAGGAGTACAGGTTCCAGCCGAGGTCGGTGAGGTCGGCGAGCTGGGTGACGACCCCGGAGATCCCCGCGGTGGCGATGAACGCGAAGGCGAGCGGCACTCCGCCGAAGTTGGCGAGGACGCCGGAGGCGGTCAGGGCCGCCGAGCGCAGGGCGGTGGAGCGGGAGGTGACCAGCGCCTGCGCGATGAGGACGCCGAGCACTCCGCCGAGCAGTGCGGTCAGGGCGGAGAGCTGGACGCTGCCGGCGAGCGAGCCGAGGTAGGGGCCCTGGAGGGAGCGCGCGAGGTGCTCGCCGGTGACCTGGGTGGCGCCGGTGGCGGGGTCGGTGCGGGTGACCGCGCCGAAGGCGATGGCGCCGAGGGGGATGCCGAAGCAGAGCCCGGTGAAGGTGAGGAGCGGGAGGGCGGCGAGCCAGGTGCGCGGGCCGCGCCGCCGGCGGCGGGTGGTGCCGCCGGCGGTCCTCACCGGGTGAGGGGTGGTGGTGGGGGCGGACATCAGCTGAGGGCCTTGTCCCACTTCTCGGCGAGGGTGGCCTTGGCCTTGTCGAGTTCGGCGGAAGCCGGGAAGGAGGGGGTGCCCTGGACCTGGGGGAGCTTGGCCACGGCGTCCTTGTCGGCGGTGCCGTCCTGGGTCATGCCGGGGAGCAGGACCGGGCGGGCGTGTCCCTTGAGCCAGATGTTCTGGCCCTGGGCGCTGTACAGGAACTCCATCCACAGGCGGGCGGCCGCCGGGTGGGGGGCTTCCTTGTTGATGGCCTGCGAGTAGTACTGGGCGTAGACGCCGTCGGTGGGGACGGCGACCTTCCAGTCGACCCCCTTGCCCTTGAACTGCTCGGCGTAGCCGGCGTTGAGGTAGTCCCAGTCGATCGAGATGGGCGTCTCGCCCTTCTCGACGGTGGCCGGGGTGGACTCGACGGGGATGAAGTTGCCGCTCTTGCGGAGCTGTCCGAAGAAGTCGATGCCGGGCTGGATGTCGGCGAAGGAGCCCTTGTTGGCGAGGGCGGCCGCGTAGACGCCGCCGAAGGCGGAGCCGGACTTGGTCGGGTTGCCGTTGAGGGCGACCTTGCCCTTGTACTCGGGCTTGAGCAGGTCGGCGAAGGTCTGCGGGCAGGTGGGGACGCGGGCGGCGTCGCAGCCGATGGAGACGTAGCCGCCGTAGTCGTTGTACCAGCGGGCGTCCGCGTCCTTCTGGGAGGCGGGGATCTTGTCCCAGGCGGTGACCTTGTAGGGGGCGAAGAGGTTCTCGGTGGCTCCGCTGCGGGCGAAGGCGATGCCGAGGTCGAGGACGTCGGGGGCGCGGTCCTGGCCCTTGCGGGACTTGACGGCGGCTATCTCGTCGGAGCTGGAGGCGTCCGGGTTCTCGCTGGTGACCTTGATCTTCGGGTACTTGGCCTGGAAGGCCTTGAGCATCTCGCCGTAGTTCGCCCAGTCCGGGGGCAGCGCGATCACATTGAGCTTGCCCTCCTTCTCGGCGGCCGCGACGAGGGCCTCCATGCCGCCGAGGTCGGCGACCGAGGTGGCGGTGCCCGGCTGGGTCTTGCCCTTGCCGTCGGCCGCGGTGGCGGCGGGCTGGTCAGGAGCGGCGCCGCACGCGCTGAGGGTGGTGAGGACAGCGGCGCCGAGCAGAACGGCCGCACCGCGACGGGCGGAGGAACTGAACACGGTCTCTCCCGGAGACTAAGGGGGGTTTCACTTGCCAGGCAGAACTTGTCTGGACAAGTTGGCTCCAGTTCGCCCGGGCCGCCTGTACGGACGGTGAACGGCGGCTGGACCGCGGAGCACGGCTCGACGAAGACACGAGATTGACCGAAAGAAGTCGTGACAGAACCTGCTGGAATGATCATGAGCGGCGCACGCGCGGCGACGGGCGCACCATGTCCGTCGGGCGCACCGCGCCCTTTCGGCACACGGTGATCAGGGGGCGAACGGCATGGGGACGGTGCGGTATCTGGAGATCGCGGAGGCGCTGCGCGGGGCGATCCTGTCCGGGGAGTACCCGGTGGGCGCCCGGCTGCCCTCCGAGAGCGACCTGGCGGCCCGCTGGTCCGTCTCGCGCGGCACGGTCCGCCAGGCTGTCGCGAGCCTGGCCGCCGAGGGGCTGGTCGGCTCCAGCCAGGGCGCGCGCAGGATCGTTCTGCGCCACGAGCGCCGGCACAGCTTCGGCGAGCTGAACAGCTTCGCGCAGTGGGCCGAGGGGGTCGGCCACGAGGCCCGCAGCCGCTTCCTGTCCCGGACCCGCAGGCCCGCGACGCCCGAGGAGGCGGAGCGGCTCGCGCTGCCGCCGGGTACGGAGATCCTCGCCGCCCTGCGGCTGCGGATGCTCGACGGGGAACCGACCATGGTGGAGCGCACCGCCTACGCCGACTGGGTGGCGGCGGCCGTCGAGGCGCTGGCGCCGGACTGCCGCTCGGTGATGGACAGCCTGGCGGCGGACTCCGGGATCGTGGCCCAGTACGGCGAGCACCTCATCGACGCGCTCCCGGCGGGCAGCGAGGACGCCCGGCTGCTGGAGATCCGGCGGGGCAGCCCGCTGCTGCGCCAACGGCACGTCTCCGCGACGCGCACGGGCCGCCCGATCGAGTGGTCCGACGACCGCTACCGCGCGGGCACCGTCACCTTCAGTGTGAGCAACTCGGCAGTAGCCACCCCCCTGGAACGCCACCCGGGCAGCGGGGACCGCTGAGACCCGGTCACCGGGTAGGGGCCGCCGCGCCGCGGTCGTCGCCCAGCCGGCCGACGACCGCCGGGTACCGGGCCGGCTCCCGACGGGGCCTTCCCTGCCCGGTACGCGGCCCGGGCCCGCTTCGGGCTGCGGATCACCGCGTCCACCACCGTATGCTTCTTCGCGCAGACCCCGGCCGGGGCAGGTGTCGGCGCCACCCCGGTCCCGCACATCTCGCCGGTCCCGCCCGAGGGTTCGGCCCTACGCCGCGCCCCTGACCGAAGCCCTGCGCGCGGCGGCCTACGAGGAGCCGACCCCATGAACCCCACCCTGAACGGTCTCGCCGCAAACCCCGCTCTGCCCCCCGATCTGCTGGACCGGCTGATCGCGCTGGCCGTCTCCCCGGCGGCGGGCGGCGGTGAGGACGGCCTGCTGGGCTCCGAACTGGCCGGCCGCAAGGACCTCGCCCGTGACCAGGTCCTGGCCCTGGCCGCGCACGACGAGGGCCTCGCCGTCACCCTGGCCTACCGGGGGCGGCTGCACGCCGCCGATGTCGATCCCCTCGCTCGGCCGGCTGCGGCCATCGCCCTGCTCGAGGAGGGCCGGGGGCTACCGCAGTGGCCGTGCCTCCTCGCCGCCTGCCCCGACGCCGCCCTCCGGGCGAAGCTGGCGGCCTGCCCAGGCCTGCCGCCCGAGGTGACGGCGGTCCTGGCCGCCGACCCGGAGCTCGACGTGGTGACGGAGCTGGCCCTCTTCGCGACTCCGAACCCGACCGTGGCCGCCCGGCTCGCGGCCCATCCGCACGCAGAAGTGCGCCGCGCGGCCGCCGCCAACCCGGGGCTGCCGCCGGACCTCCTCGCCGCCCTGCTCACCGGGGAGGGGCTGCCCCCGGCCGCGTCCTGCCTGGTCTGCGACCGCGAGCCCACACCCTTCGTCCACGACCCGTACTGCCCGCGCACCGACTGTGACCTGCGCGGGGGCGCCGCCTGCGACGGCTCCCACCGGTCCACGGAGCACGACACCCGGTGGGCGGCCCTCGAGAACCCGGCGACCCCGGCCGAGGCCGTCGCCCTCTTCACCGCCGACCCCTCGTCGTCGCTGCGCCAGGCCGTGGCCGCACGGACCGGGCTCCCCGGCGAGGTGTACGCGCGGCTCGCCCGTGATCCGGTCCCCGGGGTGCGCTGGGCCGTCGCCGGGAACCCGTCCATCGATGAGGCACTGATCCGGGAACTCGCCACCGGGCGGGACCCGGAGGTGCTGCGCGGCCTGGCCCGGCACCCGCGCCTGCCGCTGGACGTACTGTCCGGCCTGGCCGGTGGGCTGCGGGCCGGAGCTGAGCCGCTGCCCCGGATCGCCGCCGCCCCGGCCACCGAGGTCGAGGAGCTGGCCGCGTCCGCGCAGCCGGGCGTACGGATGCTCGTGGCCCAGCGGCGCGATCTGCCGCCCGGGGTGCGCGACGCACTCGCCGCCGATCCGGACGAGAAGGTGGTCGGGGCCGTCGCCGCCCACCCCGGGCTGGCCCCGGGCCTGCTGCGCGCGATGGTCGCACGGCACGGCGTACGCATCCACGCGCAGGTGGCGGCCAACCCCGACGTGCCGGCGGACCTGTTGGAGGAGCTCGTACGCCACGACCCGCCGCTGCGTGGGGTGTTGCGGACGGTCGCGGGGCATCCCCGCGCCACAGCGGCCGCGTTGCGCACGTGCCTGACCGACGGCAAGGCCCGGCTCCATGCCGCCGCGCACCCGGCGCTGCCGGCCGGGGAGTTGCGCGCCCTGCTGGACGATCCCGACTGGCAGGTGGCCGAGGCGGCTGCCGCCCATCCCGCGCTGCCGGTCTCCCTGATGCGGGAGCTGGCCCGCTTCCCGGCGCCGGCGGAGAAGGGGCCGAATCCCTGACAGCGGGCCCTGCCGCGGTGGAGGATGCCCCTTGGCGGGTCGTGGGCGACGGCCGTGCGCCGAGGAGGGGGACCCGCGTGGTGGAGTACGTCGTACAGCAGGGGCGTTGGGCGTTGTGGCTGGTCTGCGGGTGCTATCTGGTGGTGGTGTACATCACCAGCCGGGGTCTGATCGCCGCTCCTCGCTACCGCCTGCTCCAGGCACGCATCCACAGCTGCCGCGCCCGGGTCGAGGTGTGTGCGGCCGCGCAGCCAGGATCCGCCGGAGCGGCCGCCTCCCTGGCGGCGGTCACCGGCCGGCTGGACCGGCTCGAGAGGAACGGCCAGGTGGCCTGGCGGCTGCTCCCCCAGCGATGGGTGGTCGCCATCCCGCTGTCCAAACTGGCCTCCGCCTGGCGGGCGTTGCACGAGGTCGAGGCGCAGCTGCTGCGGCTGGAGGGGCCCGAGGAGATCGCCGTGCGCTGCCGCGCCCTACGGCTGCGCCTCGGCTCCGACGGGGACCCGGCGGGCGGCTCCCTCGCGGCGGAACTCGCCGCGCACGCCGGCGATCCCGCCGCCGAGCGCGCCCTGCTGATCGCCGTCACCGAACAGCTCTCCTGGCAGGAGGACGGTGAGTTCGAGCGCGAGTACGAGCTCCAGCGGATCGCGCTGTGGCTGGCCCTCACCGGGCTCGGGGCGGTGCTGCTGATCGGCCTGGTGCTCGACCACCGCCTGTCCCTCCTCCTCGGGGGTCTGGGCGGGTTCCTGTCGCCGCTGATCGGTGTCATGCGAGCGCAACGGCCCGCCTCCTGGGGGGTCCTCGTGCTGGCGCCGGTCGGCGGCGCGCTGGCCGCGCCCGGTGGGCTGCTGCTGGTGCGGATGCTCGCCGATCCCGAGCTGAACCTCCTGGGCCAGGTGTTCCTGGACAACTCCTGGGGCTCTCCCGCGCGGCCGATCTCCCTGGCGATCGCCCTGCTGTTCGGCTTCTCGGGCACGCTGTTCTCCCGGCTCGCGCTCGCGGCCACCGGGCAGCTCGTCCCCGTGGCGGGCCGCGGGACCCCCCGCGCCGGTGCCCCGGCCGTCTGATCGCCGCCCGCCACGGGCCCGGCGGGTGCGCCGTCGCCGTCGACCGTGAGGCGCCAGGAGCGGCCCTCGGTGGCGTGGAAGTCGAAGGCAGTGTGCTTGTGCGGCCAGGCTGCCGTCGTCGCGCAGCAGGTGGACAGGACTCCTCGACACCATCGAGTGCCACCTCGTCCGGCAGCGACTGCGGGGCACCCGCGGTGAGCTGAGCGTCGTAGGTGTGCACCGCTATCTCGTGGAGAGTGTTTCCCGCTCCGGTTGTCTATCACCTCTCCGGTAACCGGACAGCGGATTTCAGGGGCGGCGGGAGGGGGCGACCGCGCCCGGACGCCCCCCTACATCCGGCGCAGGCGGCGCTGGGCGGCCGACGCCGCGAGGCGGGCCTCGTGGGCCACGTGGCCGGCCTCCCGGTGGCGCGCCTCCGCCTCGGACACGGCCGCGTACGCGAGGTCCCGCGCGGCCCGCGCCTGTTCGGCCTCCCCCTCCAGCCGGGCGACCACGGCGTCGGCTTCGGCGGCCCGGGCCACGGCGTGCTGCCGGGCCTCTTCGGCCACCCGCAGCTCGTCCTCGCGGGCGGAGACGGCCCACGCGGCGTCCTCGGCGGCGGCCCGGGCCGCCGCCAGCCGTGCCGCGCGGGCGGGGTCGGCGGGCTCCGGGGCCGGGGCGGCGGGTTCCGGTTCCGGCTCCGGCTCCGGCCCGGGTGGGAGCGTCACGTCCGGGTCGACCGCCGGGAACTCCGACACCGGCGCGGGGGACCGTACGAGCCGGCCCGAGGCCCACTCCCGGGCCGCCCCGGGATCGGCCAGGACGGCGTGCAGGATGTGCTCCACCTCCCGCACCACGGTCTCGGAGACCGGCGTCCCCGCCTCCTCGGCCAGCCGGGCGGCCTCCCGGGCGAGGGCCCCGATCACCACGTGCTGCTGGTGCGACAGGTCCCGCAGCCGCTCCCCGTCCAGGGACCGGTGCGCCGCGCGCAGCGCCTGCCCGAGCTGGAGGAACTGCTCGGCCTCGTCCGGTTTCGCCCGTACGAGCCCGTTCGACGCCCAGGCGGCGAGCGTGGGCCGCCGCAGTCGCGCGATCCGCTTCGCCGCCGCCGGGTCCCCGGCCGCCTTCACCCGGGCCGCGGCCCGGTCCCGCGCCGCCGTGAACCGCGCGGGGTGCGGTACGTACAGCGCGTCGACGATCTCGTCCAGATCCAGTTCCGCATCGGCATCCACGCGCCCCACTTTCCGTCATGGCCGCCCGCCCGGGGCGCCCGCGCCCCACGGCCGCGCGGGTGAATCGCGCCGGGGCGCCGGTTCCCGTGCGGGGCGTGGCCCGTTGGAGGGGCGTGAACGGCCCGCCGCTCCCCCGCATCCGGTCCACGCTCCGCGACGGAGTCCTCGCCGTCGGTCTGGCCGGGGAGTTCGACCACTACAGCTGCGCCCCCTTGCACGGCCTCTTCGAGGAGGCCGCCGCCCTCGGCGCCCGCCGCCTCGTCCTGGACGCGGCCCAGGTCACCTTCTGCGACTCGGCCCTGCTCGACGTCCTGGACCGGTGGGCCCGTGACGGCCGCCGCTGGGAGCTGGCCGCGGCCTCGCGCCCGGTGCGGCTGCTGCTGGAGCTCTGGGCCCGGGTGCGGGCGCCGCTGCCGCCGGTCAGTGCGAAGGCGCGGCCGGCTCGACGACCTGGCCGTCGCGCAACTCGACCACCCGGTCGGCGAGTTCCATCAGCTGCGGATCGTGGGTGGCGACCAGGGCGGTGACGCCCTCGCTGCGGACCACCGCGCGCAGCAGCCGCATGATGGAGCGGCCCGTCTCGGAGTCCAGCTGGCCGGTGGGCTCGTCGGCGATGATCAGGGCGGGTTCGTTGGCCAGCGCGCGGGCCAGGGCCACGCGCTGCTGCTGACCGCCGGAGAGTTCCCCGGGGCGCTGTCCGGCGTGTTCGGCCAGGCCGACCAGGGCCAGCAGGGTGCGGACGCGTTCCTCGCGCTGCCGGGCCGGGATCTTGCGCATCCGCATCGGGACCCCGACGTTCTCGGCGGCGGTGAGCACCGGGATCAGCCCGAACGACTGGAACACGAAGCCGATGCGGTCGCGGCGCAGCGCGAGCAGACCGCTCTCGTCGAGGGTGGACAGGTCGGTGCCGTCGAGTTCGACGGAGCCCGAGGTCGGGGTGTCGAGGCCGCCGGCCAGGTTCAGCAGGGTGGTCTTGCCCGAGCCCGACCGGCCTTTGAGCGCGGTGAGTTCACCGCGCCGCGCCTCGAACGAGACCCCGCGCAGGGCGTGTACGGCGTTGGCGCCGCTGCCGAAGCTCTTGCGGAGATCGCGCACCACCATCATGGGTGCCGCGGTGGTCGCGGTGTCCTGTCGGTCCTGTTGGTCCTGTTGGTCCCGTCGGTCCCGCTGCTTCGTCATGTGGGCTCCCCCTCGGTCGGCACTCTTCGTCACCTCACGTCCGAATTTGCTCATCTGTCACATCACTCACGCAAGTCCCTTCCTCTCCTGGACCGAATCTGACAGCATCGTCCGCTATCCGGTGCCAATGGTCCGGTTCGGGGGGAAGGAACAGGCACATGATCGGCTTCGTCGTGCGCCGGCTGCGCGGGCGACTGCCGCTCGCCGCCGCCGTGTTGCTCGCCGCGCTCATCACCACGACCACGCTGACCGCGCTCCTCGCCTTCACCCGGGGTGTGGGCGACGCCGGTGTGCGGCAGGCGCTGGCGAACCCGGCCGGCCGGTCGAACACCGCCGTGGTCCTCTCCGGCGAGCACCCGGTGGCCGCCCGGTCCGGGGACGACACGGCCGTACGGGGCTTCGCGGACGGCCTGTTCGGGAGCGTGCCCGTCGGTGTCGAGAGCCTGGCGCGCAGCCGTTCGTACGGTCTGCCGGGCACCCGCGCCCCCGGCAAGGAGCCCGACCTGACCCTGCTCGCCGCCCTCGACCCGGGCCGCGTACGGCTCCTCGCGGGCCAGTGGCCCGAGGCCGTCGGGGACCGCCCGGGGCGCGTCCCGGTGGCCGTGCCCCAGGCCGCGCTGAACCGGCTCGGGCTGACCGGACAGCCCCTGCCGGCCGAGGTCCGGCTGGAGGACCGCTACGGCGGGGCGCCCCTGACCGTACTCGTCACCGGCGTCTACCGGGCGGCCGAGCCGGACGCCCCGTACTGGCAGCTCGATCCGCTCGGCGGGCGCGAGGTGCAGGTCGGCTCCTTCACCAGCTACGGCCCGCTGCTCGTCCACGACTCCGCCTTCACCGCCGGCGCCCTCGTGCAGAACAGCCGCGCCACCCTGCTGACCCCCGACTTCCGCTCCGCACGCGCCTCCGACGTCGCCCGGATCCGCCCCCTGGCACCGGAGACCAACACCAAGGGCCCCTCCGGCCTCACGGTCACCACCGGACTGCGGGACTTCCTCGGCGCGTTGGAGACGGGACAGCGCGTGGCCCGCTCCACCCTGCTGGTCGGGGCGCTCCAGCTGGCGGTGCTGGCCGGGGCCGCCCTGCTGCTGGTCGCCCACCTGTTGACGGAACGTCAGGAGCCGGAGCGGATCCTGCTGACGGCCCGCGGCGCCTCCCGCCGCCGGCTCGGGGCGCTCTCGGCGGCCGAGGCGCTGCTGCTCGCCCTGCCCTCGGCGGTCCTGGCCCCGCTGCTGACCCCGCCGCTGCTGCGCCTGACGGGCCGCTACGGGCCGCTGGCCGAGGCCCCCGTCGAGACCGGGGAGGCATGGCTGCTCTGGCCGGTCGCGGCCGGCTGCGCCCTCTCGTGCGTCCTGCTGACCACCCTGCCCGCCCTCCTGCGCGGGGCCACGGCCGCCGTGCTGCGCCGGGCCGGGCGCCGGGCGGCCGTGGTGTCGGGGGCCGCCCGCTCCGGCCTCGACCTCGCGGTGGTGGCGCTCGCCGTCCTCGCGTACCGCCAGCTCGACCGCTACAGCGGGAGCGGCGCCGGGGCGGGCGGCGAACTCGGCGTCGACCCGGTCCTGGTGGCCGCGCCCACCCTGGCCCTGTGCGCGGGCACCCTCCTGGTGCTGCGGCTGCTGCCCTTCGCCGCGCGGCTCGGCGGCCGGATCGCCGCCCGGGGCCGCGGGCTCGGCCCGGCGCTCGTAGGCTGGCAGCTCGCCCGGCGCCCCGGCCGGGCCACCGGGCCCGTCCTGCTGCTGGTGCTCTCGGTGTCCAGCGGCATCCTCGCCCTCGGCCAGCACACCGCGTGGTCCGCCTCGCAGCGCGACCAGGCTGAGTTCGCCACCGCCGGCGGGCTGCGGATCACCGGCAGCGAGGTGGCCGCGGCCGGCCGGGGCGGCCGGTACGCGGCCCTGCCGGGCGGCGACCGGATGATCCCGGTGGTGCGCTCCGCGCACGGGCTGCCGGGCGGTACCACCGGGGAGCTGCTCGCGCTGGACGCCGCCGCCGTCGCGCGGCGGGTGCCGCTGCGGGCCGACCTGCGGGACGGGAAGCCGATGGAGAAGCTGTTCGCCCCGCTGGCGGCCGACGCCCCGGGCAGCGCGGGCATCGTCCTGCCCGGCCGGCCGCAGCGGATCGACCTCGAGGTGTCGCTGCGGGCCTCCGGCGCGAGCGGCGGCGCCCGGCTGGGCGTACTGCTGCGCGACCGGTTCGGGCTGACCTACCGGGCGCCGATGCAGACGCTGCCGGAGAACGGCGAGGGCACCCTCTCCGTGGACGTCGCGGCGCTGGCCGGGGCCCCGCTCGGGGCGGCCGCCGAACCCCTGTCCATCGCGGGGCTCACCCTGTCGTACGGGGCCGGGACCGGCTGGCTCAACCGGCCGGACGGCAGGTCGGCGGTCGACGCGGAAGTGGCGCTGCGCCGGGTCTCGGTCACGGAGACGGCGGGCGGCCCGGCCGTCCCCGTCCAGGCCGCCGCGCCCGCCTGGAACCTGGTGGCCCCGGTCCTGGGGACGGACACCCCGGCCGCCCGGCTGCTGCCGGCCGACGGCGCGTTGCTGCGCCTGCGGTACACGGGCGCCCCGATGAACAGCTACGACCTCAGCCTCAGCGCCGGCGGGCCGGCCGCCGCCGAGCTGCCGGGCATCGCCACCCGCGCCTATCTGACCGCCGTCGGGGCCGAGGTCGGCGACCGGATCCCGGTGCTGCTCGGCTCGGCCACCGTCCCGGTCCGGGTCACCGCCGCCGTCGGAGCCCTGCCCGCGTCCGGCGACCGGGCGGTGGCCGTCGACCTCGCCACCGCCGGGCGGCTGCTCGCGGCCACCGACGGGCAGGCCCTGCCCGGCGCCGACGAGTGGTGGCTGCCCGCGGCCTCCGCCTCCGACCCCGCGCCCGCGCGGGCCGCCGCCGAACTGCGGGCGGGGGCCGGCTCGCACCGGGTCCTGCTGCGCGAGGAGGTGGCCGCCGGGCTGCTGAACGACCCGCTGAGCGCCGGCCCCCGCATCGCGCTGGCCGCGCTCGCCCTGTCCAGCGCGGTCCTGGCCGCCATCGGCTTCGCCGCCTCCTCGGCGGCGGCCGCGCGCCAGCGGGGCCGGGAGTCCGCGGTCCTCCTGGCCCTCGGAGCGCCCCGGCGGGGCCTGGCCCGGGCGGCCGCCGCCGAGGGCCTGGTCCTGGTCGCACTCGGGACCGGGGTGGGACTGGCGGTGGGCGCGGCCATCGTGCACCTGACGGTGCCGCTGATGGTGCTCACCCCCGCCGCGCAGCGCCCGGTGCCGGCGGTCCTGGTGGACCTGCCGAACCTGCGGACCCTGCTGCTGGCCGCCGTCATCGCCGCGGTGCCGCTGCTGTCGGCGGTGCTCGGCGGCCGCGGCGACCGCACGTCCCGGGGCGCCGCCGCCCGTCTGCGCCACGTGGAGGAGATATGACCGGCCCGACCACCCACCGCGAGGCCGACCGGCCGGAGCCGCCCGGCGGCCGGGCCACCGGGCCCGGGGGCGGGGCGGCACGCCCGGCCGCGGCCACCGGGCGCGGCCACGGCGCGGGGGCCGGCTGGGTGCGGACGCGGCTGCGCGCCGCGCCCCTGGCCACGCTCCTGTCGGCCGTGCTGGTCTTCGTCTCCGTCCTGCTGGCCACCGCTCTGCCGCGCGCCCTCGACCGGGGCGCGGACCAGGCCCTGCGCGCCTACCTGGCCGAGCAGGGCCCGGGCCCGACCAGCCTGGTCGCCACCGCCCAGACCGCGGGCCCGGGCCCGGGCAGCCTGCTCGTCGCCACCGCGCGGAGCGAGGAGCTCGCGGCGCTCCTGGACTCCTCGCTGGCCGCCCTGCGCGCCGCCGTCGGGCCGGATTACCGCCTGGCGGACTCCGGCCCCGTGTACGGGGTGCGCGCGAAGAACTCGCGCTCCCTGGCGGGCCCCGGGCTCGTCCGCCCGTCGGACATCGCGCCCAACCTGGACCTGCTGCACCTGCCCCAGATCGCCTCTCACAGCCGGCTGGTCGAGGGGCGGTGGCCGTCCGGCGGCGGCGGCGAGGGAACCGTCCCGGTCGCCCTGTCCAAGAGCACCGCCGACAGCATCGGCGCCAAGGTGGGCTCGGTCCTGGAGGGCTCCTCGGACATCGCCTCGCCGATGAGCATCGAGGTCGTCGGCCTGTTCGCCCCGGCCGACCCCGCCGACGTCTACTGGAGCGACACCGACACCTCCTGCCTCGTGCAGGCCTGTCTCAAGTGGGACAAGAAGCAGGAGAAGTCCTGGTGGGACGCGTCCGCCCTGGTCGGCCCCGAGGGGATCGGCCGGCTGGCGGGCTGGGGCACCCTCGCGACGGACTTCTGGCGGCTGCCGGTGGACATCGGCGCCCTGCGCGCCGAGCGGCTGCCCGAGGTCGCCGAGCAGATCGCCTCGTACGTGTCCGGCCCCACGGCCAACCGGCTGATCACCGAATCCGGCCACCCCGACATCCGGATCACCTCCGAACTGCCGAAACTGTTCGCCGCCGCCGAGGCCCGCCGGCAGGCCGCCGCGCCACTGGCCGCGATCGGACCGGCCGGGGTGGCGGGTGTCGCCCTCGTGGTGTTCTGCCTGGCCGCCGGGCTCACCGGTGACCGGCGGGAGGCCGAACTGGCTCTGCTGCTGGCCCGGGGCGGCTCCCGCGCGGGCATCCTGCGCCGGCTGCTGGGCGAGGGGGCCGTCATCGTGCTGCCCGCCGCCGTGCTCGCGGCGACCCTCGGGGTACTGCTGCTGCCGACCCCCCGGTCGGCGCCCGGCCTGCTCTCGGCCGCGGCCGTCGCGCTCGCGGCCCTGCTGGCCTTTCCGGTACGGGCCTTCGTGCTGCTGTCGGGCCCGCGCGCGGCCGCACCGCGGCGCCGGCTGGTGGCGGAGCTGCTGGTCCTCGCCGCCACCGCGGCCGCCGTGGCCGAGGTCCGCCGGCGCGGGGTCGCCCCGGCCGGAGCCGGGCTGGACCCGCTGCTCGTCGCCGCCCCGCTGCTGCTCGCGCTGTGCGGGGGGCTGCTGCTGGCCCGGATCCAGCCCCCGCTGGCGCGGCTGGCGGCCCGGGCCGCGGGGCGCGGGCGCGGCCTGACCGGCTTCCTCGGGCTCGCGCGGGCAGCCCGGGGGAACGCGGGAGGCGCGCGTCCCTCCGTACTGCCCCTGATCGCGCTGCTGCTGGCGGTGACCACGGGCGGGTTCGGGTCGGCCGTACTGGCCTCCGTGGACGGGGCCCGCCTGGAGGCGGCGCGGGGCGATGTCGGGGGCGACGCCCATGTGTCGGCCCCGCCCAGGGAGGAGCTGGCGCCGGAGTTCGTCCGGGCGGCGGGCGCGCTGCCCGGAGTACGGAGCTCCCTCGGGGTGTGGACCGACCGGGACGCCCTCCTGATGTCGGACGACCTGGCCGGTACCCGGGTCAGGGCGGTGGTCGCCGACCCGGCAGCCTACGCCGCGCTGTCCGAGGCCGCCGGCCGGGGGCGGTTCGACCCCGCCCGGCTCGCCGGGGGCGGCGCTGCGGACGCTCCCGTCCCGGTGCTGATCAGCAAGAACCTCGCCGGGAAGGACTCCGGTGGCGAGTTCCGGATCCACCTCGCGGGCGTGGAGCTGCGGGCGCGGCCGGTCGGCCTGGTCGAGGGGACCCCGGCGGAGCCGTCCGTGGAGGCGGCGGTCGTCGTGGTGCCGGCCGGGCCGGTCACCGCGCGGGTGCCCCAGGCGGCGCACCCCAACCACTGGTTCGCCCTGGGCACGGTCGACGAGGATCGGCTGCGCGAGCTGGTCCGCGCCCATGCACCGGCCTCCGTCGCCGAGCGGACCTTCGTGCACACCAGCGCGGCGGTCTCCGCGAAGCTCGCCGGCGACCCCCTCCAGCACGCGGCCGGGCAGCTGTTCTGGACCTCCCTGGCGGCGGCGGCCGGCTTCGCGCTGCTGTCCGTGCTGCTGACCCTGGTACGGGCCGCCCCCGAACGGGCCGCGCTGCTGGCCCGGTTGCGGACCATGGGGCTGCGGCCCCGGCAGGGCGTGGTGCTGGTGCTGACGGAATCACTGCCGCAGGTGCTGGCGGCCCCGCTCGGCGGCGCCCTGACCGCGGTCGCCGCCATCGCCCTGCTGGGCCCGTCGGTGGACGTGTCGACCCTGGTCGGCGCCACCGTGCCGGCCGGTCTGGGGCTCGGCCTGCGGCCGGTGCTCGCGCAGGCGCTGGGCCTGGCGGGCCTGGTGGCCCTGGCCGTGCTCGCCGAGGCGGCGGTAACGGGCCGGCGACAGATCACCACCGAGTTGAGAGCGGGAGACCAACGTTGAACACCGAAGCGCCCACGTACGAGGAGCTGCGGCGCCAGGCCCTGGCCGCCGCCGAACCGCGCGGGCACGCCGCCGGGACCGCCATCGCCTGCGACCGCCTCGTACGGATCTTCACCAGCGACGGGATCGAGGTGCAGGCCTTGCAGGGGCTGGAGCTGACGGTGGCCCAGGGCGACCTGGTGGCGCTGGTCGGCGCCTCCGGCAGCGGCAAGTCCACCCTGCTGAACATCCTGGCCGGGCTGGACGTGCCCACGGCCGGCACCGCCACCGTCGGCGGCTACGACCTGCTGGAGATGTCCGCCCGCGACCGCCTGCGCTACCGGCGCGAGACGGTGGGCTTCGTCTGGCAGCAGACGGCCCGCAATCTGCTGCCCTTCCTGACGGCCGCCCAGAACATCGCCCTGCCCATGCAGTTGAAGGGCGGCGGGCGCGGGGCCCGGGCGCGGCAGGCCGCCCGGGTCGGCCGGCTGCTGGAGGCCCTGGAGATCGGCGCGCTCGGCGACCGCCGCCCGGCCGAACTCTCCGGCGGCCAGCAGCAGCGGGTGGCCATCGCCGTGGCCATGGCCAACGACCCGGCGGTGCTGCTCGCCGACGAGCCGACCGGCGAGCTGGACTCCGAGACCGGCGCGGCCGTCTTCGAGGCCTTCCGGACGGTGAACCGGGAGCTGGGCGCCACCGTGGTCATCGTGACCCACGACCCGATGGTGGCGGGCGAGGTGCGCCGTACGGTGGCGATCCGCGACGGCCGCACCAGCAGCGAGGTGCTGCGCCGCACGGTCACCGACGAACACGGCACGGAGTCGGTCAGCGAGCGCGAGTACGTGATGCTCGACCGCACCGGCCGGGTACAGCTCCCGCAGAAGTTCCTGGAGGCCCTGGGCATGGAGCACCGCGTCGCGGTCGACCTGGCCGCCGACCGCATCGAGGTCCGGCGCGACGACGCCGAGGACCCGGCCGAGGACCCCGCCGAGGACCCCGCCGAAGACCCCGCCGAGGAGGAGCCGGGGAACACCCCCTAGCCGGCCCCTGGTTCACCGTCCCGACCGGTGGCGGCAGTTCGGGCGTCACTTCCGCGGCCCGGGTGTCGTTAGGCGCTCGGGGCTGACTCGGGGGGCGAAGGGATGACGTAATGCGGCAGTTTCCTCTGGAGATGCACCACGTGGCGCCGGGGCGCCTGGTCGAGTGGCAGTTGCGGGCCACGGCCGAACCTCAGGGACCGGACCGGGGTGACGCGGAGGGCAAGAAGGCGTCCTTCAACCAGGACAAGCACTTCACCGTCGCCGAGGAGAGCCGTTCGGACGACGACCCCATGGCGTCCTGGGTGGCCGTCACCTTCGAGGTCGAGGGGGCCCTCGACGAACCGGCCCTGACCCGGGCCCTGCTGGCCTTCGTACAGCGGCACGAGGTGCTGCGCTGCGAGTTCCGGCGGCTGGCCGGGGAGCTGGCCTGCGAACCGCTGGCGGTCGACGACCTCACCGTGGAGCCGCGGTACGTGGCCACCTTCGACTCCGCCGAGCGGCTGCGCGAGTTCCTCGGGGAGCGGTTCACGCGCAGCATCGACACCCTGTCATGGCCGCTGTTCACCATGGGCGCGGTGCTCCGCCCGGACTCGGCGACGGTGTACCTGGCCTTCGACCACATCGTCTGCGACGGCATGTCGATGCCGGTCGTCGTCCACGACGTGCTGACCTCCTACGAGGCACTGCGGCGCGGTGAGGAGGCCGTGCTGCCGCCCGCGCCCAGCTATCTCGACTTCGCCGACGCGCAGCGCCGCCGCTACCTCTCCATCGACTCCGGCGACGAGCGCCTGGACTACTGGAAGTCCTTCACGGCCCGGGGCGGGGAGTTCTTCCCCCGCTTCCCGCTCGACCTGGGCGTGGAGCCGGACCGGATGTACCCGATCGTCAACGAGGCCTCCACGCTGCTGGACGCCGCCGAGACCGAGGTGTTCGAGAAGGCGTGCCTGCAGGTTGACGCGAAGCCGTTCATGGGGCTGCTCGGCTCGGTGGCCGTGTGTCTGCGCGATGCCGGCGGGCCCGGGGTCTACCGGGGGTTCATGCCCGTCAGCGAACGCGGGCGGGAGGACTGGAACAACTCGGTGGGCTGGTTCGTCAACACCCTGCCGATCGAGTTCGACGCCTCCCCCGGCAAGGACTTCGCCCAGGTGATGACCGGGGTCCGGGCGGGCTTCACCGAGATGATGCGCCACCTCGACGTGCCGTTCGTACGGGCCTGGCAGCTGCTGGCGCCGGAGGAGTTCGCGGGGCGTTCCTGGCCGTACCCGGTCAACTTCTTCTCGTACATCGACATGCGGCGCTGCCAGGGCGCCGAGCGCCACGACGAGTGGCGGCCCGCCACGCACGTGTGGTCGGCGCGGGCCAACGGGGCCTGCTCGTGGTTCCAGCGGGACGCGGACGGGCTGCACATGAACTCCCTGTACGTGGACACCCCGGCCGCGCGCCGCACGATGGGCGACTTCCAGGAGGCGCTGCGGCTGACCGTGCAGAGCATCGCCCGCACCGGCGGCTTCCGCCGGCCCGTCGCGCTCACGGCGCCCCGGCGGCCCGAGCCGGAGGCGGCGCGCGTCAGGGGCTGAGCTCCCCGAGGGCTGCGGCGCGGCCCAGCAACAGGTCCCGCTCCCGGGCGTTGCGGGTGAGGGAGGCCGCCCTCTCGAATTCGGCGCGGGCCTCCCGCCCGCGCCCGAGCCGCTCCAGCAGGTCGCCCCGGACGCTCGGGAGCAGGTGGTAGGAGCGCAGGGCGGGCTCCCGGGCGAGGGCGTCGACCAGTGGCAGTGCGGCCTCGGGGCCCTCGGCCATGGAGACGGCGACCGCCCGGTTCAGCTCGACCACCGGTGAGGGGAGCTGCGCCGCGAGCCGTCCGTAGAGGGCGGCGATGGCCGCCCAGTCGGTGTCCTCGTAGCGCACGGCCGCCGCGTGGCAGCCGGCGATGGCGGCCTGGAGGGAGTAGGGGCCGGTACCCGCGCGGTGCAGGGCCGCCACTCCGCGCCGGATGAGCAGCCGGTTCCACCTGGCCCGGTTCTGGTCGGCGAGCAGCACCGGCTCGCCGTCGGGGCCGGTGCGGGTGGCCGTGCGGGAGGCCTGGAACTCCAGCAGCGCGGCGAGGCCGTGCACCTCGGGCTCGTCCGGCATCAGGGCGGCCAGGACGCGGGCGAGGCGCAGGGCGTCCTCGCAGAGGGCGGGGCGCAGGAGGTCGTCGCCGGCGGTGGCCGAGTACCCCTCGTTGAAGACGAGGTAGATGACCTCGAGGACGGAGGCCAGCCGCTGCTCGCGGTCGGCTCCGTACGGGACTTCGAAGGGCACCCCGGCCTGGGCGAGGGCCCGCTTGGCCCGGACGACGCGCTGGGCGACGGTGGGCTCGGAGGTCAGGAAGGCGCGGGCGATCTCCTGGGTGGTGAGCCCGCCGACCAGGCGCAGGGTGAGTGCGATGCGGGCGTCGGTCCGCAGCACCGGATGGCAGGCGGTGAACACCAGGCGCAGCAGGTCGTCGTCGATGTCGTCCGGGGCCGCGGGCTCGGCGGGCGGGGGTACGTCCTCCAGGGTGCGGCCGACCTCGGCGAGCTTGCGCGCGTAGGTCTCCTTGCGGCGGACGAGGTCGACGGCGCGGTGCTTGGCGGTGGCCATGAGCCAGGCACCGGGCCGGTCGGGGACTCCGGACCGAGGCCACTGTTCGAGGGCGGCGACCAGGGCGTCCTGCGCGATCTCCTCGGCGATCCCGACGTCGCGCACGATGCGGGTGACACCGGCGATGATCCGCGCGGACTCGATCCTGAACACCGTTTCGACCGCCTGGGCCGCGCTCACTGCCGTCACGGCCACCCATCAGAGCAGCCGTGACGGGGCAGGGCAAACGCGGCGCGTGGCGCGGGCGTGGCCGTGGCCGGGTCACATCTCCTGGATCTCGCGGACCTCGGCGCCGACGGTCCACTCCGCCGGGTGGGTCTCCAGGAACCGCTTGGTCCACTCGAGGGCCTCGGCCTTGTCCTTGCACTGGAGCAGGGCGTATCCGCCGACGACCTCCTTGGTCTCGGTGAAGGGACCGTCGGTGAAGCTGGTCTTCCCGCCGGACCAGGTGATCCGGGTGCCCTCGGAGGTGGGGAGCAGCCCGGCGGTGTCGAGCATGACCCCGGCCTTGGTGATCTCCTCCATCAGGGCGCCCATGCGCTGCTCGAAGTCGGGCGGGAAGTTCTCGGGCGGCAGGTCCTGCTCGTCGATGCGGATCAGCGTCATGAAGCGCGGCATGGTGACTCCTCGGTCGCGAGGGCGGGGGCTTTCCCTGCCTCTCACCTCTGCGTCGAACGGGAGACGCCCGGATCGACAGCTCCCGGAAAATTTCTTCGGAGCTTTCCCGGGACCGGCCACCGGGCCGCGACGAGCTCGGGCCGGGCCCGTCAGGCACACCAGAAGAACAGGGTGTCGCTGCGCCGGCTCTCGTCGGCCTCCTGCTCCCATTCCTCGGCCTCGAAGCGCATCACCTTGAGGAAGACCTCGGCCGTCTCCCGGACCTCCGGGTCGTCCACCCGGTCCAGGACCGCCTCGTGCGCGGCCACGAACTCGGCCGCCAGCTCGGTGGTACGAGGAGATCAGCGCGTGCAGGGCGTAGTGGTAGGCGGGGCCCTCCTGGGCGCTGACGGTGCCGTCGAGCCCTCAGGGACTGTCGCCCGACCAGTCCCAGCGGTCCGGCTCCCCCGCGCGGCGGCGGTAGTGGGTGCTTCCTCCGGAGCCGTAGCGGCCTATCTCGGTGGGGAGGCGGGCCTCCTCGGCCAGCCGGGTGGCGCTCCAGCCGGTGATGTCGAGGAGGAGCCCGTCGAGGGGGCCGCCCACGAGTTCGCCGTAGACGTGGCCGGGGCGCGGGCCCGGATCGGGGTCGTCGTGGTCGGCGCCGTAGACCCGGCGGCGCAGCATCCTGTCGTCCATGTGCCCAGCTTCACAGCCGCCACTGACAACGGGCGGCCCGTGCCCCCGCAGCCCGCGCCCCGGCGGCCCGCGCCCGGGCCGTGCCCGGCCACCGCCTAGGCTGGCGGTCACGGCAGACGCGAACTGAGGAGCACCACCCATGGCCCGTCGGGTACACCGGCCGCTGGAGGACCAGGAATTCGACTTCATCGTCGGCATGGCGCAGGACCCGGTCCTCGCCTATTTCACCGGCACCTGGCCGAAGGCCGCCGCGGCCTGCCGGGTATTGGACGACCTCGTCGCGGAGCTGGTGCGGGGGCAGGAGTACGGCACCCGGCTGACAGCCATCCGTACCGACATCACCCGCTGCCCCGGGCCGACCCGCCGCTACGGCGTGACGGGCGCCCCGACGGTTGTCCTGCTGCGCTCCGGCGAGGCGGTGGCCACCCACGCGGGGCCGATGGACATGGCCGAGCTGCGCGCCTTCCTGGACGCCCACCTCTAGTCCCCCGACGGCCCCCGACGGCCCCCGACGGGCCCTGTGGGTGAACTCGGGCAGGCTGGCCGAAAGTGGCATAGGTGGGATAGGTGCCTTAGGCATGTAATGGAGTCCGGCGAGACGGAACCATCGCTTGCGAGGTGTTGCTTTCCATGTCCGAGGCCATGTCCCAGTCCCTGTCCGATGCCGTTGCCTTCCCGCAGGACCGAACCTGCCCCTACCACCCACCGGCCGCGTACCGGCCGCTCCGGGAGGGGCGCCCGCTCTCGCGGGTCACCCTCTTCGACGGCCGCTCCGTATGGGTGGTCACCGGCCACGCCGAGGCGCGGGCCCTGCTCTCCGACGGGCGGCTGTCCACCGACCGGACCAGGGAGACCTTCCCCGCCCCCACCCCCCGGTTCAAGGGGCTGCAGAACCGGCGGACCGCCCTGCTCGGCGTGGACGACCCCGAGCACAACACGCAGCGCCGGATGCTGATCCCGAGCTTTTCGGTCAAGCGGACGGCGGCCCTGCGCCCCCGGATCCAGGAGACGGTGGACCGGCTGATCGACGCGATGGTGGCCCGGGGCCCGCAGGCCGAGCTGGTGGGCGCCTTCGCCCTGCCGGTGCCCTCGATGGTGATCTGCGCCCTGCTCGGAGTGCCGTACGAGGACCACGAGTTCTTCGAGGAGCAGTCCCGGCGGCTGCTGCGCGGCCCCGGGACCTCGGACGTGGAGGACGCCCGGGAGCGGCTCGACTCCTACCTGGAGGCGCTGATCCGGCGCAAGCGCACCGATCCGGGCGACGGGCTGCTGGACGAGCTGGTCGCGACCCGGCTGGCGACCGGGGAGACCGATGTCGAGGAACTCGTCTCGCTGGCCGCGATCCTGCTGATCGCGGGGCACGAGACCACGGCGAACATGATCTCGCTCGGCACCTTCACCCTGCTGCGGCATCCGGAACAGCTGGCCGAGCTGCGGGCCGAGCCCTCCCTGATGTCGGAGGCGGTGGAGGAGCTGATGCGGTTCCTGTCGATCGCCGACGGCATGCTGCGGGTGGCCACGCGGGACATCGAGATCGGCGGGGTGACGATCCGGCCGGACGACGGGGTGATCTTCTCCACCTCGGTCATCAACCGCGACGAGGCGGTCTTCGAGGATCCGGACGCGCTCGACTGGCACCGGCCGACCCGCCACCACCTGGCCTTCGGCTTCGGCATCCACCAGTGCCTCGGCCAGAACCTGGCCCGCGCCGAGATGGAGATCGCCCTCGGCACCCTCTTCGAGCGGCTGCCCGGCCTGCGCCTGGCGGCCGAGCCCGACCGGATCCCCTTCAAACCCGGGGACACCATCCAGGGCATGGTCGAACTCCCCGTGGCGTGGTGAGCGGCGTGCGGATCTCCATCGACCACGGCGTCTGCATCGGGGCCGGCCAGTGCGCGCTGACCGCGCCACAGGTCTTCACCCAGGACGACGACGGCTTCGGCGAGGTGCTCGAGGGCCGTGCGGACGGCCACGGCAGCGCACTGGTCCGGGAGGCCGCGCGGGCCTGCCCGGTCTCGGCGATCTCCCTGCGGGAGGAGGGAGGGGAGGAGGGCTGAGCAAGGGGGGTGCCCCCCTGAGCTTCCCCAAGTTTCCCCGAGCCTCCCCGGGCTCCGACTTTCTGGACAGCTGTGCAGGAAATCTCCTGTACAGTTGTCCAGGAAGTCTTGTCCGGGGTAGGTCATAGGGGAGGTGGGCCGTGCACACGGTCGCTCTGGTTCTCGTCGGCTTGGTCGCCGCACTGCACGCGTATTTCCTGGTGCTGGAGATGTTCCTGTGGCAGCGGCCGCCGGGCCGAGCGCTGTCTGGGTTCGACGCGGACACCGCCCGCCTGACCGCGCCGCTCGCCGCGAACCAGGGGCTCTACAACGGCTTCCTGGCCGCGGGCCTGGTGTGGGGGCTGGTCATCGGGTCCCTCGCCACCCAGGTCTTCTTCCTGGTCTGCGTGATCGTCGCGGGGGTGTTCGGGGCCGCCACCGCCAACCGCCGGATCCTCCTCGCCCAGGCCCTGCCCGGCGCGCTCGCCCTGGCCGCCGCGCTGGCGGCGGCGTGAGCGGCTCGCGCGCCGGGGACCCGCGGACCGCCCGCACCAAGGCCCGGCTGCGCGAGGCCCTGCTCGCCGAGTGCGGCGCGGGGCGGGAACTCGACCAGGTGAGCGTCTCCGCCGTGGCCCGGCGGGCCGGGGTCGGCCGGGCCACGTTCTACCTGCACTACGAGGACCTCCCCGCGCTGGCCGTCGACGCCTGCGCCGAGGTCGTGCACGCGGCGGTCGATGCCCTGCACGCCTGGCAGACCGGCCCGGGCTCGGTCGCCCCGGCCCGCCCCCCGGCCGCCCTGGCCGCCTTCCTGGCCGGCGCGGCCGGACACGCGGCCCCGTACCGCGCCCTGCTCCTGCCGGGCGGCTCCGGGCCGCTGGGCGAGCGCCTGCACCGGGAGCTGCGCGCCCGGGCCCGCGCCGAGCGCGAGGCCGTCGGCGCCCCGGACGCGGAGCTGGTCGCCTCGGCGGTGGCGGCCGCCTTCACCGGGATCCTCGCGGACTGGCTGCACGGCCTGGTCCCGGCGGCCCCGGCCGAGCTGGCCGACCGGATCTGGACCCTGCTGCTGGCCCTCCACCGCGCCGGAGCCCCCACCGGCTGACCGGCGGGGGCTCCTCGCGGGCCGGACCCGTGAAGCGGTGCTAGTGCTGTGACCGGAATGGATCACCGGGTCACGGCGCCCGGCACGGCACCTCGCCGCGTTGTCGGACCGCGCAAGTACGTCCAGTACGAGACGCGGTCCTCCGCCTTGCGATGCACCGCACCGGACACCGCGACCCGGCAAACCTTTCCGGCCACAGCACTAGCGGATCACGACCACCTGCTCCGCCTGGGGCCCCTTGGGCCCCTGGACGACGTCGAACTCGACCGCCGCGCCCTCCGCCAGCTCCTTGAAGCCGGCCGTCTGGATGGCGGAGTAGTGCACGAACACGTCGGGGCCGCCGCCGTCCTGCTGGATGAACCCGAACCCCTTCTCCGAGTTGAACCACTTCACGGTGCCTGTTGCCATCTGGCTGATCCTTCTCAACGTTCCACTCGGGCCGCACGTGCGGCCGTCTCGATACTGCCCACCCGTCCCGTGCGCCACACGCCGGGCGCGGCCAACCGGGGTGGATTGAACTTCCGGCCGCCCCGTCCGTGCCATAGGGAGGCACCACACTCCAGGCACCGAGGCGAGAAGGGGACGGACATGAGCGGCTTCGCAACATTCCGCGCACCGCACCGGGTGACGGGAACGGCGCAGGACGTGGCACTCGGCCGGGCCATGGTCGAGGCCTGGCAGCGGGACGGCATCTTCCAGATCGAGGCCGACGCGGAGCAGGAGGCCAGGACCCGGGCCGCGCTGGCGGCGAGCCGGCGGTTCTTCGCCCTGCCCGCGCGGGCCAAGGCGGCGTGCGTCAACGACCACTCCTACAGCGGGTACGTCGCCTCCGGCGAGGAGGTCACCGCGGGCGAGCGCGACGCGTCGGAGATCTTCACCCTCACCCCCGACCTGCCCGCCGGGGACGACCGCCCCTGCCACGGCCCGGTGCCCTGGCCCGACGCGGACTACCGCGCCGCCATGGAGGCCCACCTGGCCGGGGTGGGCGGCCTCGGCGACCGGCTGCTGCCCCTGGTGGCGCTCGGGCTGGGCCTGGAAACCTCCGGCGTCGGCCGGCTCGCCTCCCTGACCCGGGGCGGCTGGCACCACATGCGGGTGCTGCGCTTCCCGGCCGCCTCCAGGACCACCGAGCGCGGGATCGGCGCGCACACCGACTACGGGCTGCTCGTGATCGCCGCGCAGGACGAGGTCGGCGGGCTGTACGTGCGCCCCCCGGTCCCCGGCGAGCGGCGGCCGCGCAACTGGCTGCCCGGGGAGAGCACCGCCGGCTTCGCCGAGGACGCGCCCGGCTGGCGGTACGTGACCCCCGTGCCCGGGGTGCTGACGGTGTTCCCGGGGGACATCCTGCAGTTCCTGACGGGCGGCGCCCTGCTGTCCACCCCGCACCGGGTCCGGCTCGCCGACCGGGAGCGCTACGCGCTGGCCTACTTCCACGAGCCGCGCTTCGACGCCCGGATGCGCCCGCTGTCACCCGCGAGCCCGGCCGGGAGCGACGAGGACACCGTCATCCACTACGGGGAGCACTTCACCCGGATGTTCATGCGCTGCTATCCCCAGCGGGCAACGACGCGGCGGATCGAGGAGCGAGGGCTGCTACGGCAGCTCGCCGCGGCCCGCTGACCCGGCAGCCGAGGCAGTTCTCGTGCCCCGTCCGGGCGGCGGTGTCCCGGGTGCGCCAGTCCCATGCGGCGGCCGGGCGCGGTCCGCTGGGCTTGCCCCACCCGGCGAGGTGGAGCAGCCAGGTGACCAGCCCGGCCAGCACGACCAGGCCGAGGCCGAGCCAGATGCCCGGGGTCCAGGCCGCGCACAGGGCGACACCCGCTCCGGTGCAGCCCAGCAGGGCCAGGACGGTCCCGGTCCAGCCGGCCACCGTGTGGCCGAGGTCGACGTCGCCGTGCGCGCTCATGATTCCCCCTGTCAGGGCAGGCAGCAGTACGCTCGGAGAAGGATCTTTTATCTCACGAGCTAAGTAGCTTAGATGCTAAGGAGAATTTCGGTGCACGGCAAGCCCCGTCCCGCGGCCACGGCCGGGGAGGCGATCGCGCGCATGGACCAGTACGTCGCGCTCGGCCTCATCGGCCAGCAGGAGGTGGCGCAGCTCCTCGGGATCAACGTCACCGACCTGACCTGCCTCGCCCACATCCTGTCGGCCTGCGACAACCCGCTGTCCGCCGGTGATCTCGCCGGGCTGACCAACCTCACCACCGGTGCGGTGACCGGGGTGCTCAACCGGCTGGAGCGGGCCGGGTACGCCAGCCGCCGGCCCGATCCCGCCGACCGGCGGCGGGTGCGCGTGGTGGCCGACCCGGAGTCCGCCGCCCGGGTCATCGCCACCTACCAGCCCTTCTACGACCGGCTCGGGACCGTGTTCGCCGAGTACACCCCCGACGAGATCGCCGTCATCGCCGACTGGTTCGGCCGGGCGACGGTGGAGATGCGGGCTCACCTCGCCCAGGTGCGGTCCGGGGAACTCGACCCCAGGCCGGGCCGGTGACCGACTGGTAAAATGGCCGGGAAACTTGAGGCGCGGGGCGCCGCCGCCCGGTGCGGACGCGTACGACGAGCCGGGGACCGTACCGAGGGGTACGGACCCCGGCTCGTCGCCGTTCCCGCCGCGCACTCCCGCGTCCCACTCCCGCGTCCCACCTCTCCACACGGAAGGTTCTGCATGAAGAACCCGTCAGCTCACGGGCGTTTCGGCATCAAGGCCGGAGCGAAGGCAGGCTCCAAGCCGGGAGCCAAGGGTGCCGGCAAGGCCCCCCGGACCCTCGGGCCGCAGGGCGAGTTCGCCATGCCCCGGTCCACCACCCCGGCGCTGCCCCCGGTGGCCTCGTTCGACGAACTCGGGCTGCCCCCTGAGCTGGTGGAGACCATGGCCGCCCAGGAGGTCCGGGAGCCCTTCCCGATCCAGGCGGCCACCCTGCCCAACTCCCTCGCGGGCCGCGACATCCTCGGCCGCGGCCGCACCGGCTCCGGCAAGACCCTCGCCTTCGGCCTGGCCCTGCTGGCCCGCACGGCCGGGCAGCAGGCCGACCCGAAGCGGCCGCTGGCGCTGATCCTCGTACCGACCCGCGAGCTGGCGCAGCAGGTGACCGAGGCGCTGGCCCCGTACGCGCAGGCCCTGAAGCTGCGCATGGCCACGGTCGTCGGCGGGCTGTCCATCGGCCGCCAGACGAGCGCGCTGCGCACCGGCGCGGAGGTCGTGGTCGCCACGCCCGGACGCCTCAGCGACCTGGTCGGACGGCGTGACGTGCACCTGGAGCGGGTGAAGATCACCGTCCTGGACGAGGCCGACCAGATGTGCGACCTGGGCTTCATGCCGCAGGTCACCGAGATCCTGGACCAGGTGCACCACGCCGGGCAGCGGATGCTGTTCTCGGCCACCCTGGACCGCAACGTCGACCAGCTCGTGCGCCGCTACCTGAAGGACCCGGTCTCGCACTCCGTGGACCCGCAGTCGGCCTCCGTCGGCACGATGGACCACCACGTGCTGCACATCCACGCGGCGGACAAGGTCTCGGCGGCCACCGAGATCGCGGCCCGCGAGGGCCGGGTGATCATGTTCCTGGACACCAAGCACGGGGTCGACCAGTTCGTGAAGCACCTGCGGGCCATGGGCGTACGGGCGGAGGGGCTGCACAGCGGCAAGTCCCAGCCGCAGCGCACCCGCACCCTGGGGCAGTTCAAGGACGGGCTGGTCAAGGTCCTGGTCGCGACGAACGTCGCCGCCCGCGGCATCCACATCGACGACCTCGACCTCGTGGTCAACGTGGACCCGCCGGCCGACAGCAAGGACTACCTGCACCGCGGCGGCCGCACCGCCCGGGCGGGCGAGTCCGGCAAGGTGGTCACCCTGGTCACCCCCAACCAGCGGCGCGACATGGTCCGCCTGATGGCCGACGCGAAGATCCGCCCCACCATCACCCAGGTGCGCTCCGGCGAGGCGGCGCTGAGCCGGATCACCGGGGCCAAGGCCCCCTCCGGCGTCCCGCTGGCCGGAGCCGCGCCGACCGACGCCAAGGGCCGCCCGAGCGGTACGGACCTCGGCTTCCGCGGCATCGGTACGCGCCCGGGCCGGCCCGGCAAGGGCAAGGAGTCCCGTAAGACCATCGAGGCCCGGCAGGCCGCCGAGGCCCGCCGCGCGGCCCGGGTCCGCAAGGGCCTCTGACGCTCACGGGGTGTCCGCCGGGACCCGCCGGACAACCCGTGGGCGTTCCGGTTCAGGAGGTGGCGCGCCGGTGGAGCCGTCTGGCCGCGGCGTTGCGGACGCGCCGGGTGCGGCCGGAGGCGGCCAGCAGGGCCAGCGCCTCGTCGCCGGCCCGGGACTGGGAGGCGGTGCGCTGGCACCAGTCGGAGGCGGCGGCCAGCTCCTCGGGCGACCACTCCCCGCCCGCCCCGATGGCCTTCAGTAGGGTCCATTCGCGCAGCCGGCGGGCCGGGAAGGCGTGGCCGTCGAGTACGCGGCGCAGGGCGCGGGCCCAGTCGTGGAACCCGGCGCCGGGCGCCAGCCGCAGGGCCCGGCGGTCCAGGTGGGTGACGACCGCGCTCTGTGCCATCACCGGGTCCGCGTCGCGCAGGACCTCGGCCACCGCCCCGGCCTCCGCCGCCGCGCCGGCCGCCCCGGCGGCGGCGAGCCGGTCGAGGTGGCGGGCGTAGCGCCAGCGGTCGGTCGCGACGGCCTGCTCCGGCGGCCGGGCCGTCAGGGCCGTCAGGGCCGTCAGGGCCGGGCCGGCCGCCGGAGCGCGGCGTATCTGGTGTTCAGGGCTCCCCATGGCACATATTCCACACGACGGCCGTGCGGGGCCCGGGCGGGGGGTCGGGTCAGTGCGGCGCGTCCGCGCCGAGCTGCTCGAAGTAGAAGGACTTGATGAAGCAGTCGCGGGGCTGGCCTATGGCGAAGAAGACGCAGTCCACCAGGGACTGCGCGGTGAGCGGGTCCTTCGCGGTGCGCGGGGCCTCCTCCCAGGCCGGCGAGAGCGGGTCGTGGTTGTCGAAGTCCGGCGGGTAGAGGGAGATCACGCGGACGCCGTCGCCGCGCAGCCGGCGCGAGAGGCTCTCGGTGAATCCGGCCTGGGCGCTCTTGGCCGCATAGAAGGAGTCGTGCGCGTCGGAGCGGTGGTTCCCGGCCTCGCCGCAGCCGGAGACCATGGTCACGATGTCCGGCTTCTCGGACTTCCGGAGCAGGGGGAGGAAGGCCTTGGTCACCAGGACGGTGCCGGTGGCCCCGGAGGCGAGGGTGTCGACGACGTCCTCGTCGGAGGCGGACAGCAGGTCCGTCCCGTGCTGATAGCGGGAGGCGTTGTTGACCAGGACGTCGATGTGGCCGGTACGGGCGGCCACCGCCGCGGCGAACTCCCGTACGGACGCCGGGTCCGTGAGGTCGCAGGCGTAGGCGTGCACGCGGGCGGGCTCGTGGCCCTGCGCGAGGATCTCCCCGCGGACGCGCTCGGCGGCCTCGAGGGTGCGGGCGGAGAGGTGGACCTCCGCGCCCCGTGCGGCGAAACTCAGGGCCAGGGTCCGCCCGAAGTCCCGCCCCGCGGCGGTGATGACTACGCGGTGGTGTTCAAGTGCCATGTCTGTCAGGCCTCCTGATATGTGGTCTGTACACGCGAACCCCGTTGTCGATCAAGAAATTCCGATCACGAAAATTCCGATCGAGGAGTTCCGATCAGGGGAGCTCCGGTCAACGGGGTTCCGGCCGGTGAGTCCGCGACCGGCGGCACGGCCCGACATGGCAGGGCCACCCCCCGCGCCCTATCCTGAAAAAGGGGTGAGGGAGACCGATCCCCATGGATCTCAACACCATCACCGAAGTCGTCCGCCGGCCGTCCGGCCACCCGGGCGCGGACTGGCGCGAAGGCGACGCCTGGCTCGCGGGCGGCACGTGGCTGTACTCCGCGGAGCAGCCGCACCTGCGCCGCCTGATCGACCTGACGGCGCTGCCCTGGGAACGCCTCGTCCCCGGCGACGCGGGCCTGGAGATCGGTGCGACCTGCACCATCCGCGACCTGTACGCCTTCACCCCACCGCCCGACTGGATCGCGGGCGGCCTCATCCGAGCCGCCTGCGAGGCCTTCCTGTCCTCGTTCAAGGTGTGGAACGCGGCCACCGTCGGCGGCAACATCTGCATGTCCCTGCCCGCCGGCCCGATGATCACCCTGACGGTCGCCCTCGAGGCCCGCTACGAGCTGTGGGCCCCCGACGGGTCCGTGCGCACCGTCGACGCCCTCGACTTCGTGACCGGGAACAACCGCAACGTCCTCGCCCCCGGGGAGATCCTGCGCCGCATCGACATTCCGGCGCACGCCCTCGCGAAACGGCACGCGCACCGCCGCTTCACGCTGACCCACCTCGGCCGCTCGACGGTGTTCCTCATCGGTACGCACACACCCGGGACGAGCAATCTGCTGCTCACCATCACCGCCGGCACCACCCGCCCCGTGCGCCTGGCCTTCGACACCATGCCCGACGCCACCACCCTGCAGCAGAGCATCGACGTCATCCCCGGCGACGTCTGGTTCGCCGACCCCAACGGGACCCCCGACCACCGTCGCCACCTGACCCGTCACTTCGCCGAAGAGATCCGCCGCGAACTCAATGCTGGGGGCCCGGCATGACCTACCTCGTGAACGGCAAGGACTTCCAGGAGGAACCGGCGCCCGGACAGTGCCTGCGCAGCTTCCTCCGCGCGCTCGGCCACTTCGGCGTCAAGAAGGGCTGCGACGCGGGCGACTGCGGCGCCTGCACGGTATGGCTGGACGGCACCCCCGTGCACAGCTGCATCACCCCCGCCTTCCGCGCGGAAGGCCACGAGGTGACCACGATCGAGGGCCTCGGATCACCGGGCGACCTGCACCCCGTACAGCGGCGCTTCCGTGACGCCCCCGGCTTCCAGTGCGGGTTCTGCACCGCCGGGATGATCATGACCTCGGCCACCTTCACCGAGGCCCAGAAGGCCGACCTGCCACGGGCGTTGAAGGGCAACCTCTGCCGCTGCACCGGCTACCGGGCCATCGAGGACGCCGTGAAGGGCATCGCCCACGTGGAGACGGCCATGCCGGGAAGGGCCGTCGGGACCAGCGTCGGCGCCCCGGCGGCGGAGGACGTGGTCACCGGCCGCGCCGAGTTCACGATGGACACCCGGATGGAGGGCATGCTGCACCTCAAGGTGCTGCACTCGCCGCACGCCCACGCCCGGATCGTCTCGATCGACAAGAGCGCCGCGCTCGCGGTCCCCGGCGTGCACCGCGTCTACACCTGGCAGGACGTGCCCCGCAGGCGGTTCACCACCGCGATCCACACCGACCACCTCGTCGATCCGGACGACACCTACGTCCTCGACGACACGGTCCGCTTCGCCGGCCAGCGCGTCGCCGCGGTCCTGGCCGACACGGCCGGGGCCGCCGAGGAGGGCTGCCGCAGGGTCGCCGTGGAGTACGAGGTGCTGCCGGCGGTCTTCGACCCCGAGGAGGCCATGGCGGAGGGGGCGCCCCAACTGCACGGCTCGGAGGACCCGTTCGTCCGCGACAGCGTCCACAACCTCCTCCTGGAGATCCACTCCCACATCGGCGACGTCGACGCCGGGTTCGCCGCGGCCGACGTGGTCCACGAGGGCACGTACTTCTCGCCGCGCGTGCAGCACGCGCACCTCGAGACCCACGGCTCCATCGCCTGGATGGAGGACGGCCGGCTGCACGTCCGCACCAGTTCCCAGTCGCCCTCGATCGCCAAGGTCAAACTGGCCTATCTGTTCGCGCTGCGCCCGGATCAGCTCCGCGTGTTCTGCAAGCGCGTCGGCGGCGGTTTCGGCGGCAAGCAGGAGGTCATCTCGGAGGACCTCGCCGCCCTCGCCGCCCTCGACACCGGACGGCCCGTCTGTTACGAGTTCACGCGCGAGGAGGAGTTCACCACCGCCTCGCCACGGCACCCGATGAAGCTGACGGTCAAACTCGGCGCGAAGGCGGACGGCACCCTCACCGCCTTCCAGGTGCGCAACGTCTCCAACACCGGCGCCTACGGCAACCACGGCGGCGAGACCCTGTACGCGGGCGGCGCCGCCGTCATGATCTACCGCTGCCCCAACAAGAAGTACGACGCGTACTCCGTCTACACGAACACCGTTCCGAGCGGGGCCCTGCGCGGTTACGGGATGACCCAGCCGGCCTTCGCCGTGGAGTCGGCGATGGACGAGCTGGCGCTCGCCCTCCACATGGATCCGCTCGACCTCAGGCGCCGCAACATCGTGCGCCCCGGCGACTCCCTCGTCGCGATGCACGACGGCCCCGACGACGTGATGTTCAACGAGGACAGCCTCGGCAAGTGCATCGACCTGGTGGCCGGCGCCCTGGCCCGCACGGCCGACCAGCCCTCCCCCGGCCCCGGGTGGCTCGTCGGCGTCGGCGTCGCGAGCTCCCTGCACGAGACCGCGCCCCCGACCGAGCACATCTCCGAGGCCTGGATCACCCTCGGCGACGACCTCGTGTACGAAGTGGCCGTCGGCACCGTCGAGTTCGGCGAGGGCACGTCCACCGCGCACGTCCAGATCGCGGCCAACCAGCTGGGTACGACGCCCTCGCGGATCCGCCTGGTGCAGTCCGACACCGACCGTACGGGCTTCGACACCGGCGCCTTCGCGAGCGCCGGACTCTTCGTCGCGGGCAACGCGGTCCTGCGCGCGGCCAACGCGGTGCGCGACCGCATCCTGGAGTTCGCCGCCGCGCACACGGGCGTCCACGTCGTGATGTGCACGATGGACGACGAGTACGTGGTCTGCGGCGACGACCGCGTCGCGCTGGCCGAGCTGGTCGCCCTGGCCCGGGCGCGCGGCATCCGCTTCACCGCCGCCCGCAAGGCCTACGGCTCGCCCCGCAGCGTCACCTCCAACACCCAGGGGTTCCGCATCGCCGTCCACCCCATGACGGGTGAGATCCGCGTCCTCTACAGCGTCCAGGCGGCCGACGCCGGTGTGCTGATCAACCCCGAGCAGGTCCGCGGGCAGGTGGACGGCGGAGTGGCCATGGGGATCGGCTTCGCACTGACCGAGAACTTCCAGGTCGACGCGGACGGCGTCATGGCCAACCCGAACCTGCGCAACTACCGCATCCCCACCTACGCCGACGTCCCGCGCACCGACCTGCTCCTGGTGGGCTCGTCGGACTCCGTCGGGGCCATGCACTCCAAAGGCATGGCGGAGTGCTGCGTCAACCCGGTGGCCCCGGCGCTGGCGAACGCGCTCCGCGACGCCACGGGTGTCCGCTTCCGCGAGCTGCCCCTGACCCCGGAGCGGATCTACAGCCGGCTGGGCGAGAGCCGTGCGGCACCGACGGGTCCGAGACGATGAGCACCGGAGCGCAGCAGGCGGACGCGGCCGCCACGGTGATCATCGGCCGGAAGGTGCTGCCGGGGTTCGAGCGGGAGTACGAGGAGTGGCAGGACAGCGTCAACACCGCGGCGGCCGACTACCCCGGGTACCTGGGCGCCGAGGTCTCCCCGCCGACGTCCCTGCAGTCCGACTGGGTGATCGTCTACCGGTTCGACTCGATCGCCCACCTCCAGGCGTGGATGAACGGGGCGACCCGGCAGCGGCTCCTCGACATCGGCGAGAAGTACTTCGACGGTCCCGCGACCCAGCAGGTCATCAGCGGCGGCAGCCAGCCGACGGACCCGCTGGTGACCGTCGTGGTCAGCCACCGCGTCCGTCCGGACCAGGTCGACGACTTCCTCGCCTGGCAGCGCCGCATGAGCCAGGAGGAGGGCAAGTTCGAGGGCTTCCGGGGGACCGAGGTCTTCCGCCCGGTCGAGGGGATCCAGGACGAGTGGACCACCCTGTACCGCTACGACAACGCCGAACACCTCGACGCCTGGCTGACCTCGGCCAAGCGGCGGGAGATGCTCGCCGAAGGCGACAAGTTCGACGACTTCAAGCTCCGCACGATCGACAACTCCTTCGGCAGCTGGTTCGCCTTCGCGGAGAACGGCAGGGAAGCGCCGCCGCCCTCGGACACCAAGACCTCCATCGCGGTCTGGGTCGGCCTGTACCCGACCGTGGTGCTCCTGACGCTCGCCCTGTCGCCGCTGAAGATGCCGCTCTGGCTGGGGCTGCTGGTGGGCAACCTGTTGTCGAGCTTCGCCATGAGCTTCCTGACGATGCCCCACTACGTGAACCCGCTGCTCAAGCGGTGGCTGCGGCCGTCCGCGAACGAACCGCCGGCGAAGACCAACCTGCTCGGCCTCGGGATCGTCGCGGTGGTGACCGTGTTCTGGGTGCTGGTGTTCTACGTCGTGACGACCCGGATCTGGTCGCTGCCCTGAGCCGTGGACGCGTCCGGGGCCAGGAGGCGTACGGGGCTAGGAGGCGTCCGGCGCGGGGAGCGGGGCGCCGGTCTCCAGGAGGGTCTTGATGCTGGAGGCCAGCATCGGCCAGGCCCGGGAGCACATGCCGAAGAGGGCGCCGCCCGGGGTGAAGCCCTCGTGGCGGACGGTGAGCCGGGCGAGGGTGTCCCCGACCGGCTCGATCTCGTACGTCACCCGCGTGCGCGGCTCCCCGGCCAGCTCGGCCCGCAGCTCCTCGGCGATCCCGGCGGAGGCCGCCCACTGGGGGGTGAAGGTGTGCCAGGTGTAGGAGAGCCTGCGGTCCGGGACGCACTCCAGCACCACCTGTTCGGGGTCGCTGGTACGGGCCCCCCGCTCGACCCAGTCCATCCGCGAGCCCACCGCCCAGTCCGTCTCGAAGCTCAGGCCCCAGTAGCGCCGGGTGTAGGCCGGGTCGGTGAGGGCCTGCCATACCCGGGCGGGGTCGGTCTGGATGTAGAGGGTGTAGTCGATCACGCTGTCGGTCATGGCCCCATGCTGCGGGACCGGCCGCCGCGGGAGCGGCATTGGCGGGCCGGGTCCCTCACCAGCGCAGCCCCTGCTCGGGCAGTTCCGTGGGCGGGGTACGGGGCGCGGCGGGCAGTCCCAGGTGGGCGCGGGCCGTGTGCGCCGCGGCGAGCTCGTGCCGCCCGGCCGGGCCCCAGTCGCTGAGCTCCCGCACCTGCTCCGGGGTGGCCAGCAGCCGGGCGTACGCCGGGTCCGCGGCCGGGGACACCGCCGTGAGCCGGGCCGCGGTACGGGCCAGGGCGCCCTGATCGGCGTACCGGTAGCCGAGGGGCAGCGCCCCCACGGCGGGCTCCGCCTTCGGGGAGGGCAGGTGGGCCGCTCCGGTGGCGCGGGCGACCAGCAGCAGGACCCGGCCGTCGGGGGCGAAGAGCCAGCCGGTGTGGTCGTGTACGGGCAGGCGGGCGGGGACCGGGCCCGGGTGCCAGGTGCCGTGCTGCGGGACGCGGCGGGTGCGCAGGACCCCGAGCCGGTCCAGGGCGGTGGGCGCGGTGGGGCGGCCGTCCTCCAGCAGGGCGGGGCCGGCGCCGTTGATCCGGGCCCGGAGGGCGGACAGGGCGCGGCGGGCGTCGCCCGCGTCCATCAGGGCGGGCAGGTCGGCGGGCTCGGCGAAGTCGATGCCGGTGATCTCCTGGGCGGGCAGGCGGACGGACCCGATCCGCTCGGGGGTCCAGGTGCCGCCGTCGTAGACGTGCAGGATCTCGCCCGGGAAGCGCATCTCGGGCGGGATTCCGGGGGCGTCGGCGGGGATCCAGTCCACGGCGAGCCCGCGCGGGTAGTGGCCGTCGACGCCGAGTTCCTCGCGCATCTCGCGGGCCGCGGCCGCCGAGGGCGCCTCCCCCGCGTCCACCGCCCCGCCGGGCAGCAGCCGGTCGGAGCGGTAGTCGACGGTCTGGAGGAGGATCCGCCCGTCGTGGTCGGTGACGAGGACGGTCGCTCCGGTCCACAGGGCGGCGCGGGAGGCCCCGTACTCCGCCGGGGTCATCCAGGTGCCCGCCCGTCCGGGGTCGTCGGTCAGCTGCGGCATCGGTACTCCGTTCACCGTGGGTGGACCCGCCGCCTGTGCAACAGCCGGTCCGGCCCTCGGGTTACGGCGGCCGGGCGCCGTGCGGACCATGCCGCCGGAAGATCACCTTTACCGCTCCTCTGCCTCCTTATCACCTGATTATGTCGATCTTGATACGGTCCGTGACGCGGACCGGCAGTGTGAAAGCGGCTGGTCCGACCACGTACGCTCACCCGTCCGTGTGAGCCGGCGCGACCGCCGAGGCTCCGGTACGGCAGTGTGGGCGGATGCCGTCGCGCCGGACCCTGCCCGTGTCCCTGTCCCTGATGCTCGCCCTGCTGGTACTGGCCACCGGGTGCGTGACCGTACGGGCACCCGGGCCCGCCGAGGCGCCGGGGAGGGATCCCGCACCTGCGGGAGCGGTATGGGCACCCCGGCAACCGGTGGTGCGGGGGCTGCCGTTGGGGAGGCTTCCGGAGGATCCGCCGACGCCGGAGACCCCCGGGGCTCAGGACCCGGCCGCCGAGGCCGCGCCGGCACCCGCCGCCCCGCACCGGCCCGCCCGGACGGACGACCGGCCACCGCGCCGTACCGCCCCCGCCCGGTCGGCCCGGCCCGCCCGGCCGGCGCACCGCGCCCCCGCCGCCGCCCCGGCCGCGAAGCCGCGCACGCGGGAGCCCGCACGCCCCGAGTACCGGCCCGCGCCGCAGCGCACGTACGACATGGCCCCCCTGTGCGAGGCCGCCCGGGGAAGGGTGGACCCCGCCATCGTCGCCCTGTGTCACTGAGCGGCACGCTTCCCCGGCGGCGGCCCCGGCCCTAATCCAGTGGATGTGCCCGCCGTGGATACCTACAGTGACCGGACACCCTTCCCCCAGCTGGAGCCGATCATGCGTACGCACTACCCCCGTACGGCGCACCTGCCGTGGTCCCCCGGCGCCACGTCGGACGACGTGCGGGCCGGCGGGACGTCCGCGCTGGCCGGGCGCGTGGTGGTCGTCACCGAGAAGCTCGACGGGGAGAACACCACCCTGTACGCGGACGGGCTGCACGCCCGCTCGCTCGACTCCGGCCACCACCCCTCGCGCGCCTGGGTCAAGGGCCTCCAGGGCCGTATCGGCGCCCGGATACCCGCGGGGTGGCGGGTGTGCGGGGAGAACCTCTACGCCCGCCACTCGCTCGGCTACGAGGAACTGGACAGCTGGTTCTACGGGTTCTCGGTGTGGGACGGCGACCACTGCCTCGACTGGGACCGGACCGTACGGTTCCTGACCCGGCTCGGAATCCCCACCCCGAAGGTGCTCTGGCGCGGCACCTACGACGAGCGCGCGCTGCGCAGGCTGCGGATCGACACCACCCGCCAGGAGGGCTACGTCGTACGGACCACGGCGGGCTTCGACCGCGCCGACTTCGGGCGGTACGCGGCCAAGTGGGTGCGGGGCGGCCACGTGCAGACCGGCACCCACTGGATGTACGCGCCCGTGGTGCCCAACGGGCTCGGCCCGGGCGCCCCGCTGTGGGCGGTCCGTTCGGGCTCCGAGCCGGACACCCCCGGGCTACTGGCCGCCGTCGGGATGGACGCGCGGGCCGCCGAGGGGGTGGAGGGCGCCGTCGCCGAGGTCACCGCCCGGCTCGACGGGATGGGCCGCACCGGGGAGTCCCGGCTGGCCGGGGTGCTGGCCGCCGCCCTGCACCGCGAGCCCCGGGCCGCCCTCGGGGCGCGGCTCGCGGCGGGGCCGCTCGGGATGCGGACGGCGCGGCGGGTGGCGGACCTGGTGGGGCTGTACCCGGCGCTGCGGCGGCCCTTCCCGGAGGCGGAGCGCCGGGCCGGGCTGGTGCGGATGGCCTCGGCCGTCGACCTCGGGGTGCTGCACGAGCTGGCCCTGGCCCTGCCGGGCGCCGGGGGCGAGGACGCCGCCGGGGCGCGGGAGTGCGCGCAGTGGTCGGCCCTGTGCGCCGAGGAGGCGGGCCTGCTCGGCCCGGACCCGCTCGGCGCCCTGCGGGCCGGGCTGCGCGAGGCCCTCGCGGAGCTGGACCCCGAGGCCGCCGACCGGTGCTGGGCCGAGGCCCGCGAGGCCTTCGGGCGGGGCTCGGTCCGCTCCGCGCAGGAGGCGGTGGCCGCGACCTGGCGCTGGCGGGACGGGTCGGCGTACCCCCGCCTGGTGCAGCTGTGCGGGCCCTCGGGCAGCGGGAAGAGCACCTTCGCGCGGTCCCTGCCCGGGGTCGGCGCGTACGTGAGCCTGGACGACCTGCGGGCCGCCCGGGGTGCGCGCGCCGACCAGCGGGCCAATCCGGAGGTACTGCGCGAAGGCCTGGAGCGGCTGGACCGGGCCCTGGCCGCCGGCGGCACCGTGGTATGGGACGCCACCTCCCTCACCGAGCAGCAGCGCGGCCTGGCCGGTGCGGTCGCAGCCCGCCGGGACGCGCTGGTCACCCGGGTGGTGGTGCTGGTCGGGCAGGCGGAGCTGGTGCGGCGCAACGCCGTGCGCCCGCATCCCGTGCCGGAGCCGGTACTGGCCGCGCAGCTGCGGCGGTTCAGCCCGCCGTACCCGGGGCAGGCGCACCGGACCTGGTACGTCGGCGCGGGCGGCACGATCGAGGACACGGCCGGCGGCCTGCGGGGGCTCCGGGGCGAGGGGGAGGACGTCTGATGCGTACCAGTGAGCAGCTCTACCACCAGGTCCGCTGGGACCCCCGGTTCGATCCGGCGCGCTTCACGCTCGGCCTGCTCCAGCGCGGGGCCGCGCCCAAGCGGGTGCCGCTGCCCTCCTTCGTGCCCGGCGGAGACATCCCCTGGCACCGGGTGCTGTTCGTCGAGGCGGACGGGGAGCTGGTGTGGGACCGGGCCACCGGTGTGGACCGGATCGACTCGACGGAGGCCGGGCGGGTGCGGGACCGGCGGCTGCTGCCCGCGCCGTTCTTCACCGCCCGGACCCCGCACGCGTGGGATCCGGCGGAAGGCTCCTGGCGGCCGGTCGAGGCCGGGACGGCCGCGCACCCTCCGGCGAGCGTGCGGCTGCTGACCTGGAACACCCTGTGGGACCGGTACGACGCCCCGCGCATCGCCACCGCCCGGCGCAGGCCGATGCTGCTGGCGGACCTGGCGGTGGCCGACGCCGATGTGATCGCCCTCCAGGAGGTCGAACCGGCGCTGCTCGCCATGCTGCTGGCCGCGCCCTGGGTGCGGGCCGGGTACACCCTGGGCACGGATCCGCAGGGCTCGGACGTGGCGGACAGCGGACTGCTGCTGCTCAGCCGGCTGCCGGTGCGGGAGGCGGGGCTGCACCGGCTGCGCCCGCACAAGGCGGTCACCGCCGTCACCGTGGACACCGCGGGCGGGCCGCTGGTCGTCGCCGCGACGCACCTGACCAGCGACCACACCGAGAACGGGGCCGGCCGGCGGGAGGCCGAACTGGCGCGCCTCGCCGAGGGGCTGGGCGGTCTCGACGCGGGGCTGGCGCTGCTCGGCGACTTCAACGACGGCCGGTCCGGGGCCGAGGGACCGGCCGCCGCACTGGGACTGCGGGACGCGTGGAACGAGGTGCACGGGCCGGGGGACGACACGCCGACCTTCGACCCGGGGGTCAATCCGCTGGCCGCGGTGGGCTCGCTGTCGGGGCGGGCGGCCCGGCTGGACCGGATCCTGCTGCGGCCGGCCGGCGATGCGCGGGTGCGGGCGGCCGGGCTGCGGGGCGACTCTCCCGGGCCGCAGGGGCTGTTCGTCTCCGACCACTTCGGGGTGGAGGCCACCGTGGAGTACGGGGCCGCGGGCGCGGGGGCCGCACTGGGCGGCGTACCGGCGACGGCGCGGACGGCGGTGGCGTGGCTGGCGCCGCACGACCCGGTGGTCGGGGAGCTGCGCCGGGCGCACGACCCGCAGGCGGAGCGCTGGCCGGCGCACGTGAACCTGCTGTTCGGCTTCGTGCCCGAGTCCTCCTTCGAGGAGGCGCTGCCGCTGCTGGCCGAGGTCGCGGCGCGGACGCGGCCGTTCACCGCCCGGCTGGAGGGGGTGCACTCCTTCGGGCACCGGGAGGACGCCACGCTGTGGCTGGACCCGGCGGCGGGCGAGGACGGTGACACGCCGTGGCAGGAGCTGCGCGGCGCCCTCGCGGAGCGGTTCCCGGGCTGCCGGGGGCGCGCCGGGGAGTGGACCCCGCACCTGACGCTGGGCCGCAGCGGGGATCCGCGGCGGGCGGAAGGGGAGTTCGCGGCCCGGCTCGGGGGGCGTGCGGCGCGCGTCGGGGAGCTCGCCGTGCTGTCGCGGCGCGGGGACGGGCCGATGCGGGTACGGGCGGTGGTGGAGCTGGGCACCGGTGCGGTGCGGTGGACCCGGCCCGGGGCCCCGGCCGGGGGCGTAGAGGAGCCGGGGGCCGCCGAGGGGGTCACGGCCCGGATCGCGGCGGCCCTGCCCGAGGGGCTGGTGCGGCCGGCCGGTTCCCGCAGCATGGGCTGCGCGCTGCCGGGGGCCGACCTGGACCTGGTGGCCGTACTGCCGGGGCCGGCGGACGCCGCCGGGGTGCGGGCGCGGGTGGCGGCCGCGCTGCCGGAGGCCCAGCGGCTGCGCCGGGTGACGGGCGCGCGGGTGCCGGGGCTGCGGCTGCGCGCGTCCGGGCTGGACGTGGACCTGGTGGTGGTGTCCGCGGGGGAGCTGGATCCGGCGCTGGCCGTGGCCCGGCGGGCGGAGCTGGGCGAGGCGGCGGCCGTGGCGCTGAGCGCGCTCGACGACGCGGGCGCCGTACGGGAGTCCGTGGGCGCGGAGCACGCCGCCTTCGCCCGGCTGGCTCGGGAGGTGAAGGCCTGGGCGCGGGCGCGGGGGCTGGACTCGGCGCCCTTCGGGGGGCTGCCGGGGCTGGCCTGGGCGGTGCTGGCGGCGCGGACCGTCCGGGAGGCCGGGGACCGTTCCCCCGCGGCGCTGCGGCGGGAGTTCTTCGGGACCTGGGCCGCCTGGGACTGGAGCGAGCCGGTGTCCCTGCTCCCCTCGGACGGGGCCGGCCGCCGCGCGGACCCGGTCACGGTGCTCACCCCCTGCGCGCCCGTCCGCAGCTGTACCGCGCAGGTGGGTCCCGGCCTGCGGGACCTGCTGGTCCAGGAGCTGTACCGGGGCTGGGAGGTGCTGGAGGCGGACCCGGACGGCCTGGGCCGGCTGCTGTCCCCGCCGCCGCTGCACCGCCGGCACGCGGCCTGGGCGGTGGTGAGCGTACGGGCGGACGCACCCCGGGAGTTCGAGGAGCGGCTGGGCCGGGCGCGGGGCCGGCTGCGGGCCCTGCTCGCGGGGCTCCCGGACGCCCACGCCTGGCCCCGCCCCTTCGAGCGGACGGCCACCCTGGCCCGCTACGCCGTCGGCCTGGGCGCCGCCCCGCCGGACGCCCCGGCCCTGTCCGCCCTCACCGCGCCGTGGGCGGCCGGCCTCCCGGGCGTGGAGGTGGCCTGGGCCCCGTCGGGGGAGGTCCCGGACCTTCCCTGACGGGCGCCGGGCGGGCCGGGCGGGCCGCCCGGCGGCCGCTCAGATCTCGATGACGATCTTGCCCGCGGTGTGGCCGGCCTGGTTGAGGGTGAAGGCGGCGGCGAGCTCGGACAGCGGGAAGGTCTCGGCGACGGTGACCGTCAGCCGGCCCGTGTCGGCGAGGCGGCCCAGGGCCGCGAGGTCCCCGGCGTCGGGGCGCACCCACATCCACTGGCCGTCCGCCCCGAGGACCGTGTGGTCGGCGACGGAGGCGTGGCGGCCGTCCTTCGCGAGGACGGCGCGGGTGACGTCGAGGACGCCCCCGACGAAGTCGGCGACGACGGTGGTGCCCTCGGGGGCCAGGGCGCGGACCCGCTCCGTCAGGCCGTCCCCGTAGGCGACGGGTTCGCAGCCGAGGGCGCGCAGCCGGTCGTGGTTGCGCGGGGAGGCGGTGCCGATGACCCGCGCCCCCAGCGCGCGGGCGATCTGGACGCCGAGGGAGCCGACGCCGCCCGCCGCGCCGTGTACGAGGACGGTGTCGCCCTCGCCCGTGCCGAGACGGGTGAGCAGCTGGTAGGCGGTGAGTCCGGCGAGCGGCAGGCCGGCCGCCTGCTGCCAGGTGAGCGAGGCGGGCTTGGGCGCGAGGCACCGTACGGGGACGGAGACGAACTCGGCGAAGGTACCGCCGTGCACCCAGTCCTTGCGGGCGTAGCCCACGACCTCGTCGCCCGCCGTGAACTCGGGGGCGTCGATGCCGACCATCTCGACGGTGCCGGCCACGTCCCAGCCGGGGACCACCGGGTACACGGCGTCCATCAGGCCGTCGAGCCCGCCCGCCATGATCTTCCAGTCGACCGGGTTGACCGCCGCGCACCGGACCCGGACGAGGACCTCGCCCGGTGCGACCTTGGGTACCGGCAGCCGGGTCTCGGCGAGCACCTCCGGCCCGCCGTACCGCTCGTACGCCATCGCCCGCATGGTGCCCTCTGTGTCCTGCGACATGGGTGCGGCCTCTCCGTGAACCGTGAACCGTGAACCGTGAACCGTCAACTGACGGAATCGCCCCTTCCTCATCCCATCACGGAAGGCCGCTCCCACCCCTGAGCGCAACGCGGCGGATCAGGGCCGGACGGGGCCGGCTCACTCGTACTCGGTGCCGCCCTTGCGCGTCAGGTAGGCCGGGCTGACCGCCTTCGCGATGGCCCGGCCGCCGACCACCGGGCTGTACCGCTCGGCCGCCGGGCGGATGACGACCCCCTCGCGCAGGTGCAGGTTCCGCCCGGAGACGGTCTCCCGGCCGCTCGCCAGCTCCAGCACCGCCTCCAGGGCGTACGGGCCCTCGAAGAGCCGTGGCACCAGCGGGAGTTCGCCGTCCGGGAGCACCTGCGCCGGGTCCAGCCAGCGCACCTGGCCGTCGATCTCGGCGGACACGTCGAAGACGGCGTATCCGGGGGGCGTGTCGGCCGCCCCGGCGTGGGCCCCGTACCCGAGGTCCTGCACCCCGGCCCCGTAGACCTCGCCGAAGATGCCGACCCGGCTCGCGCCCAGCCGCTCGGCCAGCCGGGCGGCGGCCCGCTCGACGCCGTGGCCGCGTACGGCGCGCCAGTAGACGTTGCGCTCGTCCTCCTTGAGCGCCAGCCCCTTGGACCCGACGCCCTTGGAGGAGACCAGGACCCGCCCGTCCTCGGCGAGGTAGGTCAGCAGGCAGGCCGTGCCGTGGAGTTTCTCCGTGAGGACGACGGGCTCTCCCGGCTCGAAGATCTGCGGGTAGCGCTGGAGGTTCTCGATGTCCACCCACGGCAGCAGGTCGGGGGCCGACTCGACATCGCCGTCCATGGCCGTGGGGACGGGCGGCGACCACTTGACGATGCCGAGCGCCTCCGCGAAGTCGGTGCCCTCCTTCGCCGCCACCGCCAGGTCCACGCCGGCCAGCGCGCGGGGGCGGCAGACCAGGCCCTGGGAGAGCTCGCCGCGCAGCCGGACCGCCTTGACCCGGTCGCGGGAGCTTCCCGCCAGGCGGCCGGTCAGGCCGAACTCCTCGATCAAGGCGGCCGGCAGGACGGCCTGTTCGGGTATGTAGAGGGCGAAGTCCCCGGTTCGGTAGGCCCCCTTGGCGACGACGGCGCGGTAGAGGCCCACCTGGGCCAGCTCCAGCGCGTCGGCGTTCGGGTGGTCGTGGACGGTCAGCTCTTCGACGGTGACACGCAGGGTGGACATGGGCGGCTCCTCGGACGCAGGGGTGGACTCGGCACTGCCCGACCACTTTCGGCGCCACCATTTCCGCTGGTCCAGCGGATATTCGGGGTGTTAGCCTGCGCCGCGCGAAGGCCGTCCGCCCGTCCGCGCATCCACCGCGCCCCGCGCCCCCGTCCAGGAGGTCCACATGTCACGTCGCCCCGTCACGGTCGTCACCGGAGGCAGCCGCGGCATCGGTGCGGCGACCTGCCTGCGGCTCGCCGCCGAGGGGCACGACCTGGTGCTCGGCTACGCGCGCGACGAGGCGGCCGCCGAGGCCACCGCGGAGCGCGTACGGGCGGCAGGCGCGCGGTGCGTGACCGTACGCGGTGACACCTCGCAGGAGTCCGCGGTGGAGCGGCTCTTCGACATCGCCGGGGCGGAACTGGGCGCGGTCACCGGGCTGGTGAACAACGCCGGGGTGACCGGTCCCCTGGGCCGGCTGGCCGACGCCCGGACCGAGGACCTGCGGCGCGTGGTCGAGGTGAACCTGCTCGGCTACCTCCTGTGCTGCCGGCGGGCCGCCCGGGACATGGCGGCGGGCGGCGGCGGGGCCATCGTGAACGTCTCCTCGGCGGCAGCCACCTTGGGCAGCCCCGGGGACTACGTCCACTACGCGGCCACCAAGGCGGCCGTCGACGCCCTCACCCTGGGCCTGTCCAAGGAGCTGGGTCCGGACCGCATCCGGGTCAACGGAGTGGCGCCGGGCATCATCGAGACCGACATGCACGCGGCGATGGGCGACCCCGACCGCCCGGCCAAGGCCGCCGGGGGGATCCCGCTGGGGCGGCCCGGGCAGCCGCAGGAGGTCGCCGGGGCCATCGCCTGGCTGCTGTCCGAGGACGCCTCGTACACGACGGGAGCGGTGCTCCGGGTCTCCGGCGGCCGGTGACGCACGCCGGGCCGCCGGTGGAGGCCGGCGGCGGGCGCCGTCAGCCGAAGGCGGCCTGGGTCGCCGGGCCGTAGACACCGTTCGGGTCGCCCTTGATGTCCCGGTCCCGCTGGAGCTGCGAGACCCCGCGCTTGGTCTGCGCGTCGTACACCCCGTTCACCGAGACGTACGTGAACCCCTGCCCGTAGAGGCGCTCCTGGAGGGCGCGCACCTCGGGCCCCCGGTCCCCCAGGCGCAGCGTCCCGGAGCCCTCGGCCGGCTTCGGCGCGGACTTGCCCGGGGCCGGGGTCGTGCTCGTCGTCGGCTTCGCGGAGGACGGCGGCGCGGTGGGCGCGGTGGCGGAGGGCGAGTGCGCCGGGGTGGGGCCCCGGCTCTGCCCGGCGGATTCCCCGGCGCCCGGGATGCGGGCGGGAGGGGCCGGCAGGGACACCCCGGGGTGCTGCGCGCCCGGCTCGGGATCCGGTGCGGGCCCGCTCACCAGGAACACCACGCCGCCCGTACCGGCCAGCGCCAGCAGCACGAGGACCGCCGGCGGCAGCCGGCGGCCCCGCCGCCTGCGCCGGGCCCCGCGGGGCACGGGGGCGGGGGCCGGTGCGGTGCCGGGGACCTCCGTCACCGGCCCGGCGTCGCCGCCGTCGGGCGGTACGGGCGGCAGCGTCGAGGTCGCCGCCATGGGCTCCGGGAAGGAGGGCTCGGAGGGCCAGGCGGGGTACGCCGGACCGGACGGCCCACCGGAGGTGGCGAAGTAGGGGCGTACGAGCGGGCTGTCGTCGGGCTCGGGCCCGCTCTCGTCGAGGTGTGGGGACACGTTGTCTCCCGGCGCGGACGGGGGCCGGTGCGGCGGTGCGGTACCGGCCCCCGTCCAGCCGGTCAGGCCCCGGGCCGCCGGGCGGCGGCGGGGGCCGTGCCCGCTCCGACCTGCACGGTGAGCGGGGAGCGGGCGGATATGGGCATCTGAGACTTCTCCGAAGTGAGGCTCATGGGGTGGCTCTTGAGCGGACTCTTTCCGTCCGCGCCCGCTTCGTCAAGCCGGCTGTCCGTTCCGCCCCATCCATCCGTTCTGCTCGGGCGCCGGTCCGGCGGGAGGCGACGGCCACGGTGAGGGCCGCCGACAGCATCAGCGCGGCTCCGGTGAGCGGGGCGGCGGGCACGGAGACTCCGTCCACCGCGAGCCCGCCGGCGAGGGCGCCCGCGGCGATGGCGAAGTTGAACATGGCCACCATCAGGGAGGAGGCGGCCTCGGCGGCCTGCGGCGCGGCCTGGAGCATCCAGCGCTGGAGGCTGACGGAGACCCCGCCGTAGACCAGGCCCCAGAGCAGCAGCAGGGTGGTCCCTGCGACGGCTCCCGGCAGGAGGGCGATCAGCGCCAGCACCACGGTGAGGGTGGCGCTGACGGTGAGCAGCGTACGGCGGGCGTCGCGCGGCCCGGCCAGGAAGTTCCCCGCGACCCCGGCGAGGCCGTAGCCGAGGAGCAGGGTGCTGACCAGGCCGGCGTCGATGCCGGAGACGTCCCGCAGGATCGGCCGGACGAAGGTGTAGGCGGCGAACTGGCCGGTGACCACCAGGAAGGTGACGATCACCCCGGCCCGGACCCCGCGGTTGCGGCGCAGCAGGGCGGGCAGTTCGGGGAAGGTGACGGGCCCGGCCGGGGGCAGTGCGGGGAGCAGCAGGAGCAGAGCGGCCAGGGTGAGGACGCCGAGGGCGCCGACGGCGGCGAAGGCCGTGCGCCAGCCGCCGAGTTCCCCGAGGAGGGTTCCGGCGGGGACGCCGAGCACGGAGGCGGTCGGGACTCCGCCGAAGATCAGGGCGGTGGCCCGGCCGGCGTGGTGCGCGGGGACCAGCCGGACGGCGAGCCCGCCCGCGATGGCCCAGAATCCGCCGACGGCGACGCCGACGAGCAGCCGGGCGGCCAGGACCACGGCGAAGTCCGGGGCGAGTGCGGCGGCCAGGTTGGCGGCGGCCATCAGGGCGATGAGCACGCAGAGCACGTGGCGCCGGTCCAGGCGGGCCGCGCCCACGGTGACGAGGGGGGCGCAGAAGCCCGCGACGAGCCCGGGGACGGTGACCATCAGCCCGGCGGTGCCGTCGGAGACGCCGAGCGCGGCGCCGACGGGGGTGAGCAGTCCGATGGGCAGCAGCTCGGAGGTGATCAGGCAGAAGATCCCGAGCGAGACGGCGGCCACGGCCGCCCATCCCTTCAGGGGACTCCGCCCGGGGGCGGGTTCGGGTACGGGTTCGGATTCGGGTTCGGGAACGCTGGACGCGGCTGGTTCGGTCATGCTCGGCACTCCGTACGGCAGGCGGCGGACGGTGAACGGGGCACGGCGGCACCAGGCCCCGGGGGTCGCGCCTCCCCCGTCGCCCGCACTGCCGTGCCGTGCCGATCGCGTTCCCGCCCATTCTGCGACCGTCGGGGCCGATTCCGGCCGCCGCCCGAAGGATCGATTCGGCAACGGCCGGGCCCGCTCCCCCGCCGTCCCGGGGTCACCCGGACGCGTGAGCCCCGGGATCCGGCGCGCCCCGGACTACGGCATGGTGGTCCGATGCTGTTACGCCGGGCCGCCCTGCCCTTCTCGCTCCTCGCGCTCCTCGCGAGCGCCGGCTGCGTCTCCGTCGGCCCGGAGTCCGGCGCCCCCGGCCCGCTACGGGACCCCGTACCGCCCGCCGACGCCCCGGACGCGCCGGACGGTCCCGACGCGCGCCGTGCGTCCGGTCCCGCGCCGGAACTGCCCCTGCCGCTGGGCGAGGTCCCGGACCCGGAGCCCGAACCGCCGGCCCCGCCGCCCGCCCGCGCGGCCCGACCGCCGGCCGAGCGGCCCGCGAAGCCCGCCGCACCCCGGCGCGCCCGGCCGCCCCAGCCGCCTGCGCCGCGCGTGCCACGGCAGCCGGCCGCGCCGCGCCTGCTCGGCGGGGAGGAGCTGTGCGAGGCGGCGCAGGGCGCGGTCCCGCCGTCGATCGTCGACCTGTGCGTGCGCCAGTACGGCCGCTGACCCACCAGACCCACAAGACCCTCCAGGCCTCTGACCAGGCAGACTTGACCCTCACACCGTGTCAGGCCGTGCACTGGAAGGCGTCATGTTCACCATCGGAGACTTCGCCAAACACGGCCGGGTGTCGGTCCGGATGCTGCGTCATTACGACGCCCTCGGACTGCTGCGCCCGGCGCGTGTCGACCCTGTGACCGGCTACCGCTGGTACGAGGCCGCTCAGCTGGCCCGCCTCAACCGCGTCATCGCCCTCAAGGAGCTCGGCTTCAGCCTGGACCAGGTGGGGGCCGTCCTCGACGAGAGGGTGACCGCGGAGGAACTGCGCGGGATGCTGCGGCTGCGCCAGGCGGAACTGGAGACCGCCATGGCCGAGGCGGCCGCCCGGCTGACCCGGGTCGGGACGAGGCTCCGGACCATCGAGAACGAGGGAACCATGCCTGCCGACGAGATCGTCGTCAAAAGCCTGCCGCCCGTGCGGCTGGCCGAACTGACCGGGGTGGCCGAGAGCTACGCCCCGCAGGACATCGGGCCGGTCATCGGCCCTTTGTACGAGGACCTGTGCCGCCGCGTCGAGACCGCCGGGGTGCTCCCGACGGGTCCGGGTCTGGCCTACTACGAGGAGGCTCCGGGCGGCGAGCCGGGGTCCGTCCTGGTGCACGCCGGCCTTCCGGTGGCCGCGGCCGTGCGCGCCGAGGACCTCGGGGCCGGGGTGCGGATCGTCGAACTGCCCGGCGTCGAGCGGGCGGCGACCGTGGTGCACCGGGGCGCCATGGACGACGTACTGCCGACGGCGCAGGCCCTGGCCCGGTGGATCGACGCGCACGGCCACCGCTCGGCCGGTTACGCGCGCGAGCTGACCCTGGCCTGCCCGGAGGACCCGGACCAGTGGGTCACCGAGCTCCAGGAGCCGCTGGCCTCCTGAGGGCCCGGCGGCGGTCGCGGACGGCCGCGCAGCGCCGGGCGGTGCCCTGGCGGGCCGTCCGCAGCCGGCGCACCGCGTTGCGGCCGCGCCGGCTCCACTCGGCGCGGGGCAGCCCGGCGCGCTGGCCGCCGCCGGTGATCAGGGCGTTGACGGGGGCGTGCGGGTCGGCGGCCATCCCCTTGGCGATCAGCACGCCGACCACGAGCGGGACCAGGGCCACGGCGAGCGCGGAGCCGGCGGTGGTCACGTGCCCGAGGCGCGGGCGGGCGCCGTCGGGCGCGGTGTCGGGGGTCGCTGCTGAGGTCATGCCGCCATTCCAGCAGCGGCGGCGCCCCGGGGAATCGGGGCGGATACTCAGGCCGTTGGACACGGGTACTCAGACGGCGGAGGTCGGCAGTGGTGACGCAACCCCAGGGGCAGGGCTTCGCGCCCGCGACCGGCGACGGCGGCCCGGAGCCGGCCGGGGGCGCGGGCGCCGCGCGGGCGGCCGAGCTGCGCACGGCGTACGAGGGGCTGTTGCAGATCCGCCGCCTGGCCGGCGCCGGGGCCGGCATCCCGGCCCCGTGGGAGCTGCGGCTGATGCCGCGCGCGGTGGCCCTCGTACTGGAGGCGGCCGGCTTCCCGCCGTCGGCGGTGGACTCGTCGGGGCGGCGCAGCCGGACCGGCTACCGGGTGGCGGCGGGCGGTCCCGGGGCGGACCGGGTCGAGGTGACCTGGGCCGGTCCGCCCGGGGGCGGCGCCGCGCAGGAGGAGCGGGAGCGGCTGACGGCCTGCGCGGCCGAGCTGGAGCGGCACGGCTGGGAGTGCCTGCTCTACCGGGGGCCGCGCGGGCGCCGCTTCCTGGAGGTCGAGGCACCCAGGTCCGCTCCGCCGGATCGTGCCGGATCCACCGGACGTTAGCGGTCGCGGCAGAGGGCCGTGTCCACGACGCGTTCGAGGTGCTTCGTGGCCGCGCCGGTGGCCGGGATGCTCGTCACCGTGATGTTGGCGGCGACGCGGCCGTCGTCGGTGACTCCGCCCCGGGTCTCGTATCCCGCGATGTCACCGCCGTGGCCCCAGTAGACGCCGCCGCACGACAGCGGCCGGCTCATGAGCCCCAGTCCGTAGCCGGCGCCGGTGTCCCCGATGGGGACGGTGGTGCGCATCTGGGCGAGCTGGGCCGGCGGGAGGAGGCGGCCGGCCAGCAGCGCGGTGAAGAACCGGTTGAGGTCGGAGTCGGTGGAGATCATCTGGCCTGCCGCCCAGGCCGCGGAGGGGTCGATTTCGGTGACGTCGCGCAGCGGCGCGCCCGCCGCGTCCCTGTGATAGCCGTGGGGATGGGGCCCTCGGATGCGCACGTCTCCGGGGGCCGGGAAGTAGGTGTGGCGCAGCCCGATGCGCTGGACGACGCGCCGGTCCGTCTCCTCGGCGAGGGGGCGTCCGGTGACCTTCTGGACGATCAGGCCGGCGACCACGTAGTTCGTGTTGCTGTACGCCCATCGCTCCCCGGGGTCGAAGTCGGCCTTGCGCTGGAGGGCGAGGTCGAGGAGTTCGCGGGGTTCGACGTACCGCTGCCGGAGGATGTCGTCGGTGACGAGGTCCTCGTAGTCGGGAAGTCCGCTGGTGTGCTGGAGGAGCTGACGGACCTTGATGTGGCGGCCGTCGATCCCGTCACCCCGGACGAGGCCCGGCAGATAGGTGTCGACCTTGGCGTCGAGATCGATCTTCCCCTCGCCGACCAGTTGCAGCACGACGACCGCGGTGAAGGTCTTGGTGTTGCTGCCGATCCGCACCTGCCCGTCGGCGGGCACCTTCGCGCCGGTGGCCATATCGCCCACCCCCGCGGTGTAGGTGCGGGTGTGGCCCTTGGGGTCCCTGACGCTCGCCAGCGCGGCGGGCAGGCCGTCGGCGCGCACCAGTGCGTTCAGCCCCTGCTGGACGGTGTCCGGCCCGGCGGCGAACGCCGCGGCGGGCGCCAGGGCGCCCAGCGCCATGACGCCGACGGCCACCGCGGCCGCGGCCCTCACGGCTCTGCGCCGGCCGCCCCCCTGCGGCCGGGAGGAACGAAACCTGGGCCATGCCTGCGTACGCACGAATCAACTCCTGCGGAATCGTTGGGTAACCGGCGATTTGTGTACCGGCCCCAGCGTCTCCGGAAGCGGCCGCCCGGGACGATCCCGCTACCCGCCCGGCCCGGGGTGGGGCTAACCCCCGGGCGCCGCGACCGCGGCGTACGGCCGGGTGCTCATCCCGCGCTGCGGTCGCGGTAGCGCAGCAGCCGCAGGGCGTTGGCGACCACGACCAGGGTGGAGCCCTCGTGGACCAGGACGGCCGGGCCGATGCCCAGGCCGAGCGCGGTGGCCGGGACCAGGACGGCGACGATGCCCAGGCTCAGCCACAGGTTCTGCCGGATGACGCGGCCGGCGCGGCGGCTGAGGCCGGTGATGAAGGGGAGGTGGCTCAGGTCGTCGGACATCAGGGCGATGTCGGCCGTTTCCAGGGCCACCGCCGAGCCGGCCGCGCCCATGGCCACGCCCACCGTGGCTCCGGCCATGGCGGGGGCGTCGTTGACCCCGTCGCCGATCATGGCCGTACGGGCCGTGCGGCGCAGCCGGGCCACCTCGGCGACCTCGTCCTGCGGCATCAGGCCGCCGAAGGCCTCGTCCACGCCCACCGCCCGCCCGACGGCGTCGGCCACGCGCTGGTCGTCGCCGGGAAGCATCACGGTCCGGGTCACGCCGAGCCCGCGCAGGGCGGCCACCGTCGCGGCGGCCCCGCGGCGGGGGGCGTCCATCAGGCCGAGGGTGCCGAGCCAGCGGTCCCGGGGTCTTGTCGGCGGGGACGCTCTCGCCGGTGATGGGCGACTGGTCCACGCTGCTGGTGCCGGCGGCGACGAATCCGTCGGCCGGGACGCGGGTGTGCGGGCGGACCAGGACGGTGTCCCCGACGGCCAGCTCCTCGACGGGCACCTCGGCGGGCTCCCAGACGCCGCGCTGGACGAGGGCGGTGCGCGGGGCGAGGGCGCCCAGGGCCTCGATGGAGCGCCGGGCGCGGCCCATGGCGTACTCCTCCAGGGCGTGGCCGAGGCCGAAGAGGACCAGGAGGACGGCGCGCCCTCCTCCCAGCGGCCGATCGCGGCGGCTCCGGCCGCGGCGACCAGCATCAGGAGGTCGACCTGGAAGCGGCCCTCGCGCAGGGTGGCGATCGCCTCGCGGAGGGTGAAGAACCCGCCGAAGGCGTAGGCGGCCCCGAAGAGGGCCTGGGCGGCGGGCCGCCGTTGCCGGTCAGAGCAGCCCCGGAACCCACGCTCACCGAGCCCGACGCGGCGGCCGTCGCCGAGGTCATGCAGGGCCTCGCCTCGCCCGCCCGGATCCGCATCCTCGCCCGGCTGCTGTACGCGCCATGCTCCGTCGGGGAGCTGGCCGAGGCGCTCGGCCTCGGCCAGCCCACCGTCTCCAACCACCTGCGCCCGCTACGCCACCTCGACCTGGTGGCCGGCCGGCGCGACGGGCGCAGCGTGGTCTACGAACTGCACGACGAGCACGTCACCGCCCTGCTCCGGCAGGTGCTGGAGCACGTGCACCACGGGCGGCAGGGGTAGACCGCTACGGGGCCCCGAAGGTCAGCCTCAGCTGGGGCGTCCCCTCGTTGGCCGCCGCCTCCGAGGACCACAGCCACAGGGCGTCGGTCCCGGTAGCGGTCAGCGCCAGGCCGTAGGAGCCGCCCAGCGCGCCCGCGACGGCGGCCGTGTCCAGCCCTACGGTGTGGACCGCCGAGCCGTCCGGGATCCCCGGGAAGGCGCCGAGCGCCGCGGTGCCCGTGCCCGGGCGGTTGTCGTACGTGGTCCCGCCCTCCGACCACGCGCCGGTGACCGGGACCACCGAGACGGTGTCCGTGGTTCCGGCGCCGGCCATGGTGCTGGTCTTCACGCTCAGCGCGGCCGACTTGAGCACCTGGCCGGCGGGCGCGGCGGGCAGGTCGAAGCGCAGGTAGCTCGCGTACAGCGAGCTGCCGCGCACCGCGAGGGACCCGGAGGTCCCGTAGTTGGCGTCCGGGGCGCCCGCGTTGGCGTAGGTGTCCTCGGCCGCGGTGATCCGGACGACCGAGTCGGCCGGGGCGGAGGCGAGGGTGAAGTGGTTCTGCACCTGCGCCGCGCTCAGCACGGTCGGGTAGACGGCGGTCTCGTCCAGCCGGCCCGCCCAGTGCTCGCTCGCCGGGCGGTCCGGCCAGCCGCCGAGGCCGTCGAAGCCGGTGCGCCAGTAGCCGGAGAAGTTCTCGTGGGTGGTGACGGCGAGGGTGCCCTTCTGGGCGCCGTCCACGTACAGGGTCATCCCGCCGGGGCCCTGGGTGGCGACGACGTGGTGCCACTTGTCGTCGTTGTACGCGGCCGCGGTGATGATGGTGCGGGTGGCTCCGGTGTAGACACCGTAGACCAGCCGCCCGTCGTCGGTCATGTAGACGTGCTTGTCGTACTGGCTGCTGCCGTTGACTTGCTGGTTGCCGAAGCCGATGAGCTTGCCGCCCCGGGTGGTGCCCGTCTTGAACCAGGTCTCGATGCTGTAGGTGCCGCCCACGGTCTGCCGGCGGTCGCCGTGGACGTGCCCGTCCGTGCCGTTGAAGCCGATGGCCGTGCTCGCGCCGCCCACCGCGCCCGGCGACTGGCGCAGGGCCGGGGCGCCCTGGTGGACGCCCGCCTGGTCGCCGGCGGCCGAGGAGTCGGCGGCGTACGGCAGGACCGGGTCGTCGTAGCGCCAGTACAGCTGGGCGCCGTCCGCGCGGACCTGGCTCGGGTAGGCCTCGGCCGAGACGGGCACCGTCACGCTCGCCGGGGCCGACGGGGCGCTGACGTTGCCCGCCGCGTCGGTGGCCGTCACCCGGTAGGTGTACGACTGGCCGGCCTGGGCGGTGGTGTCGGTCCAGGAGGCCTGCGGCCGCTTGAAGAACAGCGAGTCGGCGGTGACCGTGCCGACCGGGGTGGCCGAGCCGTTGCGGTAGATCCGGTAAGTGAGCGCGCTGTCGTCCAGGTCGAGGCTGGTGCGCCAGCGCACCTGGACCTCGCCGGGCCGGAAGGCGGCGGCGCTCGCGAGGGGAACGGTCGGCGCGCCCGTGTCGTTGGTGGAGGAGAAGCGCGTCAGGCTCTGCTGCGCCGCCCCGTTGACGGTGGTGAACTCGCCGCCGACCCACAGGTACTGGGCGCCCGCCTTGGAGCCGACGGTCATCACGCGCGGGCCGATGCCCTCGCCGATGCCGTCGTCGGTGTCGGGGGCCCAGCCCAGCTTGCCGGTGCTCGCGGTCGGCTGCGCCAGCAGGTGGTGGCGCCGGCCGTCGGGGAACTCGCCGACGCTGGAACAGTCGTGGGCGTGCGAGGCGCTGTAGAGCACGTTCTGGTACGGCAGGACGGCCTGGGTGGCGCCCAGGCAGGTGTCGCGCCAGCGCTGGCCGAAGCCGGCCAGGTCGAGGGCGATGCGGCCGTCGAAGACCCCGCCGCCGGTGCCCTCGTTGGCGGTGTAGAAGCCGGTGGCGTCGGTCGCGATGTCCTTGACGACGGAGTTGGTCTCGATGAAGCCGGCATAGGACTTGGTGAGGGCGCCGCTGGTGGCGTCCACGACGGCCAGCGCGTGCGTGTCCGTCCCGTTGACGGTGAAGAAGTCGCCCCCGAGCAGCACGTTCTTCCCGTCCGGGGTGACCTCGACGGCGCGGCCCGGCTCGTCGGCGTCGGCCCGGAAGGGTCGCAGCGCTCCGTCGGCCGCGGCGACGGCGGCGAAGCGCCGGCGCGGCTGGCCCGCGACGGTGAGGAAGTCGCCGCCCGCGTAGACGGTGTCACCGGCGACGGCGATGGCCCGTACGGTGGCCGCGAAGGCGGGGCGGAAGGAGGACTTCACGGTGCAGGTGGCCACGTCGATGGCGGCGACGCTGGAGACCGGGGTGCCGTTGACCGCGCCGAAGTAACCGCCCGCGTACAGCGTCTTCTTGTCCGGCGAGAGGGTGAGCGCGCGGACGGTGGCGGTGCCGCTGCCGATGGTGAAGGACAGGGTGCAGGAGGTCGGGGCGCCGGTCGCGGCGTCGAGCGCGGCGAAGTTGACGGCCGGCCGCTCGCTGCCGGCGGCGCCGGCGGGCGGGCGCACGGCGGAGAAGGTGCCGCCGACGAAGACTGTGCCGCCCGCCTCGGCGAGGGCCCACACGACCCCGTTGGGCTGCCAGGTGGGCAGCGCGTCGGCGGTGAAGGCGACGGGCGGGGTGACGGCCGCCGCCCGCGGGACGAGGCCGAGGCCGACGACCGCGCCGGAGCCGGCCAGTGCCAGGGCGAGAGCGGCTGCCGGCCCTCTGGATCTACGCATGAACCCCCCAGTTCGTTGTCCACTGCATGTCGTACTGCCTTACGGCGTACTGCCGTACGCGGTACTGCTGCACGTCGTACTTCTGCACTGCGTACTGCTGCACTGCGTACGGGCGCACCCTAGGGCGGATCCCCGGTCCGGACACCGGACTTGCGCGAGGCGGCCGGGCCGGCTCAGGCGGCCGGCAGGGGGCGGCAGAGCAGGGCCGCCGGGGAGGGGCGGGCGCCGACCCGCGTGGTGAAGGCGATGCCCGCCGCGTACTCGGTGGGCAGGCACTGGCCCTTGTAGTGGCCCCGGGCGAAGTCGCCGCCGCCGGCTCCCGCCGGGCGGGCGTCGCCCCGGTCGAACCAGAGCGTACGGCCGCCGCCGGCCGGTAGGGCCGTACGGGCCGGGGCGCACAGGGCCGCCGAGACCCGCTCGCCGCGCAGGCTGTAGCCGATCAAGCTGTACCCGATCAAAAGCTGCCCGACCGGGCACTGGAGCTTCGTGTAGCCGGTGGCCCAGTCCCCGCCCGGCGGGACGTACGCCTCGTCGCGGACCACCGTGTGGCCGCCGGCCGGGGCGCGCAGGTCCGAGGTGGTGCACAGGCCGCGCCCGCCGGTGTGGCTGAGCCCCGCCAGCCGGGCGCCGTCCGGGCAGACCGCCTTGCGGGCGCCGCTGTCCCAGTCCCCGGCGGCCCGGGTGAGCAGGGAGGCGTTGTGGTCGCGGTGGTCGGTGCTGAGCTGGTACCAGGCGGGGGTGGCGGGGACCGGCCCGGTGCGGGAGGGGGCTCCGGCCAGGGCGGTCCAGGGGGCGGTGCGCCAGTCGGCGGGGTCGAGGACCCCGGTGCGGCGGCCCGTGGCGTCGTAGCGCAGCATCGCCCAGCTGTCGCCGCCCGGGGCGCCCTGGGCGGTGGTGCTCCAGCCGACGAGGGGCCAGTACGCGAAGTCGGCGTCGGAGCCGGCCAGGCGGGCGGTCATGTTGCCGAACCAGGCGCGCGGGGCGGTGCCCGTCTCGTCCGCGCCGATGCCGAACTCGCTGATCCAGACGGGGGCGGTGAAGTGGGTCCCGGTCTCGGCGGAGACGAAGAAGGCCTGGTCGTAGAGGGTCTGTTCGAGCTGGGCCGGGGTCATGTCCTGGTAGCGGAGGTCGTGGGTCTCGCCGAGGCCGCTCGCGCCGCTGTGGTGGGGGCCGGTGTACCCGTAGAAGTGGGCGGAGTACACCAGCTTGTTGGAGACGACGAGGGTGTGCGAGAGGGTGCGCACGGGGGTGAGGGTGGGGCGCTCGTGGGGCAGTCCGTCGAGCGGGATGCCGGTCCAGTTGATGCCCTCGACCACGATGAGCAGGTCGGGGTTGGCCTCGGTGAGGATCCGGTCGGCGGCCTCCTGGGAGGCGGCCTGCCAGTCGTGGGAGTCGCCGAGGCCCCAGTTGGGGTCGTCCCAGGTGTCGCGGCGGACCTCGTTGTAGAGGTCGGCGCCGACCACGCGCGGGTTGTCGCGGTAGCGGCGGGCCAGGAAGACCCAGTCGTCGGCCCACTGGGCGGTGGAACGGCCGCTGTTCCAGCGTTCGTTGCCGTCGAGCCCGCAGCACCAGCGGGTGGTACCGGTGTGGTTGTTGAGGATGACGGCGAAGCCGGCGTCGGTCAGGGCGGCGACGGCGGCGTCGAAGACCTGGAGCGGGGTGCGCCCCCGCAGGGCCGGATTGGCGGCGACGGCCGCGTCCGGGACGGGGGTGGTGGTGTGCAGCATCTCGTTGGAGAAGGGCAGCCGGATGCTGTTGAGCCCGAGGGCGCGGAAGTCCGCGAGCAGCGTGGGCAGGGGGACCCGGTCGAGGCCGAGCGGGATGCCGTGGGAGTCCTGGCCGCTGTGGTGGGTGGCGGGGTCGCCGCGGTCTCCGGAGCCGTTCCAGGAGCCCTGGGCTCCGTCCCAGTTGCCGGAGCGCAGCCGGAAGCGCTCGCCCCGGGCGTCGACGATGTAGCGGCCCCTGGTGGAGAGCGGGGGCGTCCAGGAGGCGTCGGCTGCCGGGGCGGCCCGGAGCGCGACGGCCGGGAGCGCGGGGGCCGGGGCGGGGGCCGCGGCGGCCGGCAGGGCTCCGCCCGCCAGGAGCATCACGCTCAGCAGCACCCGTACAAGGCTCTTCATGTGGCTCCCGCCGGCTCCGGCCGCCCGCTCCCGGGCGGCTGCGGCGGACAAGTTACCGGTCGGTCGCACCACAGGGAAGGCTCGGGAACGGCCCGGCGGGGCCCCGGGCACCCGGAGGCGTCAACTCCGGCAGGCCCGGCCGCTCCCCTCGCACGGGTCACCTGGGGAAAACCGCCCCGTGCGGGGCCAGGCCCCTCTACCGTGCCCTGAGGGGACGGGCCCGGGCATCGGAGGGTGGGGCTGATGGACGAAGAAGAAGACATGCGGCTGGCGAGGATGACCCCGGAGATCTCCCGCCGGACCCTGGCGATGCTGCGCGGTCTCGCCGGGCTGGAGCCGCCGGAGCAGGTGCCGGAGGACGCCATGGCCGTCGCCGACGCGATCCTCGCCGATCACGGCACGGACGGGCTGCGGGTGCTGGTGATGACGCTGGCCGCCTGGGCCACGGCGCAGATCGAGAACGTCGCGGAGCTGAGCAGCCGCAGCCATGAGGCGGTGCTCGACGCGATGGAGCTGGCCTGTCTGGAGGCCAACGCCGAGGAGTAGCCGCCGACCACTGCCGGAATGGTTTCTTCCGCCCGGGTTGGGGCGACGTTCCCTGGCAGCCCCGGCCGCCGCCCGCCACCCTCGGTGGGCGGCGCGCGACCGACCGTGCCCGCATCGCGGCATGCCGTGATCCGGGCACGGGTCGGCGACACTGGGGAGACCAGAGGGTTGCGGGGGGTCGTGATCGGAGGCCGTCGTGAGCACACCTTCCCCCATCCGGATCGCCGCCGTCCTGTCCGCCGAGCACCGCGCCCGGCTGATGGCCCACGCCCGTGAGGTCAACTTCCCCGAAGGTGCGCGGCTCTTCGACGAGGGCGCCCGGGCGCACACCTTCTGGATCGTGCGCTCCGGCACGGTGACCCTGGAGATCCCCGTGCCCGGCCGCCGCACGCCCGCCCCCGTCGAGAGCCTCGGCCCCGGGGAGCTGGTGGGCTGGTCGTGGCTGTTCCCGCCGTACGTGTGGCAGCTGAGCGCCGAGGCCATGACCCCGGTACGGGCCCACGAGTTCGACGGGGAGACCGTCCGGATGCTGATGGACGCCGACCCGGCCTTCGGCTCCGCGATCGGGCACTGGGTCGGGCGGGTCCTCGCCGTGCGGCTCCAGCAGACCCGCACCCGGCTCCTGGACCTCTACGCCCCGCGCACGGGGGCGCGCTGAGGGCCCGCGCCAGGGCGTACGGGGAGCGTGTTCGGCCGTTTCCCGGAATCACTGCTTCACAGGTCACGACAGGGGAGGCGGCTGCGGACTGCACTCATGCGCTCACGATCGGTGACGAGAAATAGGGGTACGAACGGGCGTTCCCGCTCCGGATGGGCAAGACTCCCGTCCGTTATCCGAAACACCGAGCCGAGGAGTGTTCGAAATGCGGTCCATCACCAGGAGTCTGGGACTGGCTTCCGGAGCAATGGCCCTCACCGCCGCCACCGCGCTGGCCGGGACCGGAGCCGCCGACGCGGCGCCTACCGGAACCCAGAGCCTGTACGCGCCGTCCGCGCTCGTGGTCAGCGTGACGGCCGGGGAGGACGCCGTCAACGGGACGGTGCTGCGCGCGGCCACGCTGGTGTGCGCGCCGAGGCCGGGCGGCACCCACCCGGACCCGGCGGCCGCCTGCGCCGAGTTACGGGAGAACGGGCCCTCGCTGGACGCCCTGGCCGCGCCCCGCCCCGACACGGCGTGTACCAGGGAGTGGAACCCGGTGACGGTCACCACCGACGGCGTGTGGCAGGGGCGCCGGCTGAGCTACACGTACACCTTCGGCAACCCCTGCGGGCTGCGCAGCACCACCGGTGTGCTCTTCGGCATCTGAGGCCCGCGGGCCGCGCCGGGCGGCGCCGTGCGACCGCCGTCCGGCCCGGGGTCACGGGGCAACGGGGTCTTCCCGTCAGCCCAGTTCGAGGCTGGTGACCCCGTACATCCCGGCCACCTCGACCTCCGGCGCCGGGCCCGTGTACATGCGGGCCGTCTCGAAGACCGGTGCCAGCCCCAGCCCGGCCGCCACGGCGGTCGCGGCCGGGTTCACGTCGGGCACGTCCACGGCCACCTCACCCCCGGGGGCGTGTCCGGCGAGCCGCCGTACGAGGGCGGCGGCCACCTCCGGGGCGGCGGCGTAGAGCGGGCCGATGCGGGAGGCGCCGCTACAGGGGCGGATCACGCCGAGCCCCTCGATCCGCCCGCCCTGGACGGCTGCGAGGGCCGTCCGGCCGGGCAGGGCGGTCCAGGCGGAGAGGAAGGCGTCGCGCGCCTCGGGGAAGAACCGGCGGTCGTAGGCGGCGAGTTGCGCGAAGGGCAGCGAGGCGGCGTCGACGATCTCCACCGCGCCGTCTGCCCCGTCCGAGCCGTCCGCGCCGGGCTGCGGTACGCCTTCGTGGCGCGTGTTCGTCCAGGCGGAACGGAAGCCGGACTTGCGGTAGTTGTCCTGCTGCTCGACCACCCCGTCCAGCCCGACGAGCCGCCCCTGGAGCCGGTCCGTCCCGGCCTGCCACAGCCGGAGGCCGTAGCCCTGGCCGCGTACGTCGGGCCGGGCGATGTAGAAGCCGATGAAGCCGAAGCCGGCGCCGTAGCGCACGGCGGAGATGCAGGCCACCGGCTCCCCGTCCCGGCGCCCGACGAGGAAGCCGTCCGGGTCGGCGACCGCGAAGGCGAAGCGGTCGCTGTCCCCCGGATTCCAGCCCTCCATGTCCGCCCAGGTGCGCAGCAGTTCCATGTCTGCGGCGCTCGCGCCGGTGATCTCGAATCCCGTCATGGGCGGTGTTGTACCAGAACGCCCGGGGCGGCGCAGGGGCGCCTATCCGGCCGTCAGCAGGCCGGCGAGGGCAGCCGGATCGACTGCCCGGTGCAGATCGCTGACCTGGCCGTCGCCCACTTCGACGACACGCCAGACCCCGTCCTCGCGCAGCGCGAGGTCGGTGGTGACGAAGCGGCAGCCCAGCGCCTCGACGGCGGCCCGGACGGGTGCGAGGGCGGAGTCGGGGAGGGTGACGGCGCCGTCCGGGGCGTCCGGGTGGGGGGTGATCAGCCGGGGCTCCGCGTCCCGCCACCAGACGCGGGCCTCGGGGCCCGTGAAGCACTCGAAAGCGCGCAGGACGATGCCGCCCGCGAGGAACTCGTCCTGGAGTTCGACGAAGCGGCTCACCACGCGGTGCACGGCGGGCCGGTCGGCCAGGTCGGGGAGGTGGCAGGCCTCGTGCCACTCGTGCTTGCGGGACTTCACGTAGTCCTTGACGATCCCCGGCCCGGCCGGGAGGGCGGCCGCCAGGGCCGCGAGCCGGTCCGCGTCCGGGCGCTCGCGGGCGGCGACCGGCAGCCAGCGGCTGGCCGGGGTGAGCGCGGCGAACGTCTCGTACCAGCCGGGGAGTTCATGGGCGAGCCGGTAGTCCTCGGGGCTGACGGCCGTCCGGGCGCCGCGCCCGCGCAGGGCCGCGTCGAGGTCGGCGTACCGCTCGGCGGGGATCATCCAGCCCCGGTACCAGAGGGCTCCGGCCCCGGCGGGCACCCGGGCCACCGCGCGCTCGGCGTCCCCCGCGAGCAGGGCGTCGTGGTCGATGAGCGCGACGGACCCGCCGGCGGCGCGCAGCTGCCGGGCCTCGGCCGCGAAGTGGGCGTCGGCCCGGCGCTCGTTCAGCGGGTCGGAGCAGTAGAGGACGGTGGTGGCTGTGGTCACTCCCCCACTGTAGGGATCAGCCCGCGCAGATCACGTCGTCGAGGGCGATCGGCCGGGAGTCGAGGCGGACGTAGGCGGTGAAGGTGTCCGTGGCCCCGGAGGCCCAGGAGGTCGTGACGGTGGCCCAGCCGACGCCCGCCCCCTTGGCGACCGTGGCCGGGCCGACGGTGATGTCCTGCGGGGTGCCCTGGGCGCAGAGCACGACGTCGGCGTACGGGTGGTAGGCCTGTTTCTCCTTCAGCTGCGGCGAGATCCGCTGGCTGCGGTCCCGCGCCGAGGGGCCGTGGTCCCCGTAGAAGGCGGTGAGGAAGCGGCTGATCTCGTCTGCGGTGTGCTGGTGACGGTGGTGGTGCCACTGGGGGACGGGGTCGGCGAGGGCGGCCGCCGGGGCCGACGACGCGATCAGGGGGAGCAGGGAGGCGGACAGTGCGAGCAGCAGGGCGCCTGGGCGGAGCGGGATGAGCGTCATGTCCGGTTTGTAGCCGCCCGCCCGCGCCGGTCGGCAGGGGCGCGGCGCGGGCTCACTCCGGTGGGCGTGGAGATTCACCGCAGAAACGCCCCTTCGCCTGCGCCGACCGGCCCCGGGCACGGCGCGGTCGGGAATTGGCTCGCGGGCCCGGACGGGTTCTGCGTAGGGTCGGCGCATGGGGAAGCCGCTCGTCGCAGTGTTCAGTGGGGCCGGGATGTCCACCGATTCCGGGATTCCGGACTACCGGGGGCCGCAGGGACTGTGGCGGCGTGATCCGGACGCCGAGAAGCTCGTGACCTACGCGTACTACATGGCCGACCCGGAGATCCGGCGCCGGTCCTGGCTGATGCGCGCCGAGGTCTGGGCCCGTGCGCCCCGGCCGAACGCGGCGCACCTGTCCGTGGCCGAGCTGGAGCGCGCCGGCACTCCGGTGCGGGTGATCACGCAGAACGTGGACGGGCTGCACCAGCTCGCCGGGATGCCCGCGCGGAAGGTGTTCGAGCTGCACGGGACGGCCCGGTCGGTGCTCTGCACCGGCTGCCACGCCCGGTCGGCGACGGAGGAGGCGCTGGCCCGGGTCGCCGCCGGGGAGCCGGATCCCGCCTGCCTGGCCTGCGGCGGGATCCTGAAGACGGCGACCGTGATGTTCGGTGAACGGCTGGACCCCGAGGTGCTCGCGCAGGCCGTGGCCGTGGCCAAGGGGTGCCAGGTGTTCATCGCCGCCGGGTCGACCCTCCAGGTCCAGCCCGCCGCCTCGCTCGCCGGCATGGCGGCCGAGGCGGGCGCCCGTCTGATCATCGTCAACGCGGAGGAGACCCCGTACGACGCGCTGGCCGACGAGCTGATCCGCGAGCCCATCGGCACCGCCCTCCCGGCCCTCCTGGCCCGCTTCGCCCAGCCCGCCTGACGGCAGGGCAGGGCGAGGACCGCGCGCCGAGCCGGCCCGGCGGGGATCCGGCGGTAGGTTCTGGCGGCATGGCGGAACCCATCTTCTACGTCGACCACTCCGACATCCGCGAGGACCGGCTCGCGGACGTCCAGAGGGGCATGCGTGACCTGGCCGCATTCGTCGAGGCGCACGAGCCGCAGCTGATCGCCTACCACTTCTACGTCGACGAGCGCGAGTCCACGATGACCGTCGTCGCCGTCCATCCCGATCCGGCGTCGATGGAGCTCCACTTGGAACTCGGCGGACCGAAGTTCCGTGCGTTCGGCGAGCTGATCCGGATGCGGTCCATCGACGTGTACGGCCGGCCCGGCCCGGTGGTCACGGACCGGCTCCGTCAGAAGGCCGAGATGCTCGGCGGCGGCACCGTCACCCTCCACACCCTCCAGGCCGGCTTCAGCCGGCTGGCCCCCGTCACCTAGTCGCCGTCGGCCGCCCGGCGCATGGCGGCCACGTCGAGCTTCACCATCGTCATCATGGCGGCCGTGGCACGGGCGGCGCGGGCCGGGTCGGGGTCGCTGATCAGGTCGATGGCCCCGGGCGGGACGACCTGCCAGGAGAGCCCGAACTTGTCCTTGAGCCAGCCACAGGCGACCTCCTGGCCGCCGTCCCTGGTCAGCGCCTCCCAGTAGTAGTCCGCCTCCGCCTCGTCGGCGCAGTGGATCTGGAAGGAGATGGCCTCGGTGAAGTGGAACTCGGGTCCGCCGTTGAGGCCGACGAACTTCTGTCCGTTGATCTCGAACTCGACGATCATCACCGAACCGACCGGGCCGGGGCCCGCCTCGTTGTAGTAGGCGGTGCGCAGGATCCGGCCGTCCTTGAAGACGGACAGGTAGTAGTCGGCGGCGGCTTCCGCTTCGCCGTCGAACCACAGGCACGTGGTGAAACCGTTGGTGGACATGGCTGCCTCCGGGCGGTGGGTGAGGGGGCGGTGGAGCCGTCCCTCACATACAGACGGGTCCCGCGCCCGAAACTCATCGGTGGGCGCGGGACCTGTCCGTACATTCACCCGCAAGGGCTATCCGGGGCTACAGCTCGAGCATGCGGTCGACGACCCGCTCGGTGGCCCGGCCGTCGTCGAGGTCGCAGAGCTCGGCGCGGAAGGCGGCCCGCGCCCCGGCGTACTCGGCGCCCAGCGCGTCGGCGTTGCGTACGGCCTCGATCAGGCTCGCCGAGTCCGCCAGCAGCGGGCCGGGGGCCTTCTCCTCCAGGTCGAAGGTGAAGCCGCGCAGGGTGTCGCGGTAGTGCTCGAGGTCGTACGTGAACAGCAGGATCGGCCGGTCGGTCAGCGCGAAGTCGCAGAGCGCGGAGGAGTAGTCCGAGATCAGGACGTCGGCGACCAGCAGCAGGTCGGCGGTGTCGGGCCAGCGGGAGACGTCCACGACGAAGCCGTCGCGCACCGCGTCGCGGAGCTGCTCGCCCACCCTGTGGTGGCCGCGGACCAGCAGGACGTGGTCCTCGCCCAGCTCGCGGCGGGCCGCGTCCAGGTCGATGCGCAGGTCGAGCTTGTAGCCGCCGGACCAGCCTTCGCGGTTCTCGCGCCAGGTGGGCAGGTACAGGACGACCTTCTTGCCCTCCGGCAGGCCGAGCCGCCGCCGGATGCCGGCGATCCGCTCGGCGTCCGGGCGGACCAGGGCGTCCGCGCGCGGGCTGCCGGCCTCGATGAGCTCGCCCTGGTAGCCGAGGGCCCGCTTGAGGACGGGCGTGGCGTACGAGCTCGGGGAGGCGAGCAGCGTCCACTGGGCGCTGTCGTGCTCCAGGGCCTCCAGCACATCGGGGCTGGTGTAGTAGTCGTGCGTGAAGTCGTAGCCGATCTTCTTGAGCGGCGTGCCGTGCCAGGTCTGTACGACGGTCTGGCCGGGGCGGCGCCGGAAGTGCGACGGCACGCTGTCGTTGACGACGTAGTACCGGGCGCGGGCCAGTACGTCCCAGGCTTCCAGGCTGTCGTACTGGACGGCGCGCGCGGTCGCCGGGACCTCGGCGCGGCCGTCGCGGACCAGCCAGATGTGCTCCAGCTTCTCGCCCCGGCGGACCAGTTCCTCGTGGATGGCGCGGGGCGAGTCGCCGGCGCCGTCGCCCTGGAAGGTGTCGTAGACGACCATGTCCTTGACCGGCAGCTGCCGCTGCGCGGGGTAGGTCACGTCGCGGGCGATCCGCTGGGCGTAGCGGGAGCGGTCGTGCGGGCTCAGCAGCGGGTCGCAGACCAGTGCCATGCGGTCGTACAGGCGCGCCTCGACCCGCATCCGGCGGCCCAGGACCGTGACGGCGTGGGGTCCGGAGCCCAGGGCGGGCGCCATCAGCTGGACGGGCGCGCCCCGGTCGACGCCGAGCAGGCCCGCGGTGGTTCCGCCCTGGCCCGCCGGGCGCAGGCTGGGCCACCAGCGGCCCTGCGGGAGGCTGGTGCGGCCGGCGTACGGCTCGGGGAGCACGGGCTCGAAGGTGGCCTCGAAGCGGTCGCCGTCACGGGTGACGGGGTAGCTGAACTCCGTGCCGTGCTGGTTGTGCAGGACCAGTTCGTACGCCTCACCGGCGGTGGCGGCCGGGGCGTGGAAGGTTCCGCGCAGGGTCAGCGTGCCGTCCTGGGCGGTGACCGTGTCGACCAGCGGCGGGGAGGGCTGGACGGAGAGGATGAGGTGGCCGCTCTTCGCGCGCTTGGCGAAGACGGTGCGCTCTCCGGCGGAGCCGGGGAGCGGCGCGACGAGGCCGGTGAAACCGCCGCGCTCGTCGTGGGCCACGGGGTGGCTGGTGCCGTCGGCGCGGACCACGGTCAGGGTCCACGGCTCGGGGCTCCACCCGCCGGCCTGCGTCTCGGCGGCCGGTACGGCGGCCAGCTCGGCGAGCGGGACGGCCGCGGTGAAGGGGATCCGGCCGGCCGCCGTGGGGGCGGCGGTGGTCAGCGGGAGGCTGACGACGGTGCCGGTGGTGGTGTGCTCGGCGCGCAGGGTGGCGCCCGCGCCGACCTCGGCGGCGAGTTCGCCGGTGAGCTCGAGGGCGTCGCCCTGGTGGCGGACGTCCAGGACCCGGGCCCGGACGATCTCGACCCGGACGGTGAAGGCCCCGGAGACGCCCGGCAGGATACGGACGTCGGGGGTGGCCCAGTGGGCCGGCGGGTTCGTTCCGCTGTCGTGTTCGCCGCCCCTGAGGCGGGCCCGGTGGAGGCCTCCGGCGCCGGTGACGGCGATGGAGGTGGTCCATATGCCCTCGTGCCACTTGCCGCCGGACTGGAAGACGGTGGGGTCGACGACGGCGGTGAACCCGGCCCAGTCGGCGTGCCGCAGGGCGAGGTGCGGGGTGTTCACGGTGGCCATCGGGGAGGCCACCGTGCGGGTGCCGACGACGGTGCGGCGGCGCTTGCCCTGCTCGCGGAAGACCAGCATCTTGCGCGAGCCGAGGCGGCTCTCGGCGCCCATGTGCCCGGGCAGGGCGTAGCCGCGCAGCAGCAGCTTGCCGTCGCTCCAGACGGCCTGCTCGAGGCGGCTGACGACGCGGCGCTCGCGGGGGCCGAGGGTGAGCAGCTTGGCGGGGACCGGCGCCTTGAGGAAGGGGTAGTCGGCCTGCGGGCGGGCCAGCCCCTTGACGGGCACGCTGTAGCTGAAGTCCCGCTGGTGGTGCGTGAGGGCGATGAACTCCTCCACGCGGCCCTCGCGGGCCAGGTAGGCCTTGAGCCGGTCGGCGACGGTCAGGTCGCTCCAGGGCTCCGTGCCGATCTCCCGGATGAGGCCGCCGACCTCCTTGACGAAGGCGGCGCGGAAGTCGGGGCCGCCCTCGCCGACGTACTTGTAGATGAGGGGGAGTTCCTCGCTGAGCACGTTGTAGTCGTATTCGCGCAGGTAGCGGGCGTACTTCTCGCCCGGCTTGGCGAGCAGCGCCTCGCGGACCAGCCGTACGGAGGTCACGCGGTCGATGACGGAGACCGGGTCGGTGGAGCGCTGGGTGATGGAGCGCTCGCCGGTCTCGCGGACCCGCCAGTCGTAGACGACGTCGCTGATGACGTCGACGTTCTCGGCGAAGTAGTGCGCGGGGATGCTGACGGGGGCGTCCTCGTAGAGGATGCCCTCCGGGTACTGGAAGCCGTGCTCTTCCCAGAAGGTCCGGCGGTAGACCTTGTTCCACGCGGTGCGGTCGGTGACCAGCGCCGGGAACTTGGAGATGTGGGTCTTCTGCCGGTTGTTCGCGAATGCGACGCGGTGACCCCAGGACTGCTGGCTGCCGACGGAGCGGAAGCGCCGGACGTTGCCGGCCGCGAAGTCCGAGCCGGTTTCGTCGAGGGAGTCGATCATCCGCTGGTACGCGTAGGGCGGCATGGTGTCGTCGCTGTCGACGAAGGCGATGTACTCGCTGCCCTCGGACGCGTGCCGGAAGCCTACGTTCCGCGCGGCACCGAGGCCCGCGTTCTCCTGGAGGACGACCCGGAACCGCTTGTCACGTTCCGCGAAGGCCTTCGCGAGCACCGCGCTGGTGTCGGTGGACCCGTCGTCGACGATTACGACCTCGAAGTCATCGAACGTCTGGGCTGCTATGGACTCCAGGCACTCGTCGAGATAGAGCTCGACGTTATAGACGGGTACGACGATGCTCAGGCGCGGGGGCATGGGTGGCAGGTTCTCCAGCGTTTTCACTTTGCCGACGGGTTTGAAGATCAGCTGATTACAGCATCTTACTCTGTAACAGGATGATAAAGTCCGCCCATCCCGGACATACGGCGCGGGACCGCCGGGGCGGACGGCAAAGAATTCAGCCGCCCGCCACCGCGCCGTCGCGGTCCCCAGGGCCGCCGTCAGATGTCCAGGTCGACTTCGATCTTCTTCAGCCGGAGTCGGGCCATCGCGAGATTGGCCCGGTTGCGGTCGAGGGCGAGATAGAGGAAGAACCCGTCGCCACCACGCCCCTTCAGCAGCCTGATCAGGTGGTACTGGTTGCCGAGCGTGATCAGGATGTCCTCGATCTCGTCCTTCAGACCGAGCATCTCCATCGCGCGGACCTTGGCCCGGACCACGTCCGTGTTGCCCGCGGCGGCGACCGTGAGGTCCAGGTCCTTGCTCCCGCCGATGGTACCGAGGGGCATGCCGCTGCCGTAGTCGACGAGGGCCGCACCGAGGGTGCCCTCGATGGCGGCGGCTTCCTTGAGCGCGGTCTCCACATTGAGCATGGGGTTCTTCCTCTTTCTGCTGTCGCCCGTAGCCGTACCGGGCCCAATGATTTGCTTTCGCTTATTACTTGTTTGCTACCGGGGAAGTTCGGGGACGGTCGACTCGCGGCCCGGGGGCGTGTCGCCGGCGGGCGGCACTCCCGGGCCGCGGCGGCCGAGGCCGTGGTCTATGAGGTCGGTGATGTGCAGGCTGGAGCGGCGGGCCTCCAGGTGGAGGCGGCCGACGTTGACGCGCGGCTCCGCGATCAGGGTGAGGACGGCCGCGTCGCCCGCGGCGTAGGTGGCGACGTACCCGTGCTCGCCGCGCACGAGCAGTTCCCGGAAGCCGCCCTGGCCGGTGCAGTCGCTGAGCCGCTGGGCCACGCCGAGGGCGGCCGCGGTCAGGGCCGCGAGGGACTCGGCCTCGCCGGCGGCGCTCTCCTGGGCGAGCACCAGGCCGTCGGCGCTCGCGGCGAGGACCCCGGTGAGCTGGGGGACGCGGGCCCGCAGCCGCCGGAGCTCGGCGAGTATCTCGGCTTCGGTCCCGGCGGGCACCATCGGCGGGCTCATGTCAGCCTTCCTCTCTTCGCGCCGCCTCTCATCGGGCCGCCTCTCCTCGGGCTGCCTCCGCTCGGAGCGGTCGGCTCGCAGAACCGGTCGCAGCGGGAGCCTCACAGGCTTGCCTCCAGTGCGTCGCGTAACCGGCGGAGCAGTGCCACGTCCGGGGGTTGGGCCTGGGTCATCCAGTCGGGCAGGGGTGCGGGGGCCGACGCGGGGGCCGGCGGTGTGTGCGGGGTCTCCACGAGACCGGCGGCCGCGAGTCTTCGTACGTCGAGCAGGGTGTGGAAGGCGGGCCGGCCCAGCACCCACGCGAGGTCGGCGGGGGTGCGTACGCCGTCGGCCTGCGCGAGCAGGATCCGCTGCCGGGCGGTGACGGTCTGCCCCGGCGCGGCGGGCCGCGGCACCACCGGGGAGGTGTCCAGCAGGGGGTAGGGCCACACCGCGTCCAGCAGTTCGCGGCGCCGGCAGGTCTCCCGTTCCACGGCGGAAGCCGGGACGGAGCGGACCGAGCCGATCCAGTGGGTGGCGCCGCGGCGGAAGCGCGAGGGGCCGCTGCCCGGGGAGAGCGCGAAGAAGGCCGCGTCGAAGATCGCCGCGAGATGGCAGATCTCCAGCTCGCCGCCCGCCAGCCCGCCGCTGTCCACGAGGAACCGGGCCACCTGGCGGCGGGCCCCGGCCTCGTTCACGGCCTCGGTCCAGCGCTCCGGGGCCAGGCCCCCGCCAGTGGTGAGCAGGACCTCGAGGCCCGGGGTGGAGGGGCTCTCGGCGTGCACCACGCGGCCGTCCTCCAGGAAGAGGGTGCCCCGGTCGCGCAGCAGGGCGCCGGTGGCGCGCTCGGCGGCGAGCCGGGTGAGCAGGGGGGAGACGGCGGTGGCGGCGGCGGTGGCGGTCATCGGAGTACCAGCCCTTCGGCCAGGGCGCGGAGTCGGTGCCGGGCGAGGGCGAGGTTGCCGTCGGTGCGGTCGAGCCACAGGTGCAGGAAGACGCTGCTGTCGAAGCTCGTCTCGACGAAGCGCAGCACGTGGTAGCCGGTGCGCGTGGTGACGATCAGGTCCTCGACGGGCGGGCCCTGGGTGCCCGGGTCGTCCGGCGCGGGTGCGAAGGACTCGTACTCGGCGGCCGCCCGGGCCAGTTCGGCGGTCTCGGCCGCGGTGGTCTCGTGGTCGCCGACGGGCGAGTCCCCGGCGGTGCCGAGGGCCAGTCCGCTGCTCCAGTCGACGAGCGCGGCCCCCCGCGCACCAGGCAGGGCCATGGCTTCGAGCAGGCATTCGTCGATCCCAGGCACGCGGGGCTCCCCTCCCGGCCGGACGTGCTTGGTCGCACGGTCGTACGGCGTGACAGGAGGGAACTTACTCAACTTCCACACTGCGGAAGGGGGTTCTGGCATTTTCCGCTGGAACATGCGCTGTAGCACGTGACAGCTTGGCCGGAACCCCTCCCTTTTTGATCAAGAGCGTGATCGCGGCGTTCGATTGCCGGGGTTCACGAGGCGAGCGGAAGGTCGTCCGCGAGCCGGAAGGACCCGCCCTCGCGCAGTACGTAGCCCTCGTGGCTCAGGGTCCGCAGCAGGTGGTACACGGTCGGCAAGGGGATCCCGGTCAGCCGGGCGAGGCGTTTGGCCGTCGCACCGCCCTCGGCGTACATCGCCTCCAGCAGGCGCAGGGCCCGCTGGACGGAGCCGATGAGGGTGGGTGCGCTGTCCTTCTGGGTGTGGTCGGTGCCCATGGTGAGTCCCCCTGCTCCGGTACGAGGCCTGGCAAACCCATCAAAGTCGCTCGCCCGCCGCAAAACCAGCTGACTCGCGTAGGCCCGGCCATCGTCGCCCGGTCGGTCAGCCGGCGGGCCGCTCCGGGAGGAGGCGCTCCACCATCACCCCGAGGAGCTCGTCCACCGGGTGGGCCTCGAGCAGGGCGGGGACGGTGAGGTCGTCCACGATCAGGCCCTGCATCGCGAGGTAGAGCAGGGCGACGCCCTCCTGGTCCCCGGGCAGGCCGGCGTCCAGGTGCCAGGCGATGTTCTCCTCGAGCTCGGCGGCCAGGAACGTGGCCAGCTCCGCCTGGAGTTCGGGCCTGCGGGTGGCTTCCAGGCGCAGCTCCAGCATCGCGGTGTGGACGCTGCGCTCGCGGCGGATCCGTCCGAGGAGCCGGCCGAGCAGCACCTTGGTGTCGAGGGGGCCGGCCAGCTCGGCCGGGTCCGGGGTGAGGCGTTCGCGGGTGCGGTGGAGGATCTGCACCAGCAGCTGGCCCCGGTTGGCGAAGTAGTTGGAGGCGGTGCCGGTCGGGACCTCGGCCTCCGCGTCCACGGCGCGCAGGGTCAGGCCCCGGGAGCCCTCGCGGGCCAGGACCTCGATGGCGGCGTCGAGGAGCGCGGCTCGGCGCTGCGGATTCTGGCGCATGGGCGGTTCCCGGGGGTGTGGGGAGGGACGGGGGACGAGTGGTGCGGTGGGGGCGTACGTAAGCACTGCGCCCACAGTACTCAGCACACGCTAGCGGACCATCGGACTCCGGACGTCCCCACCGGGCCCTCCCCACCGGCCCCTCCCCCGTGCCACCCTGCCCGTCATGGATCGGATCATCGAGGAGATACGTGAGGACCTGACCCGCCGGATCGCCGTCGCGGCGGACCGGCTCACCGACCGGACGCTGACCGAGGATCCCGCCTACGCCGCCCTGACCGGGCGGGCCGAGCTGCGCGAGCGGATCCACCACACCCTCCACCAGGCCGTCGAGGGGCTGGTCCGCAGCGCGCGGGGGCTGCCCGTCGAGCTGTCCGACGCCCGGGCCACCGGCGCCCTGCGCGCCGGGCAGGGGCTGCCGCTCGACTCCTTGCGGCGCACCTACCGCTACGGCGGGCGGCTGGTGTGGCAGAGCCTGACCGAGGCGGTGGCCGCGCACGACCGGGCGGCGCTGCCGCGGCTGCTGCCGGGGGCGGGCGCGCTGTGGGACGTACTGGACCAGATGACGGACGCCGCCTCGGAGGCGTACCTGCGGGCCGGGGCCGAGCGGGGCGAGCGCGAACGGGAGCGCCGGGCCGGGCTGCTGGACGTGCTGCTCGACGGCTCGGGCCCGGTGGCGGAGGCGGCGGCGCAGCTGGGGCTGCCGGAGCGGGGGCGCTTCGCGGTGGTCGTGCTCCGGCCGGGCGGCCCCGGCACCCCGGGCCGCCCCGACGGCAGACCCGGCGCGGGGCCGGACGCCCCGCGCCTGCTCTGGCGGATCCGGGCCGACGCGGAGACGGGCCTGGCCGAGCTGGGCCACCACCCGCTGGAGTCCCTGCGCGGCCTGCTCGCCCCGCTCGGCGTGCGCGCCGGGGTCAGCCCGGTGGTCGGCGCTCCGGCCGAGCTGGCCGGGGCCCGCCGGCTGGCGGCCCTCGCCCTGCGCACCGCCCCGCCGTCCGCCGCGCCCGGCGCCGCCCTGCTGGACGAGCGGCTCCCGGCGGCGCTGGTGGCGGCCGACGCCGAACTCGCCGCCCGGCTGCGCCAGGTGGTGCTGGGGCCGGTGCTGGAGCTGCCCGCGGAGGACGCCCGGGTCCTGCTGACCACACTGGGCACCTGGCTGGCCTGCCAGGGCTCGACCACGCAGGCCGCCCAGCGGCTGTACTGCCACCGCAACACCGTCTCCAACCGGCTGCGGCGCCTGGAGCGGCTCACCGGCCGCGCGCTGTCGGACCCGGCGCACGTGGTGGAACTGGCCCTGGCCCACGCGGCGGTGACCCAGCACCCCGCCCCCGCCGGGCCTACCCCCGCCGCGGCTCCTGCGGCTCCTGCTGCTGCCGGGCCGACTCCAGCAGGTACGGTACGTCGATCACCGCGACCCCCGGGGTGAAGAGCAGCCGCGCCTTCAGCCGCAGCGCGTTCTGGTTGTGCAGGGGCTGCTCCCACCAGTGCCCGACCACGTACTCCGGGATGACCACCGACAGCACGTCCGTCCCCTCGGCGGCCGCGGCCTCCTCGACGTACTCCAGGACCGGCCCGACCACCTCCCGGTAGGGGGAGTGCAGCACCGTGAGCGGAATGCCGGGGTCGTGTTCCGTCCAGGCCTCGCGCAGCTGCCGCGCCTCCTCCTCGTCGGCGGCGACGGAGAGCGCGCTGAGGGTGTCGGGCCGCAGCGCCTGGGCGTAGCCGAGGGCGCCCAGGGTCGGGGCGTGCACATTGGCGACGAGGACGACGACGTGGTGGCGGGCCGGCTTGTGCGGCTTGGCCCCGGGGGCGACGGCGACCTGCCGGGCGACCGTGTCGTAGTGGCGGCGGACCCCCTTCATGCCGAGGAACAGCGCGGGCATGGCGATGACGACCAGCCAGGCGCCGTGCGTGAACTTGGTGATCAGGACGACGACCAGGACCAGGGCGGTCATGACCGCGCCGATCGCGTTGATGGCGAGCCGGCGGTGGATGTGGATCCGCTCGGACCTGGGGGTGGCCGGGGAGGCCAGCTCGCGCCTCCAGTGCCTGACCATCCCGGACTGGGAGAGGGTGAAGGAGACGAAGACGCCGATGATGTAGAGCTGGATGAGGCGGGTCAGTTCGGCGTCGAAGGCGACGATCAGGGCGATGGCGGCGAGGGCGAGCAGGATGACGCCGTTGGAGTAGACGAGCCGGTCGCCGCGGTTGAAGAGCTGGCGGGGGGCGTAGCGGTCCTTGGCGAGGATAGAGGCGAGCATCGGGAAGCCGTTGAAGGCGGTGTTGGCGGCCAGGACCAGGACGCCCGCGGTGACGGCCTGGAGCAGGTAGAAGAGGAAGTGCCAGCTCCCGAAGGTGGCGCGGCCGATCTGGGCGAGCGCGGTGGACATCGGGGTGCCGGCGGGCAGGCCCAGTTCGGTGGGGTCGGCGGCGGAGTGCACCTGGTAGGACATGGCGAGGGCGGTGATGCCGACGAACATGGTCACGGAGAGCACGCCCATGGCGGCCAGGGTGGTCGCGGCGTTCTTGGCCTTGGGCTTCTGGAAGGCGGGGACGCCGTTGCTGATGGCCTCGACACCGGTGAGGGCCGTACAGCCGGAGGCGAAGGCGCGCAGGGCGAGGAAGACCACGGCGAGGCCGGTGTAGGTGCCGGCGGCGGTGATCGGGAGGTGGGCGGACTCGGCCCGGATGGTGTCGCCGGTGGCGAGGCGGACGGCGGCTACGGCGAACATGACGTAGATGACGAGGACGAACCCGTAGGTGGGGATGGCGAAGACGCGCCCCGACTCCCGTACGCCGCGCAGGTTCATCAGGGTCAGCAGCACCACGAAGCCGACGGACAGGGCGACTTGGTGGTCGCTGAGGGAGGGGATCGCCGAGGTGATGGCGGCGACCCCGGAGACGACGGAGACGGCGACGGTCATCACGTAGTCGACGAGCAGGGCGCTGGCGGCCGTGAGGGCGGCGGTGGGTCCCAGGTTCTCGGAGCTGACGATGTACGCGCCCCCGCCGCCGGGGTAGGCGTGGCAGGTCTGCCGGTAGGAGGCGACGACCACCACCAGCAGCAAGACGATGGCGGCGGCCGCGTACCAGGCGAGGTGGAGCAGGGCGACTCCGCCGAGGGCGAGGATCAGCAGGATCTCCTCGGTGGCGTAGGCCACGGAGGAGAGCGGGTCGCTGCAGAAGATCGGCAGCGCGAGCCGTTTGGGCAGCAGGGTCTCGCCCAGGCGCGCGCTGTCGAGGGGCTCACCGACCAGCACGCGTTTCGCATTGATTCGCCTCATTCAGGCATAATCCTCCATTTTGGTTAGATATCGGATGCCATAGGACTGTGTCCCGCCGCGAAGCCGTCCGCCCTCCGGCCCCGCACCCCTGCCCCGCACCCCCGCGCGGCCGTCACATCCTGGCGGCCGCGCTGCGGATGGCCTCGCGGATGCGGAAGTAGGTCCCGCAGCGGCAGATGTTGGCGATGGCGTCGATGTCCTCGTCCGTGGGCTCGCTCGTGCGCTGGAGCAGCGCCACCGCGGCCATGATCTGCCCCGGCTGGCAGAAGCCGCACTGGGCGACGTCCTGCTCGAGCCAGGCCTCCTGTACGGGGTGCAGCCGGTCCCCGTCGGCCAGCCCCTCGATGGTGGTCACCCGCTTCCCCGCGCAGGCGGAGACGGGGACCACGCACGGACGGACGTCGGCCCCGTCGAGGTGGCTGGTGCAGGCCTTGCAGACGTCCACCCCGCAGCCGTACTTGGGGCCGGTGACGCCCAGCATGTCGCGGAGCACCCACAGCAGGGGGAGGTTGTCGGGGGCGTCGACGGTGACGCTCTGGCCGTTGACGGTGAAGGTGTGCAGGGGCACGGCGGCATACTCCAGCGGTCAGCGCGGGTAGGGGGTGAAGTCGACGTCGAAGTCGAGGGGGAAGCTGCGGGGCTTGGAACCGGTGGCCCGGGCCCAGGCGTTGGCGATGGCACCCACGGCGGCGGGCACCCCGAGTTCACCCGCGCCGCCCGGCTCGGTGCCGGTCGCCGGGAGCACGATGACCCGTACCTCACGCGGGGTGTCGCGCTGCTGCGCCCAGTGGAACTGGCTGTAACTGCCCTCCAGCGGCAGCCCCTTGTCCAGGTGCAGCCCGGCGCGCAGGGTGGTGGAGATCGCGTCGGTGAGGCCGCCGATCATCTGGGCCTCCAGCCCGCGCGGGTTGACGGGCAGGCCCACGTCCACGGCGATGACCGCCTTGGTGACGCGGACCCGCTCCGGGTCGCGGGTGTCGATCTCCACGAGGCAGGCGGTGCGCGACTTGTACTCCTCGTGGAAGGCGATGCCCTGCGCGCAGCCGGCCGGCATGGCCCGGCCCCACTGCCCTTCGGCGGCCACCTTGTCGAGCACCGCGCGCTGGGCGTCGGTCTTGAGGAAGGTGCGCCGGAAGCGGTAGGGGTCCTTGCCGGTGGCCGCGGCGAGCTCGTCCACCACGATCTCTTCGGCGCCCCGGGTGTTGGCCGAGTACACCGAGCGCCAGGACCCGGTGGGGATGCCCGTCGGGACCTCCGTCAGGGCCTGGGTGGTGAGCCCGAAGTGGTACGGGGACTTGATGGTGGTCAGGAACAGGGTCTGGGCCAGGGTGGCGTTGCCGATGCCGGAGGGCAGGCTCGCGGCGGTGGCGGTGATGATCTCGCCGAGTCCGTGCCGGAAGTCGGTCTCCGCGGCGGCGACCCGGTGCTCGAAGCTGAGGACCTCGCCGAGCAGGTGCGTGGCCCGGATCCGGTGGTGGGTGGCGGGGCGCATCCGGCCGTGGCGGGTGTCGTCGACGCGGGTCCACATCAGCCGCACCGGGCGGCGGCAGGCCTTGGAGATCCGGGCGGCCTCCAGGGCCGCGTCGAAGAACAGCCGCCGGCCGAAGGAGCCGCCCGCCTGGACCACGTGCACCTTCACCTTGTCCAGCGGCAGTCCGAGCTCGATGGCGATGGTCTCCCGCGCGACGATGGGGGACTTGAGCCCGGACCAGATCTCGGCGCGGTCGTCCCGTACGTCGGCGACCGCCGAGTTGGTCTCCATCGGGGCGTGGCTGACGAAGGCGAAGTCGAACTCGGCGTCCACGTACGGGGTGAGCAGCGGCGGCACCAGCAGCGGCGGGGTGGCCGCCCGCAGCTTGGTACGGATCTGCGCGTCCGAGAGCTGGTCGGCGGGGCCGGGGCCCCAGTCGACCTGGAGCGCGGCCTTGGCGTCGAGGGCCTGCCCGAACGTTTCCGCGACGACGGCGACCCCGGTCTTGACGGTCACCACGTCCAGGACCCCCGGCATCGCCCGGACGGCCGTGAGGTTGGTGACGCCGCGGACGCTGCCGCCGACGGAGGGCGGACGGCGCACCACGCAGGGCTTGGCGCCCGGCACGTCGAGGTCGAGGGTGTACTTCTGAGCGCCCGTCACCATGGCGCGGGCGTCGATCCGCCGGGTCGGGGTGCCGACCAGGGCGTGCTTCGCGGCCGGCTTCGGGGAGGCGCCCAGGACGATCAGGCCGGGCGAGGCGGCGGCCACGGCGAGGCTGCCGTAGGTGGCGCTGCGGCCGTCGGGGGCCCGTACGGAGCCGTCCGCGGTGCTCAGCGCGGAGGCGGAGAGGCTCCAGCGGGCGGCGGCGGCCGCGACCAGGCGGGCCCGGGCGGTGGCGGCGCACTGGCGGACCGGCCCGTAGAGGGAGCGGATCGAGTTGGAGGAGCCGGTGAGCTGGTTGAACAGCAACTCGGGGCGGGCGTCGTCCAGTTCCACCCGGACCGTGTCCAGGGGCGCGTCCAGCTCCTCCGCGACCAGCATGGCCACGGCGGTGGTGAGGCCCTGGCCGACCTCCTCGCGCGGCAGCCGGAAGCGGATGGTGCCGTCCGCCTCCACCGCGAGCGCCAGCAGCGCGGAGGTGGGGGCGCCGGCCAGGATGAACAGGTCGCCGAGGTCGACGATGTCGGCGATGGCGGGCAGGCTCGGGATCACGGCGTGCGCGGGCTGCGGGGCGAGGACATCGGCCCCGGCCCGGGTGACCAGGGCCAGGGTGGGCGCCGCGACCAGATAGGTCAGGAAGGAGCGGCGGCTCCCTCCGGCCGGCGCGCTGCTCTGTTCGGTCATCTGGTCGTGTCCCCACCCTCCCCGGGCCCGCCGAAACGGACCGCCCCCGGCTCATTACCGACACGTAGGGTAGCGATCACCGGGTGAGGTGGGAAGCGAGCTGCCGGACGGGGTCCTTCGTTCGGGTGGTACCCCTGACGAACCGAAGACCCCTGCGCGGGACGGGGAAAGCGGCGCGGATGACTCGTACACCTCGCCCGTACGATCGACCGCCCCTCGCCGGAGGGCCTTTTTCCGGCCGCGGGCGCACGATGGAAGCAGACCCGTACACGTCGCGACACATGAGGAGGTGTTCGCGGTGGCCAAGTACATGGATGTCCACCATGGCATGAAGGGCATCACGGAAACCGAGCTGAAGGCCGCCCACAAGGCGGACCTGGCGATCCAGTCGGACGAGAAGGTGAAGTTCGAGCGGGCCTGGGCCGACCCGGCGTCCGGCGAGGTCTACTGCCTGTCCGAGGCACCCTCGGCCGACGCGGTCCGGCGGATCCACGAGCGCTCGGGGCACCCCGCCGACGAGATCCACCCCGTACCGCTCACCATCTGAGGGACCTGCGGACTCCGGGCCCGGCACGGCGTGAACACGGCCAGGACCGGGCAGGAACGGCATCCGGGGCTGACCGGAAATGTTCGTACGGACAGGAGGCAACCGGGAGGCCTTCGGCATATGCCCCGAGCAAGACCGTTACGGATGTTGCCAAACGCCTTACAGGCGGTCTCCGGCTGTGCCACAGTCGTAGTCGGTCCACAGCCGTCACCGGTCGTCCTCCGGGACCTGGCCGAGCCGCGCCTGTATCGCCGCGCCTGTATCGGAGTCCTCATGCCGTCCCACCTGTACGCGGACCGTCCCGCGCAGCCGCCCGAGCCGGGATCGGTGGACGCACTGATCTCGCAGACCCGCCGGCTGCGCGGCGAGGTGGACGCCGTACGCCGCGACACCGTCGTGGACGACGACGACGCCCAGGGCCGCTGGCAGCGCGCGCTGTGCGACCTCGCCGTGCACCACCTCGACGACCTCGGCCAGCACCTCGGCCAGCTCAAGGAGGGCCTGCCGCCCGCTCCCGAACTCGTCGAACTCCCCCCGGCGGCCCCGGAGGCCGCGCAGGAGGACCGGCAGACCCGCGTCGGCAGCGCCGAGTGGAACCTGCTGACGGACGAGGTCACCTGGTCCGAGGAGCTCTTCCAGATCTTCGGCCGGTCCCCCGAGGCCGGCCCACTGCCCCTCGACGAGCTGGGCTCCACCCTGTTCTCCGAGGACCAGCCCCTGATGACCGCGATGGTCACGGACTGCCTGGTCGACGGCAAGCCGATAGACGGCGAGTTCCGCATCGTCCGGGCCGACGGGCGGGTCCGGACGCTGCACATGAGGGGCGAGCCGGTGCTCGACTCCGACGGCTGCACGGCCTCCATGTGGGCCGTGCTGCGGGACGTGAGCGAACTGCGCCGCAGCCAGCGGGCGGAACGCGAGTCGCGGGATTCGCTCCAGCGCCAGCGGGAGATCGCGCAGACCGAGCACCGGCTGGCGGTCGAACTGCAGGAAGCCGTGCTCCCCCCGTGGCGCGGCTCCCTGCGGTTCCCGCACGAGAACGCCGGCACGATGGACGTGGCCGCGCACTACCTGCCCTCCGCGACCAGCGCGCTGATCGGCGGCGACTGGTACGACGCGCTCGAACTCCCCGACGGACGCTCCCTTCTGACGGTCGGTGACCTGACCGGGCACGGGGTGAGCGCCACCTCCGGGATGGCGATGATGCTCGGCGCCCTGCGCGGCATGGCCATGGCCGGGATCGAGCCGGGCCCCCTGATGGGCTGGCTCAACCAGCTGCTGGAGACCTCCGTACAGCCCGCACTCGGCTCCGCCGTCTGCTGCCGCTACGATCCCGCGCGCCGGATGCTGTCCTGGGCACAGGCCGGACACCCCGCGCCCCTGCTCTTCCGCCGCGGCCAGGGCCGGGCGCTGCAACCCCCGGAGGGCGTCCTGCTGGGGGCGACCTCGGGGGCCGTGTACGGGCAGGCCGAGGAACGGCTCGAACTGGGCGACGTACTCGTACTGCACACGGACGGACTGGCCTCGCAGAGCATCGAGTTCAGCCGGACGGACGGCACCGAGCGGCTGCTGGCGCTCGCGCCGCGGTTCTCGCAGGCGCGGTCGGCCCGCGACTGCGTCCGCATGGTGACGGAGGAGTTCGGCGAGAGCGAGCGCGAGGACGACGCCTGCGTCCTGGTCGCCCGGATCGGCGGCTGACCGACGGCGGTCGGCCGGCCGAATGGCCTACTGGCCGACTGACTGCTGGCCGACTGACAGCGGACGGGTTCCAGGGGCCGCGCCTGTGAGGCGCGGCCCCTCCCGACGCGCCGTCTTCCCGTCCTCTGCCGTACCCGTCCCTCCGCGGCCCAGACCTCCGCTAGACCTCCGCACCGCTTGCGACGCGCGCTGCGGGGATGTCGGGGAGGGCCAGCTTGATCTCCTCGCGCAGGTTCTCGATGCGCGCGTACCCGGCGTACTGGCCGGTGAGCCGGTACATCTCGCGGAGCCGGTCCCATGTCCGGTGCGAGGAGGTCTCGTTCATCGAGACCAGGGCGAGGCGGGCGTAGCGGTCGGCCTGTTCCGGGTCGTCCGCGATGAAGCAGGCCGAGGCCATGGAGATGTAGTCGAAGATCTGGGAGCGCTGGTAGCCGTCGCCGCGCAGCCGCAGCGCCTCCCGGGCGTGCCGGGCGGCGATGGGCGCGGCCGAGGCGTCGTGGTCGGCGAGGGTGCGGTACGCCAGGGCCTGCATGCCGTGCAGGTCCGCCTCGTCGAAGTGCTGCATCCACGAGGGCGGCGGTACGTCTCCCTTGTCGGACACGAACAGGTCCTCGGCCTCGCCCAGGGTGCGGCGCATGGCCTGGCCCTTGCCCATGGCGGCCTGCGCCCATGCCTCGATGGTGTGCAGCATGGCGCGGGTGCGCGGCAGGGTCTGCTCGCCGGATCCGGACTGCGCCAGCTTCATCAGGTCCAGGGCCTCGTTCGGCTTGCCGAGGTGGACCATCTGGCGGGCGGCCCGTGACAGGGCTTCGCCGGCGCGCGGCCGGTCGCCGCCCTCGCGGGCCGCGTGCGCGGCGATGACGAAGTACTTCTGCGCGGTGGGTTCGAGGCCCACGTCGTGCGACATCCAGCCCGCCAGCACCGCCAGGTTGGCCGCCACCCCCCACAGCCTCCGCTGGAGGTGGTCGGGGTGGTGGTACGCCAGCATGCCGCCGACTTCGTTCAACTGGCCGACGACGGCCTTGCGCTGGAGCCCGCCGCCTCTGGAGGCGTCCCAGGCCCGGAAGACCTCGACGGAGCGCTCCAGGGCCTCGATCTCCTGGGAGCCGATCGGCGCCGCCTCGTAGCGGTCGTAGCCGGCCGGGTCGGCCTGGTAGGGGTCTGCGAAGGTCTGCGCGTTCCCGGCGGTGGCGGGCTCGGTGTGCAGCCAGTCGTACATGGCGTTGCTGAGGGCTGAGCCGGCGGTGAGCGCGGCTCCCGCGCCCATCAGGCCGCGACGGTTGAGCATGAGGTCCATTCCCGTGAATTCGGTGAGGACCGCGGCTGTGCGTTCGGGCGCCCAGGGCACTCCGTCGGGGTTCTCCTTCGCCCCGTCCGGCTGCCGTTTGGTGGTGCGCCGCTGCCGTACGAACCCGAGGTCCTCGATGGTCACGACACGACCGAGCCGCTCGGTGAACAGTGCTGCCAGTACCGTGGGCACCGGTTCGCGCGGGGTCTCCCCCATGTCGATCCAGCGCCGCACCCGCGAGGTGTCGGTGGCCAGCTGGTGGTGGCCCATGGCGGCCGCCTGCCGGTTGACCATCCTCGCGAGTTCGCCCTTCGACCAGCCGGCCAGGCCGAACAGGTCGTTCAGACGGGTGTTTGGACCTTTGCTCACGTCAAGCCCCCAGGTTCTCGGCTGAATTGACAGTAGCCGCCCGTCAGATGCGTGTGGACTATTCGCCAGGGTTCGCCAGCCCCCGCCCCGTGGTTCGCCACCTGCGGGCGGGTGTCAGGTAGGAATGCGCCTCCCCGACCCGGTTCACCGGCGGAACTCCCCAGGGTGAAGTACGGGATCCGGCGGGGCGGCGTACGCACTCGTCGGCGCACGAAGGGAACCGTAAACGCCATGTACGCAGCAACGTCCTCCGTGTCCGCACCGGTTCGGCAGCACCGCACCCTCCAGGCGGGCGGCGGCCCCTACCTCGAACCCGGCCGCCAGCCGGTACCGGCGCAGGGCGCCGTACGGGCGCGGCGGATGCCGGGTACCGGACCGCAGCCGCTCAGCGGAAGAATCGACCTGTCCGGGCCGCAGGGGGCGCAGCTGCGCACCGCGCTCGCGTCGGTGCAGCGGATCTGTCCGGAGTTCGCACCGGTCCAGGTCCTGCGGCGCAGCGGCCGGTCGGTCCTCCTGGTGGGGACGACAGGGCGGATGACCGCGGTCGCGAAGGTTTTACTGGACCACTCGCCCGAGTGGCGCGAGCGGTACCGGCACGAAATAGCGTCGTACCGGACGTTCGTCCGGCACCGCCCGCCGGTCCGCGTGCCCCGGCTGATCGCCGCGGACCCGGAGAACTGCGTACTGGTGGTGGAGCGGATGGCGGGCCGGGTCGCGGCGCTCCAGCGGCATCCGGTGGAGGCGCCGCCGCGGACCGACCTGCGGGCCGCCCTGGGAGCGGTGTGCCGGGTGAACCAGTGGCGTCCGCCGGCCGATCTGTTCGGCCACCCGGTGGACTACGCGCGGCGGATCTCCCGCGACCACCAGCTGGGACTGCTGACCGACCGGGACTTCGGCGACCTGCAGAAGCTGCTGCACGGGCTGCGGCTGGCGGGTACCCCGTGGCAGTTCAACCACGGTGACGCGCTGCTGTCGAACCTGCTGCTGTCCCCGGCCGGGCCGGTGCTCCTCGACTGGGAGCACGCCGGGTGGTACCTGCCGGGCTACGACCTGGCCACGCTGTGGACGGTACTGGGTGACGCTCCGGCGGCGCGCGGCCAGATCAGCCGGCTGGCCCAGTCGGCCGGCCCGGTGGCGCGGGACGCCTTCCTGGTGAACCTGATGCTGGTGCTGACCAGGGAGATCCGGATGTCCGAGACGGCGGTGCAGCGCTCCATGCTGGCGGCCGCCCCCGCCCAGCCGCTTCCCGCGGGGGCCCTGTCCTCGGGGGAGGAGCAGCGCCTGCTGCTGCGCCGTCTGCACGACGACGCCGGGATGGCCCGCAGAGCGGTCCGGGCGGCGGTCGGCACGCGCTGACTCCGGCCCGCCCGGCCCCGTACGAATCCCGTGTCCCGCACACCCTGTGTGGGGGCACGGGATTCGGCCTGTCCGGGGCCGGACCGGTTGCGCGCGCGTGGCTTGACATCACATGATCCCCCGAACATTTTCTCTGACTCGGCATCAGAACGCCGGAGCCTCCCCCGTCCCCGCCACCCGATGGAGCCCGCCCATGACCCGGAGCACCGACCGAAGCCGTCCCGCCCTCCCCTCCCGCCGGGCGGTCCTCGCCGGGACGGGGGCCGGGGTGCTCGCCGCCGCCGTGCTGCCGGGCGCGGCCGCGGGGGCCGCCGAGAGCCCGCTCGGCGAGTACGACGTCGTGGTGGTCGGCTCGGGGGCGGCGGGGATGACCGCCGCGCTGACCGCCGCCCGGCGGGGGCTGAGCGTCCTGGTGGTGGAGAAGGCCCCGACCTTCGGCGGTTCGGCGGCGCGCTCCGGCGCGGGGATCTGGCTGCCGAACAACTCGGTGATCCTGGGCGCGGGGGTGCCGGACACCCCGCAGAAGGCGGCCGCGTACCTGTCGGCGGTGGTGGGTCCGGACGTACCGGCCGACCGGCAGCGGGCGTTCCTCGACAACGGTCCCCGGATGCTGGACTTCGTCATGGCGAACAGCCCGCTGAGGTTCCGTTTCATGGACGGCTACAGCGACTACTACCCGAACCTGCCGGGCGGGCTGAGCAACGGCCGTTCCATCGAGCCGGACCAGGTCGACGGGAACGTCCTGGGCGCCGAACTGGCGCACCTGAACCCGGCGTACATGGCGGTGCCCGCCGGGATGGTGGTGTTCAGCCAGGACTACCGGTGGCTGACCCTCGCGGCGGTCACCGCGAAGGGGCTCGCGGTGTCCACGGAGTGCCTGGCGCGCGGTGCGGCGGCGGCGCTGCGCGGGGAGGAGCCGCTGACGATGGGCCAGGCGCTGGCCGCGGGGCTGCGGGCCGGGCTGCTGCGGGCGGGGGTGCCGGTGTGGCTGAACAGCCCGCTGGTCGACCTGGTCCAGGAGGCCGGGGCGGTGACCGGGGTGGTGGTGGAGAAGGAGGGCGTACGGGGTGTCGTGCGGGCCCGCAAGGGGGTGGTCATCGGCTCCGGCGGCTTCGAGCACAACGCGCAGATGCGGGAGCAGTACCAGCAGCAGCCGATCGGCACCCAGTGGTCGGTGGGGGCGAAGGAGAACACCGGTGACGGGATCCGGGCGGGGCAACAGGCGGGCGCGGCCCTGGCGTTGATGGAGGACGCCTGGTGGGGGCCGACGATCCCGCTGCCCGGGGAGCCGTACTTCTGTCTGGCGGAGCGGACCCTGCCGGGGGGTCTGATCGTGAACCGGGCGGGGACGCGCTTCGTGAACGAGGCCGCGCCGTACAGCGACGTGGTGCACGTGATGTACGAGAAGGACCGGGGCCAGGCGGGCTCGCACATCCCGGCGTGGCTGATCGTGGACCAGAACTACCGCAACAGGTACCTGTTCAAGGACGTCCTGCCGACCCTGCCCTTCCCGGACGCGTGGTACGAGGCGGGCGCCGTGAAGAAGGCGTGGACCTGGGACGCGCTGGCGGGCCAGATCGGGGTGCCGGCGGGTGCGCTGCGGGCGACCCTCAACCGGTTCAACGCCCAGGCGTGGAGCGGGAGCGACGCGGACTTCCACCGGGGCGACACGGCGTACGACCACTACTACACCGACCCGAACGTGGTGCCGAACTCCTGCCTGGCGCCGGTCTGGGCCCCGCCCTTCTACGCCTTCAGGATCGTCCCGGGGGACCTGGGCACCAAGGGCGGCATCGTCACGGACGCGCGGGCCCGGGCGCTGCGGGCGGACGGCTCGGTGATCCGGGGCCTGTGGGCGGCGGGCAACGCGAGTGCGGCGGTGATGGGCCACAGCTACGCGGGGGCGGGATCCACGATCGGGCCCGCGATGACGTTCGGCTACGTCGCGGCGAACGACATCGCGGACGCGTAGCGCCCGGCGGCGCCGGCGGCCCCGGAGGGCTAGCCCTGCTGGAAGAGCTCGGCGGGGAGCGGCTTGAGCAGCGCGTAGAGGTCGTCGGTGATCGGGCGGTCCCAGCTGGCGATCGTCACGAGGACGTTGTCGCTGCGGTCGAACTGGACGCAGGAGATCCGGCCCTCGGAGAGCTTGATCTTGCGGACGATGAGGAGGTTGTCGCCCTGCATGACGGGACAGTCCTCGGCGCCGGTGACCTCGACGTCCTCGTCGTTCTCGAGGGCGTCGAGGAGCTGGGCCACCTCGAAGGGGACCTGGCCCTCGGCGAGCTCCCGCGCCGGGGATCCCTCGGGGAGGTTGCCGATGATCATCGCGGGGCCGCGGCCGCCGAACAGGTCGTAGCGGAGGAAGACACCCTGGCAGCTGCCGTCGGGGGCGGGCAGCAGCCCGGCCCCGAGGTTGCCCGGCCAGTCCCCCGGGTCCATGGCCAGGACGTCGAAGTCCGGGCCGGCGGGTGTGGCGGCGCGGTGGCGGCGGAGGAAGGACATGCCGCCATGGTACGTGTCCGCGCGGGTTTTCCGGCCCCGGGGGCTCCCTGCCGCCGGGGGCGGGAGCCGTCCGGGGATCCCGGACCTGCGGGTATGGGGCGTGTGGCTCTCGTACTCCTTACCGGCCGGGCGGGCCGGCGCGATGAGCTGCGACCATGCGCCCTTTCCCGCCACAGCCCGCCGCACTGGCTGTATCTTGCTGTGCGTCCCCACCTCCGGTCATCGATCGTTTTCGATTCGACAACGATCGGTTCGGTGCTGGGGATCTTGATGCCCGGGGGGGCCTACCGTCGTCCCGGGTGCGCAGACGGATCTGCCCTTCGGACGTATGGGAGCACAGACAGATGACTGTCCCCGTTGGCGGTCCGCCGCTTTCCCTCGCCGCGACGCTCACCCGGATCCGGGCGCTCGCCCAGGAGCGGCGACTGGACGTGGACGAGATCCTCGACGCGGAGTCCCTCGCCGGGCGGACCGGCGTCCCCGTGGAGGTGACGGCGGCCCTGCTGCGCGGTGAGGAGTTCGCGGATCCCACGCCGGAGGAGGCCGAGGAGACGCTCCGCCGTCGCGCGGCCTTCCTGTACGCCGTCTCGCGCGACACCCACGGACAGCCCTACGCGATCGCGGAGATCGCGGCGGCCATCGGCGTGGACCCCTGGTGGGTCGGCGCCCTGGTGTCGGGCCGCGAACCGCCGCACCTGCGGCACTGCACGGAGTTCGCGGCCTTCTTCGGCCGTGAGATCACCTTCCTGACGGACACCCCGGCTCAGGCGGTGAACAGGGCCCTGTGGCCTGCGGTCGAATCCCTCAACTACGGATCGGGCGACCTGATGGCCGACCTCATGAACCAGTACGGGCTCGTCTCCATCTCCACGCGGGGAAGAGCCCTCACCCGGACGCAGGAGACGCTGCTCCTGGGCATGATCACCGGAATGCTCTCCTCCGAGGTGGCCCGGTGAACCTCTCCCGTTCGATGCGCAAGCTGTGCACCGCGCTGACCTCCTCGCTCGACCTCGAGGCGCCGGTCGAGCCGCAGACGCTCTTCCGCGCCCTGTGCGACGCCATGAGCCGTACCCGTGGCGGGCGTCCCATCGTGCTGCGCTTCGAGCGCTTCCCCGCCGAACTGACCACCTCGGGTCTCTGGCTGAACATGGAGGACTACGACATCGTCGTGGTGGAGAAGTACACGACCGCCGACCACCAACTGGTCATCCTCGGGCACGAGCTGTGGCACATGAAGGCCGGCCACTGCACCGGGCACGGACGCGGGGCCGCCGACGCCGCCCGGGCGCTGCCCGACGCCTCCGACCTGACGTACGCCAGTGTCGCCGCCCGGTCCCACTACGAGGACACCCAGGAGATCGAGGCGGAGAGCTTCGGGCTGATGCTCGGGGACCGCTGCCGGGCGTGGCTGACGGGCGGCGACGCCCCCGGGGCCCGCCGCAACGACGTCGCGGGCCGGATAGGCAACGCCCTCGGCTACCGCGGACCGATCGGTTGACGGTGACCTCGGACAAGTACTACATCCCGTACCTCATACCGGCGGCGATCCTCACCCTGGCCTTCGCGATCCGCCTCCCGGTCATGATGAGGTTCTGGCGGATCGACCCCAACGTGCGGTCCGTCGGCGGCCTGCTCCTGCTGGCCTCGGCCGTCTTCTACTTCGGCCGGCCGAAGACGCTCGTGCTGCTGAACAGTTCCACCGGCGTCAGCAACTTCGCGGCGCCGCTGGTGTACACGCTGCTCACGATGTTCTGCGCCTCCTGCCTGATCATGATCATCCACTGGCGCGGGGGCGATCCCCGGCGGGTGCGCCGGACCAACTGGACGATCGGGATCGCCTACTCGGCCGTCGTGGCCGGCCTGTGGATCACCTTCGCGTTCGCCGACGTACCGGTCGAGCGGCTGCGGGACCTGGACACGTACTACGCCAACACCCCCTGGATGCGCGAGCACATCATGCTCTACCTGGGGGCCCACACCGTCGCCTGCGCGATCACGGCCGTGGTCACCTGGGCCTGGCTGCGGGAGGTGTCGGGGTGGCTGCGGTCCGGCCTGGTGCTCCTGGTCATCGGTTTCATCCTGAACCTCTGCTACGACACCGTGAAACTCACCGCGGTGTTCGCCCGCTGGAGCGGCCACGACCTGGACTGGCTCAGCACCTACGTCGCCCCGCCCATCGCCTCCGTGTGCGCCCTGTTCATCGCCGTGGGCTTCATCCTGCCCCACGCCGGCCAGGCGCTGGAGGGGCTCTGCCGGGACTACTACCACTACCGGTGCCTCGCCCCGTTCGTGAACGAACTGGCCGCCCTGGACACCGGTTCGCTGCGGCTGCCCCGGCGGTCCCCGATCAGCAGGCGCCTGGTCCACCGCAGGACCCAGATCAGCGACGGGCTGCTGCGGCTCCAGCCGTACGCGGACCCCGAGGTCCGCGAACGGGCGCTCGCCGAGGCCCTGGCCCGGGGCGAGGCGCCCAAGCAGGCGGCGGCGACCGCCGACGCGGTGGCCGTGGTCGCGGCCGTCGGGGCCCTGCGCCGGGGCGTCGAGGCCGAGGCGGAAAGCGGGCCGGCGCCCGTACCGGCGCAGGCCCCGGACCTCGTCGCGGTGTCCCGGGCCCTGCGCCGGTCCCCCGCCGTCATCTCCTTCCGCGCCCGGTCAGGGCCGGCGGACCATCCAGAGAGCGTGAGTTCATGAGCAGTTCACCACCGCCCCCCGGCCGGCGCACCTCGGTCGTCATCGGGGGCAGCCTGGCCGGCATGCTCACGGCCGCGGCCCTCGCCGGGTCCGGGGACGTCCTCGTGGTCGAGCGGGACGCGCTGCCCGAGGGGCCGCACCCCCGCAAGGGGCTTCCGCAGGCCCACCACGCGCATCTGCTGTGGTCGGGCGGGGCGGCGGCCGTGGACGCCCTGCTGCCCGGCACCACCGGACGGCTGAGGGACGACGGGGCCCACCGGATCGCGCTGCCCACGAACATGGTCGGCTTCTCCCCCGAGGGCTGGTTCCGCCGCTGGGCGGAGGAGTCCCACTACGTGCTCCTCGCCAGCCGCGACCTGCTCGACTGGCACGTCCGCCGGTCCGTGGCCGCGCTGCCGGGGGTCACCGTCCACGACCGCACCGAGGTGCTGGGCCTGGCGGGCGACGCCCGCCGCGTCACGGGGGTCCGGGTGCGCGGGGAGGACGGCGCGGAACGCGTCCTCGCGGCGGACCTGGTGGTGGACGCCTCCGGGCGCTCCTCCCGTACGCCGGTGTGGCTGCGCGAGTTCGGCCTGCCCGAGCCCGCCGTACGGACGGTGGACCCCGGCCTGGTCTACGCCAGCCGGATCTTCCGGGCCCCCAAGGACCTCGGGAGCACCTTCCCGGTCATCGTGAACATCCAGGCCGACCCCCGCGAGGCCGGTCCGGGCCGGTCCGCGACCCTGGTCCCGATCGAGGGCGACCGCTGGCTCGTCACCCAGTCGGGGACCCGCGGCGGCGAACCCACGAGGGACCCGGAGGCCTTCGAGGACTTCGCCCGGGCACTGCGGCATCCGATCATAAGCGAGCTGATCGCCGGGACGGAGCCGCTGACGGACGTGGTGCTCACCCGGACGACCGTCAACCGCAGGTACCACTACGAGAAGGCCGCGCTGCCCGAGCGGTTCCTGGTGCTCGGCGACGCGGTCGCCGCCTACAACCCGGTGTACGGGCACGGCATGTCGGTGGCCGCGCAGGGCGCCCTCGCCCTGCGGGACACGATCGCCCGGTGCGGCTGGTCCGACGAGCGGCTCGCCGCCCGCGCGCAGAAGGCCGTCGCCGGACCGGTGGCCGCCGCCTGGGCGCTGTCCACCGGGAACGACGTCTTCTACCCCGGCGCCACGGAGAGCGGCCCGACGCTGGCCGAGCGGTGCGCCGCGGCCTACGTACGGCGACTGATGCACACCAGCACCGGCAACGGGCGGGTGGCCCGGGCGGTCACCGACGTGATGACCCTGGAGCGGCCCGCCGCGCGGCTGTTCACCCCGCCGGTGCTGCTGGCGGCCGCGCTGGGGCCGCGCCGGGCGCAGCTGGCCGGGCCGCCGCTGGCGGCCGCGGAGCTGGCGGCGATCGCGGCGCTGCGGGGGTAGGGGGCGTCCGGCCCCGGTTCAGACCGGGGGCCGTCCGGGTCGGTGCGGACTCAGCTCGCGCGCTGGGCGAACGCCTCCAGGGCCCGGGCCGTGCTCGCCTCCAGGGCGTCGGCCCCGCAGGTGCGGCTGGTGAGGAGGGCGCGGGTGAGCAGGCCGGGGTCCTGGAGTTCGGTGCCCAGCGCGGCCAGGGCCCGGGCCAGTTCGTAGGCCGCCGGGGAGTCCTCCAGCAGGGCCACCGCCTCGCGCAGCAGGGCGGCCCGGTCCTGCGGGGCGGCCACCTCCGCCGCGACGCGCAGGGCCTGGCCGATGGCGGAGGGCGCGCCGAAGGCCCGGGCCCGGCGCAGGGCCTCGGCGGCCAGGGCGCGGGCCCTGGCGGGGTCGTCGGGGGCCACCGTGCGGGCGAGGAGCAGCTGCCAGGGGCACCAGGCCGGGTTCTGGATCCCGCGCGGGGTCAGCCTCCGGCCGACCGCCTCCAGTTCGGCGGCGGCCGCCTTCCGGTCGCCGCCGGCCAGGAGCAGTTCGGCGTACACGGTCTGCGAGTCGGGGAAGACGACGGCGGCGGGGAAGGGTTCCCCGTACTGGTGTTCCCGTGCCAGCCGCCAGGCCTCATCGACCCGGCCCCGGGCCACCAGGGTGGTGAGGAGGATGGCGATCGCGTACCAGTGCACGGGCGTACGGGGGCCCACGCGCTCGGCGAGCCGCAGTCCGGCGCGGGCCAGTTCCTCGGCCTCCACGAGCCGTCCGCGCCGGAAGCGGATGTAGGCGCGCAGGCTGTACGCGAAGGACAGGTGGGCGCCGTGCCAGCCCTGGCGTTCGAATTCGGCGGTGCCCTCCTCGAAGAGTTCCTCGGCGCGCCCGGGCCGGTCGGCGTACATGTGGACCATCGCGGCGAGCACCGGTACCTCGAAGCCGCGGTCCTCGTGGGCCCAGCTGAAGGGCTCCCGCAGGACCCGGCCCGCGTGGTGCAGGGCCACGTCGAGGGGCTCTCCGCGCAGGCAGGCGTCCCAGGCGCGCAGGCCGATGACGTAGCGCTCGGTGAGGTCCCGGCCGGTGAGGCGGTCGGCCAGTCGGGCCAGGCGGCGGGAGCGGGCCGGGGAGTCGGTTTCGGCGGCGTTGAAGGCGTCCCACATGAACTGTTCGGACTGCAGGCGCAGCCGGGCGCGCACGTCGTGGGTGCGCGGTATCTCGCGGCCGAGCAGCTCCGAGGCGGCGGCGAGGTGGTCGCTGTGGGCGAGGACCTGGGCGAGCCGGATGACGATGCCCTGGCGCAGCGCGGGGTCGTCGAAGGGTTCGGCGAGGGCGGCGCGCAGGTGGTTGACGGTGTTGGCGGGTTCGGTGAGCAGGGAGGCGCAGCCGAGTTCGTAGAGCACGGCGGCGCGTTCGCCGAAGTCCGGGGGCTCTTCCAGGGCGCGGGCGAGCTGGCGGCGGGCGGCTTCGGGGGCGCCGGCCCGGAGGTTCTCGGCGGCGGCCTCGCGCAGGGTGCGTACCACCCAGGGGTCGTTCTCGGGCTGGGTCTCCAGCAGGTGGCGGGCGGCCGCGGAGGAGCCGAGCCCGGCGTCGACGACGGCGGCCGCCGCCCTGCCGTGCAGGGCGACGCGCAGGGCGTCGGGGATGGCGCGGTATATGGCGGTGGCGATCAGCGGGTGGACGAACTCCAGCCCGGTGTCCTCCTCTTCGCCGGGTGCCCTCTCCGCCGGCGGGGCCGACAGGATGCGGGCGTCGCGGAGCCGGCCGGTGGCGTCGGCGGCCTCTTCGGCGCCGAGGACGGCGACCCGGGCGGCGATCCGCCGCGGGATGGCGGTGCCGAGGACGGCGCAGGCCCAGGCGAAGCGGACGGTGGAGGGGCCGAGGCTGTGGAGGCGGGCGACGAGCCCGCTGCCGCGCTGGGCCGCGGCGAGGTCGCGCAGCAGCGGGGCGCTGGCCGAGGTGGGGTCGAGGCCCTTGGCGCGGACCTTGGCGGTGAGTTCGACGGCCTCGAAGGGGTTGCCGGTGGTGACGGCCCAGGCCTCGCGGCAGAAGGCTTCCTCGGCGTGTGCCCCGACCGCCTCGCGGACCAGGGTGGAGACGGCGGCCGCGCTGAGCGGGGCAAGGCTGAGCGGGCGCTGTCCGGCCCGGCCGGGCAGCGTACGGAAGGCCTCGGCGTCCGCGGGGAGTTCGTCGGGGCGGTAGGCGGTGACGAGGAGCAGCGGAAGGTGTTCGGCGCGCGGGGCGAAGGCGGCGAGCCAGCCGAGGGACTCGGGGTCGGCCCAGTGGGCGTCGTCCAGGACGAGGACGACGGGGGCGCGCTGCACGGTGAGGTGGGTGAGGACCCAGTCGAGCCCGTCGCGCAGGCCCTGCGGGTCGGGCGGGGCGCCCTGCGCGGGGGCGCAGAGGCCGAGGGCGGGGCCGACGATGGCGTACCAGCTGCCGAGCGCGGCGCGCAGTTCGGCTTCCGGGCGGCCGGCCAGCTGGGGCTGGATGAGCTGCCGGGCGACGTGGAAGGGCTGGGTCTGCTCCTGTTCACCGCCGCGTGCGGCGAGCAGGGTGCAGGAGCGGGCGAGGGCGCGGCGGCGTACTTCGGCGAGGAGGGTGGTCTTGCCGAGGCCGGCCGGGCCGGAGAGGGCGAGCAGGCCGCCGCCGGTGTCGGGGCCGGCGCCGGTGAGCCGGTCCAGCGCCTCGTCGACGGCGACGAGTTCGGCTTCGCGTTCGAAGAGCGTGCGCCGTGTGCGGGTCCGGCGTTCCGTCATGGCTGGTACCCCCCAGGCCGGCTCGGGAGATCAGCGTACGCCCGCGCACGCGCGAGGGGATCCCACTCTCGGATAAGAATCCGATCTTCTCTTCGGGGGCGGGTCAGCCCCGCGCGGAACGTGCCGCGAGCTCCTCCAGGACGGCCACGGCCTCGGCCGCGCGGTCGGCTGCCACGAAGAGGTGGTCGTGGTGGTAGCCGGCGATGACGTTGCAGCTCAGGCCGTGTGCGCCGAGTTCGGTGGCGAAGGCCGCGGTGAGGCCCACGGCGTCGAGGGCGGAGTGGATCCGCAGGGTGATCCAGCCGGCGGTGTAGTCGTAGGCGAGCCCGGCGGCGTCGGCGTCCTCCTGACGCAGGACCAGGGTCAGGCCCTCGGCTTCCCGGACGGTGGCGACGGGTGCGGTCCCGGCGGGCACGGTGCCATCGGGAACGGTGCAGAACACGTACCGCCCCTCGTTCAGCTCGGGCCGCATGCCGCTCAGGAGTGTGCGCAGGTCGTTCTCTCCGCTCATGCCGCAACCGTAGCGGCTGCGCCCGGTGCGAGCGGGTACGGCCGGCTGCCGGGGCGCCGCCCCGCACGGCAACGGCCTTGCGGGGCGGGGCCGGGCATGGCCGGTTCAGGTCAGGTCGAACTCCCCGCCCCGGGCCTCCAGGACGAACTTGCGCCACTCGTCCGGCGCGAAGATCAGCGAGGGGCTGTCGGGGCGTTCGCCGTTGCGCATCGCGATGAACCCTTCCACGAAGGCGATCTGGACGTCGCCCACCCCCCGGCTGCTCGAGCGCCAGTCCGCCCCGCTGAGATCGAGGTCGGGCTTGCCCCAGCCGGCGAGGGGCTGCGAAGTCATGCTCTCGGCCACGTGTGGCTCCTCCCGGTACGTCGTCCGGGGGCCCAGGGTAGCCATCGCGGCGGGCGGCGCACAGGCCACGGTGAGTCACCCGTGGCCGGTGCGGCACACCGCCCCCGGTCAGGAGGCCGGCGGCTGCGCCCCGACCAGCCACATCGCGAAGAACTGCGCGCCGCCGCCGTACGCGTGCCCCAGCGCCCGGCGGGCTCCCGGGACTTGGTGCTCCCCGGCCGCGCCCCGGACCTGGAGGGCCGCCTCGGCGAAGCGGATCATGCCGGAGGCGCCGATCGGGTTGGTGGACAGCACCCCGCCGGAGGGGTTCACGGGGAGGTCGCCGTCGAGTTCGGTGACCCCCGCCTCGGTGAGCTTCCAGCCCTCGCCCTCCCCGGCGAAGCCCAGGTTCTCCAGCCACATGGGTTCGTACCAGGAGAACGGCACGTACATCTCCACCGTGTCGATCTCCCGGCGCGGGTCGGTGATCCCGGCCTGCCGGTAGACGTCGGCCGCGCAGTCCTTCCCGGCCTGCGGGGAGACGAAGTCCTTCCCGGCGAAGAGGGTCGGCTCGCTGCGCATCGCACCGCCGTGCACCCAGGCGGGCGGCCTGGGCGAACGGGCCGCGCCCGCACGGTCGGTGAGGACCATCGCGCAGGCGCCGTCCGAGGAGGGGCAGGTCTCGGAGTACCGGATCGGGTCCCAGAGCATCGGCGACGCCTGGACCTTCTCCAGGGTGATGTCGTGCTCGTGAAGGTGCGCGTACGGGTTCTTCAGCGCGTTGCGCCGGTCCTTGTAGGCGACGAGCGAGCCCACCGTGTCGGGCGCGCCGGTGCGCCGCATGTACGCGCGCACGTGCGGGGCGAAGAAGCCGCCCGCGCCCGCCAGCAGCGGCTGCTGGAAGGGGACGGGGAGCGAGAGCCCCCACATGGCGTTGGACTCGGACTGCTTCTCGAAGGCGAGGGTCAGGACGGTGCGGTGGACGCGGGCCGCGACCAGGTTGGCGGCGACCAGGGCGGTGGACCCGCCGACGGACCCCGCCGTGTGGACGCGGAGCATCGGTTTGCCGACCGCGCCGAGGGCGTCCGCCAGGTAGAGCTCCGGCATCATCACGCCCTCGAAGAAGTCGGGGGCCTTGCCGATGACGACCGCGTCGATGTCCGCCCAGGTCAGCTCGGCGTCGGCGAGGGCGCGGGCGGCGGCCTCGCGGACCAGGCCGGCGAGGGAGACGTCGCGGCGGGCGGCGACGTGCTTGGTCTGGCCGATGCCGACGACGGCTACGGGCTCCTTGCCCTGTGTGCTCATGCCGGGTCCCCTTCCAGGACGGCGACCAGGTTCTGCTGGAGGCAGGGGCCGGAGGTGGCGTGGGCGACGGCCCGGTGGGACTCGCCGCGGTGGATGCGGGCGGCCGCCTCGCCGATCCGGATCAGGCCGGCGGCCATGACGGGGTTGGCGGCGAGGGCCCCGCCGGAGGGGTTGACGGCCACCGCGTCGCCTTCGCCTTCGCCGAGTCCGAGGGCCTTGCGGAGCACGACCTCCTGGGAGGAGAACGGCGCGTGCAGTTCCGCCGTGTCGACGGGGCCTTCGAAGACCCCGGCGTGCTCGGCGGCGATCCGGGTGGACGGGGAGTCGGTCAGGTCGCGCAGGCCCAGGCCGTGGGCCTCGATGCGGTGGTCGATGCCGGTGATCCAGGCGGGCCGTTCGCACAGCCGCCGCGCGAGGTCGCCCGCGGCCAGCACGACGGCGGCCGCGCCGTCCCCGACGGGCGGGCAGTCGCCCGTACGCAGGGGCCGCACCTGGTAGCCGCCCTGCGGGACGGCTCCGCTGAGCTGGGCGTGCGGGTTGCCCTCGGCGGCGGCCCGGCTGCGGGCGCCGATGGCGGCCAGCGCGCGCTCGTCGGTCTCCCCCGCGTCGATCAGCGCCTGCGCCTGGAGGGCGGCCAGGGCCACCGAGTCGGGCCACAGGGGGGCGAGGTAGTACGGGTCGAGCTGCCGGGTGAGGACGTCGCGCACGGAGCCCGGGGAGGACTTCCCGTACGCGTAGACGAGCGCGGTGTCGGCCTCGCCGGTCTGGATCTTGACCCAGGCCTCGTAGAGCGCCCACGCGCCGTCCATCTCGACGTGCGACTCGGAGATCGGCGGCCAGGCGCCGACCCCGTCGAGGGTCATGGTGAAGGAGAAGGCCCGGCCGGCCAGGTAGTCGCTGGAGCCGGAGCAGGTGAAGCCGATCTCGCCCGCCTTGAGGCCGGTGGCGGCCAGGACCTGGTGCAGGACCGGCATCACCATCTCGACTTCGCTGAGTTCGTCGGTGCGGCGCAGGTGGTCGCTCTGGGCGAAGGCGACGACGGCCACGTCGCGTGCGTGCCTGCTCGTCCTGGCCATCAGATGAGCTCCTTGTACGCGTCGTAGTCCGCGTCCGGTTCGCCGGTGGGGCGGTAGTGGTCGGGGTGGCGGCCGCCGTCGGTCCACACCGGTTCGACGCGCAGGCCCATGCGGACCTGGTCGTACGGGATGCCGCCGATCCGGCCGTGGAGGGCGAGGCCGGCGCCGTCGAGGGCGATGTGGGCGTAGACGTAGGGGACCTCGATGTCGAGGTTCCGCGCCTTGATGTTGACGATGCAGTAGGTGGTGACGGTCCCGGCCGGGCCGACCTCGACCCGGTCGGTGGTGGCCACGCCGCAGGTGGGGCAGGCGCCGCGCGGGGGGACGTAGACCTTGTGGCAGGAGGGGCAGCGCTCGCCGACGGTGCGCCGCTCGGAGAGCGCGTTGATGTAGGCGGTCTGGGCGCGGCCGGGGCTGTAGGTGTAGTCCAGGCGGGCCTCGGCGACGATGCCGGTGACGGGCTCGGCGAAGACCCCGTCGTGCGGGGTGGCCGCCCCTCCCGTCTCCTCGCCCCCGTACGGCTCGAAGCAGGCGATGTCGGTGATGGCCCCGGTGCGTTCGGGGGCCCAGCGGACCCGTACCCGCATCCCGGTGGACACCGCCTCGGGGCCGGGAGCGTCGAGGGCGTGCAGGATCGCGGTGTCCGCGCCGTCGAGGCGTACGAGGACCCAGGCGAAGGGAGCGGCGAGGGGCTGGTGGGGGCGGGGCTCCCCGTTCCAGGCCCAGGTGGTGACGGTGCCGGTGGGGGCGACCTCGACGAGCTCCCGGATCTCCTCGGCGGTGACGGGGTCGTACTCGGCGGGCGGCACCATGACGCGGCCGTCGGAGGTCTTGACGCCGAGCACGACGCCTTCGCGGAGGCCCGTGAGGAAGGCGCTCTGGACGGGTCCGAGGGAGCGGGTGAAGGGGAACTCGACGACGAGAGGCGCACGCAGCACCTCGGGCGGGGACGCGGCTGTCATGGGCGGGTCTCCGATTCTCCGTGAGGGGGCGGGTTGGCCGACGGACGGCGGTGCGGTGGGTGGCTCACGCGGTGCCGTTCCGCTGCGCGGCGGTGGGGGCGGTGGTTCGGTTGTGCCGTGCGGCGGCGGGGGCGGTGGTTCGGATCTGCCGTGCGGCGGCGGGCGCGGTGGTTCGGATCTGCCGTGCGGCGGCGGGCGCGGTGGTTCGGATCTGCCGTGCGGCGGCGGGGGCGGTGGTTCGGATCTGCCGTGCGGCGGCGGCCGCGGTGGTTCGGATCTGCCGTGCGGCGGCGGGCGCGGTGGTTCGGATCTGCCGCGCGGCGGCGGGCGCGGTGGTGCCGTTCCCCGGCTGTGCCGTGATGCCGTTCTGCCGCGCGGAGGAGGTGCGGCGGGACCGCCGGATTCCCAACCGGCCCACGCGGACCACGGCGGACCCGGACGCGCCCGGGGCAGGGCCGCAGGCCCGGGGCGCGGCGGGGGGGGGCTGGTGCACCTGCGGCCAGCGCCTAGGCTCGGCGGTAGAGCGGGCGGCGCTTCTCCGCGAAGGCCCGCGCCCCCTCCTTCGCGTCGGCCGTGTCGAAGACCGGCCAGCCCCGCACCAGTTCGGCCGCGAGCCCCTCCGTCTCCGTCAGCTCGGCGGCCTCGTAGACGGACGCCTTCACCGCCTCGACGGCCAGCGGCCCGCACGCGTTGATCAGCTCGGCGGTCTCCAGCGCCGCCTCCAGCGCCGTCCCGTCGGGCACCACCCGCCCCACGAGCCCGATCCGCGCCGCCTCCTCGGCCGAGTACGGGCGGCCGGTCAGCAGCATCTCCAGCGCGTGCGTGCGCGGCACCTGCCGCGGCAGCCGCACCGTGGAGCCGCCGATCGGGAACAGCCCCCGCTTGACCTCGAACAGCCCGAACGTGGCCCCGGCCCCGGCGACCCGGATGTCGGTGCCCTGGAGGATCTCGGTGCCGCCCGCGACGCAGTACCCCTCCACCGCGGCGATCACCGGCTTGCGCGGCCGGTGGTGACGGAGCATCGCCTTCCAGTGCAGGTCGGGGTCGGCCTTGAGCCGGTCCCGGTACTGGTCGCCCGCCATGCCCTTGCCCGCGAGCGCCTTGAGGTCCATCCCGGCGCAGAAGTCGCCGCCCGCGCCCGTCAGGACCACCGAGCGGACCGTGTCGTCCGCGTCCGCCTCCAGCCAGCCGTCGTACAGGCCCACCAACAGGGGAAGCGAGAGCGCGTTCTTCGCTTCGGGCCTGTTCATGGTGAGCACCAGCGTGGCGCCGCGGCGCTCCGCGGTCAGGTGTTCGGTCCCACCCATTGCCGTCCTCCCGTCTCAAGACCTAGAACAGGTTGCAGGAGGGCCGGGTGCAGTTCAATAGTTTTCTGACACTCAGTCAGATTTCTTCGCGTGCGCCCTTCCCAGTTGGACCGGGCGGCGCTCTAATGACCGCCGAGCAGCCCAGCCATGAGGTTTTTCGGGTCAGGAGGAACGGTGGAGTACAACCTTGCCGACCTGTTCGAGTCGGTCGTGGACGTGGTCCCGGACCGCGAGGCGCTGGTGTACGTGGACCACCCCGGGACCGGCGCCGAGCGCCGCCTCACGTACGCGGAGCTGGACGCGGCGGCGAACCGCGTCGCGCACCACCTGCTGGACAGCGGACTGAGGCCCGGCGAACACCTGGGGCTGCACCTCTACAACGGGATCGAGTACCTGCAGACCGTACTGGCCTGCCTCAAGGCCCGCCTGGTACCGGTGAACGTCAACTACCGGTACGTGGAGGAGGAGCTGGTCTACCTCTACGACGACGCCGACCTCGCCGCGCTCGTCTTCGAGGGCGAGTTCACGGAGCGGGTGGCGGCCGCGCTGCCGCAGACGACGAAGCTGCGGCACCTGATCCGGGTCGGGCCGGCGCCCGAGGGCGCTCCGGAGCCGGCGATCGCGCCAGTCGCGTACGAGGACGCGGAGGCGGCCGGGTCCCCGGGGCGCGGCTTCCCGCCGCGCAGCGCGGACGACCTGTTCATCATCTACACCGGCGGCACCACCGGTATGCCCAAGGGCGTCATGTGGCGGGCCGAAGACCTGTTCTTCGCGGGGCTGTTCGGCGGGGAGCCCTCGGGCGAGCCGGTGAAGCGGCCGGAGGAGCTGGCCGAGCGGGTCGCGGCGCGCGGCGCGGGGCTCACCTTCTTCCCGGCGCCCCCGCTGATGCACGGCACCTCGACGCTGACCTCGTTCATCGCCTTCAACTACGGCCAGCGGGTGGTCATCCACCGCAAGTACGCGCCCGAGGAAGTGCTCCGCACCATCGAGAAGGAGAAGGTGTCGAGCGTGTCGCTGGTGGGCGACGCGATGCTCCGGCCGCTCATCGACGCCCTGAACGGCCCGCTGAAGGGGACGGACCTGTCCTCGCTGTTCAGCGTCTCCTCGTCCGGGGCGATCATGTCGGAGACCGTCCGCGCCGAGTTCCAGCGCCTGGTGCCGCACGTGGTGCTCCTGAACAACTTCGGGTCCTCCGAGTCCGGGTCCAACGGCAGGGCGACGGACGACTCCGGCCCGGAGAAGGGCTTCCGCCTCCAGGTCAACGACCGTACGCAGGTGGTGGACCCGGTGTCGCACGAGCCGGTGCCGGTCGGCGTGCCCGGGCGGCTCGCGCAGCGCGGGCACGTCCCGCTCGGCTACTACAACGACCCGGTGAAGACGGCGGAGACCTTCTTCCAGAAGGGCACGGAGCGCTGGGTCCTGCTCGGCGACATGGCGACGGTCGACGAGCAGGGCATCGTCACCGTGCTGGGGCGCGGCTCGCAGTGCATCAACACCGGTGGCGAGAAGGTCTATCCGGAGGAGGTCGAGCAGGCGCTGAAGTCGCATCCGGACGTGTACGACGCCCTGGTGGCGGGTGTCCCGGACCCGACGTGGGGCAGCCATGTGGCCGCGGTGGTCCAGGTACGGGACGGGGCGCCGGAGCCGACGCTGGAGGAGATCCAGCGCCACTGCCGGACCCGGCTGGCCGGCTACAAGATCCCGCGCCAGCTGGTGATCACGCCGGCCGTCCAGCGCTCCCCGAGCGGCAAGGCGGACTACCGCTGGGCGAAGGCGGTGGCCACGGAGGCGGACGCCGCACGCTGAAGGACCTGCCGGCCTCCGGGCCGGCCCTCAGGGAGAACAGGTCGCCGGCCCCGCCCGCGTCGGCACCCCGCACCCGTTCCGGCGCTGTGTACCCCAGGGTGCCGACGAGCGTGCCCTCGGCGGTCAGCGCGGTATTGGCGTGGTGAACGGCGATGCCGAGGCACCCCGGAGCATTTCGAGGGCTTCGGCCCGGCCGTCGGGCGGGGCGGAGGGCTCAGGCTCCTGTGGCCAGGAAGCGCTCCACTCGGGAGGTGAACCGGGCCGGGTCGTCCAGCCAGGGGAAGTGCCCGGTCGCGGGCTGGACGTCGACGACCGCGCGGGGGAACAGCCGGGCGATGCGCGCCGCGAGGGCGGGGCCGGGGTTGAAGTCCAGCTCGCCCGCCAGGACCAGCACCTCCGCGGTGAGCCGGCGCAGGGCGGCGCGGGTGGCGGGCGGGTCGAAGGCTCCCGGGCCGGCGAAGGCCGCGGCCGCCTTCTCGTTCTGCTCGTCCTCGCCCGCCGCGAAGTCGGCCCGCGCGGCCTCGTCCCAGCGGCCGTAGAAGAGCGGGGCGGCGCGGTCCCAGTTCTCGTCCGTGTCGGAGCCGGCGAGGATCCGCGCGTAGGCCTCGATGGCCGTGTCGTACAGCTCGGTGCCGGCCCGGCGGCGGGCCCCCTCCAGGCGCTGTTCCGGGGTGCTGGGGAGGTCCACCGCCCAGGCGGTGGGGGTGACCAGGGCGATCCGGCCGAGCCGCTCGGGGTGCGCCGCGGCGTACAGCATGACCAGGTTGCCGGCGGCCGAGTGGGCCAGGAGGTCCACGCGATCCAGGCCCAGGTGCAGCCGCAGCGCCTCGATGTCGGCGACCTGGTGGTCGACGCGGTACGTGGACTCGTCCGCGGGTATCGCGGAGTCCCCCGTGCCGCGCAGGTCGAGCAGGACGAGCCGGCGCCCGGAGGCGAGTCCGCCGAGGTCGCCCAGGTACCGGGAGGCCCGCATGGCCCCGCCGGGGAGGCAGACGAGCGGCTCGCCCTCCCCCCTGACGTGGTAGGCGAGTTCGGTTCCGTCATAGGTGGTGAATGCAGGCATGGGCGCCATCAGATCAGACGATCACTCGTTCGAGTCATTGATTTACCCGGCGGGGTCCGGCAATCTACCGAATGAACGTTCGGTTGGCTTCTGGTGGTCCGACTCTCGACGATGAGGTGACGGCAATGACGGCAATGACGGCGCGTACGGGTCTCGGCGACCCCGAGGATTTCCACGACGAAGGCGAGCGGCTGAGCCCCGACGAGCTGGCGGCGCTCCAGCTGCGGCGGCTGCGGGCCACCCTGCACCGGGCGTACGACCGCGTCGCCTTCTACCGGCAGGCCTTCGACAAGGCGGGGGTGCATCCCGACGACTGCCGCTCGCTCGCGGACCTCTCCCTCTTCCCCCTCACCACCAAGGCCGACCTGCGCGAGCAGTACCCCTTCGGAATGTTCGCCGTCCCCCGCACCGAGGTGCGCCGCATCCACGCCTCCAGCGGCACCACCGGCCGCCCCACGGTGGTGGGCTACACCGACGGGGATCTGGCCACCTGGGCCGATGTCGTCGCCCGGTCGCTGCGCGCGGCGGGCGGCCGGCCGGGGCAGATCGTGCACATCGCGTACGGGTACGGCCTGTTCACCGGGGGTCTGGGCGCCCACTACGGCGCGGAGCGCCTGGGGTGCACGGTCGTCCCGGCCTCCGGGGGCATGACGGACCGCCAGGTCAGACTGATCCAGGACTTCCGCCCGGAGGTGATCATGGTGACCCCCTCCTACATGCTCACGCTGCTGGACGAGATGGAGCGCCAGGGCATCGACCCGCGCGGCACCTCGCTGCGCACCGGGATCTTCGGCGCCGAGCCCTGGACCGAGGAGATGCGCCGGGAGATCGAGGACCGGCTGGGCATCGACGCCGTGGACATATACGGCCTGTCCGAGGTGATCGGACCGGGCGTGGCCCAGGAGTTCGCCTCGCACAAGGACGGCCTGCACATCTGGGAGGACCACTTCTACCCCGAGGTGATCGATCCGCTGACCGGGGCGGTGCTGCCGGACGGGGAGCCCGGGGAGCTGGTGTTCACCTCCCTCACCAAGGAGGCCATGCCGGTCGTCCGCTACCGCACCCGGGACCTGACGAGGCTGCTGCCGGGGACCGCCCGGCCCGCCTTCCGCCGGATGGAGAAGGTGACCGGCCGCAGCGATGACATGATCATCCTGCGGGGGGTGAACCTCTACCCGACCCAGATCGAGGAGATACTCCTGCGGATCCCCGGGCTCGCCCCGCACTTCCAGCTGCGGCTGACCCGGGAGGGCCGGCTGGACGCCCTGACCGTGCGGGTGGAGGCGCGCCGGGAGGCCGATGCCGGGAGGCGACGGGCGGCGGCCGGGGAGCTGGTGCGGGCCGTCAAGGAGTCCGTGGGGGTGTCCGTCGCCGTCGAGGTGGTGGAGCCGGAGAGCCTGGAGCGCTCGGTGGGCAAGATCAAGCGGGTGAAGGACCTCCGGGACCCGGGCGACTCCGGGGAGGGCCGGGGCATACCGGCGGGCGGCTGAAACCACCCGTTCGGGCCCACTTCGGCGCCGCTTCCGGGAGCGGCCGGGCCTGCCCGGGTAGGGGATCAGGTGTGACCTCGACCCTCCGGCGGCTCCACGACCGGCTCCAGGGCTCCCCGGCCGGGCTGGCGTGGAGCCGGGGCCGGGAGATCGAGCTGATGCACCGGGCGATGGGCTTCGCCGCCCTCGGGTTCCTCACCCTCGTGCCGCTGCTGGTGGTCGTGGCGGCGGCCGCGCCGGGCAGCGGCTCCGGCTTCGGCCGCTGGCTGGGCCAGGCGCTCGGGGTGACGGCCTCCTCGCGGGCCCGGGTCGAGATGCTCTTCGGGGCGGCGGACCTCGCGCTGGAGCGGACCACCGCCTTCGGGCTGGCGGCCCTCGCGGTCTTCGGCCTGACCTTCGGCTCCGCCGTCCAGACCGGCTACGAGAAGGTCTGGGACCTGCCGACGGCCCGATGGCACACCATGTGGCGGCACGTCGTCTGGCTGGCGCTGCTGGTCTGCTACCTCGCGCTGCTCGTGGAAATCCCCGCCCCCTCCGACGACGCGGTGGGCACCCTGATGGGCACCGCCGGCGACATGGCCGGCACCTGCCTGTTCTTCTGGAGTTCCGGGCGGCTCCTGCTGGGCGGCCGGGTCCGCTGGCGGGCGCTGCTCCCCGGCGCGGTGGCGACGAGCCTCGGGCTGCTGGGCCTCAGGGTCTTCTCCCAGCTGGTGTTCAGCCCGCTGATCGCCTCGAACGCGGTCACGTACGGCCCCTTCGGCACGCTGCTCGTCGTCCAGTCCTGGCTGGTCGGCGTCGGCTTCGTGGTCTACGGCGGGGCCCTGGTCGGCCGGCTCGTCCACGAGCACCTCACCCTGCGCCGGCTGCGGACCAGCGGAGTCCTGGGCGCCGAGGAGTTCCCTTCTCACGATCCGGGACGGGAGTGACGGGAGGGGCGGGGTGCGCGGCAGGATCGCCCTGGGCTGCGCACAACACCGTTCGCACACTGGGGATTGACGTCTGAGCAGAACCGCGCCACCGGACGGGTATGGCTGATCACCGGGGCTTCGTCGGGCTTCGGCCGGACGCTGGCGGAGGCCGCGCTCGCGGCCGGGGACACGGTCGTCGCCGCCGCCCGCCGGCCCGCCGCCCTCGAGGACCTGGCGGCCGCCCACCCCCAGCGGCTCGTACCGGTCGCCGCGGACGTGACGGACACGGCGCGGGCGCAGGAGCTCGTCGCCGAGGCCGTGGACCGGTTCGGCCGGATCGACGTCCTCGTCAACAACGCCGGCCGGGGCCTGATCGGCGCGGTGGAAGAGACCTCCGACGCCGAGCTGCGCGACCTGATGGAGCTGCACTTCTTCGGCCCGGCCGCGCTGACCCGCGCCGTGCTGCCGCACATGCGGGCGCAGAAGTCCGGGGCGGTCGTCCAGATGAGCAGCATGGGCGGACGGCTGTCCTTCCCGGGCGTCGGGGCCTACTCGGCGACGAAGTTCGCCCTGGAGGGCCTCACGGAGGCGCTCGCGGGCGAGGTCGCGGCCTTCGGCATCAAGGCGCTGATCGTCGAGCCCGGGTCCTTCCGTACGGGGTTCGCGGGCGGGTCCGCGCTTCAGCAGTCGGCCTCCGTGCTGCCCGTCTACGCGGACACCGTCGGCGCGGTGCGCGCCGCACTGCCCGACAGCGACGGCAAGCAGCCCGGCGACCCGGTCAAGGCGGCCGCCGCGATCCTGGCCGCCCTGGACGCCGAGCACACCCCGCTGCGGCTCGTGCTGGCCAACGACGCGCTCGACGCGATCCTCGCCCACGCGCAAGCGGCCCGCGCGGAAGCCGGCAGCTGGGAGCCCGTCTCCCGCGGCACGGACTTCGACGCCTGACCCGTCGGACACCATGGGCACCACCCCGGCTCCGGCGGTCGGCCGGGGGCCGGGGGCCGGGGGCCGCGTACTGGCTCAGCGGTCGGTGAAGCGGTCGCGGAGTTCGCGCTTGAGGATCTTGCCGCTGGCGTTGCGCGGGAGGGCGTCCACGAACAGCACGCGCTTGGGGGCCTTGAAGTGGGCGAGCCGCTCGCGCGCGTAGGCCATCAGCTCCGCCTCCGTGGCCTCCCCGCGGGGTACGACCACCGCCGTGACGGCCTCGATCCACCGCTCGTCGGGCAGTCCCACCACCGCCGTCTCCGCCACCCCGGGGTGGGTGTACAGCACGTCCTCGACCTGCCGTGAGGCCACGAGGACCCCGCCCGAGTTGATGACGTCCTTCACCCGGTCGACCACCGTGAAGTACCCGTCCGCGTCCCGTACCGCGAGGTCCCCGGAGCGGAACCAGCCGTCCCGGAAGGCCTTCTCCGTGGCCCCGGCGTCGTTCCAGTAGCCCAGGCACAGCTGCGGGGAGCGGTAGACGACCTCCCCCGCCGTGCCGTCCGGGACGTCCGCGCCGTCCTCGTCGACCACCCTGGCCTCGACATGGCGCACCGGCCGCCCGCACGAGTCCATCCGGCCCTCGTGCTCCCCCGGCCCCAGCACCGTGGCGAGCGGGCCGATCTCGCTCTGCCCGAAGCAGTTGTAGAAGCCCAGCCCCGGCAGCCGGGCCCGCAGCCGTTCCAGTACCGGGACCGGCATGATCGAGGCCCCGTAGTACGCCTTGCGCAGGGCGCCGAGTTCCCGCTGCCCGAACTGCGGGTGGTTGGCCAGCGCGATCCACACCGTGGGCGGTGCGAAGAGGCTGTCGGCCCCGCCGGCCTCCACCAGGTCGAAGATCTCCTCGGCCACCGGCGCGTCCAGGATGGTGTTGTGCGCGCCCACCGCCAGGTACGGCAGCAGGAAGACGTGCATCTGCGCCGAGTGGTAGAGGGGCAGCGAGTGGACGGGGCGGTCGGCCTCCCCCAGGTCCAGGGCCGCGATCGCGCTCTCGTACTCGTGGGCCAGCGCCCGGTGGGTCATCATCGCGCCCTTGGGCAGGGCCGTGGTCCCCGAGGTGTACAGCAGCTGGACCACCGCGGACGGGTCCCCCGAGGCCTCGAACGGGCGCGGTTCGGCCAGCTCCGACAGGAAGGACCCGGGCGCGCCGCGCAGCGCCCGTACGGTGTGCCCGTCGGGGACCCGGGCCATCAGGTCCGGGTCCGCCAGGACCAGGGCGCCCGCGCAGTCGCCGAGGATGTGCGCGAGGTCCTCGCCGGTGAGGTTCTGGTTGACCGGGACGTGGGTGAGCCCGGCGCGGGCGCAGGCGAGGAAGGCGATGAGGTAGGCGTCGCTGTTGTGGGCGAAGGCCGCGACCCGGTCGCCGGGGGCGAGCCCGTACCGTTCCCGGAGCACGGCGGCGCCGGTGGAGACCGCCGCGTCCAGTTCCGCGTACGTCCAGGTCCGCTCCCGGTAGCGGACGGCGGTCCGGCCCGGGGTCCGCCGCGCGCTGTCCCGTACGAGTCCGTCGACCGTGTGGTGCCGTACTGGCGTCATGGGCGTGATCCTCGCCCGGCCGTTGCTCCAAGGTCAATATCGGTGCGCCGGCCGGGGACCGGTCCGGTCACGGGCTGACGGCGAGGAAGAGGTAGGCGGCCAGCAGGACGAGGTGCACCCCGCCCTGGAGCAGGGTGGCGCGGCCGGGGACGATCGTCAGGGCGCCGACGACCACGGTCAGGGCCAGCAGCACCATGTGGACCGGTCCGAGGCCCAGCAGCAGCGGCCCGGTGAGCCAGACGGAGGCGAGGGCGATGGCCGGGATGGTCAGGCCGATGCTGGCGATGGCGGAGCCGTAGGCCAGGTTGAGGCTGGTCTGGACGCGGTCTCGGCGGGCGGCCCGGACGGCGGCGAGGGTCTCGGGGAGCAGGACGAGCAGGGCGATGATCACACCGACGACGGCGTGGGGCAGTCCGGCGTCGGAGACTCCCTTCTCGATGGTCGGGGAGACCGCCTTGGCGTTGCCGACGACCGCGACGAGGGCGACGAACAGCAGGCCGAGGCTGATCAGGGCGGCGCGGGCGGTGGGCGGTTCGGCGTGGTGCTCGTCGCCGTCGCCTGTGCCGGTGCCGGTGGCTCCGGTGTCCACGGGCAGGAAGTAGTCCCGGTGGCGGACGGTCTGGACGGCGACGAACAGCCCGTAGAGGGCCAGGGAGGCGACCGCCGCGAAGGCCAGCTGGGCCGTCGAGAACTCGGGGCCGGGCTTGCTGGTGGTGAAGGTCGGCAGGACCAGGCTCAGCACGGCGAGGGTCGCGACGGTGGCCAGGGCCGCGCCGGAGCCCTCGGCGTTGAACACGGCGACCCGGTTGCGCAGGGCGCCCACGAGCAGGGACAGGCCGACGATGCCGTTGCAGGTGATCATCACGGCGGCGAAGACGGTGTCGCGGGCCAGGGAGGCCGTCTTGTCGCCGCCGTCGGCCATCAGGGTGACGATCAGGGCCACTTCGATGACGGTGACGGCGACGGCCAGGACGAGGGAGCCGAAGGGCTCGCCGACCCGGTGGGCGACGACCTCGGCGTGGTGCACGGCCGCCAGCACCGCGCCCGCGAGGCAGAGGGCGACCAGGCCCACGGCGAGGGAGGGCAGGTCGCGTCCCCAGCTGAAGACGAGCGCCACGAGCGCCACCACGGGGACCACGAGGGTCCAGTCGGTCAGGGGTGATCTGCGCGTCGCCGTACTCATGCCGGCCAAGTTGCCAGAACCGCCGCCCCGGCGCGGCGCACGGCGCGCCTCCGGGGCCGCCGATCTGCTGCGCGAGCGGATCGACGGGGCCGTCGGGGTGTGAGGCGGCGCGGTCACACGGCGCGTTCGCGGCCCTCCCAGTAGGGGTCGCGCAGCCGGCGCTTGTAGAGCTTGCCGTTCGGGTCGCGCGGCATCGCCTCGATGAAGTCGACCGACTTCGGTCGCTTGTAGCCGGCCAGCTGCCGTTCGCAGTGGTGGAGGATCTCGGTGGCCAGCGCGTCGCCCGCCTCGAAGCCCTCGGCGGGTTCGACGACGGCCTTGACCTCCTCGCCCCAGGACTCGTGCGGGATGCCGAAGGCGGCGGCGTCGGCGACGGCCGGGTGGGTGAGCAGGGCGGACTCGATCTCGGCCGGGTAGATGTTCACCCCGCCCGAGATGATCATGTCGATCTTCCGGTCTCGGAGGAAGAGGTAGCCCTCCTCGTCCAGCAGGCCGAGGTCGCCGACGGTGAAGAAGTCCCCGATGCGGTTCTGGCGGGTCTTGCCCTCGTCCTTGTGGTAGCTGAAGCCGCCCGTGTTCATCTTGATGTAGACGGTGCCGAGTTCGCCGGCGGGCAGCCGGTTGCCGTCGTCGTCGAAGACGGCCAGTTCGCTGATCGGCCAGGCCTTGCCCACGGTTCCCGGCTTCTTCAGCCAGTCCTCGGCGGTGGCAAAGGCTCCGCCGCCCTCGCTGGCCGCGTAGTACTCCTCGACGCACCGGCCCCACCAGTCGATCATCGCCCGTTTGACGTGGTCGGGGCAGGGGGCGGCGCCGTGGATGGCGTGCCGCATGGAGGAGACGTCGTAGGCGTCCTTCGTCTGCTGCGGCAGCGCGAGGAGGCGGTGGAACTGGGTGGGGACCATGTGGGTGTGCGTACAGGCGTGACGGTCGATCAGGCGCAGCATCTCCTCGGGGCTCCACTTGTCCATCAGGACCAGCGGGTGCCCGATGTGCAGGGACGCGCCCGCGAACTGGAGCACGGCGGTGTGGTAGAGCGGTGAGCAGACGAGGTGGACGTTGCCGTCGGAGGGGCGGATGCCGAAGATGCCGAGGAATCCGCCGAGGTACGTCTCCTCCGGGAGCTTGCCGGGCAGCGGGCGGCGGATGCCGCGGGGGCGGCCGGTGGTGCCGGAGGTGTAGTTCATGACCCAGCCCAGCGTGCGGTCGGCGGGGGGCTCGCCGCTCTGCCCGTCGAGGAGTTCGGCGTACGGCCTGAAGCCCGGGACCGCTCCGACGGCGTAGCGGCGGCCGGGCGCGAGTGCGGCCTCTTCGGCGGCGGCGGTGGCGGCCTCGGCGAAGCGCTCGTGGGCGATGAGGACCTTGGCCCCGGAGTCGGAGACGATCCAGGCGATCTCGGGGCCGACGAGGTGGTGGTTGACGGGGACCAGGTAGAAGCCGGCCTGGGAGGCGGCGAGGTAGGCGGTGAAGAACTCGACGCCGTTGGGCAGGACGACCGCGAAGGCGTCGCCCCGCTCCAGTCCGGCGGCGCGCAGGCCGTGGACGAGGCGGTTGACGTCGGCGTGCAGCCGGCCGGCGGACCACTCCTCGCCTTCGGGGGTGATCAGGACGGTGCGGGCGGGGTCGGCGGCGGCCTGCGCCCAGAATCCCCTGGGAAGCTGTGTGTCGGTCATGCTCGTCACTCCTCAGGACCGGCCGGCGATACGGGTGATGCGGTCGATGGCGCGCTCGAAGCCGCCGGTGAGCTCGTCGAAGACGGCCTGGACGCTGCGTTCGCTGTTCATCCGGCCGACGATCTGGCCCACGGGGGTGCCGAGCAGCGGCTGGACCTCGTACTTCTGGATCCGGGAGACGGCCTCGGCGACCAGCAGGCCCTGGAGCGGCATGGGCAGGGCCCCGGGCCCGTCGGGGTCGTCCCAGGCGTCGGTCCACTCGGTGCGCAGCTGGCGGGCGGGTTTGCCGGTGAGGGCGCGGGAGCGGACGGTGTCGCCGGAGCCGGCGGCGAGGAGCTTCTCCGTGAGGGCGCGGGAGTGCAGGTCGGCCTCGGTGGTGGTGAGCCAGAGGGAGCCGAGCCAGACGCCCTGGGCGCCGAGGGCGAGGCCGGCGGCGATCTGCTCGCCGCTGCCGATGCCGCCGGCGGCGAGGACCGGGAGCGGGGCGACGGCCTCGGCGATCTCGGGGACCAGGACCATGGTGGCGATGTCCCCGGTGTGGCCGCCGGCCTCGTAGCCCTGGGCGACGACGATGTCGATGCCGGCTTCGGCGTGGCGGCGGGCGTGCTTGGCGGTCCCGGCGAGGGCGGCGACGAGGACGCCGTTCTCGTGGGCGCGGGCGATGACGTCGGCGGGCGGGGAACCCAGCGCGTTCGCCAGGAGTTTGATGGGGTAGTCGAAGGCGACGTCGAGCTGGCTCCGGGCGACCTGCTCCATCCAGCCGGTGATCCGCCAGCCGGAGGCCTCGCCCTCGGCGAGCTCGGGCACGTGGTGCTTGGCGAGGGTGTCGCGGACGAAGGCGCGGTGTCCGGCCGGGATCATCGCCTCGATGTCGGCCTCGCTGATGCCGTCGACGGCCTTCTTGGCGGGCATCACGACGTCGAGGCCGTAGGGCTTGCCGTCGGTGTGCGCCTGCATCCAGTCGAGGTCGCGTTTGAGGTCGCCGGGAGCGGTGTAGCGGACCGCGCCGAGTACGCCGAATCCGCCTGCGCGGGTGATGGCCGCGGCGACCGCCGGGAAGGGCGTGAAACCGAAGATGGCGTGCTCGACTCCCAGTTTCTTGCTCAGCTCCGTCTCCATGGGCGTGAGGATGCCGCAGCGCGGCGGCCGAGGGAAGAGATTTTCTGATGCAGTGTCAGATTCTTGGGCGTCGGCCGGTGCGGAGGGTGCGCGGCGGGCGGGCAGATACCCAGTAGCGTGCGGAACGCCTGCGGCGAGCCCGGCGGATCCGGGGGTCCCCCCGGGCCGGGAGCACGGGATGGCGAGGCCCGGCGCGGACGGTGTACGGCGGGCAGCGGGCGACGAGCCGCGAGCGGCGGGCAGTTCGGAGCGGACAGGAGGGCCGATCATGGTGGGAGTCACGGGGGCCGGCACCACGGGGGACCCGCACGCACAGGCGCCACGCGTGCCGGAGCCCGGGGGCGGCACGGGGACCGGGCGCGGCACGGGGACCGGGGGCGGGGGCGGCCGGGGCGGGGGCGGGGTGGACCGGGGGTTGTCCCGTCGGCGCCTCGGGGCGCGGCTGCTGGCGCTGGGCGGGGTGCTCGTACTGCACGCGGCGCTGCCGGGGGCGTCGGCCGGAGCGGCGGGCGGGGCGGCCGAGCGGCGGGCCCTCCAGGGCCTGCGGCTTCGGTACGGATCCGCCCGGCAGGCCGGGCTGCTGGAGCGGCACCTGGAGGGCGTCGCGGAGGAGGCCCGGCGCTTCCTGGGCCCCTCCCCCGAGCACCCGTACTACGCCGGAGCCGTGGTCCTCGCGGGGCGCGGCCGCACCATCGCCCTGCACCGGGCGATGGGCGACGCGGTGCGGTACGCGGACTACGACGGCCGCACCGACCGGCCGGCGGAGTTCCCGGCGGCCGAGCGGATCGCGATGGCCGAGGACACCGTCTTCGACCTGGCCTCGCTGAGCAAGCTGTTCACCTCCATCCTGGCCGTGCAGCAGATGGAGCGGGGCCGGCTGGAGCTGGAGGCCCGGGTGGACCGGTACCTGCCGGAGTTTTGTAAAGACGCAGCCACCGGGGGCGGCAAGGAGGCGATCACGGTCCGTCAGCTGCTCACGCACACCTCGGGCCTGCGCTCATGGGCGCCCTTCTACCAGGAGGCCACCCGCGAGGGGCAGTTGAGGCTGCTGTGGTCGGTGCGGCCGCAGGAGACCCCGGGGACGGTGTACCGGTACTCCGACCTGAACCTGATCGCGCTCCAGCTGCTCCTGGAACGGATCACCGGCCGCACTTTGGATGTCCTGCTCCACGACGAGATCACCGCTCCGCTCGGGATGCACCGCACGCGGTACAACCCGCCGCTCTCGTGGCGCCGGGTCACCGCCGCCACCGAGGTGCAGCGCCCGCCCTGGTCGGGCCTGGACCGGGGGCTGGTGTGGGGCGAGGTGCACGACGAGAACGCGTACGCGCTCGGCGGGGTCGCCGGCCACGCGGGGGTCTTCGGCACCGCCTGGGACCTCGCGGTCCTCTCCCGCGCCCTGCTCGACGGCGGGGTCTACGCGGGCAAGCGCATCCTGCGCCCCGCCTCCGTCGAACTGCTCTTCACCGACTACAACACCGCCTTCCCCGGCGACGACCACGGCCTCGGCTTCGAGCTCTACCAGCACTGGTACATGGGCGCCCTGGCCACCCCGCACTCCGCCGGGCACACCGGCTTCACCGGTACCTCGCTGGTCCTGGACCCCTCCACCGACTCCTTCCTGATCCTGCTGGGCAACTCCGTCCACCCCGTGCGGACCTGGCGGGCCGGCAGCGCGCCCCGGGTCGCGACCGGCAACCGCTTCGCCCGGGCCGTGCCGGTCCGTACGAGGCACGGCGGCCCGGCCTGGTTCTCGGGCATGGAGACCGGCGGCTCGGGCACCCTCACCCTCCCGCCCCTCACCCCCGCGACGGCGCGGGCCCGCCTGCGCTGCGCGGTGTGGTGGGACACGGTGCCCGGCGCGGGGGCCTTCCACCTGGAGGCCTCCGCGGACGGGGTCGCCTGGGAGCCCCTCCCCTTCAGCACGGTGCGCAGCACGGGCGGCGCCCCCGAGCAGTGGCCGACGGGCTCGGCCGGCGGCTGGTCGGGCCGCATCTGGCACCGGCTCGAAGCCCCGCTGCCCGGCTGGGCGGGCCGCGAGGTCCGGCTCCGCTTCCGTCACGCGTCGACCGGCCGCTACGTGGGGCGCGGGGTCTACGTGGACGTGCTGCGGGTGGCCGAACCGGCCCGGCTCCTCTTCTCCGAGGACCGCCCGGCGGACGCCTCCCGCGTCGAGTCCGCGGGCTGGACGCGCTCGGCGGACTGAGCCGCGCGGATCAGCCGGGTGGATCAGCAGCGCGGACCAGCCGCGGATCAGTCCCGGATCAGGCAGAACGGGTGCCCTGCCGGGTCCGCGTAGACCCGCCAGCCCCGGGCGTCGGGGGTGTCGTCGAGGAGGGTGGCGCCGAGGGCGAGGACCTCTTCCTGGGCGCGGTCGAGGTCGGCGACGGCCAGGTCCAGGTGGGCCTGCTGGGGCCGGGCCGGGTCCGGCCATCGCGGCGGCTGGTGGTCGAGGACCTGCTGGAAGGCGAGGACGCCCCCGGAGGGGGTGTGCAGGGTGGCCCAGTGGGCGTCCAGACTCCAGCGCCGGTCGGGCCGGTTGACGTCCCCGCCGAGCAACGCCCCGTAGAACTCGGCGAGCTTGAGCGGGTCGGGACAGTCGAGCACCACGCACTGCAGTTCAGCGATCATGACCGGGATCCTAAGGGGTGTCCGCGAGCGCGGCGTCGATCATCCGGCGGGCGGTGGCGGTCAGTTCGGCCGGGTCCGGGGCGGGGCGGGAGTGGGCGAGGGCGCCCGCGAGGCGGTCGTAGAGCAGCCCGTCGGTCCAGGCGGCCAGGAGTTCGGCGGCCTCCCCGGGCCGCCGCGCGCCGAGAGCCGTGAGGACGCCGGCCCCGCGGGCGCGGGCGGCGAGGCCGGCCTGACGGAGCGCCGGCTCCAGTTCCCGGTTCCGGGCGGCCTCAAGGCTCAGCTCGAAGCGGGCCAGCTGGCGCTCGCGCCCCTCGGTCAGCCACCGGTGCAGCAGCGCCCCGAGCATCCGCGCGGCCGCCTCCCGGTCCGCCGGGGCCTGCGGCGGGCCGCCCCGGTCCAGGCCGTCGCCGTCGCGGCCGTCGCCGTCCAGGTCGGCGAGGTCCAGCTCGGCCAGGCGCCGGTAGCAGGCGCCGATGAGCGCGGTCCGGGTGCGGAAGTAGTACGAGGTGCTGCCCGCCGGGAGCGCGGCGGCTCCGTCGACGGCGCGGTGCGTCAGGCCCCGCAGGCCGGCGGCGGCGACGAGGGCGATGGCCGTGTCCGCGATCAGCGTCCGGCGGTCCGGGGCGGGTGGCAGGGAATCGGGGGTGGACATGAGGGCACTCTACAGCTGTAGAGTGCGGACCAAGCCCTCTACGTATGTAGAGGATCGAGCGGCAGGAGGCCGTGCCATGCCCGAACCCAAGCGCCACGCCGTCATCGCCGGTGCCGGGATCGGCGGCCTCACCGCCGCCCTGGCCCTGCACCGCCAGGGCTGGCGGATCACTGTGTGCGAGCGGGCCGCCGGACCGGCCGCCGTCGGGGCGGGGATCGTCCTGGCCCCCAACGCCCTGCGCGCGTACGACGCCATCGGCTTCGACGCCACCCGCGCGGCCGGCCGCGCCGTCCCGGCCTCGATGGGACTGCGCCGCCCCGGCGGGGGCCGGCTCGGCCGCACCGACACCGCGGCGCTGACCGCCCGCTACGGCCGGCCCCCGCTCGCCGTCCACCGCACGGCCCTCACCTCCGCGCTGGCCGCGGCCCTGCCCGAGGGCGCCCTGGCGTACGGGACCGCCGTCACCGCCGTGGACGGGGCCGCCGGCGCCGGGGGCCGCGCGGTGGTCCGTACCGCCTCCGGGAACCTCACCGCCGACGCCGTGATCGCCGCCGACGGCATCCACAGCCCGCTGCGCCGCCGCCACTTCCCGGACCACCCCGGCCTGCGCTACAGCGGGGAGACCGCCTGGCGGACCGTGCTGCCGGCCGGCCCGGCCGCCGAAGCCGCCGAGACCTGGGGCCGGGGCGAACGCTTCGGGACGGCCCCGCTCGCCGACGGGCGGGTCTACCTCTACGCCACCGCCGTCGTCCCCGAGGGATACCGGCCCGCGGACGTCCGCGCCGAGCTGCTGCGGCGCTACGGCACCTGGCACGACCCGATCCCCGCCCTGCTGGAGCGGATCGACCCGGGGGCGGTGCTCCAGCACGACCTGTACGACCTGGCCGCGCCGCTCCCCCGGCTGCACGACGGCCGCACCGCCTGGATCGGGGACGCCGCGCACGCCATGACCCCCAACCTCGGCCAGGGCGGCTGCCAGGCCGTCGAGGACGCCGTCGTGCTGGCCCACCTGCTCGGCGGCCCGGACGTACCGGCCGCCCTCGCCGCCTACACCCGGGCCCGGCTCGCCCGTACCGACGCCGTACGGATCCGGGCCCGCCGCATGGGACGGGTGGCCGCCCTCTCCCACCCGCTGGCCGTGGCCGCGCGCGACCTCGCCCTGCGGGCCGTCCCGGCGCGCGCCTCGCTGCGCGCCCTGGACGACCTGTTCGACGGCTTCCGCCTCCCGGGGGAGTGAGCCCGCGGTGCGGCCGCGGGCCGCTGCCTCAGCGCTGCCTCAGCGCTCCAGCACCGCCATCGCCGCGTTGTGGCCCGGGATGCCGCTCACCCCGCCGCCGCGGACCGCCCCCGCACCGCACAGCAGGACGTTGCGGTGCGCGGTCTCCACGCCCCAGCGCCCGGCGTCCGGGTCCCCGTCCCCGCCCCCGTACGGCCAGGACAGGTCCCGGTGGAAGATGTGCCCGCCGGGCAGCCGCAGTTCGCGTTCCAGGTCGGGCGGGGTCTTGGCCTCGATGCAGGGCCGGCCGTCGTCGTCGAAGGCCAGGCAGTCGGTGAGCGGCTCGGCCAGGTGCGCGTCCAGCTGGGCCAGGGTGGCGGTCAGCAGCACCTCACGGGTCTGCCGGTTGTCCTTCTCGAACAGCCGGGCCGGAGTGTGCAGGCCGAAGAGGGTCAGCGTCTGGAAGCCCTGCTCCGCGAGTTCGGGTCCGAGGATCGAGGCGTCGGCCAGCGAGTGGCAGTAGATCTCCGAGGGCGGTACGGACGGCAGTTCCCCGGCGGCCGCCTCGGCGTGGGCGCGCCGCAGCTCCTCGTAGCCCTCGGCGATGTGGAAGGTGCCGCCGAAGGCCTCGCGGGGGTCCACCGAGGTGTCGCGCAGCCGGGGCAGCCGGCTCAGCAGCATGTTGACCTTGAACTGGGCTCCCTCGGGGGGCGGGGCCGCGGCGTCCGGGCTCTCGCCGAGGAGTTCGGCCAGGGCCCGCGGGGAGGCGTTGACCAGGACGGTGCGTCCGACGACGGTGCCCTCGCCCGCCGCCGTGCGGAAGGTGACCTCGGCCGGGCTGGTGCCGTCCGTGTGGATGCGCAGCGCCTCGTGCCCGGTGGCGATCTCCGCGCCGCCCGCCCGGGCGGCCCCGGCCAGCGCGTCGGTGAGGGCGCCCATGCCGCCGACGGGCACGTCCCAGTCGCCGGTTCCGCCGCCGATGACGTGGTAGAGGAAGCAGCGGTTCTGGACGAGCGAGGGGTCGTCGGCGTCGGCGAAGGTGCCGATCAGGCCGTCGGTGAGGACCACGCCCCGGACCAGGTCGTCGGCGAAGCGCTCCTCCACCGCCCGGCCGAGGGGCTCCTCGAACAGCATCCGCCAGGCCGCCTCGTCGTCGATCCGGGCCCGTAGTTCCTCGCGGGTGGGCAGCGGTTCGGTGAGGGTGGGGAAGACCTTCTGCGCGAGGCGCCCCGTGGTCCCGTAGAAGGCCTGCCAGGCCTCGTACTCGCGCTCGGAGCCGGTGAGCTTGGCGAACGACTCCCGGGTGCGGGCCTCGCCGCCGCCGACGAGGAGTCCGCCCGGGCGGCCGCCCCGCTCGAAGGGGGTGTACGAGGAGACCGTGCGCCGCCGCACCTGGAACCGCAGCCCCAGGTCGCGGACGATCTTCGCGGGAAGCAGCGAGACGAGGTAGGAGTAGCGCGAGAGGCGGGCGTCGACCCCGGCGAAGGGGCGGGTGGAGACGGCGGCCCCGCCGGTGTGCCCGAGCCGTTCCAGGACCAGGACCGAGCGGCCGGCGCGGGCCAGGTAGGCGGCGGCGACCAGGCCGTTGTGGCCGCCGCCCACGATCACCGCGTCGTACACGTCCTGCGCGAAACCCCGGGAGCCTGCGTTGGCGGTCATGGCTCTTGGTAGCACACCTGGCCGAGCCGCTCCAGGCAGTGCGCCTCGTCGGCGTGGGCCAGGACGGTGTCGGGATGCTCGTCGCCGAGGGAGCGTTCGCGGATGCCGGACAGGTCCCGGTATATGGGCAGCGCCTCGTCCCAGCGGCCGAGCCGGCCCAGTCCGACGGCGAGTTCCCTGCGGCTGACCAGGGTGTCCGGGTGTTCCGCGCCCAGCGCGGCGGCGCGCGCCGCGCCCACCTCGCGGGCCTCGGCGACGGCCTCCTCCCATCGGTCGAGGCGGCCCAGGTTGACCCCGAGGACGTGCCGGGCCCGCAGGGTCTCCGGGTCGGCCGCGCCGTAGGCCCGGGTGCGGTCGCGGACCAGGGCCCGGAACAGGTCGAGGGCCTCGGCGGCGCGCCCGGTGCGGCCCAGGGCGATGCCGGTCTCGTAGCGCGCGGCGAGGGCGTCGGGGTGGTCCCGGCCGAGTACGCGTTCCCGTACGGCGGCGACCTGGCGGAAGCCGGTGAGGGCCTCCTGCCAGCGGCCGAGCCGGCCGAGGGCGTAGGCGGCCTCGTAGCGGGTCTGGAGGGTGTCGGCGTGCTCGGCGCCGAGCACGGCGGCGCGGTCGGCGGCCACCTCGGCGGCGGCGGCGTGGGCCTCGGCGTGCCGGCCGAGGGCGCCCAGGACGCAGGCCAGGTTGTGGCGGCAGCGCAGGGTGTCGGGGTGGCTCGGGCCCGTGGTGCGGACGCGGACGGCGAGCACCTCGCGGTACATCTCGTACGCCTCGCCGTGGCGGCCGAGCCGGCCCAGTTCGTACGCCTCCTCCTGGCGGGCGGCGAGGGTGTCGGCGTGGTCGGGGCCGAGCACCCTCGCCCGGCCCTGGGCCACGGCCGCGTACACGGCCAGGGCCTCTTCGGGCCGGCCGGCCCGGCTGAGGGCGAACGCGCGGGTGTGCCCGGCGGCGAGCGCGTCGGGCTCCCCGGCGGCGGGGGTGCGGGTGAGCCCGTACGCGGCGGTGAGCCGGGGGTCCTCGGCGGGGGCGGGCCGGGTGATCCGGTGCTCGCCGGAGGTGGCGGCGGGGCGGGCCGCCGTCCAGGAGCCGGTGAGCACGGCCCACTCCCCGCTGGCGGGGCGGGCGTCGATGCCGGCCTTGCGCCCGGCGGTCATCCCCTCGGCCCACGCGGGCAGCGGGGGCTGGGCGGCGGGCGGTCCGCCGGGGCCGAAGCGGGCCTCGACCAGGCGCCGGTGCAGGTGGCGGGCGTCGCCGGGGCGGTCTTCGGGGCGCTTGGCCAGCAGGTCCAGCACGAGCTGCTCGAAGTAGCCGGGCAGCTCGGGCCGGTGCTCGCGGGGCGGCACGGGCGTGGTGTCGCGGTGGCCGACGAGCACGGACCAGGAGTCGCCGAGGTCGAAGGGCGGGGCTCCGGTGGCGATCTCGTAGAGGACGCAGCCGAGGGAGTACAGGTCGCTGCGGTGGTCGACCTCGCCGCCCGCGATCTGCTCGGGCGACATGTAGTGCGGGGTGCCCATGGCCATGCCGCCGCCGGTGAGCTTGGCGGTGAAGCCGATGTCGTGGGCCAGGCGGGCGATGCCGAAGTCGCAGATCTTCACCGTGCCGTCGGTGAGGCGCATGATGTTGGCGGGCTTGAGGTCGCGGTGGACCACGCCCTGGTCGTGGGTGTAGCCGAGGGCGGCGGCCATCTGCTCGGCGATGTCGAGGACCACGTCGACGGGGAGCGGGCGCGCCTCGTTCTCCTCCATGAGCTGGCTGAGGTTGCGGCCCTCGAGGAGTTCCATGACCAGGTAGAGGGGGCCGCCGGCCGCGCTGTCGTCGCCGAAGTCGTGCACGACGGTGACGCCCCGGTGCTGGAGGGATGCGGCGACCCGCGCCTCGCGGCGGAAGCGCTCGCGCAGTACCTGGGTGAAGTGGGCGTCCTGCTCGGGGCCGAGCGGCTTGAGGCACTTCACGGCGACCTGCCGGCCCAGCGACTCGTCGCGGGCGCGCCACACCTCGCCCATGCCGCCGCGCCCGATCAGATCGAGTGACCGGTACCGGCCCTGGATCAGTCTGGACTCCGCCATGTCTTAAAGCCGCCCCCGTCGTCGTGCTGAGCCCTCCCCGGCCGGTCCAGTATGGCCGCTGGTTTTCGCAGTGTGTACGCGGAGGGGCGGCTCCCGGGGCCCAGCCGGCGCATCGCTTTCAAGATGTGACCTGGAGGCAGCTGCCAGCGTAGACCTGCGGGAATGCTGCGCAGCACGCGGCCGGTGAGGCGCAGGCGACGGGTGACCGCGCGCGGGGGTGGTGCGGGGCGGCCGTACAGCTGGTGCGCCCAGCCGGGGAGGGTTCCGTAGGCGAGCCCAACGAGCGGGCGCCACAGCAGATTTCGGCCAGGGACGAGGAGCGGGGAGATCGGCGGGGCGCGCAGGAAGTCGTCGACGGCGCGGGCGTCGGCCCCGGCGGCCAGGCGGGGGCGGACCTCCTCGAAGTACGCGGCCAGGGCGGCGGCGTCGGCGGGCACGGCGGCCGGGTCTAGGCCGACGAGGCGGGCGCTCACCCGGTTCTCGTCCACATAGCTGTCGGCCTGGGCTGGGGTGAGGGGAACACCCGATCGGCGCAGTATGTGAAGGAAGCTGTCGATCTGGGCGCAGTGCACCCACAGCAGGAGTTCGGGGTCGTCGACGGGGAAGGGCTCCCCGGTGTCCGGGTCGGTGGCGGAGAGTCGCCGGTGGATCGCGCGGACCCGGGCTCCGGCCCGCTCGGCGGCGTCGGTGGTGCCGTAGGTGACGGTGCCGACGAAGTCGGCGGTGCGCAGCAGCCGGCCCCACGCGTCTGTCTGAAAGTCGGAGTTCTCCATGACCGCGCGGACGGCGCGCGGGTGCAGGGCCTGGAGGTAGAGCGCGCGGATCCCGGCGATCCACATGACCGGGTCGCCGTGGCACTGCCAGGTGACGGACCCGGGGCCGTAGAGCCCCGGGTCGGCGTCCTCGATCCTCATCGTCGGCCTCCCGCCGGGGAACCTACCCCGCTCGGGCAACGCTCAGCCGCACGGTCGGGACCGGACCGCTACGACCGCAACCCCCGGCCTCGCTAGTCGACTCGGGGGCTGCGGCGCTCCAGCAGGACGACGTCGCGCCACTGCCCGTGGTGACGGCCGATGCGCTCGCGGGTGCCGATGATCCGGAAGCCCGCACGCTCGTGGAGGGCGAGGCTGGCGGTGTTCTCCGGGAAGACCCCTGACTGGATCGTCCAGATGCCGGCCTCTTCGGTCGAGGCTATCAACGCCTCCAGCAGGGCGCGGGCTACGCCCCGGCCCCGCGCCGCCGGGGCGACGTACACGGAGTGCTCGACGACGCCCGCGTACGCGCATCGGTCCGACACCGCGGTAGCGGCGACCCAGCCGAGGACCTTGCCGTCCTCGTCCACCGCGGCGAAGCGGTGGTCCGGCAGTTTGGCGGCGTCGAACGCCTCCCAGGTCGGGGCGGTGGTCTCAAAGGTGGCGTCGCCCTCGTCGATCCCGGCCTGATAGATCGCCAGTGCCGCGTCGGCGTGCGCGGGCAGCAGTGCGGTGATGCGCATCCCCTTCACCCCGTCTTCGCCGCACCGGCCAGGAGGGCGCTCATGGCGGCGAGCACGGAGGACTCGACGCGGTAGTACACCCAGGTCCCACGCCGTTCGGACGTCAACAGCCCGGCTTCCTTCAGCTTCTTCAGGTGGTGGGAGACGGTGGGCTGGGAGACGCCGACGTCGGAGATGTCGCACACGCACGCCTCCCCGCCCTCGTGCGAGGCGACGGAGGAAAACAGGCGCAGGCGGACCGGGTCGCCGAGGGCCTTGAACATCTTCGCCGTGGCCTCCGCCTCGTCCGCGGACATGGGGCGCTCGTCCAGCGGCGGGCAGCACGGCGCGACGGCCCGATCGGCTTCCAGGAGCGGCAGAACCTTCGCATTCGACATGCATCTATGTTGACACATGTCGAAGCAGGATGACCAAGGTCTGAATTCGACGTGTGTCTATGTTGACGTTCATCGAAACAAGGGCGATGCTGATCGGGCAAGCCATCGACAGACGTCGAAGCAACGAGGAGCCCGCCGTGAACGCGCCTGCCACCACCGACCTGCCCGTCGTCGTCATCGGAGCCGGCCCCATCGGTCTTGCGGCCGCAGCCCACCTGGTCGAACGCGGCATCGAACCGCTGGTCCTGGAGGCCGGACCGATCGCCGGCACCGCCGTCCGCGAGTGGTCGCATGTACGCCTGTTCTCCACCTGGGGCGAGGTCGTGGACCCGGCAGCCGAGAAGCTCCTCGCGCCCACCGGCTGGGTCGAGCCCGACCCGGCCACCTACCCCTCCGGCGGGGACTGGGCCGAGCGCTACCTCGAGCCGCTGGCCGAAGTCCTGGGCCGGCGGGTCCGCTACGACGCGACCGTCACCGGGGTCTCCCGCACCGGCCGCGACCGCATCGCCGACGCCGACCGCGACGCCCAGCCCTTCGTCATCCACTACACCGCCGCCGACGGCAGCGAGGCCCGCGTCTTCGCCCGCGCCGTCATCGACGCCTCCGGCACCTGGTCCACCCCCGGCCCGGCCGGCGCCAGCGGCCTCACCGCCCTCGGCGAGAAGAGCGCAGCCGACCGCGTCACCTACCGCGTCCCCGACCTCAAGGACCCGGCCGTCCGCGCCCGTTACGCCGGCAAGCGCACCGCCGTGATCGGCTCCGGAGCCTCCGCGTTCACCGCCCTCGCCCACCTCGCCGACCTCGCGAAGGACGAACAGGGCACCCACGCGGCCTGGATCCTGCGACGCGGCATCTCCGGTTCCACCTTCGGAGGCGGCGAAGCCGACCAGCTGCCCGCCCGCGGCGCCCTCGGTCTCGCCGCGAAAGCCGCCGTGGACGGCGGCTACGCGGACGCCGTCACCGGCTTCCGCACCGAAGCCGTCGAGCGCGACACCGACGGCCGCCTGGTCCTCGTCAGCGAGGACGGCCGCCGCCTGGACCCGGTCGACGAGGCCATCGTCCTGACCGGCTTCCGCCCCGACCTCACCTTCCTGGACGAGCTCCGCCTCGGCCTCGACGAGCGCCTCCAGGCACCCACCGACCTGGCCCCGCTGATCGACCCCAACCAGCACTCCTGCGGCACCGTCTACCCGCACGGAGCGAACGAGCTCTCCCACCCGGAGAAGGACGTCTACCTCGTCGGCATGAAGTCCTACGGCCGCGCCCCCACCTTCCTCGCCATGACCGGATACGAGCAGGTCCGCTCCATCGCCGCCCACCTCGCCGGCGACCAGGAAGCCGCCGAGCGCGTCGAGCTCACCCTCCCCGAGACCGGAGTCTGCGGCGGCGCCGGCCTCTTCGACCAGCCCGAAGCCGCCGAGGAGGCCGGGGGCGGGTGCTGCGCCGCTCCGGCCGGCCTCACCATCGGCGGCTGCTGACCGGGCCGACCAGCACGGCACGGTCAGCGGCGGACCCTTGGCATGCCGAGGCCGATCCAGGAGATGATCTCGCGCTGGATCTCGTTGTTGCCGCCGCCGAAGGTGAAGATCACGGCGCTGCGGTAGCCGCGTTCCAGTTCGCCGTGCAGGACCGCGCCCGCCGAGCCGTCCTTGAGGGAGCCCGCCGCGCCGACGATCTCCATGAGCCAGGCGTACGCGTCCCTGCGCGCCTCGGAGCCGTAGACCTTGACGGCGGAGGCGTCCTGCGGGGTGAGGGTGCCCGACTGGACGGCGTTGACCATCTGCCAGTTGAGCAGTTTCATCGCGTCGAGCCGGGCGTGGGTGCGGGCGAGGCGGCCGCGGACCCAGGTGAGGTCGATGACGCGGCGGCCGTCGGCGAGTTTCGTCCCGGCGGCCCAGCGCTGGACGTCGTGCAGGGCGCGGATGGCCATCGTGCCGTGGGCGGCGAGGGTGACGCGCTCGTGGTTGAGCTGGTTGGTGATCAGGCGCCAGCCCTTGTTCTCCTGCCCGACGCGGCGGCTCGCGGGGACGCGGATGTTCTCGTAGTAGCTGGCGGTGGTGTCGTGCGAGGCGAGGGTGTTGATGAGGGTGCAGGAGTAGCCGGGGTCGGAGGTCGGCACGAGGAGCATGGTGATGCCCTTGTGCGCGGGGGCCTGCGGGTCGGTGCGGACGGCGAGCCAGACCCAGTCGGCGGTGTCGCCGTTGGTGGTCCAGATCTTCTGGCCGTTGACGACGTAGGTGCCGCTCTCCTCGTCGCCCTCGCGGACCGCCTTGCACTTGAGGGCGGCCAGGTCGGTGCCGGCGTCCGGCTCGCTGTAGCCGATGGCGAAGTCGATCTCACCGGCGAGGATCTTGGGGAGGAAGTACGCCTTCTGCTCGTCGGTGCCGAACTGCATGATGGTCGGGCCCACGGTGTTGAGCGCCATCAGCGGCAGCGGAACGACGGCCTGCGCGGCCTCGTCGAAGAAGATGAACTGGTCCATCGGGGACATGCCGCGCCCGCCGTACTCCTCGGGCCAGCCGACCCCGAGCCAGCCGTCGGCGCCGAGCCGGCGGATGGTCTCCCGGTAGAAGCGCTTCTGCGCGGCGGGGTCCTCGTAACGGGCGTGGACGTCCTCAGGGATCAGCCGGGCGAAGTAGGCGCGCAGCTCGGTGCGCAACTGCTGCTGCTCAGGCGTGTATTCGAGGTGCACGGCCCCTCCGGGAGTCTCGCGGTCCTGCGGTCGCTGTGGTGGCGGCGGCCAGAGTAGAACCCGTTACAGGAATTGGGAAGGGCCGGGAGTTCGGTGGGGAACTCCCGGCCCTTCTCCGTCCGTTGCGCGGCTCCCCCGGTCAGGCCCGGCGGCACTGTCCGGTGTGCGGGGGCGCCCCCGGCGGACAGCGGGCCGGTCACCGAGGCGCCGGTGGGGTTTCTTTCAGGGCCGGTCGAGGACCCGGATCATGGCCTCGGCCGTCGCCGCCATCGCCGCGCGGGCGGCGGTGAGGTACGGGCGGGGGTCGGCCGGGGTCAGGTGGGTGCGGATGGCCTCGGTCATGGCCAGGTTGAGGGCGGTGCCGATGTTGACCTTGCGGATGCCGCCGGCCACCGCGGACGCCAGTTCCCCGTCCGGCAGGCCGGAGGAGCCGTGCAGGACCAGCGGTACGTCCAGCGTCTTGGCCAGCCGCGCCAGCAGGGCGTGGTCGAGGGCGGCGGTCCGGCTGGTCATGGCGTGGCTGCTGCCGATGGCCACGGCCAGGGCGTCCACCCCGGAGTCGGCGACGAACCGCCGCGCCTCGTCCGGGTCGGTACGGGCGCCCGGCGCGTGCGGGTCGAGCGGCGCGGCCCCGTCCTTGCCGCCGACCTCGCCCAGCTCCGCTTCGATCCACAGCCCGTTGGCGTGGGCCCAGTCGGCGGCGGACCGGGTGGACTCGAGGTTCTCGGCGTAGGGCAGGTGCGCGGCGTCGTACATCACGGACCCGAAGCCGGCGTCGGCGGCCTGCCGCAGCAGGTCGGGGCTCTTGACGTGGTCGAGGTGGAGGCCGACGGGCACCCGGGCGGCCTCGGCGCAGGCGGCGGCGGCCCGGGTGATGGGAAGCAGGGCTCCGCCGCGGAACTTCACGGCGTTCTCGCTGAGTTGCAGGATGACGGGCAGCCCGGTCCGTTCGGCGCCCTCGATCACGGCTTCGGCGTGCTCCAGGGTGATGATGTTGAAGGCGGCGACGGCGCGGCCGGCGGCGGCCGCCTCGGCGACGAGGGTCCCGGAGGGGGCCAGGCTCATCGGACCGCCCCCTCGCCCGCGGTGAGGATGACCGAGCGGGTGAGGTTGCGGGGCGCGTCGGGGTCGAGCTCGCGGTGCGCGGCGACGGCGACGGCGAGGCGGTGCACCCGGACCAGCTCGGCCAGCGGGTCGAGTGCGCCGTCCACCCATTGCGCGCCGGTCCCGAGGACCTGTTCGGCGATCCCTTCGGGGGTGCCGCCCAGCGACCAGGTCACCGAGCCCGGTCCGGTGACGCTGACGGGGCCGTGCCGGTACTCCATCGCGGGGTAGGCCTCGGCCCACGACAGCGAGGCCTCGCGCATCTTCAGGGCCGCCTCCTGGGCGAGGCCGACGCTCCAGCCCCGCCCGAGGAAGGTGAACTGGCCGCGCGCCTCCAGCCCTGCCGGCAGCGGCTGTTCGAGGGCGGCGCGGGCGTCGGCGATCACGGCGGGGGTGTGGGCGCCGACGTGGGCACGCAGGAGGGTGAGGGCGGTGGTGGCGAAGCGGGTCTGGACGACGGACCGCTCGTCGGCGAAATCCAGGACGACGAGTTCGTCCGCGAGGGTCATCACCGGGGTGTGCGGGTCCCCAACGACGGCGGTGGCCGGGATCCCGGCCTCCCGCAGCCCGGCGAGGAGGTGCAGCACCTCGGTGGTGGTCCCGGACCGGGTCAGGGCGACCACCCGGTCGTAGCGTCGGCGGTGCGGGAACTCCGAGGCGGGGAAGGCGTCGGTCTCCCCCTGTCCGGCCTCCTCCCGCAGGGCCGCGGCGGCCTGGGCCATGTAGTACGAGGTCCCGCACCCGACGATCGCGGTACGCTCGCCGGGCCTCGGCAGCACCGCCCGGTGGGCGGGGGCCAGTTCGGCGGCCCGTTCCCAGCATTCGGGCTGCGTGCCCAACTCGTGCGCGACGTGACTCATGCGGGCTCCTTGCGCTTTTGATGCGTACTTACGGGACTTCCCTGCGTGTTCCTGCAAGGTAGCGGGCCGTTTCGCGCAACTTCAAGCATCTACGGAGTGATCGGCTGGGTTAATCTCGACGGCGGGGCCGGGCAGGAGGCCCGGGGACCACACGGGAGGGGCGCCATGACCCGCAAGGAACGCTGGCAGAGACTGCTGGACCTGCTGGTGGAGCGGGGCGGGGTGGAGGTGGAGCCGGCCGCCGAGATCCTCGGCGTGTCCGCCGCGACCATCCGCCGCGATCTGGACCAGCTCGCCGAGCAGCAGCTGCTGGTCCGCACGCGCGGCGGGGCGGTGCCGCACGGGGTCTCGTACGAACTCCCCCTGCGCTACCGCACCTCCCGCCGGGCCGACGAGAAGCGCCGGATCAGCGAGGCCGTGGCCGCCCTGATCGCCCCGGGCGAGGTCGTCGGGCTGACGGGCGGCACCACGACGACGGAGGTGGCCCGGGCCCTGGCGGCCCGCGCGGACCTCGCCGCGCCCACCGCCGGCTCCCCCGCGCTCACCGTGGTCACCAACGCCCTGAACATCGCGGGCGAACTGGTGATCCGGCCCCAGTTCAAGATCGTCCTCACGGGCGGGGTCGCCCGCCCGCAGTCGTACGAACTGACCGGCCCCTTGGCCCAGCAGACGCTCGCTCAGCTCACCGTGGACACGGCCGTGGTCGGGGTCGACGCCTTCGACCCGGCCGACGGCGCGGCCACCCGCCACGAGGACGAGGCCGCCGTCAACAGCCTGTTGTGCGCACGCGCCCGCCGCCTGGTCATCGCGGCGGACTCCACGAAGCTGGGCGTGCGCGCCTTCGCCCGTATCTGCGCCACCTCCGCCGTCGACGTCCTGGTGACGGACACCGCCCTCTCGGACTCCGCCGCCCGCCCCTTCCGCGCGGCGGGCGTGGAGGTCGTGCGGGTCTGAGGACACCCCGTGGTGCTGTTCAGGGAGCCGAGGCGGAGATCCCGGATCCCCCTCACCCGAGCTCCCACAGCCACACCGTGTCATTGCTCCCGACGCTCGTGCCGCTGCTGCACCCCGCGGCCAGCGACTTCCCGTCCGGGCTGAAGGCCAGCGCCTCGACGGAGGCGCCGGGCTCGTAGGTCGCGGTGGAGGTGGCGGAGGCGGTGGACCAGACGACCACCTTGCCGTCCCGGTCACCACTGGCCAGCGCGCTCCCGTCCGGGTGGAAGGCGACCGCCAGGACCGGGGAGTCGTGGCCCTCCAGGACGGCGACGTCCTGCCGGGTGGCGGTGTTCCACAGGCGCACCTCCTCGGCCTGGTCGCCGAAGGCCAGGAGCTGGCCGTCGGGGCTGAAGACCGCGCTGGTCGCGACCGTGGCGTCGAGGGTGGCCAGGACGGCATCGGCCGAGCCGTTCCGCAGCTGGACCGGCGATCCGGTGGCCAGCATCGCCCCGTCCGCGCTGTAGACGGCCGGGCCGTTCTTGACGTCCTGGCGCAGGGCGAGCCGGGATCCGGAACCGGTGTCCCACAGGTACAGGCCCCGGCCGCTGCTGGCGGCCAGCGTCTTCCCGTCGGGGCTGAGCCCCAGCTCGTGCACGAACCCGTTCTGGGGCTCGCCCGTGGTCTCTCCGGTGAACGTCCCGACCGTGCGGCCCGTGGCGACGTCCCACTTCAGGATCTTGTGCTCCTCCGCCCGGTAGAGCGTCTTGAGGTCCCGGCTGAAGACGTGCGGCTGGATGTACTTGGCGATGCTGATCCGGGTGGAGCTGCTCTCCTTGCCGGGCAGCGACCAGCGCCAGATCTCCCCGCCCCCTCCGGCGGCGGCCAGCGTCTTCCCGTCGGGACTGAAGGCGAGCTCGTACGCGCTCTTCGGGCCCTCGAGGGCGTCGCTCTTGCGCAGCAGCAGGTAGGCGGGGACCCCGATCGCGGCGGCCGCGGCGACCGAGGCGCCGCCGATGAGCAGCGCGCGCCGCGAGGGCCCCCGGCGGGCCGGACCGGGTACGGGGGCGGTCGGCCGCCCGGGTACCGGGCTGCCGGGGCCGGGTACGGCGGCGCCGGGGCCCGGCGCCGCGGGGCCCGCCGGCGGCGCGTAGGTCCGCGTCGCCGCGGCGGCCAGGGCGCGCGGGTCCTGACCGCCCGCAGCCGGTCCCGGGCTCACGGCCGGTCCCGGGCTCACCGCCTGGGCCCGCTCCGTGGGCGGCGGCTGCGGGGTCTGTGGGGTCCGTACGGACGGGGCCGCCGCCACGGTCGGTTCGTGGCGCGGCGGGTGGACCCGCGCCGCCCCCGCGAGGGCAGCCGCGAACCGGGCGGGCAGGCCCTCGACGGCGGGACGGTCGGCCGGGTCCTTGGCCAGGCAGTCGGTGAGGATGGCCCGGAGCTCGCCGTCGATCCCGTCGAGGGCGGGCGGTTCGTCCAGGATCCGCTGGACCACGGCCACCAGGGAGGGCGCGTCGAACGGGCCACGGCCCGTCGCGGCGAAGGCGACCACCGAGCCGAGGGCGAACACGTCGCTGGCGGGCCCGGCCCGGTCGGCGCGGATCTGCTCCGGCGACATGTAGGCGTAGGTCCCGATGACCGATCCGGTCGCGGTCAGCGAACTGGCGTCCACGGCCCGCGCGATGCCGAAGTCGATGACGCGCGGCCCGTCCTCGGCCAGGATCACGTTGCCCGGCTTGAGATCCCGGTGGACCAGGCCGCACCGGTGGATCGCCGCGAGCCCTTCGGCGAGCCCCGCCCCGAGCCGCAGCGCCCCCGCCGGATCGACCGGCCCGTGCTCGGTCACCGCCCGGTGGAGGGTGGGGCCCGGGATGAACGCGGTGACCAGCCACGGGGATTCGGCCGCCGGGTCCGCGTCCACGACCTGCGCCGTGTGGAACCCGCCGACCTGCCGCGCGGCCTCCACCTCCCGCGCGAACCGCTCCCGGAACTGCGTGGTGCCGGCCAGCTCCGCGCGGATCAGCTTCACCGCGACCGGGCGGCCGCCCGGCGACGTACCGAGGAAGACCTGGCCCATGCCGCCCTCGCCCAGCCGTCCCTCGAGGCGGTAGGGGCCGACCCACCGCGGATCGTGGGGCAACAACGCGTCCATGAGTACCGTCCGTTGAGATGAAGAGGGAGGCAGCCGGTCAGGCGAGCTGCCAGAGCTGGATCGTGCTGTCCGACGGACTGAAGGCCGCCGCGAGGGTCTTGCCGTCCGGACTGAACGCCAGGGCGGAGAGCAAGGGAGCCCCGGCCGACTCCTCGAGGTCGGCCGTGAGGGTCCGGGCGACCCGCCCGGTCTTCAGGTCCCACAGGCTGACCGTGCCGCCCGTGGCGGCTCTGGCCTCGTCCTTGACGTCGTCGTCCGGACCGAGCCCGAAGCCGCCGCCCGCGATCATCGGGTGGCCGGGCCGGTACGCGGCCTCCTCGAGGCGCCGGTGCGGCGAGGTGAGGGTGGCGGTGGGCCGCCCGGTCGCCAGGTCCCACAGATGGACGCCGGGCCCCGCACCGCCGATGGTCTTTCCGTCCGGGCTGATCAGCACCCTGTAGAAGGGGGAGTCGGCGGAGTCGTCGGTGAACGTCCTGGGTTGTTCCCCGCCGTCGACGTCCCAGAGCAACACCCGCTCCCGGGAAGCGGTGGCCACCCCCTTGCCGTCCGGGGTGAACAGCACGCCGGACGGCTCGCCCGCTTCGATCTTCTTCAGGCGGCGTCCGCTCGTCAGGTCGAAGAGCTGGAGCGTGCCTCCGCCGGCCGCGGCGAGGACCGCGCCGTCCGGACTGACCGCGAGGGAGTACGGGGTCGGAACCGAGAGCGTCTCGAACCCGGAGAGCGCGGGCAGCGCCGTCCGGGTCCGCACGTCCCAGCGCCGCAGCGTTCCGTCCTGGCAACTGCCCACCAGCGTCCAGCCGTCCGGGCTGAAGGCCAGGCCGAAGACGCGCGGGGGCTCTCCCCCGAACTTGGTGATCGTGCGGCGGGTGACGGTGTCCCACAGCCACAGCTCACCGCCGGACCCGCCGGCGGCCAGGGTCCGGCCGTCCGGGCTGAAGGCGAGAGCCACCAGCGACTGGGGGTGCCCTTCGAGCCGGGCCACGGGCCGGGTCCGGTCCTGCTCCGACCCCGATCCCAGCCAGGAGTCCCGGAACAGATAGGCGGGTACGGCGGCGGCCGCCGCTGCGGCGCCCACCCCGCCGAGGAGCAGCGTACGGCGGGACAAGGCCCCGGCGGGCGCGGGTGCGGTGGGCGCACCGGCCGGGCCGGGCGGGGCCGGTGGTGCCGCGGCCGGTTGCGTCGGCAGGGCATGGAACGCCGCACCGGGCGCGGCGGGCGCGGCGGGCGGCACCGCGCCCGGCCCGGTGACCGAGAGCCGGGCCAGCACCTCGTCCATGCCGGGGCGCTGGGCGGGATCCTTGGCGAGGCACGCCCCGACCAGCTCGCGCAGGGGGGCGGCCAGTCCGTCGAGTCGGGGCGGCTCGCTGACGACCCGGTGCACGATGGCCGGCACGGTCGTCGCGTCGAACGGGCTGCGGCCGGTCGCCGCGAACACGAGCACCGAGCCGAAGGCGAACACGTCGCCGGCGGGCGAGAGCGCCTCGCCCCGTACCTGCTCCGGTGACATGTAGGCGTACGTCCCGATGACCGATCCGGTCCGGGTCATCGCGTCCGCGCCCGGCTCGTGCGCGATCCCGAAGTCGATGATGCGCGGTCCGTCCTCGGCCACGATCACGTTGCCGGGCTTGAGATCCCGGTGCACGAGCCCGCACCGGTGGATCGCGGCCAGCCCTTCGGCGATCCCGGCGCCGAGCCGCAGCACGGCCGCCGGGTCGCGGGGCCCGCCGGCGTCGACCAGCTGTTGCAGCGTCGGACCCGGTACGAACGCGGTGGCCAGCCACGGCGGTTCCGCCGCCGGATCGGCCTCCACGACCTGCGCCGTGTGGAACCCGCCGACCTGCCGCGCGGCGGCGGCCTCCCGCGCGAACCGCTCCCGGAACCGCGCGGTGCCGGCCAGCTCCGGCCGGATCAGCTTCACCGCGACCCGGCGACCGCTCGCGGACGTACCGAGGAAGACCTGCCCCATGCCGCCCGCGCCCAGCCGTCCCTCAAGGCGGTAGGGACCGACGGTCCTCGGATCACCAGGGCGCAGCGGCTCGACTGTGGAACTCCGGGTTCCGCCAGGGCCTATGAACTCTGTCACGCTCGGCATTGAACCATGATCCGCCGCACGGGGGTTGAGCGTCCCGGCCTCCTGACACACCTGTGACGGAGATCGAGCCGGTCACCGCACCAGACGAAAGGAGTCACATCCGAACGCCGGCCACGGATCGGGATCAGTGCGTCGGGACCCGCCGGGCCTCGCGGGACAGGGCCGCCAGCACCGGGGCGATCAGCGGGTGGGTCTCGGCGCCGCGGCGGGTGGCGGCGAAGACGCGGCGGGTGGCGGCCGGGCCGGCGACCGGGCGCACCCGGACCTCCTTGAGGTCCATGCCGCGCAGCGCCGAACGCGGCACCAGCGCCACCCCCGCGCCCGCGCCGACCAGGGCCGTCACCGCCCGGAAGTCGTCGGAGGAGTGCACGAAGCGCGGCTGGAAGCCCGCCAGTTCGCACGCCAGCAGGGTCACGTCGTAGCACGGGTTGCCCGGGTACTGGCCGACCCAGTCCGCGTCGGAGAGGTCCGCCAGCGCCACGGCGGGCAGACCGGCGAGCGGGTGCCCCGAGGGCAGCACCGCGTCGAAGGGTTCCGCGTACAGCGGGAGGACCGACAGGCGGCCGTCGTCGGCGCCCGGCGCGCCCCGGTACTCCACCGCCAGGGCCAGGTCCGCCTCCCCGTCGAGCAGCAGCGGCAGGCTCTGGTCGCCCTCCGCGTCCCGGACGCGGAGCCTGATGCCCGGGTGCTCCAGCGCGAGGCGGGCGATGGCGGGGGCCAGCACCTCGGCGATACCGGTCGCGAAGGCGGCCACCGTGACCTCGCCCGCGGAGCCGCCCGCGTAGGCGGCGAGTTCCGCCTCGGCGCGCTCCAGCTGGGCCAGTACCTCGTGGGCGTGGCCCAGCAGGATCTCCCCGGCCGCGGTGAGCCGTACGCCCCGGCCGCTGCGGGTCAGCAGCGCGTGGCCGGTCTCCTGTTCCAGCGCGGCGAGCTGCTGGGAGACGGCGGAGGGGGTGAGGTACAGGGCTGCGGCCGCGGCGGTCACCGTACGGTGGTCCGCCACGGCCCGCAGGATGCGCAGCCGGCGGGGGTCGATCACCCCTCCATGATGTCAGCCCTGAGCTGCGGCGAAAGCCGCGCGGGCGTCCACGAAGGCGGCCACCGCGCGCTCCACGTCGGCCGTCGAGTGGGCCGCCGAGAGCTGGACGCGGATACGGGCGGCGCCCAGCGGAACGACCGGGTACGAGAAGCCGATCACGTACACCCCGCGCTCCAGGAGCAGCTCCGCCATCCGGCCCGCCTCGGCGGCGTCGCCGATCATGACGGGGGCGATGGCGTGGTCGCCGGGCAGGATCTCGAAGCCGGCCTCGGTCATCTTCGAGCGGAAGAGGGCCGTGTTGGCCGCGAGCCGCTCGCGCAGGTCGCCGGCGGACTCCAGCAGGTCGAGGACCTTCAGGGAGGCGGCGGCGATGACCGGGGCGAGGGAGTTGGAGAAGAGGTACGGGCGCGAGCGCTGGCGCAGCAGCTCGACGATCTCGGCGCGGGCGGCGACGTAGCCGCCGGAGGCGCCGCCGAGGGCCTTGCCGAGGGTGCCGGTGATGATGTCGACGCGGTCCATGACCCCGTGCAGTTCGGGGGTGCCGCGGCCGCCGGGGCCGACGAAGCCGACGGCGTGCGAGTCGTCGACCATGACCATGGCGTCGTAGCGGTCGGCCAGGTCGCAGATCTCGGCGAGCGGGGCGACGTAGCCGTCCATGGAGAAGACGCCGTCGGTGACGATGAGCTTGCGGCGGGCGCCGCCCTCGGTGGCCTCCTTGAGCCGGGTCTCCAGCTCGGCCATGTCGCGGTTGGCGTAGCGGAAGCGGCGGGCCTTGGACAGGCGGATGCCGTCGATGATCGAGGCGTGGTTGAGGGCGTCGGAGATCACCGCGTCCTCGGCGCCGAGGAGGGTCTCGAAGACGCCGCCGTTGGCGTCGAAGCAGGAGGAGTAGAGGATCGTGTCCTCCTGGCCGAGGAAGGCCGACAGCCGGGCCTCCAGCTCCTTGTGCACCTCCTGGGTGCCGCAGATGAAGCGGACCGAGGCCATGCCGTAGCCCCAGCGGTCCAGCGCGTCCTTCGCGGCGGCGACCACCTCGGGGTGGTCGGCCAGTCCGAGGTAGTTGTTCGCGCAGAAGTTCAGCACCTCGCCGGGGGCGCCGCCCGCGGTGACGGCGACGGCGGCGTTCTGCGGGGTGCCGATGACGCGCTCGGGCTTGTGCAGGCCCGCTGCGCGGATCTCGTCGAGGGTGGTGCGGAGGTCTTCGCGTACGGACTCGAACATGGGCTTCGGATTCTCCTTGTGCGGTGTGCCGTCCGGCGGGTGCCTCCGGCGGACGGGGAGGGTGGGACCGGGCCCCGCGGAGGGGGAGGGTGTGCGGGGCCCGGCCCGAGGGAGATGGTCTTGTGGTGGCGTACGCCCGGCCGGTGCCCCCGCCGGGCGGGCCGCCCCGGCCCGGGAGCCCTTGCCCGGCGCGACCGCCGGAGGCCTAACCCGGCGCGGCCGCCGGAGGCCTAGGCCGTCCAGTCCAGGATGATCTTGCCGCTGCGGGCGGTGGCGGCCTCGTCGAAGGCGGCCTGGAAGTCGCGGTGCGAGTAGCGGCCGGTGATGACCGGGGACAGGTCGAGCCCGCCCTCCAGCAGCACGGTCATCGCGTACCAGGTCTCAAACATCTCGCGGCCGTAGATCCCCTTGATGGTGATCATCGAGGTGACGACCTTCGCCCAGTCCACGGGGAACTCCTGGGCCGGCAGGCCGAGCATCGCGATGCGGCCGCCGTGCGTCATGTTGTCGATCATGTCGCGCATCGCCTCGCCGCGGCCGGACATCTCCAGGCCGATGTCAAAGCCCTCGCGCAGCCCCAGCCGCGTCTGCGCCTCGGCGATGGAGGACTCGGCGACGTTCACCGCGAGCGTGGCGCCCGCCTTGCGGGCGATCTCCAGGCGCTCGGGGCTGACGTCGGTGATGACCACGTTGCGCGCGCCGGCGTGCTTGGCCACGGCCGCCGCCATGATGCCGATCGGGCCCGCGCCGGTGATCAGCACGTCCTCGCCGACCAGCGGGAAGGACAGCGCGGTGTGCACGGCGTTGCCGAAGGGGTCGAAGATGGCCGCCACGTCCAGGTCCACGGCGGTGCGGTGCACCCACACGTTCTGCGCGGGCAGCACCACGTACTCGGCGAAGGCCCCGTCGCGTCCGACGCCCAGCCCGATCGTCGAGCGGCACAGGTGGCGGCGGCCGGCCAGGCAGTTGCGGCACTTGCCGCACACCAGGTGACCCTCGCCGCTGACCAGGGCGCCGGTCTCGATGTCCTGGACGTCCGCGCCGACCGCCGCGACCTCGCCGACGAACTCGTGGCCCAGGACGAGCGGGGTCTTGACCGCGCCCTGCGCCCAGCCGTCCCAGGCGCGGATGTGCAGGTCCGTGCCGCAGATGCCGGTGCGCAGCACCTTGATCAGCACGTCGCCGGGGCCGTACTCGGGCTCGGGGACGTCCATGAGCCACAGCCCGGGCTCGGCCTTGTGCTTGACGAGTGCCTTCATGGGGGTGGCTCCAGGCATACGAAAGGGGTCGCCGAGCCCGCTGGTGTACGGGTGGCGTGGGTGACGTGCACCAATCTGCCGATCGGCGTGGTGATCAGTCCATCGAGACTTTCTTAAGCGGGTCGACAGCGCAGCTTCACGCCTATGCTCCTCCCTTGACGGGGAAGGGGCCGGGAGCAGGATCCGCAGGTACGATCCCGCACCGGGGAAAAGGGGAGGTGAGGGGCGTGCCGAGTCTGCGCAGCAGGGCGCTTTCGGCCGCACTGGTCGCGACCGGGCGGCGAAGACGGTTCGCGACCGCCGAGGCGGTACGGGCCCGGGTGGCGGAGTCGGCCCGCAGGCCCGCATCGCACCTGCCGCCGCGCTCGCTGGGGCGGGTCGCCGAACTGTCGCGGACCTTCGTCGGCGCCTGGCCGGTGTACGACGCCTCGCCGCGCGGGCAGGAGCCCGTGGCACGGGTGCTGTACGTACACGGTGGCGCGTACATCAACGAGCTGGTCCGGCCGCACTGGTCGCTGATCCGGACGCTGGTCACCCGGGCGCGGGCCCGGGTCGTCGTCCCGGCGTACGTGCTCGCCCCGCGCGGGACGGCCGACCGGACCGTCCCCGTGGCGACCGACCTGCTCAGCGGCCTGATCGAGAGCGGCGGCGCGGGCGGGACGGTACTGATCGGCGACTCCGCGGGAGCCGGGCTGGCGCTGGCCGCCGCGCAGCGGCTGCGGGAGCGCACCGGCGCGCAGCCGTCCCGGATAATCCTGATCTCGCCCTGGCTCGACCTGAGCATGAGCCACCCGGGCCAGGCGGCGATCGAGCCGGCCGACCCGGTGCTGGCCCGGCCGGGGCTGGCCGAGGCGGGCCGGCTGTACGCGGGGACCCTCGCGGCGGACGATCCCCGGGTGAGCCCGCTGCACGGGTCCTTCGAGGGGCTGGCGCCGCTGACGGTGTTCACCGGTACCCGGGACGTGCTGAGCACCGACAGCCGGGAGCTGCTGCGCCTGGCCGGCGCCGCCGGGACGGAGGTGGAGTGGCACGAGGAGGTGGGCCTGCCGCACGCGTACCCGCTGCTGCCGGTCCCGGAGGGGCGGGCGGCCCGGGACCGGATCGTCGAGCTGATCGGTGAGACCGCCGACCGTTCTTAGGCGGTGCACGTCATGAGCGAGCTGACCGGCCAGGCGCGGTACGCCGTCCAGTACGCCTCGTCGCGCGAGGCGTCGGCGGGCGGGGTGCGGGCGGGCTGCCAGCCGACGGTGCTGAAGCCCGCGTCGACGGCGGCTTCGGCGAAGTCGGCGTGCGCCCATTCGCGGTACTCGAAGTGCAGCGGGGGTTCGGTGAGGAACTGGGCCTTCAGCAGCGGCGCGTCTCCGTCCGGCAGCCGGTCGAGGATGCGCATCCCGTACGGGGACCAGTCCACGCGCGGGTAGCCGCCGGGGTTGCGTACGAGCGACAGCAGCCGCCCGCCGGGGCGCAGGTTGGCGCGGATGCCGCGGAACATGGCGTGCAGGGCGGCGCGGTCGGGGGCGTGGCTGAACAGGTAGACGGCGGTGGCCAGGTCGAAGGGGCCGAGCTGCGGCATGTCGGCGGCGTCCGCGAGCACGTACTCGACGGGGGCTGAGGCCGGCGCGGACGCGCGGGCCCGGCGGACCCGGTCCGGGCAGCTGTCGACGCCGACGGTCCGCCGTGCCCCGCCGCTCGCCAGCAGTGCGGCGGTGCCGCCGTGTCCGCAGGCCACGTCGAGGGTGTCGAGGTCGCGGACCCCGCCGAGGGCGTCGAGCGCGGTGCGGAGCGTGAAGGCGTCGGCCGCCGTGAAGGCCGCGCGGGGAGCCGGGTGCGTGTCGTACAGCTGTTGCATGCCGGATGCTTCCCCGGCGGAGGCGCGGGTGACGGCGTGCGCGCCGCCGTGTCCCCCCTTCGGGGGAGGCGTTCGGCGCATCGCGCCCCGGACCGCGCGTCAGGCGGGCAGCAGCTCGCGGGAGCAGGCGCGCAGCCAGAGGTGCGCCGGGTCGGCGTCGTGGCGGGGGTGCCAGGCGATCCCAATGGGCAGCGGTGGCAGCTCGAGGGGGACTTCGAAGGTGACCAGGCCCAGGGCGTCGGCCTGGGCGACGGTCCGGGAGGCGATCAGGCCGATCAGGTCGGTCTCGCGCAGCACGAACAGGGAGGCGGGGGAAGAGCCGGTGCTGCCCACCACGCGCCGGGACAGGCCCCGTTCCGCGAGGGCGGCGTCGACCGGCCCCTCCAGCCGGCCGCGCCGGGAGACGGTCAGGTGCTCCCCGGCGGCGAACCGGCGGGCGGTGATCCGGCCGCGGAGCAGCGGATGCCCGGACCGTACGACGCCCAGCATCCGGTCGTCGAAGAGGTGCTCGGTCCGTACCTCGGGTGAACGGCTGTCGATGACGCCGAGTTCCAGATCCGCGACCCCTTCGCGCAGCGCCGGCACGTCGACGTGGCTCTCGGACAGGAACCGCAGCCGCACCCCGGGAGCCTCGCGGGCCATCCGGCGGAAGAGGGCGGCCCCGAAGGTGGCGGCGAAGGAGTCGTGGGCCAGGACGGTGAAGGTGCGGGTCAGGGTCTCCAGGTCGACCTGGCCGCCGGTGAGGAACAGGGCGCGGGCCCGTTCCACCACGGCCCGGACCTCGCCCTGGACGGACAGCGCGTGCGGGGTGGGGACCATCGTCCGCCCGGCCCGGACCAGCACGGGGTCGCCGAGGGCCTTGCGGATCCGGCCCAGGGTGCGGCTCATGGCGGGCTCGGAGAGGTGCAGGCGGGCGGCGGCCCCGGACACGCTCGACTCCTCCAGGAGGACGTCGAGGGCGACGAGCAGGTTCAGGTCCAGCCCGGATCCGGATTGCGTCACACGCATTCATCCCTTGCAGAACTTGCACTGGAAAGCAGGTCACGCCAACTCTACGGTGATTGCGGGGTGATTGAGCCCGACCGGCCTTCCGCACCCCCTCCACCGCCCACCGACTCCCAGGAGGAGCCGTGCTCCGCCATGCCCGCACACCGGCCGCCGCGCGAGCGGACGACGCCCCCGCACCCGCACCCGGTCTTTCCCGCCCCGCCCTGCTCGTCCTGTGCGCCTGCGTGCTCGTCGCCCAGGGGATGGTCGCCGCCGTCAACCTGCTGATCCCGCAGCTCGCCGCCTCCACCCTGCGCCCGAGCCCGGGGCAGCTGCTGTGGGCGGTCGACGCGTACGTGATCGTCTTCGCCGCGCTGCTGATCCCCGCCGGAGCCCTCGGCGACCGGTACGGCCGCAAGGGGGCCCTACTGGCCGGGCTCGGGCTGTTCGCCGCGGGCGGGGCGCTCAGCGCGCTCGCCCGGGACCCGGCCACGCTGATCGCCGGACGCGGGCTGTGCGGGGCCGGGGCGGCGCTGATCATGCCCGCCACCATGTCCGTGCTGGTCCACCTGAGCCCGCCCGAGCGGCGCGGCCAGGCGCTCGCCACCTGGACGCTGGCCGCCGGCCTCGGGGGCCTGGCGGGCAACGTGGGCGGTGGCCTGGCCGGGGAGTTCCTGACCTGGCGCGCCCTGTTCTGGGCGGTGGTCCCGCTGGGCGCGCTGCTCGCCCTCGCGGTGGCCCGCACGGTGCCGCGTACGCCTTCCCGCGCGGACGCGGCCGTCGACCCGGTCGGGGCCCTGGTGCTGGCGGGGGCGCTGTTCGCGGTGGTCCACGGGATCATCGAGGGGCCCGCGCACGGCTGGTCCTCGGCCCGCGTCCTGGGCTCCTTCGGGGCCGGGGCCGTGCTGCTGGCCGCCTTCGCCGGCCATGCGCTGCGTACCGCCCGCCCCCTCCTGGACCCGCGGATCTTCGCCTCCGGCAGGCTGCGCGCGGGGGCGCTCGGCATCGGGGCCGCCTTCTTCGGGCTGTTCGCCCTGTTCTTCGTCAACGCCCAGTACCTCCAGTACGCCAAGGGCTTCTCCCCCGCCCTGACCGGCCTCGCGATCGTCCCGCTCACCATCGGCATGGCGGTGGTGCCCAGGCTGGGCGCGCGGCTCCAGGAGCGGACCGGGCCCCGGTTGCCGGTGGGGGCCGGGCTGCTCCTGATCGGGGCCGGTCTGCTGCTGGTGTCCACCGTCGACGCGGGCACCCCCTACGCCCTGTACGCGGTGTACCTGCTGGTGCTGTCCGCGGGGACCGGGCTGTGCGCGCCCTCGCTGACCCTGACGGTGGTCTCGGAGCTGCCGCCGCACCAGGCGGGGCTGGGTTCCGGGCTGAACACCGCCGCCCGGGAGATCGGCGCGGCCCTGGGGGTGGCGGTGGTCGGCACCGTGCTGGCCTCCCGCTTCCACGGAAACCCGGCGGATCCCGCGCAGGCGGGTGCCTTCACCGACGCCATGGGGGTGGCGCTGCGCTCGGTGGCGGCCGTACTGCTCGTCGCCTCGGCGGTGGTGGTCCGGGGGTACCGGGGCACGACCGGGAAGCGTGCGGGGCGCCGGAGTGCAGCCGCCGGGGGCGAGGGCGCATGCTGACTGTGTGACGGCGAGACCGGACAGCGGCGGCGGCCCAGCCCCCGTCGCCACGGGCCAGGCGCTCGCGCGGGCGGCGGTGAGTGCCGTGGCGGCCGTCGGCGGGCACGCGGGCGGGGTCTACCTGCGCTCGGGCACCCAGGGGCTGCTCCGGATGGCCGTGGTCACGGGCCTGCCGGGGCCGCTGTTCCGGCCCTGGTGGCGGGTGCAGGTGAACCGGCCGTACCCGGTCGCCGAGGCGTACCGCACCGGGCAGTCCGTGCACCTGCCGGACGGGGAGGCCGCGATGCGGCGCTTCCCGCAGATCATGGCCGGGCTGCCGTTCCCGTTCGGTTCCTTCTACGAGCCGGTCGTCGCCGGGGGCGAGCGGTTCGGGGTGCTCATGGTGCTGCGCCCGGCGGAGGCCGGGGACACGATCGGGGCCGGCGACCGGGAGCGGCTGCGGGAGGCGGCGGCCGGGCTGGCGCGGGAGCTGGCCGCGCTGAGCGCCGCCGGGGACCCGGTGCTCTGGGACGCGGACCCGCTGTGCGTACCCGCGCCCTCCCCCGCCGCCGGGAAGGCCGGGAAGGCCGGGGAGGCCCGGGAGGCCGGCGAGGCCCGGGAGGCCCGGGAGGCCGTGGACCGGCTCGGGCAGGCGGTGCTGTCCCTGGACCGGCAGGGCGGGATCGGCTTCGTCAACACCGCCGCCGAGAAGCTGCTCGGGCTCACCGCGTCCCGGTTGTACGGGAGCGTGCTCTGGGAGGCGCTGCCCTGGCTCGGCGGCCCCGCCTACGAGGACCACTTCCGGGGCGTGTTCCTGTCCGCCGAGCCCGTGCACTTCAAGGCCCTGCGGGACGCGCGTCCAGACCCGCAGTGGCTGGCGGTGGGGCTGTATCCGGGGCGCTCGGGGGTGACGGTGACCCTCGAGGCCGTCGAGACGCCCCTCTACGCGCCCGGGTCGGTGGCCCGGCCGGGCGCCGGCCTCGGTTCGCCGGCGGACCGGGCCGCCGCCCTGTACCGGCCGGTGGCCCTGGCCATCGCGCTGACCGAGGCGGTCACCGCGCGCCAGGTGTCGGTCGTGGTCACCGAGGAGCTGCTGCCCGCGTTCGGCGGCCGCCAGCTGGCCATCTACCTGCTCGACGAGCGGCATCTGTACCTCGCCTGGGAGACCGGTTTCCCCCGGGGGTTCCTGGACCGCTTCGACGGGGTCTCGCTGGACGTGCGGTTGCCGGGCGTGGAGACCCTGACCTCGGGCCGGCCGATGTTCTTCGAGTCGATGCAGCACCTGGCGGCGGCCTATCCGGGGATCCCGCTGGACGCCGACGTCGGGGCCCGCGCCTTCCTGCCGCTGATCGCCTCCGGCCGCCCGGTGGGCTCCTGCATCCTCGGCTTCGACCGGCCGCGCGGCTTCAGCCCGGAGGAGCGTACGGTCCTCACGGCGCTGGCCGGCCTGATCGCGCAGGCCCTGGAGCGGGCGCGGCGCTACGACAGCGAGGCGGCGCTGGCCCGGGGGCTCCAGGCGGCGCTGCTGCCGCACCGGCTGCCGGTGCTGGAGCAGGTGGCCACCGTGGGCCGGTACCTGCCCGGGACGGTCGGGATGGACGTCGGCGGCGACTGGTACGACGTCATCGAGACGGGCGCGGGCCCGCTGGCGCTGGTCATCGGGGACGTCCAGGGCCACGGGGTGGCGGCCGCCGCGACCATGGGCCAACTGCGCAGCGCGGTACGGGCCTTCGCGCTCAGCGGCAACGCCCCGGACCAGGTGGTGCGGGGGACGAACCAGCTGCTGATCGACCTGGACCCGGGCCAGTTCGCCAGCTGCTGCTACGTCCTGCTGGACCCGGGGACGGGCCGGGCCCTGGCCGCCCGCGCGGGGCATCCGCAGCCGCTGCTGCGGCACGCCGACGGGCGGACCGAGGTGCTCGACCTGGCCGGCGGGGTGGTGCTGGGCATCGACCCCGGGGCCCAGTACCCGGTGACGGAGCTGCTGCTGGCGCCCGGCGCGGTGCTCGCCCTGTACACCGACGGGCTGGTGGAGACGCCGGGCACGGACATCGACGAGGGCGTGGAGCGGCTGCGCGCGGCGCTGGCCGCGGCCGGGCCGTCCCCGCTGACGGAGACGGCCGACCGCCTGATCGCCGAGGCGGGCCGCACCGCCGACCGGCCGGACGACATCGCCCTGCTGCTGGCGTCCCGCGAGGCCCGCGAGACTAGTCCGGCCGCTGGGCCGATGCCGCCCGCCGGACCTCCTTGAGGAGGAGGGCTTCCTGCGGTTCCGCTACCGGCACGGGAGCGGTGATACGGGCCCCACCGGCGGTCGGGCACAGGGCCTGGGCCTGGAGTTCGCCGAGGGCCGTGTCGACGGGGTGCGGGAGGGGCCGGCCGTCGGCGTCCATGCGCTGGTACTTCTGGAGGTTGAAGCCCACCGCGTACTGCCTTTGGCCGTCGTCGCTGGTCAGCGCCATCGTGCCCGCGCCGAAGACGGTCCCGCCGTGGCCCCAGACCGGCCCGCAGGGGGTGTCCGTGACGAGGAGCCCCAGGCCCCAGCGGGTGGGGTGGCCGGTGCCGTCGTCCTCGGCCGGGACCGTCGTGCGCATCTGGCGCAGCTGCTCGGCCGGCAGCAGCCCGCCTTGGAACAGGGCGCGGAAGAAGGTGGTGAGGTCGGCGGTGGTGGAGACCAGCGCCCCGGCCGTGCCGGCGAAGGTCATGTCGTAGTCGCTGTAGTCGCGCGGCGGGTCGATCAGCCCGAAGAAGGACTCGTACATCCGGGCGTGCGGGCCCTTGATCCGCGGGTCGGTGCCGGGGAAGTAGGTGTCGCGCAGCCCGGCCCTGCGGATCACGTCCCGGGTGATGACCTCCTCCGGATCCCGTCCGGTGACCTTGCGCAGCACCTCGCCCAGCAGCAGGTAGTTGGTGTTCGAGTACGACCAGCCGCCGCCCGGTTCGAACAGCTGGGGCTCGGCCGTGCCGAGCCCGATGAGCTGCCGCGGGGCGACGGTGCGGTGGCGGAAGTCGTCCAGGCTCCGCGTGGAGCCCGCCTTCAGGGAGGGGAAGGCCTCGGCTATGTAGTCCGCGATGCCGCTGGTGTGGTTGAGCAGCATCCGTACGGTGACCTTCGTGCCGCGCTCCCCCGGGACGAGCTCGGGTACGTAGTCGGCGACGGGCCGGTCGAGTCCGATGCGCCCCTCGGCGTTCTGCCGGAGCACGGCGACGGCGGTGAAGGTCTTGGTGACGCTGCCGACCCGGTGCCGCATGCCGGGGGTGGTGGGCCGGCCGGTGGCGGTGTCGGCGAGGCCGGTGGCCCCGTTCCACCGGGCGTGGCCGTCGCGGACCGAGCCGTACGCCCCGTACATGCCGGCCGCGCGCACGGCGTCGAGCCGCTGGGCGAGGGCCCTGCCGTCGATGCCGCCGCCGGCCTGCGGGTCCGCCGCGGCCTGCGCCGGGGCCGTTCCGGCCAGGATGGCCAGGCCGACGGCGACGGCCGCCGCGCTCCGTAAACGGCCCCGCCCGTGCTGCTGTACGCGTGCCACGTGGATCTCCCCGAGTCCGTGCGGCGGCCGGTCAGGGGCCGCCAAGCGATCTTGTGCCAGGAATTCTCGCGGCCCGCCGCCCCGTGCCCATCGGCCCAGGGGACGATCCCGGCTCATGCGGCATAGGCCCCCAGGCCCCTCCACAACTCCCACCCGGCCGTCTCGGGAAATCTCCTGCGCCCGGGCAAAGCGGAGGGAAATTCATTGGATCTCGCTGCGGTTCCCGCACCCCCCGACCGGTCAATATTTACGCGGCCTTAACACCCGGATCAGTCGATCAGAGGGGTGATCCACGATGGATTCCGCAGGTGAACAGCTATTGACCTGCGGATCTCGTGGAGCTTGCATAGCGGCCCGGGAGCCAGCGAACGAAGTGCCCACCACCGCCCCGGAGGCGATACCGCTCCCGCACTCCTTCACCGCATCTGCCGATCGGAAACACCGCACCGATGACTGACACGATCAGCGCACCACAGGCCCTCGCCCCCGCCACCGGGCCCACCCCGCAGAAGCTCAAGCGCTCCATCGGCGTCGTGGGCGGCACCCTGCTCACGCTGTCGTGCGTGACGCCCGCCTCGACCCTCTTCGTCGTCGTGCCCGACCTCTTCGCGGGCCTCGGTACCTGGACCGCGCTCACCATCGCCATCGGTTCGCTGCTGTGCATCGGCGTGGCGTTCTGCTACTCGGAGCTGGGCACGCTCATCCCCAGCGCGGGCGGCGAGTACGCCATGGTCTCCACCCTCGCGGGCCGGCTCGCCGGCTGGCTGGTCTTCGTACTGTCCCTGCTGGTGGTGATGATCGTGCCGCCGGTGATCGCGATGGGTACGGCCGACTACCTCGCCCCGGTGATCGACATACCGGCCCCGGTGGCCGGCGGCGGCGTGATGCTGCTCGCCACCCTCGCCGGTCTGCTGGACCTGCGGGCCAACGCGTGGATCACGGGCGTCTTCCTCGTCCTCGAGGTGGTCGCCGCCGCGCTGGTCGCCGTGCTCGGCTTCGCGCACAGCGAGCGGGGCGCCGACGCCCTGGTGCACGGTTCGGTGGCCGCCGAGGGCGGCGGCGTCTCCACGGTGACCGCCATGATGGTGGTCTCCGGGCTGGCGATCGCACTCTTCGTCACCCAGGGCTTCTCGACCGCCGTCTACCTCTCCGAGGAGCTGGAGCAGCCGCGCCGCAACGTCCCGCGGACCGTGCTCGCGACCCTCGCCATCTCCGCCGCCGTCATCCTGGTCCCGGTCATCGCGATCACCATGGGCGCCCCGGACCTGGAGGCACTGGCCTCCGGAGACCTCGGCGCGATGGTGACGGCCTGGTCGAACTCGGCCGTCGGCACCTTCGTCAGCCTCTGCGTGGCCCTGGCCATCGTCAACGCCGGCATCGTGATGGTCATCCAGAACTCCCGGGTGCTGTTCGCCTCCGCCCGCGACAAGGCCTGGCCCGAGCCCGTCAACCGCGCTCTGTCGCGGCTGGGCCGCTTCGGCTCCCCGTGGGTGGCCACCCTTCTGGTCGGCCTCCCGGGCGCGGCGATGTGCTTCGTCAACCTCGACACCCTGTACGGGGTGACCGGCGTGTCGGTGACCGGCATGTACCTGCTGGTGGCGGTGGCCGCGCTGTTCAGCCGGCGCGGGGCGCACCGCGACAGCGCCGCCTGGCGGATGCCGCTGTGGCCGGCCGTGCCGATCGCACTGATCCTGGTGTTCGCGTACATCCTGACCCAGCAGGAGACCCAGTACCTGCTGTGGACCGGTGGCATCACCGCCGTGGCCACCCTGTACTGGGCGCTGTACCTGCGGCCGCACAAGGACTCGCGCTGGCTGGTCACCATCCCGGACACGGAGGAAGCGCAGGCGGCGTAGCCGCCGCGCACCGCGGGGCCGTCGCGTATCGCGGCGGCCCCGCTGCCGTGGCCGGGGTCAGTGCGCGGGGTCAGTGCGCGGGGTCCGGAGCGGACAGGGCGATCGCGGTGTTCACCAGGCCGACGTGGCTGAACGCCTGCGGGAAGTTGCCGAGCTGGCGTCCGGTGCGGGGGTCGTACTCCTCGGCCAGCAGGCCGACGTCGTTGCGTACGGCCAGCAGCCGCTCGAAGAGTTCCCGGGCCTCCTTGCCGCGGCCCGTCATGTGCAGGGCGTCCGCCAGCCAGAACGAGCAGGCCAGGAAGGCCCCTTCGTCGCCGGGCAGCCCGTCGACGGAGGGGCCTTCGGTGCTGTAGCGGCGGACCAGGCCGCTGCTGCCCAGTTCCGCCCGTACGGCGTCGACGGTGCCGATGACGCGGGGGTCGTCGGGCGGCAGGAAGCCGACCCGGGGGATCAGCAGGGTCGCCGCGTCGAGCTCGCGCGAGCCGTAGTACTGGGTGAAGGTGCCCCGCTCGGGGTCGTAGCCCTTGTCGCAGACGTCGCGGTGCACCTCGTCCCGCATGGCCCGCCAGCGCTGCACGTCGCCCGGCAGGTGGGGGGCGCCCTCCAGGGTCCGCACGGCCCGGTCGGCGGCGACCCAGGCCATCACCTTGGAGTGCGTGAAGTGGCGCCGCGGGCCGCGCACCTCCCACAGGCCCTCGTCGGGGCGGTGCCAGTTGCGCTCCAGGAAGTCGAGGAGGGCGAGCTGGATCTTCCAGGCGTGCCGCTCCGAGGCCAGACCGCAGGCCCGCGCCAGGTGGAGGGAGTCGAGGACCTCTCCGTACACGTCCAGCTGGAGCTGGTCCACGGCGGCGTTCCCGGTACGGACCGGCGCGGAGGAGGCGTAGCCGCGCAGCCAGGGCAGTTCGGTCTCGGGGATGCGGCGTTCGCCGGCGATCCCGTACATGATCTGGAGGTCCGCCGGGTCGCCCGCGACCGCGCGCAGCAGCCAGGCCCGCCAGGCGCGGGCCTCGTCGAGGAAGCCGGTGGACACGAGCGCGCCCAGGGTCAGGGTGGAGTCGCGCAGCCAGCAGTAGCGGTAGTCCCAGTTGCGGACGCCGCCGAGCTCCTCGGGCAGGGAGGTGGTGGCGGCGGCGACGATCCCGCCGGTCGGGGCGAAGGTGAGGGCCTTGAGGGTGATCAGGGAGCGGGTCACGGCCTCCCGGTACGGGCCCTCGTAACGGCATTGGGCGCTCCACTCCCGCCAGTCGGCGAGGCTCTGCTCCAGCGCCTCGTACGGGTCGGCGCGCTCGGGGCGGGTCTCGTGCGAGGGGTGCCAGGTCAGCACGAAGGCGACCTTCTCCCCGGCGCCGACGGTGAACTCCGAGCGGGTGCTGCGGTCCTCGCCCCAGGTCCGCACGGGCGGCTCGCTGCGGAACCACACCGAGTCGGGTCCGGCGACCGCGACCCGGTCGCCCTCGCTGCGCCGGACCCAGGGGACGACGTGGCCGTAGTCGAAGCGCAGCCGCAGGGTGCTGCGGACGGTGACCCGGCCGGAGACCCCTTCGACGATCCGCATCAGGTCGGGCGCGCTGTCGCGCTGCGGCATGAAGTCGACGACCTTGACGGTGCCGTCGTCGGTCTCCCAGTAGGACTCCAGGACCAGCGAGCCGTCGGCGTAGGCCCGGCGCGTGCAGCGCCGGCCCTCCCCGGCCTCGGCCGGGGCGATGCGCCAGTGGCCGTTCTCCTTGTTCCCGAGGAGGGCGGCGAAGCAGGCGGCGGAGTCGAAGTGGGGCAGGCACAGCCAGTCGATGGACCCGTCGCGGCCGACCAGTGCGCTGGTCATCAGGTCGCCGATGAGTGCGTAGTCTTCGATGGCTTGTGTCATTTATCCGCTGTTCCCCCAAATGCCCGGGGTCAATCCGCCTGCGCGCCACGGCCTCCCCGAGGTCCCGCGGCGCCCTCGACATTGGCGATCATCCTGCGCAGCACCTTGAGCGCGGCCACGTACTCCTCGTCGTCGATGCCCTGGTGGACGACGGCGCGCAGCTCGGTCACCAGCGCGCGCAGCCGGAGCCGGGCCGCCTCCCCCTCGCCGGTGAGGTGCAGGCGCCGCTGGTCGTCGGTCCGGAGCCAGCCGCGGTGGAGCAGCTGGTCGACGACCCGGGCGATCTCGTGCGGCCCGTCCGCGAGGGGGGTCAGCTGGGTGACCACTTCCTCGCGGCCCGGAGCGCCCGGCCTGCCGTTCACCCGGTTGAGCACCCAGTACTGCGGCTGCGTGACGTCGATCCGGGCCATGGCGTCGCGCAGGTGCCGGGCGACGGCCTCCTGGGCCAGGCCGCTCCAGTAGCCGATGGGCTGGGTGGCCAGCAGGTCGTCGGTGACGGCCGGATCGGCGGGCGCCTGGTCGGTGGTGCTGTCGGTCGACGGGTTCATGATCACGACGCTACCTCGCGGCGGCGCGTGCGAGCCCGTCGGGCTCGAGAGCGGACGGAGGGACGCGCTAGTCGCGGACGAGGAGGGTGACGGCGGCGAGGGCCACGCCGAGGGCGAGGGCCGGGGCGCCGATGGCCAGGCGGTGCGTGCGCAGGGCGGGGACGGGCAGGAGGCGGTCGACGGCGTGGCGGCCGGGGCCGGTGAGGGTGAGGGCGGCGGCGGCCGTGGCGAGCAGGAGTTCGTACTCCATGCCCTTGGGGGCGAAGAAGGCCCCGGCGCCGTGGACGGCCATGGCGTTGATCATCGTGCCGGCGACGGCCGCCCCGGCGAGCGGGGTGAGCAGGCCGAGGGCGAGACCGAGGCCGCCGAGGGTCTCGGTGAGGCCGGCGACGGCGGCCATGGTGTCGCCCGCCGGGTAGCCGGTGGCGGTGAAGAACCGGCCGGTGCCGCTGATCCCACCGCCGCCGAACCAGCCGAAGAGCTTCTGGGTTCCGTGGGCGGCCACGGTGAGGCCGAGGACGACGCGCAGCAGGAGCAGGCCTGCGTCGTAGGCGGCGGTGTCGGCCGGGGTGGTGGCGGAGGCGGCCGGGGCGGTGGCCGGGGCCTTCGTCGTGGTGGCGGAGGCGCGGGTCATGGGGATTCCTTCCGGTCTGACGGCCCGAGGGGAGTAGTTCAAATTCGAACCGGCGACTTCGAGCCTAGCTACTGATTCAAATTCGAACAACTTGTGTACTCTGACGTCATGGACGGGACGAGATGGCTCGACGAGCGCGAGATGCGGGCCTGGAGGGGCTTCCTGGCCGCCTCCGCACTGGTGAACCGGCGTCTCGACCAGCAGCTCAAGGATGATTCCGGACTCTCCCACCCGCAATACGAGATCCTCGTACGGCTCGCCGCGGCGCCCGGCCGGGAGCTGCGCATGACGGAACTCGCCAACGGGCTGATCAACTCCAAGAGCGGCCTGACCTACCAGATCACCCAGATGGAGAAGGCCGGCCTGGTCCGCCGCCGCAGCTGCCCCTCCGACGTGCGCGGGATCTTCGCCGTCCTCACCGACGCCGGCCACGCCCGGCTGGAGGAGGCCGCCCCCGGCCATGTGACAACCGTCCGGGAGGTCCTCGTCGACGTGCTCACGCCCGAGCAGCTGGACGCGCTCGCCGACGGCCTGGGAGAGGTCAGCCGCCGGCTGCGCGAACAGGGCGCCTGACGGCGGCCGGTGCGCCCGCGTTCCGCCCCCGGGGCGCGTCCGTCTGCCCTACCGTCGGCAGCAGGTCACAGGGCAGGACTCCACCGCACCGGGAGATTTCCGTGAAGATGCTCATCAACACCGCTGACACCGTGGTCGCCGACGCCCTGCGCGGCATGGCGGCCGCGCACCCCGACCTCGACGTGGACGTGGCGCGCCGGGTCGTCGTACGGCGCGACGCGCGGGCCGGCGGGCGGGTCGGGCTGGTGTCCGGGGGCGGGTCGGGGCACGAGCCGCTGCACGCCGGCTTCGTGGGGTACGGGATGCTCTCGGCGGCCTGCCCCGGGGAGGTGTTCACCTCACCGGTGCCCGACCAGATGCTGCACGCGGCGAGCGCCGTGGAGGCCGGCCAGGGGGTGCTGTTCGTCGTCAAGAACTACACCGGGGACGTGCTGAACTTCCAGATGGCCGCCGAGCTGGCCGAGGAGGACGGCATGCGGGTCGAGCGGGTCCTCGTCAACGACGACGTCGCCGTGACCGACAGCCTGTACACCGCCGGCCGGCGGGGCACCGGGGCCACCCTGTTCGTGGAGAAGATCGCCGGGGCGGCCGCCGAGGAGGGGGCGCCGCTGGAGCGGGTCGGCGGCCTCGCGCGCCGGGTCAACGACTCCTCCCGCAGCTTCGGGGTGGCGCTCAGCGCCTGCACCACCCCCGCGAAGGGCAGCCCGACCTTCGAACTCCCCGACGGCGAGCTGGAGTTGGGCGTGGGAATCCATGGCGAACCCGGCCGGGAGCGGCACGCCATGATGACCTCGCGGGAGATCGCCGAGGTGGCGGTCGGCGCCGTACTGGAGGGGCTCGCGGAGAACGGCCCGGCGGACGGGCCGGTGCTGCTGCTGGTCAACGGGATGGGCGCGACCCCGCTGCTGGAGCTGTACGGGTTCCACGCGGAGGTGTCCGCGGTCCTGGCCGCGCGGGGCGTGACGGTGGCGCGGGCGCTCGTCGGAAACTACGTCACTTCCCTGGACATGGCAGGCTGTTCGGTGACCTTGTGCCGGGTGGACGACGAGCTGCTGCGCCTGTGGGACGCGCCGGTGCAGACGGCCGCCCTGCGCTGGGGCCGCTGAGCGGCGTCGAAGAAGTACCCGGCGGTCGAGTCGACTCGAGGCGAGGAGAGACACGGATGCGTGACGCGGAGTTCTTCCGGCGCTGGATGGAGGCCACCACGGCGGTGGTGGAGCGGGAGGCGGACCGGCTGACCGAGCTGGACTCCCCCATCGGGGACGCCGATCACGGGTCGAACCTGCTGCGGGGCTTCGTGGCCGTACGGGCGGCGCTGGCCGCGGCCGACCCGGCGACCGGGCCCGGCGTGCTGCTCCGACTGGCCGGACGCACCCTGATCTCCACGGTGGGCGGCGCGTCCGGACCGCTGTACGGGACGCTGCTGCGGCGCACGGGCAAGGAGCTCGGCGAGGCCGCCGAGGTCTCCGACGACGAGCTGCGCAAGGCCCTGTACGCGGGGGTGGGCGCGGTGGCCCAGCTGGGCGGGGCGGCACCGGGCGACAAGACGATGCTGGACGCGCTGGTACCGGGGGTCGCGGCACTGAGTACGTCCTACCGTGCCGCCGGGGACGCGGCGTTGGGCGGGGCCCTGGCGACGGTTCCGATACTGGCCCGCAAGGGCCGCGCCAGCTACCTCGGGGAGCGCAGCATCGGGCACCAGGACCCGGGAGCCACCTCGGCCGCCCTGCTGCTGGGCGCGCTGGCCGATGCGGCCGATGAGGCGGGGGCCGCGTGAGCCCCGGGCCGGTCGTCGGGATCGTGCTGGTGTCGCACAGCGCCGGCGTCGCGGAGTCGGTGGCGGAGCTGGCGCGGGGCCTCGCGGCGGGCGGGGCGGTGGCTCCGGTGGCCCCGGCGGGCGGCACCGCCGACGGCCGGCTGGGCACGAGCGCGGAGCTGATCACCGCCGCCGTGTCGGCGGTGGACCGGGGGGCCGGGGTCGCGCTCCTCGCCGACCTGGGCAGCTCGGTGCTGACCGTGAAGGCCCTGCTGGAGGACGGGGAACTGCCGGACGGGTGCCGGCTGGTGGACGCGCCGTTCCTGGAGGGCGCGGTGGCGGCGGTGGTCGCCGCCTCGGCGGGGGCCCCGCTGGAGGCCGTCGAGGCGGCCGCCGCGGAGGCGTACGCGTACCGCAAGGCCTGACGCGGCGGCACCCCGGGCGCCCCAGCCCCCGTCTTTCCGGTGGCCGGGGCGCCCGGAAGCCCCGCCGACGCCGTGAGCCACCGGGGCCCCGTACGGTGTCCGGGAGGCTTGGCGGGGCTCAGGAGCAACAGGTACCGCACCCGCACCCACGAGCCCGCCGGACACCCCCTAAGGGCGCCCGCGCAGGCCCTCGATCTCCCGGCGGTCACGCTTCGTGGGGCGGCCCGTGCCCCGGTCGCGGATGCCGACCACCGCGGCCTCCACGGGGGTGGGCGGCGGCGGGCTGTTGTCGATGAAGCACTCGGCGGCGACCGGGGGCCCGACCCGCTTGGTCACGGGACGCCGGACCACGACGATGCGTTCGCGGCCCGCGTGGAAGAGCCGTACCTCGTCCCCCGCGCGCACCTGCTGCGCGGGCTTCGCCCGCTCCCCGTTGACCTTCACGTGGCCCGCCCGGCAGGCGGTCGCCGCGACGGAGCGGGTCTTGGTGAGCCGGACCGACCAGATCCAGGCGTCCACCCGCGCCGTGCCCGTCTCGAGCGGGCCCGCCGGCGCCGCCCCGGCTCCGTTACCCGTTCCCGTGGTCTTCGTATCGGTCAACGGACCCTCCGTCCCTGCGTCAGCCATCCCCCGACTCTAGCGATCCGGCAGGCACGAAGCGGAACGGATTTTGGCGGATACCACAATCGACATGGCATCTGCGATAGAGAACGCGCCAAACGAATTGCACATGCGGGACGGGTGCGCCTACCTTGTCGCACATGCAGTCCTACACCATCGGACAGGCGGCGCGTCTGCTGGGCGTCAGCCCGGACACCGCGCGCCGCTGGGCCGACGCCGGCCGGGTCGCGACCCATCGCGACGAGGGCGGCCGTCGCCTGATCAACGGCCGCGACCTGGCGGCCTTCTCCGTCGAGGTGGGCCAGGGTGCCCACAACGAGGACGGCGAGCCCTACACCTCGGCGCGCAACGCCTTCCCCGGCATCGTCACGGCCGTCAAGCTCGGCGACGTCGCCGCCCAGGTCGAGATCCAGGCCGGTCCCCACCGGCTGGTCTCCCTGCTGACCCGCGAGGCCGTCGAGGAACTCGGGCTGGAGGTCGGCATGCAGGCCACCGCCCGTGTCAAGTCGACCAGCGTGCACATCGACCGCACCTGACCCCCGCCCGGGCCGAGCGCCCCGCCCGCCCGCCGCACCGCCCTTCCCCGCCCGCTCTCGCCCGCCCGCTCGTCCCCACCCGCTCCGCCCGTCACGGCGCGGGTCACCCTCGCGCGGTCCCGGCACCCGCCGGCCCGCCGACCCGACCAAGGAGCACCCGCCCATGTACGCGACCCGGAACGGCCGCCGCGCGGCCGCCGCCGCGCTCACCGCCGCCCTGCTCGTCCCGCTGTCCGCCTGCGGCGGCAACGACGAGAAGAAGGCCGACGCCGGCAGCACGCCGTCCGCCTCCGCCGGGGCCAAGGGCGCGAACCTCACCGTCCTCGCCGCCTCCTCCCTCACCGACGTCTTCAAGGCGGCGGGCGCCGCCTACGAGAAGTCCCACCCGGGCACCAAGGTGACCTTCTCCTTCGCCGGTTCGCAGGAGCTCGCCGCCCAGGTCAAGCAGGGCGCCCCGGCCGACGCGCTGGTCACCGCCGACACCAAGACCATGGACGGGCTCAAGGCCGAGACCAACGACGCCTCGGTCATCGCGAAGAACCGCCTGGTCATCGCCGCCGGCAAGGACAACCCCTTCAAGATCGACGAGCTGAAGGACCTGGCCGACTCCAAGATCAAGGTCGTGCTCGCCGCGCCCGAGGTCCCCGTCGGCCGCTACAGCAAGCAGATCCTCGACGCCCAGAAGATCGAGGTGAAGCCGGTCTCCCAGGAGCCCAACGTCCGCGCCGTCCTGAGCAAGGTCGAGCTGGGCGAGGCCGACGCCGGCCTCGTCTACAAGACCGACTCCGCCAAGTCCGGCGACAAGGTCGTCACCGTGGAGATCCCGGACGACCAGAACGCGGTGGCCTCCTACCCGGCCGCCACCCTCAAGCAGTCCAAGAACGCCGAGGCCGCCGCCGCGTTCGTGGCGTGGCTGAGCACCCCGGAGGCGCAGAAGATCCTCCAGGACGCCGGCTTCCAGAAGGCTTAGCCGCAAAGGCCCAGCCGCACAAGACCCCGAGGGGGCTGCCCGGTCCGGGGGGACGGGCAGCCCCTTTCGGCGTGTCCGGCGCCCGCGCCCGCGCCCGTACGCCCCGTAGGGTCTTGCCCCGCACCGCGCGCACCTCCGCAGCTTCGACGAGGAACCCGAACCCGCAATGAGCAGACCCCGCACCCGCACCCGGCCCCCCGTGACACTGGCGCTTCCCGCGCTGCTCGCCGTCGCGTTCCTGCTGCTGCCGCTCATCGGCATCCTCACCCGCACCCAGTGGAGCGAGCTGGGCACCCACCTCACCAGCCCCGGCGTGGTCGAGGCCCTGAAGCTCTCGCTGGTGGTGTCCCTGTGGGCACTCGGCCTCTCGCTGCTCCTCGGCGTACCGCTCGCCTGGCTGCTGGCCCGGGTGGAGTTCAAGGGCAAGGCCTTCGTCCGCTCGCTGGTGCTGCTGCCGATGGTGCTGCCGCCGACCGTCGGCGGTGTCGCGCTGCTGCTCGGCTTCGGGCGGCGCGGGCTGCTCGGGCCGTGGCTGGAGGGCACGTTCGGCATCACGCTCCCCTTCCACACCTCCGGGGCGGTCGTCGCCGCGACCTTCGTCGCCATGCCGTTCCTGGTGATCAGCCTGGAGGGCGCGCTCGGCGGGCTGAAGCAGAGCTACGAGGAGACCGCCGCCTCCCTCGGCGCCTCGCCGGTCCGGGTGTTCTTCACGGTGACCATGCCCATGGTGGCCCCGGGCCTGATCGCGGGCGCCGCCCTCACCTGGGCCCGCGCGCTCGGCGAGTTCGGGGCGACCATCACCTTCGCCGGGAACCTGCCGGGCACCACCCAGACCCTGCCCCTCCAGGTCTACCTGCTGCTCCAGGACCAGCCGGAGGCGGCCACCTCGGTCTCGCTGCTGCTGCTCGCCATCGCCATGGGCGTGCTCATCGCCCTGCGCGGCCGCTGGACCGGCACCCCCGTGGCCACCAGGACCCCCAAGGCCGCTCCGGACACCCCGGCCGCCCCGGACACCCCGGCCGCTGAGGACCCTGCCGCGCCCGCCCCGGCAGCCGGGGCGCCCCATGACGGCGGTCGCTGGCCCCTGCACGCCGAGGTCACCGGCTTCAACGAACTGACCCTCGACGCCGCACCCGGCACCACCATCGCCGTGGTCGGCGAGAACGGCGCCGGCAAGACCACCCTGCTGCGCGCCCTGCTCGGCCTGACGCCGCGCGCCCGCGCCGCCCTGCGGCTCGGGGACACCGACGTCACCGCGCTGCCCCCGCACAAGCGGCAGGTGGCCTGGGTCCCGCAGGACGGCGCGCTGTTCCCGCACCTGAGCGCCCTGGCCAACACCGCCTACGGGCTGCGGGCCCGCCGGGTCGGGCGCGCCGAGGCCCGCCGCGAGGCGCAGCTGTGGCTGGACCGGCTCGGCGTGGGCCACCTCGCCCAGCGCAGGCCCGCCCAGCTGTCCGGCGGGCAGGCCCAGCGGGTGGCCCTGGCGCGGGCGCTGGCCGCCCGGCCCCGGCTGCTGCTGCTCGACGAGCCCCTCGCCGCCCTCGACCAGACCACCCGGGCGCGGGTGCGGCACACTCTGCGCACGCACCTGGCGGGCTTCGGCGGGGTCTGCCTGATCGTCACGCACGATCCCGTCGAGGCGGTGTCGCTGGCCGACCGGGTCCTCGTACTGGCCGACGGCCGCACCCTCCAGGACGCCCCGCCGGCCGAGGTCACCCGGCATCCGCGCTCGCCGTGGGTGGCCCGGATGCTGGGCCGCAACGCCTGGCCCGGCACCGCGTCCGCCGAGGGGCTCTCCCTCGCGGGAGGCGGCCGGCTGGTGGTGGCGGAGACGCTGCCCGAGGGGGCGCAGGCCCTGGCGATCATCGCCCCGGAGGCGGTGTCGGTGCACCGGGACCGCCCGGGCGGCAGCCCCCGCAACGTCTGGCCCGGCACCGTACGGGAGATCACCTCGGCCGGCAGCCGGCTGCGCGTGCTCGTCGGCTCGGCCGAGGCCCCCGACCTGGTCGCGGAGATCACCCCGGAAGCGGCCGCCGAACTGCGCCTGGCCGACGGCGCGACGGTGTGGACGAGCGTGAAGGCCACCGAGGTCACGCTGGTACGGCTCTAGGCCCTGTCGTCAAAGTCCCTCCCCCAGCTACCGCTGGGAGGTGCCCCCAGGCCCGCGACGCCCGGCACCGCACCTCGCCGCGTTGTCGGAGCACCCAAGTACGTCCAGTACTCGGGAGCTCCTCCGCCTTGCGATGCACGGCACCGGACGCCGCGGGCCTTACCGGCGCTACTTTGACGACAGGGCCTAGGCCGCCCCTTCCGGATCCTGCCGGGCCCGGTTTCGACAGGATCACCGCCCGGCGGGACAACGAGAACAGTTCTTCCGTCTCCCGAGGGAACGGAGTTCCCATGTCCCTCACGGCGCGACTCCGGTGGCTGCGGCGCGGAGTGGTGGCGAGCGGGGCGGTCTGCGCTCTGGCGTTCGCCCTGGCCACACCGGCCGTCCCGGCACCGGCGCCGCCGGCCGGCGGACCTCTCAGCCGGGTCTGACGCAGAGCCAGTCGCGGCCCGGGGCGGGAAAGGGGTCGACGCCGAAGAGGGTGCGGCCGGTGCGGGCGGCCGCGACGGTCAGCACGCCCTCGGAGCGGCCCGCGGCGAAGGCGGGTGCGCCGAGGGTGATGACGGCCGCGCCCTTTCCGGTCGCGCGCCGGAGCTCCGCGAGGCGCAGCGCCAGCAGGGCCGCCTCCTTACGGTCGACGGTGTCCGGTTCCCGGGCGGCCGCCTCCAGGGCTTGGCGCAGGGCCCGCATCCGGTGCAGTCCGCCGCCCCCGTCGAGGGTGCGGCGACGGGTGTCGAGCGGCAGGAACCGTACGCCGCGGTGGACGAAGGGCTCCCGCTCGGCGCCGGTCAGCACGGGTCCGGCCCCTTCGGCGGGGCCGAGGGGGGCTCCGGTGGCCCGGATGTCGAAGAGGTCGCCGTTCACGGCGGCGACCACCCGCCGGCCCGGCCCGGCGCGGTGCCGGGCGGCGGCCTCGGCGACGGTGGCCGGGCCGGCGCCGCCGCCCAGGTATTCGGCCCGTACCCCGCCGGCCGCGCCGAGGTCGGCCACCAGCTCGTCGATCCGCAGCCAGCGGTCGGCCTCCAGGCGGTCGTACGACTCCAGGCGGACCCCGGGGGCGACCTGCCGGCTGGTGCGGGCGGTCTCGATCCCGTCGGCGGGGACCCCGGCGGCGTGCGCGGGGGCGTACGCGGGCGCGGCGAGGAGGACGGTCAGCAGGGCGGGCAGCAGCGGGCGGAGGGGCGGCACCCCGGAAGGATCCTCGTACGAGCCGGCGGCCCTTCCGTGGCCGCGCCGCAGGGGCCGGCAGGTTCGGCCGAACGCGGCCCGGCAAACCGTTTGGACGGCGGAGGCGGGGCTGGCATATGTTCGGCGCTTCCGGTACCGGTGTTCGACCGGCCGGCTCCTCGGATGTCACCGCACATTCCAGATGTTCCCGTGGGGGGTTCTTTCACCATGTCCTTCAGCGCGCCCGGATCGCCGCCGCCTCCGCCGCAGGGGCCCGGCCCGCAGCCGCCGTACGGCGCGGCCCCGTACCCGGCGCAGCCGCAGCCGCAGCCCGGCTACCACCACCCGGGGCAGCCGATGCCCGGACACCCCTACGCCGGGCAGCCGATGCCCGGTCAGCCCGTGCCCGGTCAGCCCTACCCCGGCGGGCAGCCCTACCCCGTCCCGCCGCCGCCCGTCCAGGCGCTGCGCTCCCCGCAGGGCCTCTCGACCGCGCTGACCGTGCTTCTCTCCGTCGCGGGCGTGGTGAACCTCTTCTCGGCCGCCACGAACCTGTACACGTGGTCGCTGATGCGTGACGTGATCGCGAACCCCGCCCAGGTCGCGGACGACACGCTCGACGGGGCCGACATGCTGACCGGTCTCGCCGGAGCCCTCCAGATGCTGACCCTGCTCGGCACGTGCGTGGTCTTCATCATCTGGTTCCACCGGGTGCGCACCAACGGCCAGGTCTTCCGCCCCGACGCCTTCACCCTGTCCAGCGGCTGGGCGATCGGCGCCTGGTTCATCCCCGTGGGCAACCTCTTCCTTCCCTACCGGGTGGCGAAGCAGACCTGGGATGCGAGCGTCCAGCTCGCGCCGGACGGCTCGTACCGCCACGTCTCCGGCGTTCCGCTGACCTCGTGGTGGATCGTGTGGGTGGCGTCGGCGCTCCTCGGCCGGATCTTCAGCCCGCTGTACGAGCGCGCCGACACCCCCGAGAGCCTGCGCGACGTCTCGGCGTTCGGCGCCGTGTGCGACCTGACCACGGTCGCCGCGGCCGTCCTCGCGGTGCTGTTCGTCCGGAAGCTGACCGCCCTGCAGAACGTGAAGGCCGCGCAGGGCCCGTACGCCGCCGTCTGACGCCGAGCCGCGCGTCGCTCAGCCGCCCGTCGGGCCGGGGCCGGGGCCGGGTCCCGGGACGGCGAACTCGCACCACACGCACTTCCCGGCGCCCCGGGGCTCCACGCCCCACGCGTCCGCGAGCCGGTCCACGAGCATCAGGCCGCGGCCCGACACCGCCCAGTCCCCGGCCTCGCGGCGGCGGGGCAGGGCGCTGCTGGAGTCCTCGACCTCGATCCGGATCCGGCCCTCGGCGGTGAGCCGGGCGGCGACCTGGCCGCCGCCGTCGGTGTGCACGAGGGCGTTGGTCATCAGCTCGTCCGCGGCCAGCTCGATCTCGTCGGCCCGGTCCCAGGCCCCCCAGGCGGCCACCGCCGCCCGGATCAGGTGCCTGGCCACCGCCGGGCCGTCCGCATCGCCGGGGACCAGGCGGTGGCGCAGCGGACCGCCGCCGCGGGGTGCGGGGGTGCCGCGCCGGCGGAGCAGGAGCAGGGCCATGTCGTCCCCGCCGCCCGCGTCCCCGACGAGGTCGCACAGCACGTCGGCGAGTTCCTCGACGTCGGCCGGGCCGTTCGCGGCGGCCTCCATGAACTCCCGCATGCCGGTCTCGGGGTCGCCGCCGGGGCGTTCGACGAGCCCGTCGGTGCACAGCAGCAGGGTGTCACCGGGGTGCAGCTCCAGGGTGGTGACGGGGTAGCCGGAGCCGCTGCCCTGGTGTTCGCGCGGGGGCAGGCCGAGCGGGAGCCCGCCCGCCACCTGGATCCGGTGGCAGCTGCCGTCCCCGCGCCGTACGACCGGGTCGAGGTGGCCGGCCCGCACCAGGTGCAGCATGCCGGTGTTCAGGTCCACCTCGGCGTAGGTGCAGGTGGCGAAGCGTTCCGTCGCCAGATCGCGCAGGAAGGCGGAGGCCCGCGCCATCGCCGTACCGGGGGTGTGGCCCTCCAGGACGTACGCGCGGAGCACGATCCGCAGCTGGCCCATGACGGCCGCCGCGTCCGTGTCGTGGCCCTCGACGTCGCCGATCGTCACCCCGACCCGGCCTTCGCCGAGCGGGACCACGTCGTACCAGTCGCCGCCGATGTCCCGCCCGATGCGGGCGGCCCGGTACCGTACGGCGATCCGCGCGCCCGGCACCTCCGGGATCACCCGGGGCAGCATGGCCCGCTGGAGGCCTTCGGCGAGGTCGTGCTCCTGCTCGAAGAGCATCGCCCGCTGGAGGCCCTGCGCGATGCCGCTGCCGAGCGCCACCAGCAGGTTCCGCTCCTCCCCGTCGAAGTCCCCGTCACGCGTGTACAGCAGTCCGAGCGCGCCGACGGGCCGGCCCTGGGCGATCAGGGGCAGGTAGACCCCGCTGCGCACGGACAGCGGCTCGATGTACGGCCACAGCTGCGGGTAGCGCCGCTGGAACTCCTCGCGCGAGGCGAGGAAGACCGGCTGCAGGCTCCGTACGGCCTCGCTCATCGGCAGTTCCGCGTCGATCCGGGTGTACTCGATCTCGGGGACGTACGCGCCCAGCTGCCCTTCAGCGACCAGGTGGATCCGGCCGCCGTCGACGATGCCGAGCATGACGCTGACGGCGCCGAGGTGGCCGAGGGCCTCGGGGTCCTTGAGGACGTCGGTCACGTCGTTGACGGTGCGGGCGTGGGCGAGGATCGCCGTGGTCCGCTCGACGACCCCGGTCATCCGGCGCCGCCCCTCGTCCCGCTCCCCGCCGGCGCCGGGCTCGCCGGGGTCCTGGGCGGCGTCGCGGAGGATCCCGATGATCCGGTACGGGTGGCCGTGCGGGTCCCGCACGATGTGCCCCTGGACATGGGTCCAGCCCGGCTCGGCGTGCTCGCGCAGGGTGCGGAAGTAGGCCCCGTAGTGGCTGCGTCCGTCCTTCAGCGCCTGCTCGACGCGGGCGTCCAGCCGTGCCTCGTCGCCGGGCAGGACACGGCGCCGCAGCCCGGCGGGGGTCCCGTCGAACTCCTCCGGGCGCAGCCCGAGGACCTCGAGGGCGGTGGCGTCCAGATGCATGCGCCCACGGTCGAGGTCCCAGTCGAAGGTGCCCATGCGGTTGAGCGCGAGGCTCAGGTCGGGCCGCGCGGGCCAGTCGACCTCCGGGGGCCGTCCCCGCTGGTCCATGCAGCCAGGGTCTCACTCTTCCCCCTTCCACGGCATGCGCTCCGGGGCCCCACTCCACACATTCCTAGGACATACATCCATACACACCGGCATGTCGCGTCTTCGCTTGAATAGCCCACTTGTACCATTTCGCGAGATCGGTCAGTTTTGATCTTCTTTTGCGGCGTCAGAACCCTTGCTCCGGCGGGTTCCTGACGCCCACGGCTGTGTGGGGTGTGGTTTTGTCGCAAGCGTCGCCGAATACGACCGGAGAGCCGGCCGAAGAACCGGGGGAAGGTGAAGGGGCCGCACCGGTCGGCCGAATATCCGCCCCCACCCCAGCCCCCGGCGCCCCGGCACCGGCGGGCGGCGGTGTGGTCGTGCGACCCTACCGGGACCCCCTGGTCCTGGGCCCCCTCTTCCGTGACGAGGAGGACACCACCCCCACCCCCACCGTGACACCCCGCCCCGCCGCCCCTGCGGCGGTACCGCGGCCGGCGCCCCGCCCGGGGGCGCGGTCCCTGCCCCCGGTCCTCGACTCCGAGGTGAGCGAGCGGCCCGCCCGGGCCTGTTCCGGCTGGTGGGCCGTGTTCCTCGTGCTGCTCTGCGCCGCCGGAGCCGCCGTCCTGGTGTGCCACCAGGACCTGCGCCCGACCCTCACCCCCACCCCCGCCGAGGCCTGGCCGCCGGCCGCCCTCGCCGGCTGCGCGCTCCTCGCCCTGGCGGCGGTCGCCGGACTGCGGCGCGGCCGCGCCGGGCACGCCTGGACCCTGACCCTCTTCGGGCGCTACCGGGGCACGGTCCGGCGTACCGGACTCCTGTGGTCCAGCCCCTTCCCGCGCCGCACCCGGGTCGATGTGCGGCTGCGCCACTGGCGCAGCGAGCCGCTCTGCGTCGCCGACGCCGAGGGCACCCACCTGCGCCCCGTCGTCCTCGTCGTGTGGCGGGTCCGGGACACCGCCCGGGCGCTGCTCTGCGTCGAGGACCACGCCGCCTACCTGCGCGAACAGGTCGAGTCCAGCGTGGCCCGGGTGTTCGCGCGGCTGCCCGCCGACTCCTTCCGGCTGCCCGGCGAGGGCGAGGCGCGGACCCTGCGCGACACGGAGGCCCTCGGCGACGAGCTGACCCGCGTACTCGCCGCCGAGACCCGGGCCGTCGGCATCGAGGTCTTCTCCGCCCGTCCGCTGCACATCGAGTACGCGCCCGAGGTGGCGGCCGCCATGCAGCGCCGCCAGGTCGCCGCCATCGACGCGCGCCACCGGGACGCCGTCCTGACCTCCGTGCTCGACGCGGTCGACGACACCGTCCGGCGGATCTCCGACCGGGGGCTCGTGAGCATGGACGACTACGAACGCAAGGCCCTGGTCAAGGACTTGACCGTGGCCTTCTACACGGCGCGCGGCACCGCCGCCGACGCCCGCTGAAGAACCGGCACCGCCGGTCCACACCTACCGATGGGAACCCCCATGCGCACACCCGAGTTCACCGAAGAGATACCCGCCGGCTGCGACTGCACTGCCTGTACGGGCGGCGCCACCGCCCTCGCCGGCCACCCCGGACACCGTCCCCGGCACGCCCTGCGCGGAGCGCTGGTCGCCGCCGTGGGCGCCACCCTGCTGGCCGGCGCGGGCGCGGGCGTCGCATCGGCCGAGCCCGCGCCGGCCCAGGCGGGCTGGGACGGCTCGAAGTACTGGTACCAGGACGAGACCGGCTGGTGGCGCTGGACCTCGCACTACGACAAGTACGCCGCCAGGACGGGCCGTTCGGGCCAGGCCTCTTCCTCGTCGACCTCGGCTTCATCGTCGCCCCCGACCTCGGAGCCCACCTTCCGGGGCCGGGCCGGCTGGGACGCCACGGACCGCGTGTACTGGTACCAGGACTCCACGGGCCGGTGGCGCTGGACCAGCCACAAGGACAAGTACGAACGCAACACGGGCCGTTCGGGCTCGGGCTCCAGCGGCTCCGGCTCCTCCGGCTCGGGCACCCCCGTCCGCCAGGGCACCGAGGCGGCCATCTCCTTCGCCAACGGCCACCTCGGCGACCCCTACGTCTGGGGCGGCAACGGCCCGCACGGCTGGGACTGCTCCGGCCTGGTCCAGGCCGCGTACCGGAACGCCGGGATCTCCCTCCCCCGCGTGGCGGACGACCAGTACCGGGCCACCACCCCGATCTCCCGCTCCGAACTGCGCCGCGGCGACCTGGTCTTCTGGAGCTCGAACGGATCGGCCTCCGGGATCCACCACGTCGCCATCTACCTCGACGGCGACCGGTACCTGGAAGCCCCCCGCCCCGGCAGGAACGTCCGCGTCTCCACCTTCACCAACTACAACCCGAACATGTACGGCCGCGTCCGCTGACCTGTACACCGGTGGGGTGCCGAGGCCGCCGCGACGGGCTGCCCGGCACCCCGCCCACGATTTGCAGGGGTCCGTGCCCGAGCGGACAATTGGATCATCCCATCCGTCTCCGAATGGGGACTCCCATGACAGACAAGACACGTCTGCGGTGGATCTACCGGACGTCGGTCGGGGGAGGGATTGCGTGCGGACTGGCGCTCGGCTTGGCCACACCCGCCCCCGCCGTCGACGACAGGTCTGCGAGCCTGATCAGTGTCACGTTGGACGCTCCCGACGTCACCGTAACGTTCCGGGATGGCAACACGACGGACGAGAGCCACACGCTCGACCTGATTCCGCAGGGCACTGGTGCCACAGCACGGCGGAACATCCCGCTGTCCGGCGAGATACCCAGTGTGAACCGGACCAAGGTCGTCACAGTGAATGCCGGCATCCGGCCCGGCGTCGCCTACTGCGCCTCGGTCGTGACCCACACCAAGGCGGACCTGCCGTTCGGCCACTACCCCAGTCACCTCCGGTCCAACGTGAAGTGCGTCGAATCGGCCGGCTCCCCCAACGCCCCGTCCGATGTCGCCATCGGGGCCATCGACGGCGAGGCCAACCCGCCAGCGGGCACCAACCGCAACTACTGGATCAACTACTCCAACTCCGGTGCCGACGCCAAGGGCGTCTCCGTCGACGTCCAGACCTCCGGCTCCATCACCATGCGGCGGCCCCCCGAGTCCGGCACCTTCAACGGCATGCAATGCGCGCCGTCGGGCACCGGCTTCCACTGCACCGGCGGCAACCTCCCGAAGGGTGCAAAGGGGCAGATCCCGCTCCTCGCCATGGTGAAGAGCGCGGGCCCTGGTGCCATTCACGCCACCATCAGCGTGGAAGGCGACCCGAATCCCGGTAACAACGCGCAGACCCTCGGCGTCCTGGCGGTCCCGCGCACCTGACGACTGCCCAAGTCGACACCTCCGCAGAGGCGGAGGACCGTAAGAGAGGAACACCGCCATGAACCGGCGCAGCCGCCGTACGACCGTCACCTCTGTGATCGCCTGCTCGTTGCTCGCGGGTGGCATGGCCGCCCTGGCTCCGACAGCAACCGCCGCCCCCGCCCTCGGTACCTGCACGGTGAAACCCGCCGCCAACGGGCTGAGCGTCACGATCTCCGGAAGTGGCTGGGACACGAACGTCGCGCTCCAGCTCAACGACGGCGAAAGCACCGTGGACCTGAACCTCGGGCCCGACGGGACGTTCCTGGTGAAGCGCTTCCAGAAGCCCACCACCGACTTCGTCGTCCTGCCCGCGACCGGCGGCTTCCTCAACTGCAAGCTGGTCAAGGCCGACAAGGACCAGCTGCAGAAGGACAAGGACGAGATCAGGAAGGCCCGCAAGAAGGGCTTCGACGACGGCGTCAAGGCCGGAAAGGAAGCCGCCAAGGAGACCTGCGGCTCCCCGGCGAAGCACAAGAAGCACCCCAACCTCACCGCCCAGGAACAGGCCGTCGAAGACGCCTACGCACAGGGCTTCCTGGCCGGAGCGCAGAGCGCCTTCGACAAGTTCTGCCGCCCCGGCAAGCACTGAGGAACGGGAGGCGAGTTCAGCCCCCGACCCCCGCGTCCCTACGGACGGGGTGATCGCGGTCCCCCGCCGGGAGTGGCGGGGGACGCGGCGGGAGAGGACGGCGGCGGGCTGGACGTGGCGGGGCCGGACGGCGTGGCGGTCCGCTTGTCGGGCGGGGCCGGCGGCTTCGAGGACCGCGTGGCCGTGCCGGTGTCCGTCGGGGTCCCGGTCGCGGTCGGGGTGCCGGTCTCGGGGGCCGGGGCGGAGGGTGGCGGCGTGGTCACCGACGGGGTGGCCTCCGACGGCGGGACGAAGACCGGGGGCGGGGGCGGAACGACCGGCGGCGGGGCGACCGGCGGCGCGACGGGCTTGTCGGGCTCGGGGTCGGTGCCGCGGTCGCGCTCGAGCCAGCGGCGGTCGTGGTGGTCGTAGATGACGAACTTCCGCACGACGGTCACCGACGGCGCGATGACCACCACCTGCGTCGGCCGGTACGAGGCCCAGGGCTTGCCGAAGCGCTTCGGATCGGCCTTCAGCGCCACCGGCGGGCCCAGCGGGTTCCCGCAGGCGCAGCGGACCCTCGGCACCCCGCGGTCGTCCACGAGCACGGCCGTCCCGGCCTGGAGCACCGCCTGGTAGGCGGTGGCCCGGCCATCGCGGTAGCCGTGGTTGGTGACCCGGGTGTCCGTCCGCAGCTGCACGGGCGTCAGCGCGCGCAGGTGGCCGGGGACGGCCGCCGGCCGGATGCCGAGGGCCGAGGCGAAGGCGACGTTCTTGGCGGGCTGCGCGGTCAGCGCCGCGATCTGCTTCTCCACGTCGCAGCTGGCGACGTCCTTCGTGCCGCCGTAGAGCCCGGGCGCGGAGCCGCTGACGCTGCGGGTGCCGGTGGGGCCCGTGGGGGTGGCGGTGCCCGGCGGCGGGCTCTCGGGCGGCGGGGTCGCCTGCTCCGCCGCCGTGGACTCGGTGAAGGGGTCCTGCCCGGAAGCGGCGGCCGGCTGGAGGAAGACCTCGGCCTCGGCCCGCTGGGAGGCGCCGCCCCCGCCCCCGTCGGGGCGGGTCAGTACCAGCACCAGCGCCGCCACCGCCGCCAGGGCGGCGACCACCGGGGCCAGCCGGGGTAGGGACCGCCACCACGGCTGCTCGGGCGGCCCCCCGCCGGGAGGCGGGGGTTCCGGTGGCGGCGGGGGTTCCCCGCGTCCGCCCGAGAGGGGGCCGGACGGGGGCCCGGTGGGTCGCCCGGACGGCTGCGACGACGGCGACAACGGCGAAGGCGGCGGCTGGTTCGGCTGCGGCGGCCGCTCGCCGGAGGGTTGCGTGGTCACGGGCTCTCTTCCGGGCAGAGGAATCCCCGTATTTCGGGATTTCCGGCACTCCTGCGGACCATTGTGTGCGTCGCCCGGGTGGTGGCCGCAAGCCGGGGGTGCCTACCGTTGCAGGGTGAGCCGTACCTCCGCGAGGGCCTGGCGCGACGCCCTCGTCGCCGTTCTGGCGGGCTTCGCGGTGATGACCGCGGTGGCCGCTGCCGGGCTGGCCTTCGCCGGAGCGGGCGATCTGCCCGGCGGGGCGTTCCCGCGGGTGGTCGCCGCCGTCGTCGTGATGGCGGCCGGGGGCTGCGTCGAGGTCTCCGGTGGCGCGGGGCTGCTGGCCGGGGCCGATGCGAGCCTGTCCGTACTCCCGCTCTCGGTGAGCCTGGCCGGCGCGCTCACCACCGGGTGCCTCTTCCTGCGTCCCCTGCGCCACCACGCGGTGGCCCGGCCCCGCGAACTCCTCGCCCGGGCGGCCCGGTCGGCGGTACTGTGGCTGGCCCTGCTCACCCTCTTCGCACTCCTGGCCCGCCGGACCTTCGGCCTGTCCACCGGCGACTCGCCCCTCGGGGAGATCGGCGAACTCCTCGACTCCGCCCCCACGGTGGGCTTCCGGGCGGACCTGCCCGCCACGCTCCTGTTCGGACTGCTGTGGATCCTGGGCCTGTTGCTGATCGCCCTGCTGGTCTCCCGCCGTACGCCGCTCCCGGCCGGGCTGCTCCGCTTCCACACGGCGGTGCGCCCGGCCGCGCACGCGACGGCCGTACTGCTCCTCGCGTACGTGGTCCTGGGCATCGGTGTCGCCCTGGTGGTGGCCGCCACCCAGGGCCACGCCGCTCGCACCCTGGCCGTGCTCCTGCTCGGCCTGCCGAACCTGGCCTGGCTCGCCCTGACCGTGGGCTTCGGCGGCGCCTGGCAGGGCAGGGCGGAGGGGCCCTTCGGCCTCCCGATGCCGCAGGTGCTGGACCGGCTGCTGCGCGGCCCCGACCTGAGCACCGTCGACGTGGCCTCGCTCGCGCAGCGGGACTCCCGCGCCTGGTGGCTGGTCGTGGTGGCCGCCGTCCTGCTGCTCGCCACGGGCGTCCTGGCCGCCGTACGCTCCCCCGCGCACGTCCGGCCCTGGCAGCACGCGCTGCACCTGGCGGTGGCCCTGGCCCTGGGCACCCTGACGGTCTGTCTGCTGGCCCGCGTCCAGGCCCAGTTCGGCCTGTCCCTGCTGGGCATCGGCGACGCGGCCGGCCTCGGCGGCAAGGTCGAGCTCACCCCGCACCTCTGGCGCACCACCGGCCTCGCGCTCCTGTGGGGCGCGGTGGCCGGCTTCCTCGGCGCCCTCCTGGCCCGCCCCCGAAGGGGACCGGCGAGGCCCCGTTAGCGCGGCCCCCGGAGCAGCGGCCCCCGGAACACTGGCAGCGCCCAGCGGGGCGGCGGGGGCGGCGGGCCCTGGTCCGCCTCCCCCGGCCGGGCGCGCCGGGGCTCCTGCGGTGCCCCGGCGCCCGCACGGCGCAGCGCGCCGGTGAACTCCAGGCAGGTCCCCCACCGGTCCTCCGGTGCCTTCGCGAGGGCCTTCGCCAGCACCTCGTCCACCGCCGGCGGCAGCTCCGGCCGCCGTGCGGAGGGCGGGGGCGGCGGGTCGTACTGGTGGGCCCAGAGCAGGGCCATGTCGTCGTCCCGCCGGAAGGGCGGGCCGCCGGTCAGCATCTCGTGGACCACGCACCCGAGGCTGTACACGTCGCAGCGCCCGTCGACCGGCTTCCCGGCGATCTGCTCGGGCGCCACGTAGTCCAGCGTCCCGACGAACTGTCCGACGCTCGTGAACCCGGTGAGCGACAGGGACTTCTTCGTCAGGCCGAAGTCCGTCAGGTACACGTGCTCGGGGTGCTCGCTGTCCGTGCCCTCGGCGACGAGGACGTTGCCGGGCTTGACGTCCCGGTGGACGAGGTCGTGTGCGTGGGCGGCGTCGAGCGCCGAGGCCACCTGGCCGGCGATCCGGGCGGCCGTCTCCACCGGCAGCGGGCCTGTGCGGTCCAGCAGGGCCCGCAGGTCCTGTCCGGCGACGTAGCGCATGGCGATGTAGAGCAGCCCGTCCGCCTCCCCCGCTTCGAAGACGGGCACGATGTGCGGGTGGTCGATGGCGGCCGCGACCTTCGACTCGTGCGCGAACCGCTGGCGGAAGGTGTCGTTGCGGGCCAGCTCGGGGGCCAGCAGTTTCAGCGCCACCGTCCGGTCCAGCCGCAGGTCGCGCGCGCGGTAGACGACCGCCATCCCGCCGCGCCCGATCTCGCCCTCCAGCAGGTATCCGGCGATCTGCCCGCCGATCGGTGCGGAGGCCGGCCCGCCCGGTGCGTCGAAGGCTCCCATCAGCGTGCTCCCGCCTCGGGCGGGTCGGCGATGCGCGTGGGCTCGTGGGGTGTTTCCCTTACGTCGGCCACTGCCCCGGTGCCGGCGTCCCGCGGCGGCGGCTCCGGCGCGGGCGGAGCACCCGGCCCCGAGACGACCGCGTAGGTGACCGGCCGGCTCCCGTCGGCGTACAGCCACCGTCCCGCGGTCTCTTCGTAGAGCCACACGGACTCGCCGTCGATCACGATCCCGGCGCGCAGGCCCCGTACGGCCCGCCGGAAGCCCTCGGTGGCGGCGGCGTCCGGGGTGAGTTCCCGCAGGGCCCGCCGGTAGCGCTCGAGGGTGTCGGCCGTGCGGGTGAGCAGGGGTTCGGGGTCCTCGGTCCGCTCGAGGGGCCGGCCCGCGGTCGGCGGAGGCTGCGGCACCGCCACGAGCAGCCGTCCGTCCACCCAGGCGGACCAGCCGTTGGCGCACAGGATCTCCCCCCACTCGCCGCGCCGGGACAGCAGCTGGACGGGGAGGAAGGCGTCCAGGGGGGCGGTCGGCCGGGAGACGTCGGGGGCCTCCCAGGCGGGCAGCCCGTCCTGCGGGACCACATGGGTGGGGCGAAAGCCCGTGCCGGGCTCCGCGGAGGCGGTCATGGCGCCGGCCTACTTCCGCATGACGGCGGGCTCGTGGCGCCGCAGCAGCCGCGCGACCAGCAGTCCGAACAGCAGGGACAGGGCCACCAGCATGCCGACGTCCAGCAGCCAGACCCCGCCGGAGTGGGCGAAGAGCGGATCGTCGGTGAGGGGGCCGGGCACGATCCGGCCGAGGTCGACGGTGCCCGCCATCGCGCCGAGCGCCCAGCGGGAGGGCACCAGCCAGGCCAGCTGCCCGATGACCGGTACCCCGTCGAGCTGGAGCAGGGCCCCGCAGAAGACCACCTGCACGATGGCGAGGAGGACCAGCAGGGGCATGGTGACCTCTTCCTTCCTGACCAGGGCGGAGACCAGCAGGCCGAGCATCATGGCGGTGAAGGACAGCAGGGCGACGGCCACCGTGATCTCGGCGAGCGGGGGCAGGAAGACCCCGGTGGCGCCGGGCGGGCCCAGCCGCACCCCGAAGAGGCCGACGAGGGTCAGGACGACGGCCTGGGCCACGGTGATCGCGCCCAGTACCGCCACCTTCGACATCAGGTAGGCGGACCTCGACAGTCCGACGGCGCGTTCGCGCTGGTAGATGACCCGTTCCTTGACCAGTTCGCGGACCGCGTTGGCGGCTCCGGTCAGGACGCCGCCGACACACAGGATGAGCAGGGCGTTGATCGCGGTCTCCTGGGTGAGGGCGCTCCCGGCCAGTGCGCGGGCCATGGCGCCCATCACGAACGGCAGCGCGATCATGATGGCGAGGAAGGTGCGGTCGGCGCTGAGCGCGGTGGCGTAGCGGCGGATCAGGGTGGACAGCTGGGAGCCCCAGCTCTGTGCCTTCGGCGGCGGGGCGGCGAAGCCGGCCGGGCCCGGCGGTGCGGCGGCCTCGGCGCGGGGGCGACGGCCGGCGCCGGCCACGTACGCGCGGTGCTGGGGGGAGGCCTCGTACTCGCCCGCCCAGTCCCGGCCCTGCTGGTTCTCGAAGGCCTCGAAGGCCTCCGGCCACTGGGTGAAGCCGAAGAAGCCGAGGGTCTCCTCGGGGGGTCCGAACCAGGCGACGCGGCCGCCCGGGGCGAGGACCAGCAGCCGGTCGCAGACGTCGAGGCTGAGGACGCTGTGGGTGACGACGATGACGGTGCGGCCGTCGTCGGCGAGGCCGCGCAGCATGTGCATGACCGAGCGGTCCATGCCGGGGTCGAGGCCGGAGGTGGGTTCGTCGAGGAAGAGCAGGGAGGGTTTCGTGAGCAGTTCCAGTGCGACGGAGACGCGTTTGCGCTGGCCGCCGGAGAGGCTGTGGATGGGCTGGTCGGCGCGCTGCCCGAGGCCGAGTTCGCCGATCACCTCGTCTACCCGGGCCAGCCGTTCGGCCTTGCCGGTGTCCTGCGGGAAGCGCAGTTCGGCGGCGTAGGCGAGGGCGCGGCGGACGGTGAGCTGGGCGTGCAGGATGTCGTCCTGGGGGACGAGCCCGATGCGGCCGCGCAGTTCGGCGTAGTCGCGGTAGAGGTCGCGGCCGTCGTAGAGGACGGTGCCGTGGTCGGCGGGGCGCAGTCCGGTGAGGGCGCCGAGCAGGGTGGACTTCCCGGCGCCGCTGGGGCCGACGACGGCGAGCAGGCATTTGGCTCCGACGGGGAAGGAGACGTGGTCGAGGAGGGTCTTGCGGCCGTGGTCGACGGCGACGGCCAGGTCCTGGACGTCGAGGGAGACCTCGCCGGTGTCGGTGTACTCCTGGAGCTGGTCGCCGACCAGGCAGAAGGCCGAGTGGCCGATGCCGACGATGTCCCCCTCGGTGAGCGGCGCGGCTTCGACGCGGGCGCCGTTGAGGTAGGTGCCGTTGTGGCTGCCGAGGTCGGCGATCTCGTACGTGCCGTCGGCGAGGGCGCGCAGTTCGGCGTGCCGGCGGGAGACGACGAGGTCGTCGATGACGAGGTCGTTGCCCGGGTCCCGGCCGATGCGCAGGGCGGCCCTGGCGGGCAGTGGCCGGATGCTGGTGGGGCGGCGGAAGGTGCCGGTCATGGCCGGGTGGGAGACCCGGGAGGGGCGGGACGCGGATGCGCGGGGCGGCGTACGGCTCACGAGGAGGGCGCGCGGGCCGTCCTGTGCGCTGCCGAACCGCAGTTCGCTTCCGGGGCCGACGGTCCACTCATGGACGCGGTGGCCGTCCGCCCAGGTGCCGTTGGTGCTGCCCTCGTCCTCGAGGGTCCAGTGGTCCCCGTCGGGGCGCAGGAGCGCGTGGTGCCAGGAGACGCGGGCGTCGTCGAGGCAGATCTCGCAGAGGGGGTCCCGGCCGACGTGGTAGGTCCGGCCCGGGCTCATCTCGGTGGAGCCCCTGGCGGTTTCCAGGACGAGTTCGGGCGCGGTCGCCGCACCGGGCCGCTGGACCATGGACAGATTTTCCCACGATCCGCAGCAACCGGCATAACCACCATCACCGCAGGTCAGGCGGTTCTTATGGGTAATGACAACGGTCCCCGTTGCAGCCTTTGCCGATCTCGTCGCGGTGCGCTTCACTTCACGCGTCGGAACCGAACAAACGGGGGAAGCCATGAGCGGGCACGACCACGGTCACGAGGACGCGCACGACCACGCGCACGGGCACGGCGGCCACGGGCACGCCGGGCACAGTCACGGGGTCGACCCGGACGCCGACCGCCGCTGGCTGGCGATCGCGCTCGCCCTGATCGGCGGTTTCATGGCCGTCGAGGTGGTCATCGGTGTGATGGCCCACTCGCTGGCCCTGATCTCCGATGCCGCGCACATGCTGACGGACGCCGTGTCGATCGTCCTCGCGCTGGTCGCGATGCGGCTGGCGGCGCGCCCGGCGCGCGGCGGGTTCACGTACGGCCTCAAGCGCGCGGAGATACTCTCCGCGCAGGCCAACGGGCTGACCCTGCTGCTGCTGGCGGTCTGGCTGGCGTACGAGGCGGTGCGGCGGCTGCTGGATCCGCCGCCCGTGGAGGGCGGGCTGGTGCTGGTGACGGCGCTGGCCGGGATCGTGGTCAACGTGGCCGCGGCCTGGTGCATCTCGCGGGCGAACCGGTCCTCGCTCGCGGTGGAGGGCGCCTACCAGCACATCCTGAACGACCTGTTCGCCTTCATCGGGACGGCGGTGTCCGGCCTGATCGTGCTCACGACCGGTTTCGTGCAGGCCGACGCGATCGCCACGCTCGTGGTGGTGGTGCTGATGGTCAAGGCGGGTTACGGGCTGGTCCGGGAGTCCGGGAGGATCTTCCTGGAGGCCGCGCCGGCGCACGTGGACCCGGACGCGGTCGGCGACCGCCTGGTGGGTCAGCCGCCCGTGACCGAGGTGCACGACCTGCACATCTGGACCATCACCTCGGGGCAGGCGGCGCTCTCCGCGCACGTGCTGGTGGAGCCGGCGGGCGACTGCCACGCCGTGCGCCGCGATCTCGAGCAGCTGCTGGCGAAGGAGTACGGGATCACCCACACCACCCTCCAGGTGGACCACGTCCAGGACACCCTGCTCTCGGTCGGCCGGGCGGGCGAGGATCCGGACGGCGCGGACCCGCACTGCGCGGACGCCCACGGCCCGGTGCACCGCGAGGGTCCGCACCCGCACTGACGACCGACGGCCGGCGACCGCTGGGCGGCCGGCCGACGGGGCATGTATGGCCCCGTGACGGATGCGAAGAGGTACCGGCGGAGCGCCGGCCTGCTGCTGTTCCGCCGGGCCGGGGAGCACGGGGTGGAGGTGCTGCTCGGCCATATGGGCGGGCCGCTGTGGGCCGGGCGGGACGCCGGGGGCTGGGCGATCCCCAAGGGCGAGTACGGGCCGGACGAGGCGCCCCGGGACGCGGCCCGCCGGGAGTTCACCGAGGAGCTGGGGGTTCCACCGCCGGAGGGCGAGTACCTGCCGCTGGGCGAGGTGCGGCTGAGCAGCGGGAAGCTGGTCACCGTCTGGGCGGTGGAGGCGGACCTCGACCCCGCGCTGACGGTGCCGGGGACCTTCACGATGGAGTGGCCCCCGCACTCGGGGACCGAGCGGGAGTTCCCGGAGCTGGACCGGGTGGCCTGGTTCGCTCCCCCGGCGGCGCGAACAAAACTGATGATCGGTCAAATTCCATTTCTGGACCGGTTGCTGATCCTATTGGCCGATTGACCCGACCTTTACTTGCCAACAAACCCCACCTGCGTGGACATTGCACAGATGACGAACGTCGTGCTGGTGGGAACCCTGGACACCAAGGGTGTCGAGTACGGCTGGCTGCGCGAGAGGCTGCTGCGCGCCGGCGTCGAAGTGGTGATGGTCGATACGGGGATCATGGGAGAACCCCGCGTACCCGCGGACGTGCCCCGCGAAGCGGTGGCCCGGGCCGCCGGAGAAGAACTGTCGGACCTGCGCGCGACCGCCGACCGGGGTGCGGCCGTGACCACGATGGCCCGGGGGGCCGAGGCCACCCTGTTACGCCTGCACGCCGAAGGCCGGCTGCACGGCGTGCTCGCGATCGGGGGCAGCGGGGGCACCTCCATCGCGACCCGGGCGATGCGGGCGCTGCCCCTGGGCGTGCCGAAGGTGATGGTCTCGTCGATGGCGTCCGGGGACGTGGCCCCGTACGTCGGCTCCTCGGACATCACCATGATGTACAGCGTGGTGGACATCGCCGGGATCAACAGCATCTCGGCCCCGGTGCTGGCCAACGCCGTCGAGGCCGTCGCCGGGATGGCCAAGGGCTTCGCGCGCTCCGCGCTGGACCGCAGCCGGCCGGCCCGGCTCGGCGCGGGCTCGCGGCCCCTGGTCGCGGCGAGCATGGCGGGGGTGACCACGATCGGCGTGGACGCGGCCCGGGAGCGGCTGGACGAGCTGGGCTACGAGGTCCTGGTCTTCCACGTCAGCGGTACGGGCGGCCGCACCCTGGAGACCCTGGCCGGGCAGGGGGTCTTCGCGGGGGTGCTGGACCTGACCCTGAGCGAACTCGCCGACGACCTGTGCGGCGGCATCCTCAGCGCCGGCCCCGACCGGCTCACCGCCGCCGGGCGGGCCGGGATCCCGCAGGTGGTGAGCCTGGGAGCGCTGGACATGGTGAAGTTCGGGCCGCTGGAGACCCTGCCCGAACAGGCCCGCTACCGGCGGGTCCGCGTCCACAACCCCTCGATCACGGTGATCCGTACGACCGAGTCCGAGTGTGCGGAGCTCGGGCGCCGGGTCGCCGCCAAACTGCGCGTGGCGACCGGGCCGACGGCGGTCTGCGTCCCGCTGCGCGGGCTGTCCACGCTCGGCGCGCCGGACGGTCCGTACCACGACCCGGGCGCGGACGGGGCCCTGTTCTCGGCGCTGCGCGAGGGGCTGAGGGGGAGCGCCGCCCGGCTCTACGACTACGACACCCACATCAACGACCCGGCCTTCGGGCGGGCCGCGGCCGACCGGCTGCACGCGATGATCGGCGCGGTGTCCGCCGCGGCCTGACCACCTTCCGGGACACGCCGTGGGCCGGGAACCGGCCGTGGCGCAAAAGCCGTCCCCGGGAGGGACAGCCCGGCGGACGGCCGGCCGGGGAGACCGGCCGGCCGGCCCGCCGGGGGCCGGCGACGCCACGGACGGGGGCGCAGGATGGGCAACGGCTGGACGGTACCCGGCTACACCGAGGTCCGTGAGCTCGGCGCGGGCGGCAGCGGCCGGGTCGTGCTCGCGGTCCACGACGGGACGGGCACGGCCGTCGCGGTGAAGTACCTCAGCGACCGGATGCGCGAGGACCCCGCCTTCGTGCGGGAGTTCCGCTCCGAGGCCCGGCTGCTCGGCGGGCTCGGATCGCCGTACGTGGTGCGCCTGTACGAGTACGTGGAGGCGCCGGGCGGCGCCGCGATCGTGATGGAGCTGGTCGACGGGATCTCCCTGCGCGCGCTGCTGAGGGAGCAGGGCCCGGCCGGTGCCGAGGCCGCGCTGGTGGTGCTGAAGGGCTCTCTGCTCGGGCTGGCCGCGGCCCACCGGGCCGGTGTCGTCCACCGGGACTACAAGCCGGAGAACGTCCTGGTGGCGCCCGACGGCTCCTCCAAGCTGGTGGACTTCGGGATCGCGGCGGGCCGTGGCACCACCCCCGGGGTGGCGGGCACCCCCGCCTACATGGCCCCCGAGCAGTGGCAGGGGCAGCCGGCCTCGCCGACGGCCGACGTGTACGCGGCCACCGCGACCTTCTTCGAGTTCCTGACCGGCCGCAAGCCCTACGACGGGGCGAACTTCGCGGAGCTCGCCGTCCAGCACATCGAGGCCCCGGTGCCGGAGACCGAGGCCCCCGAGCCGGTACGCCCGCTGATCCGGCGGGGTCTGGCCAAGCGGCCGGAGCAGCGGCCGGAGAACGCCGAGGCCTTCGTGGCGGAGCTGGAGGCGGTGGCGCTGGCGGCCTACGGGCCGCACTGGGAGGAGCGCGGGCAGCGCAAGCTCGCCGCGCTGGCGGCGCTGCTGCCGCTGCTGTTCCCCTCGGCGGGGGCCGCGGCGGCGGGCACCACGGCGGTGGCCACGACCTCCGTCGGCGGCGGCTGGGCCCCCGGGCGCGGCGGCTGGCTCGCGACGGGCCTGGCGCTGGTGCTGGGGGCGGTGCTGGTGCTGACCACGGACGCCGCCGGCGGCACCCCGCCCGCGGCCTCGGCGCTCAGCACCTTCGCCACCACGAGCGCGGCCCCGCCGGGGTCCGCGTCGCCCGCGCCCGGACCGTCCGCCTCCGCCTCCCCCTCGCCGACCGCGAGCCCCTCGGCGTCCCCGTCGGCCTCACCCTCGCCGTCCCCGACACCGACACCGACGCCTTCGCATTCGGTGAGCGCGAGCCCTTGGCCGAGCCCGACGCCCAAGCCGACGGTGAGCCACTCCCCGACCCCGACGCCCTCCCCCACGCTGCGGGTGACCAAGATCGGCGTCTCGCTCAAGCCCGGGGTCTACCGGGGCGAGGCCACCGTCTCGGTGGCGGCCCAGGGGAGCGGGCCGGTGACCGTCGTACTGGAGTGGTTCCTCGGCAGCACGCAGGGGGCCTACTCCGTTCCCGACGGCACCGACACCGTCGTCGTCCAGGCCGGCTCCGGAGCCTCCGTGACCCAGGCCCACCTCTTCAGCCGGGGCCACGGCTGCTACGGCGGGGTCCGGGTCACGACCAATCCGGCCGCGGCGAGCGGTTCGGCCTCCGCCTCCACCCTGCTGTACCGCTGCCAGACCCAGCAGACCCAGGAGCCCCCGCGATGAGCGATCCGCGCGCCCCGCAGGGCCCCGACGAGGACGAGTACAGCGCCACCGTGCTCGGCAGCCACTGGTTCAGCGGCCCGCCGCCGCCGGCGGACGCGGCGCCCGACCGGGTCGAGGGGTCCGTGCTGCGGTTCGGGCCGGGGGTGACGGCGGCCATGCCCCCGCCGTTCCCCGTGCTGCCCGGGCCGCCCGGGTCCGCGCCGGCCGCGCGGCGCGCGGGCGGCGGCTGGCGGCGCTACACCCTGGCCGCCGTGGTGCTGGCCGCGGTCCTCGGGTACCTGGGCTGGCAGCGGTTCGGGCCCGGCATCGAGGTGCGGGAGCTGTCGGTGGCCACCGACCCGCGGGGCCCCGGCTGTGACGCGGCGGCCGATGTGGTGGCCGTCGTACGCACCAACGGGCGCCCGGGGATCCTCACCTACCGCTGGATCCGCAGCGACGGCACCCGGTCGGAGCAGCTCACGGAGCGGGTGCCCAGCGGGCGCGGGGAGGCCACGCTGCACCTGCTGTGGACCTTCCAGGGCACGGGCAGCTACCCGGCGCGGGCCGAGGTCGAGCTGCTCTCGCCCGTGCGGCGCACGGCGGCGGCGGAGTTCACGTACCGCTGCCCCCGGTAGCAGGGCGGCGCGGCCGGCGTGGTCCTTCCGGCCGGGGCGGATGTGGCCGTCCGGCCGAAGCCCGGACACCCGCCCCGCTGGTTGACTCGAAGACGTTGACGAGGGCGTGCAGGACGCCCTCAGGCACCCCTGCGCATCACGTTCCAGCCGGCGACACCCCCAACCGGAGCGTGGCCGTCCCGCACGGATGCCGAGTCCGCGCGGGAGGCCCGCAGCCGCTTTGGGGAGCGGCTGCGGGCCGTTTCGCGTTCCCGTCCCCCGCCGCAACCGGGGGACGGAGCCTAGAACCGCGCGTGCGCGGTGATGTCGGCCTGGAACTCCCCGGTCATCGCCGGGGTCACCGTCGGCCTGCACTGGGCCACGGCCTCCAGGTAGTCCGCCGTGGACGCCCCGAGCTGCGCGGCCGCCGCGCCCCGCGCGCCCACCGCCTCCAGGTCCCGTTCGAAGGAGACCTGCGCCGCGATCCGCGCGGCGTGCTCGATGTCGGCCGGGGTGAACAGCTCGGTGGCCGCCACCAGCGCCGCCACGTCCACGTCCGCCCGCCCGGCCGTGTAGCGCGACCAGATCGCGGCGCGCGCGCCGGCGTCCGGGGTGCCGATGGGGATCAGGTAGTCGAAGCGGCCGGGCCGCAGGAAGGCCGGGTCGAGGGAGCGGATGGAGTTGGTCGCGCAGACCAGCAGCCGCTCGTCGCCCTCCCGGAAGCCGGGGATCAGCTTGAGCAGCTCGTTCGTCACCCCGTGGATGCCGCCGGGCTGCGCGGGCTCGGTGCGCACGGGGGCGATCTCCTCGACCTCGTCGATGAAGACGAGGACCCGCTCCAGCTCGGCGATCCGGGCGAAGGCGTCGCGCAGCGCGGCGGCCAGGTTCCCCTCGTCGGCGAGGCGGGAGGGCAGGAGCTCCACGAAGGGCCAGCCCAGCCGGGAGGCGATGGCCCGGGCGAAGGTGGTCTTGCCGGTGCCGGGCGGCCCGAAAAGGGTGATCGCGCGCGGCGGCCGCACTCCGTGCGAGGCGGCCCGCTCCGGCTCGGCGAGCGGGAGCACCACGCGCCGCTCGATGAGGTCCTTCTCCTTCTCCATGCCGGCGACCTTGGCCCACAGGTCGTTGGGCAGGAAACGGCCGCCGAGGTCGTCGAGGAGTCCGGCCGCCGGTCCGTGCAGGGGCTCGGTCTTCTCGAAGTAGGCGACGGCGGGCTGCCGGGTGTAGCCGGCGTTGAGGAGGCCCTCGCCGAGCAGGTCCTCCTCGGGCAGGACGTAGGCGATCCGGCCGACGCGGGCGGCGATCAGGCGCCGCTCCAGCTCGACGAGCAGGGCGCTGGCCAGTCCCCGGCCGCGCCATCCGGCGGCGATCGCGATCCGCATCACCCAGGCCCGCTCCCCCGTCACGCAGGCGAGGGCCGCGCCGATGGGGACGCCCTGGTGGACGGCGACCACGCAGGGCTGCCGGTCGGTGAGGGCGCTGATGCACTCGGCGAGCGAGAAGACGGACTCCTGGCCCAGTTCGGCCGTGGTGTCTATCAGATGGACCACCGCCGCGAGATCGCTCTCGCGGTAGTCGTGGATGAGCCAGTTCACTCGGTACCGCCCCTCGTTCGTGCTCCTGCGGCGAGGCTAGGCGCGGGCGGGCCCGGCGATCACGCTCCGCGGTGCACAACAGCCGGTCCGGAAACCGTCCGCGGCGTCCATAGACCGGCGCGGCCCTGCGCTGCCGCTGTTCCGATTCACAGCGGATTCATACGGAGTACGGGGCTCCGGTCACAGTTTCGCCGGGGAGGCTCGGGGGCATGATCCCTCGCACCCTCCCCCGGCAGGCCGGTCGTCCCCGCGCCCGGCGGGCGGCGCGGATCCTGCTCGCGCTGACCTCGATGGCCGCCCTGCTGGGCCTGGACCTCCCCGAAGCCGAGGCGGCGCCCCCGCTCGGCGTCACCGTGCGGGCCCAGCCCGATGCCACCTCCGCCCGGGTGGGCGCGCTGTTCGCGGGCGGGACGGGCGGCGGGCACTTCTGCACCGCCTCCGTGGTGCACAGCGCCGGCCGGGACGTGATCGCCACCGCCGCGCACTGTCTCGGGCATCCGGACACCACCGTCTTCGCCCCGGGCTACCGGGACGGCGAGGCCCCGTACGGGCTGTGGCGGCTGACCGGTGTGTACACGGCCCCGGGCTGGACGCGGGGCGAGGACCCCGACGAGGACATCGCCTTCGCGACGGTCGAGCCGGCCGACGGGAGCCGGACCCGGGCCGTCGAGGACGTCGTCGGCGGCTTCCCGGTGGCCGCCGGGCAGCCGCGGGACGTGACGGTGACCGTCCTCGGCTACCCGAGCACCCTGGACGCCCCGCTGCGCTGCGCCAACACGACGAGCCTGTTCTCCGCGACCCAGCGCCGGATCGGCTGCCCCGCCCTCAGCGGTGGCACCAGCGGCAGCCCCTGGCTGGTGGACGGGGCGCTGGCCGGGGTGCTCGGCGGCCACGAGGGCGGCGGCACGGTCCCGGAGGTCTCCTACAGCGCGGTCATGGGCGCTCCGGCGCAGGAGCTCTACCGCCGGGCGGCGGGCTGAGCTCCCTGCGGGCTACTGCCCGGTCCCGGTGGGCGCTTCGAACCAGGTCGGGTCCTCGCGCAGGGAGCGGCGTACGCGGTCCAGGGCGAAGGGCTCCAGCGGCGGCAGGGCGTCCGGCGCGAACCAGGCCACCTCCAGCAGCTCCCCGTCGGCGGCCCGGGCCTCGCCGCCGGTGGCGCGGCAGCGGAAGGTGATGTCCTGGAACTGGCAGACGTCGCCGTTCGGGTACGTCACCGGTTCGAGCATCTGGACGAGGACCACCCGCTCGGGGAGGCACCGCACGGCCGTCTCCTCGTACACCTCGCGCACCGCCGTCTCGGCGGGCTGCTCCCCCGGCTCGGCTATCCCGCCGATCACCGACCAGCGGCCGGTGTCGGCCCGGCGCCCGAGCAGCACCCGGCCCCGGTCGTCGACGACCACGGGGTGACACCGGGCAGCAGGAGCAGCCGGTGCCCCGCGCCGCTCGTCCTGATCGCGCGGATGAACTCGGGTGTGGTCATGCGCCGACCCTACGGGGCCGCGCAGCGGCCACCGTCGTCATGCGGCCCGCCGGGCGCGAATGCGGCGGGTCGCCGCCGCCCCGAGCCCGCCGGCGGCGACCAGGAGCAGCGCGTACTCCGGCAGCGGGCCCAGCCGGGTGGCCGGGGTCTGCGTGGAGCGCAGCGGGATCTCGGTGACGAGGGCGTCGGCGGTGAACATCTTCGTCTGCTGCGTGACCCGTCCGTCGGGCTGGATGACCGCGCTGACCCCGCTGGTGACGGGGACCAGGACGGTCCGGCTGTGCTCGACCGCGCGGATCCGGTCCATGGCCAGCTGCTGGTAGGTCATCTCGGTCCGGCCGAAGGTGGCGTTGTTGCTGGGCACGGCGATGACCTGGGCGCCGGCCCGGACGGTGGAGCGGACGGCGTCGTCGAAGGCGGCCTCGTAGCAGGTGACCATGCCGACGCCGGTGCCCGTCATGTCGAAGACCCCGGGCTCCTTGCCGGGGCCGAAGTCGCGGCGGACCCGGTCGACGTCGGAGCTGAAGAGCCGGACGAAGGAGCGCATCGGGATGCGCTCGCCGAAGGGCTGGATCTTGCGCTTGTCGTAGGTGTCGGTGGGGCCCTTGACCGGGTCCCACAGGATCATCGTGTTGCGCAGCGGCCCGGTCTCGGGGGCCAGTACGGAGCCGATCGCGACGGGTACGCCGATGGCCTTGACCGCGTTATCGATGACGGCGTAGGCGTCGGGCTGGGTGTACGGGTCGATGTCGGAGGAGTTCTCCGGCCAGAGCACGAAGTCCGGCTTCGGAACGCGGCCGGCCCTGACGTCGTCGGCGAGCTGGATCGTGCGGTTCGCGTGGTTGTCGAGGACCTGGCGGCGCTGGGCGTTGAAGTCGAATCCGGCGCGCGGCACGTTGCCCTGGATGACGGCGGCCACGGCCGTGCCGTCCTCGGCGGCGCCGGAGACCAGCGGGCGGGCCGCGAGGGCAGCGCCGATCGGGGCGGCGACGGTGAGCGCGGCGAGGGCGGCGGCGCTGCGGCGGGGGTGGCGGCGGGCGATGCGCAGGGTCTCGTACAGGCCGAAGCCGCACAGGGCGACGGCGAAGGAGAGCAGCGGGGTGCCGCCGACGGCGGCGAGCGGGGTGAAGACCCCGTCGGCCTGCCCGAAGGCGAGCTTGCCCCAGGAGAAGCCGCCGAAGGGGGCCCGGGCGCGCAGGGCCTCGTCCGCGACCCAGACGGCGGCGGCCCACAGCGGCCAGGCGGGCAGCCGGCTGACGAGGGCGATGCCGAGGCCGGCCAGGCCGATGAGGAGGGCTTCGAGGGCGACGAGGGCGATCCACGGGACCGGGCCGACGCCCTCGCTGGTCCAGACGAGGAGCGGCAGCAGGTAGCCGAGCCCGAAGAGGAAGCCGAGGCCGAAGCCGGCCCGGGCGCGGCGGCCGCGCAGGCAGCCGGCCAGCAGGGCGAGGGCGAAGGGGGCCAGCCACCACAGGGGGCGGGGCGGGAAGCTGAGGTAGAGCAGCACCCCGGCGAGGCCGGCCAGGGCGGCCCGTACCAGCCAGGCGGCCTTCCGCTCCTCCGGTCGGGGGGAGGCGGCGGCATCGGACGGGGAGCCCGCTACGGCTCGTCCGGCGGGCTGCGAGGGCTCGCTCTCGGCGGCGCGGGTGACACTGCTGCTCATCTGGCGGAGTGTACGTCCCCGCGTCCCAAGGGCCGGTAAGGAGCCGCCCCGCCCGCCGGAAACGATCTACCGGGCGAGGGTGCGCAGGTGGGTGCGGATGACCTTGACGGCGTTCTCCGCGTCGTCGACGGTGACCGTGAAGAGCTTGCCGTCGCCGAGGCGCAGCTCCAGCCCCTCGCCGCGCCGGACGATGACGGCCGTGCCCCGGTCGGGGCGCCAGCGGTAGCCCCAGCCGCCCCACTGCTGCGGGGTGATGCGGGGGCGGAACTCGGCGGCGGTGACCTCGGCGAGCCGGATCCGGCGGCGGGGCAGTCCGATGTGGCCGCAGCGCACTTCGAGGGCTTCGGCGTCGACGGTGACGGCCACGTGCACGAAGGCGAGGGTGCCGTAGAGGATGAGCAGCCCGACCGCGAGGCAGCCGATCACGGACATCAGCAGCGGAACGAATCCGGCGGTCCAGGAGTTGTCGACGGCCAGTTCGACACCCAGCGCGAGACAGGCCGCACCGGCTGCGGCGAACAGCCACTGCGCACGGTTGGAAGCCCGGCCCGTCCAGAGAGGGCCTGGGGGGTGACCCGTCATGAGCAGCAGCGTACTCACGTTCCGCATGTCCGCCACCACCTCTGCGCCCACTCGGCGCATCGCCCTTCGCGCAATGGCGCCTGCCCACGCTTGACCTCGACCAAACTTGAGGTTCTACGGTCGTGTGCATGACGAATCAGACGCATCACGACGCATCCCGGATCGTTCCCGAGCGCTACCGCACCGCGGTGGTTCCGCACATCATGGTGGCCGACGCGGACGCCGCGCTCTCCTTCTACACCCGGGCCTTCGGCGCGGTCGAGGACTTCCGCCTCGACGCCCCGGGCGGCGGGGTGCTGCACGCCGAGATCCGGATCGGCGAGGCGGTCCTGATGCTCGGCGACGCCGACGGGGGCCCCTTCTCCTCGCCCGCCGCGCTCGGCGGAACCTCGGCCGCCCTGCACGTGTACGTCCCGGACGTGGACGCCCTGGTACGGACGGCCGTGGCGGCCGGCGCGGAGCTGCTACAGGAGCCGGCCGACCAGTTCCACGGCGACCGCACCGCAGTCCTCCGCGACCCGTCCGGCCACGTCTGGGTGTTCCTGACCCACCTGGAGGACGTCTCCGGGGAGGAACTGGCGGCCCGGCTGGCCGGAGCCTAGGTCGGCCTAGCCGGGCAGGAGGCGCACCAGGGCGTCGCGGAGGCGGGGGCGGCGGGTGGTCGCGAAACGGTGCAGGGTCCTGGAGCCGAGGGCCACGCGCTGCGCGCTGCGGCGGCGTTCGGCGTCGTACGCGCGCAGGGCGGCGGGCAGGGCGGCCCGGCCGTGGGCGGCGACGGCGCGGGTGAGGGCCTCGGCGTCGAGGAGGGCGGTGCAGGCGCCCTGGCCGAGGTTGGGGGTCATGGCGTGCGCGGCGTCCCCGACGAGGGCGATCCGTCCGGCGGCGACGAAGGCGGGGAGCGCCGGGTGGAGGTGGCGCATCTCGTACCGGATCCAGGTCGCGGGGTCGGTGTGGGCGAGCACGCGCGGGATCGGGTCGTGCCAGCCGGCGAAGGCGGCCCGCAGTTCCCCGGCGGTGGTGGCCTCGGGGACGGTGGCGTACCAGTTGGTGCGGCCCGGTTCGACGGGGGTCATCCCGAAGAAGCGGCCCTCGCCCCAGGTCTCCCCGTGGATCGCGGTCTCGAAGCCGGCGATGCCGATCCAGGCGACGCCGCCGATGGCGCGCACGCCGCTGCGGGCGCCGAAGTGTGCGGTGCGGACGGTGCTGTGGATGCCGTCGGCGCCGACGACGAGGTCGGCCCCGAGGGTCCGGGGGTCGGTGAGCCGCTGCCCGTACTCGACGGCGGCGCCGAGCCGGTCGAGTTCGGCGTGCAGCGCGTCGATCAGGTGGGGCCGGGCGATGAGGAGTTCGGGGCGGCCGGCCTTGCGCTCGATGCGCTCGAGGGGGAGGGCGGCGAGCACCGTGCCGTCCGGACGGCGGACGTGGGCCCTGCGGTACGGGACCGCCCGCGTGCGCAGGGCCTCGCCGAGGCCGAGCCGGTCGAGGGCGGACTGGGCGGTGGGGTGGATCCCGAAGGCGGTGCCGTAGCGATCCGGGGCGGTCCGGCCCTCCAGGACGCGCACGGACCAGCCCGCGCGGCGCAGCCCGATGGCGGTGGCGAGCCCGCCGACGCCCGCACCGACGACCACGGCCGTGCCGCTCTCGTCGTTCCTGCCGTTGTCCATGGCATGCCCCTCGATCCGTCGGAAGAAGCCAACCGTTCCACCACAACCGTGGTACCCCATCCGTGGTACCACGGTTGTGGTTATCCTGACAAGGTGAATCAGGACCGGAGGGACCGGCTGCGCGACGCGGCCGTGGCGGTGCTGGCCGACGCGGGCGGGCGCGGACTCACCCACCGGGCCGTCGACGCCGCCGCCGACGTGCCGCTGGGCACGGCCAAGAACTACTTCCCGAGCCGCGACGCGCTGCTGCGGGCCGTGGCCGAACGCTGCCTGGAGCAGTACCGGGCCCTGGCCGCGGCCCTGGCGGGCGCCGGGCCGGGTCCGTCCGACCGGGCGGGGCTGGCCGCCCTGCTGGCCGGGCTGCTGCGGGACGTGGCCGGGCCCGGGCGGCCGCGCATGCTGGCCTACCTGGAGCTGCTGACCGAGGCCGCCCGGCGGCCCTGGCTGGCGGCGCTGCTGGACCCGATCGCCGCCGGCGACTTCGCCGCGTACGGGTCCCTGCTGGCCGGAGCCGGTCTCCCCGCCGGGCCGCAGCAGGCCCGCGCCCTGACCCTCGGGCTGCACGGGGCGCTCCCCCACCTGCTGGCGGGGGGCCCCGAGACCCTGGCCGCGGCCGGGCTCGACGACCTCGACGGCTTCACGCGCGCCCTGCTGGCGGCCGTGTGCCCCGAGGCCGTGTGCCCCGAGGAGGGCCCGTGACCACACGGCTGGACCGGGCCGTGGGAGCCGTACTGGGCTCGGCGGCGGGGGACGCGCTGGGGGCTCCGTACGAGTTCGGGCCGGCGGGGCAGCTCAGCGCGCGGGGCGAGGAGATGCGCGGGGGCGGCGGCTGGGATCCGGGCGAGGCGACGGACGACACCCAGATGGCGGTCCTCGTCGGCGAGTCCCTGCTGGAGCACGGCGGACTCGAACTCCCCGACGTCTTCTGGCGGTTCCAGCGCTGGGCCGCCGGCCGGCCCAAGGACATCGGCCTCCAGACCGAGGACGTGCTGACCAACGGCCAGCCCTGGGACCTGGCGGCCGCACTGCACTTCCAGATCAACGCGCGGGCGGCGGGCAATGGTTCCCTGATGCGCGCCGCCACCTCGGCGGTGTACTTCGCGCCCGCCGGACGGGAGGCCTCCATGGACGCCGCCCGGCGGATCGCCGCCCTCACCCACGGTGACCGGGCCGCCTGGGAGGGCACCGCCCTCCTGCACGAGCTCGTACGGGTGGCCCTGGACGGCGGGGATCCGGTGGCCGCGCTCCCGGACGCGCTGGGCTCGGTGCACCCGGACCACCGCGACCGGTACGCCCGGGTGCTCGCCGCCGACTGGCACCCGGACCGGGCCACGGAGTTCAACGGGGCGGTGTGGCCCTGCCTGGGCTCGGCGGTGTGGGCGCTGCGGACGACCACCGGGTTCGCCGGGGCCGTACGGGCCGCCGTGGACCTGGGCGGGGACACCGACACGGTCGCCGCGGTGACCGGGACCCTGGCCGGCGCCGTGTACGGGCAGGGGGCGGTCCCGGAACACTGGACCGCCCCGCTGCACGTACCGCTGCCCGGCTTCGGCGACCGGGTCCTGGACGCGGAGGCGCTGCGGGCCCTGGCCCGGCGGCTCGCGGACGCCGCCTGACACCGGGGGCGGTGGGATCAGCCGCAGCCGCAGCCTCCGCAGCCACCACCACCGTCACCGCCGCACCCTCCGCCACCACCACCGCCACAGCCGGCGGCGGTCGTTCCGGCGGTCCCCGTCGCCGTGGCCCGCTTGCTGGTGCGGGCGCTCTGCTGCCGGGCCCGCTCCTGCTCCCGCCGGCGCGCCTCCGCGTGCACCCGCCACCCCTCGGAGCTCTCGCGGTAGGAGACGCCGGCCGGGCTCCACCGGCCGAGGCGGTGGTGGCGGCGGGGCAGCAGGGGGGCGGCCGTGACGCGGGAGGCGATGCTGTGGCCGTCGTTGACGGCGCACTCCAGGACGGCCTCGGCGCCCTCGCACGGCGCTCCGTAGAGCACCGCCTCGAAGGGCTCGGCGCGGGCGTCTATGTCGTGCTGGCCGGGCAGGGGCGGCCCGTCCGCCCCCCGGGCCAGCAGCCGCGCCCAGGGGATGGCGTCCTGGCGCCCGGGCCGGAAGGGGATCAGGGGCCGGCCCGCCGTGTCGTCGGCGTCCGGGAGCAGCCAGTGGTGCCCGGAGGGGGAGATGCGTACGCCGACGACGAAGGCGGGCTGGTCCTCCTCGTACAGCCGCCGCACGGCCCGGTCGGCGGTCCAGCCCCAGCCCAGGAGCGTGCTCCCGAGCACCAGCAGCACCAGGGCCCAGCGCTGCTGGCCGACGGCGTCGTACGGGAGCTCCCCGGCGCTCACCCCGAGGTCCTCGACGAGGCCGTCCACGAGGATGCCGACGGCGAAGAGGCACAGGAGGGCCCCGATGATGATCCGCGTGTTGCCGCGCCGCTCGTGCCCGGACGGCAGCCGGGCCGGCAGCGGGAAGCGGGCCGGTCCGGCCGCGGTGAGGGCCAGCCGCTCCTGCCGGCGGCGGGCCCGCAGGCGCAGCAGCGCCCCGGCCAGCGCCCACAGCGACCCCAGGAACACCAGGACGTACCCGGCGCCACCGGTCAGGGAGGCGGCCGATGCGACCACGAGCACGGCGGCGGACACCGCCGCCGCGGCCGGCACGAACCGGTACCACAGGGGCAGCGCCACCAGCAGGACCGCTGCGGGATAGGCCCGCCACTGCGTGCCCACCGGCTGGGCGGGCCCCTCGTCGCCGAGGATCAGTACGAGCGAGACGGTTACCAGGACACCGAGGAGCCAACTCCCCGCAGCAGGGGCGAAGAAGAGCGGCGCGCGGGCCTTGCGCCAGCGCTCGGACTCCTCAACACCCCATGTCCGCACATCACTTGCCGGTCTCACCCCGGCGGGAAGGTGCTTGGCATAGGCAATCACAGAGCCAGTATGCGAGCCGGACCCGCCCGGTGGAACTGCCTTTCGCCGCCCGCCCCGTCAGTGCTGGTGGGCCTGCTCCCGCTCGGCGAGCAGCCGGCCTTCGGCGTAGCCGAGGGCGGCGGCCGACAGTGCGGAGGTCCGCCCGCTGTGCAGTACGGTCAGCCCGCCCGTGCGGGGCAGCCCCGGCTCGGGCTCGAGGCCGATACGGCGCAGCGCCTGTACGGCGACGGCCTCGGCGGAGCCGTGGAACCGCAGCTCCGCTCCCCCGGAGCGTGCGGCGAGGGCGGCGCGGATGAGCTCCTCGACGAGCTCGTAGTGCGTGCAGCCGAGGACCACGTCCGTGACGTCGGCCGGGGTGAGCTCGGCGGCGGCCGAGACGGCGCGGACGACGGCCGCCTCGTCCCCGGCATCGACCGCGTCGGCCAGACCGGGGCAGGGCACTTCGGTGACCGGGACCCCGGCGGCGAAGTCGCGGATCAGTCCGCGCTGGTACGGGCTGCCGGTGGTGGCGGGGGTGGCCCAGATCGCCACCCGCCCGCCGGCGGCCGCGGCGGGCTTGATCGCCGGCACGGTGCCGATGACGGGGATACCGGGCTCCAGCTCGCCCCGCAGGGTGGCCAGGGAGTGGACGGAGGCGGTGTTGCAGGCCACGATCAGCGCGTCCGGGCGCAGCGCGGCGGCGGCCAGGGCGACGGCTCGGGCCCGCTCGGTGAGGTCGGCGGGGGTGCGGGGCCCCCAGGGCATCCCGTCGGGGTCGGAGGACAGCAGCAGATCGGCGTCGGGCCGCAGCCGACGCGTCGCGGCGGCCGCAGCGAGGAGGCCGATTCCCGAGTCCATGAGCGCGATCTTCACCCGGTCACCTTAGTCGACACCCCCACCCCACCCACGAATCCAAGCCCGATTCCCCCCACCACCCGGCCCGGGGGCGCAGCCCCGTGCGGGGCCCGGGGCAGGGGTCGGGGCTGAGGTCGGGGCTGGGCCCTGGCTGGGTGGGGGGCGGGGCCCGGGGCGCAGCCCGGGCAGACGTCGGGGCGCAGCCCCGTGCGGGCCCGGGGCCGGGGTCGGGGCTGGGCCCGGGGCGGGGGTCGGGGCGCAGCCCTGGCTGGGTGGGGGGCGGACGTCGGGGCGCAGCCCCGGCTGGGGTCGGGGCGCAGCCTGGGGGCGCAGCCCCGTGCGGGCCCGGGGCGCAGCCCCGGTTTCGGGAAGGGGCGGGGTGGGGGATAGCCCCGCAGGGCCACCGCCCCGCCCCGCGCGGCGCCCCCGGCCGGAACCGGCTGGGGCCCGCCCACCGGCCCGCCCGGAACCCGGCTCGCCCGGAACCCGGCCCGGACACGCGACACGCCCCGCAGGGTTCGGCAACACTGCCGCAATGGGCCTCCTCCTCATCGCCGCCTACGCCTCCCTCGCCGCCTGGCTCTGGCTGACCCTCGCCCAGGGCATGTTCTGGCGCACCGACGTCCGCCTCCCCCCTCGCACCGCCCCGGCCCGCTGGCCGTCCGTGACCATCGTCGTCCCGGCCAGGGACGAGGCCGAGGTGCTCCCCCGCAGCCTGCCCTCCCTCCTCGCCCAGGACTATCCCGGCGAGGCGGAGATCGTCCTGGTCGACGACGGCAGCAGCGACGGCACGGCCGCCCTCGCCCGCCGGCTGGCCGCCGAGCAGCCCGGGCTCCCCCTGACCGTCGTCAGCCCCGAGGACCCCCCGCCCGGCTGGACCGGCAAGCTCTGGGCGCTGCGCCACGGGATCGCCCACGCCCGAAGGGCCACCACCGCCGGGCCCGAGTACCTGCTCCTCACCGACGCCGACATCGCCCACGAGCCGGACAGCCTGCGCGAACTGGTCGCCGCCGCGACCAGCGCCCGTCTCGACCTCGTCTCCCAGATGGCCCGGCTGCGCGTCGCAAGTTTCTGGGAGCGGCTCGTCGTACCGGCCTTCGTGTACTTCTTCGCCCAGCTGTACCCCTTCCGCCGGATCAACCGCCCCACCGCCCGGACCGCCGCGGCGGCCGGCGGCTGCGTGCTGCTCCGCACCGAGGCGGCCGTCCGCGCCGGGATCCCGGACTCCATCCGGCAGGCCGTCATCGACGACGTCTCCCTGGCCCGGGCCGTCCAGCGCTCCGGCGGGCGGATCTGGCTCGGGCTGGCGGAGCGGGTGGACAGCGTGCGCCCGTATCCCGCCCTCGGGGACCTCTGGCGGATGGTGTCCCGCAGCGCGTACACCCAACTGCGCCACCAGCCCCTGCTGCTGGCCGGGACGGTGGCCGGTCTGGCGCTGGTGTACCTCGTCCCCCCGGCGGCCCTGCTCGCGGGACTGGCGGGGCCGCCCTCGGCGGGAAGCACCGCCACGGCCTGGGCCGGGGGGCTCGCCTGGCTCTTGATGGCCGGGACCTACCTGCCGATGCTGCGCTACTACCGGCAGTCGGCCGTACTCGCCCCGCTACTGCCGTTCACCGCGCTGCTCTACCTCCTGATGACCGTCGACTCGGCCGTGCAGCACTACCGGGGGCGCGGCGCCGCCTGGAAGGGCCGTACCTATGCCCGGCCGAGCGACGCCTGAAACCACCAGGGCGGGGAAAGGCGGGAAAACCTCCGACTGAGGGGACGTCATCCGAGGTCACCGCCTTGTGACGCTGCGTCAGCCCGATATGCGTGCAACAGCCAACCGGCGAGTACGAGTAGGTTCAACTCGGGGCGCAAGTGACGAATCGTGCAGGTGAACGTCAAGTGAAAGCTGTGGCGCTGACCTGGGAATATGCAGGTCAGAGCGGTGTTGGCGGCACCTGGCTATGGACCCGGTGAAGTCGTGGGCTTAACTTGTCTCCCATGACCTCCCCCCGCTCCACTTATGGCGGCGGTTACTACTCCGCGCCCTCCTTCACGGACACCCCCATCTACGACTCCCTCGTCGCCGAACGCGGCACTCCGCAGATCGCTCCGATCCGCGTTCCGGCCGCCTACGAGTCCCCCAGTGCCGGTTACTCGAGCGGTGGATACCTGCCGGCCCTCGCGTCATCCATGCCCGCCCTGCCGCCCGCGGCGCCGCAGCAGCCGGCGCCCGCGTACGGGTACGGATACCAGCAGCAGGCGGTGCCCCAGCCGCAGCAGATGCCGGTTCCGCTTCAGCACGCGCCCGCCCCGTACATCCCGCAGCAACAGCAGCTCGCGGCCCGGGCGGGGTACATGCCGCAGCCCCAGCCGCAGCAGCCCCGCCCGGTCGCCATGGGCACCGGGTACGAGGCCATGCGCCCGGCGGCCCCGCGCCCGATGGCGGCTCCGGCGGCGGTCCCCTCGTACGAGGACCCGTACGGCCGCCCGTACCAGGGGCGCGGCTACTGACCGCGGCGCCGGCGCCCCGCACACCGTGTCCTGCGCACACGGCCGTTGGGGGGCCGGCGGGGGCAGCTGTCACAATGCCCCCATGTCGAAATTGTTCGTCCAGTCGCTCCACGTCCATCCCGTCAAGTCGGTAGCGGGGACTGCTCCCGACGAGATGACCGTGGAGCCCTGGGGGCCGGCCGGGGACCGGCGCTGGGCCGTGGTCGACACGGCGGGCGCGGTCATCACCCAGCGCCAGCAGGCGCGGCTGGCCCTGGCTTCTGCGCGTCCGCTGCCGGGCGGGCGGATCGAGCTGTCCGCGCCGGGCATGCCCGTTCTGGTCGTGGAGGTCCCGGAACCCGGCCCGCTGGAGCCGGTCGTCCTGTTCGGCAAGAAGATCGAGACGGTCGTCGCCTCGACCGGCGCGGCCGAGTGGTTCACCGCCTACCTCGGAGCGCCCGCGCGGCTCGTGCACATGGACGATCCGGCCGTTCGCCGGCCCGTGGACCCCGACTACGCGCTGCCCGGCGAGACCGTCAGCCTCGCCGACGCCTATCCGGTGCTCCTGACCACCAGCGCCTCGCTGGACGCCCTCAACGCGCTGATCGCCCAGGGCGACCATCCGGAGGAGGGCCCGCTGCCCATGAACCGGTTCCGGCCCAATCTGGTGGTCGGCGGACCGGCCGGGGCGTGGGCCGAGGACGGCTGGCGACGCATCGCGATCGGCGACGTCGTCTTCCGCGGGGTGCGCGAGTGCGGCCGCTGCATCGTCACGACCACCGACCAGCGGACGTCGGAGCGCGGGCGGGAACCGCTGAAGACCCTGGCCGGGCACCGGCGGATCGGGAAGTCGCTGGCCTTCGGGCGGCAGCTGGTACCGGTCGTCCCGGGCACGCTGCGGGTGGGCGACGAGGTACGCGTCCTGGAGTGACCGCGCCGCCACCGGACACGGAGCGCCCCACCCCCGCCGCTGACCACGGCGGGCAGGTGGAATGACACCTTCGAGGGGCTCGCGCTGTCCACTGGAACCAACCGGCCGCGTGGGGCCGTTGGAACAGGCAGGACGTGTGAGCACCCGTGGGTCCGGGAGCGCCGGATCGGGTGACACGGGTCCCGCGCGGCCCGGAATGCGCGTCCGCCGGGCAGGCGCGAGGCTGGGACGCGCAGGCAGACGAAGACCGGGCATGGGGCAGGGGGAGCCGGACCGTGCGGACAGCAATGGGTGTGTGGCGTTGGCGGCGCAATCCGCTGCGCCGGCCGACCGATCTCTTCGAGGCGTGGGTGGCGTTCGCCGCGCTGGTGTGCGTGCTGCTGGTGGCCCCGGCCGTCGGCTGGATGGCGGGCCTCCAGGTGGACGGGACCTTGCAGCGGGCCGCGCGCGAGCAGCGGCACGAGCGGTACCTGGTCCCGGCGGTGGTGGTCCGGCCCGAGCCGGGTGCGCCCGCCGGGGCGGCCGCCGATCCGTCCGCTCAGCGGCAGACGCCCGAGCGGAGCCGCATCGTGGCCGCGTGGACCGCGCCCGACGGCAGCAGCCACGAGGGCACGGTCCCGGCGGCGCAGGAACCGCCGCGCCCCGGCGACCGGTTCCGGATATGGACCGACATCCGGGGCCGGCTCGTGGGGCAGCCGCTCGACCCCTCCGCCGCCTCCTTCCACGCGGGCACGGCCGGCCTGGCCGCCGCGCTGACCGCGGCCGCGCTGGCGGAGACGCTGCGCCGGCTGGTCGTACGCAGGCTCATGCATCGGCGGTACATACGTCTGGACCGGGCGTGGGCGGCGGCCGGACCGGACTGGGGCCGGGCGGGCGCGGGCAGCTGACCTGGCAACTCACCGGCCCCGCGCGCGCTACCGTGGAGCCGGAGGCCGGTTCGGTCGCTCGGGCCGCTGTGAACGGCTCCGGCCGCTCGGGGCTCTTCGGTCGCTTCAGTCGCTTCCGCCGGTCCGGCAGCGCGAGTACGAGGGTGGGGGCGCGACAGCACGATGGCTCAGGGCACGGTCCAGGTGACGCACGGCGGGGCCTCGCGGTGGCGGCGGCGTTCCGGTGAGTATCCGACGCTGACCGCCGCGCTCGCCGCGGCGGGTGACGGCGACGTGCTGTCCATCGCCCCCGGCACCTACCGGGAGAACCTGGTCCTGCGTCATGCCGTCACCCTGCGCGGGCCCGAGGGCGCGGTGGCCGGGTCGGTGCGGATCGCCCCGCTCGACGGGGTCGCGCTGACGGTGCGCGCCTCGGCCGTAGTCCAGGACCTGTACCTGGAAGGGGCGGACCGGGCGGCGCCCGCGCTGCTCGTCGAGGAGGGCTCGCCCGAGCTCAGCGACCTGCGCGTGCACACCCGTTCGGCGTCCGGCATCGAGGTGCGCGGCGGGGCCCGGCCCCTGGTGCGCCGGTGCACGGTGGAGAATCCGGCCGGCGTGGGGATCTCCGTCCTGGACGGTGGCGGCGGCGTGTTCGAGGAGTGCGAGGTCGTGGCCGCGGGGCAGGCCGGCATCTCGGTGCGCGGCGGGCACCCCCGGCTGGAGCGCTGCCGGATCCACCACGCCGTCGGCGCGGGCATCGCGGTCACCGGCGAGGGCTCGGGCCTGGAGGCGCTGGGCTGCGAGGTGTACGAGATCAAGGGCACCGGTGTGCAGATCGCGGCGCGCGCCGAGGCCCGCCTCACCGACTGCGCGGTGCACCGTACCTCCGCCGACGGGGTCACCCTCGACACCGACGCGGTGCTGACCCTCGCCGGCTGCGACATCCACGACATCCCGGAGAACGCGGTGGACCTGCGCGCCCGTTCGGTGCTCACCCTCAGCCGCACCACGGTCCGCCGGTTCGGGCGCAACGGCCTGTCGGTGTGGGATCCGGGGACCCGGGTCGCCGCCGAGTCCTGCGAGATCCACGACAGTACGGGCGACTATCCGGCGGTGTGGATCAGCGACGGGGCCACCGTCTCCCTGGACTCCTGCCGGCTGCACGACGTGCCGGACGCGCTGTTCGTGCTGGACCGGGGCTCGCGCGTGGACGTGGTCGACAGCGACCTCTCACAGGTGCGCAACACCGCCGTCTCGGTGAGCGACGGAGCGACCGCGCAGCTCGACGACTGCCGGATCCGGGAGGCGGGCACCGGGGCGTGGTTCCGCGACCACGGCAGCGGCGGCACCCTCTCCAACTGCACCATCGACACCGTGCAGACGGGCGTGATCGTCACCAAGGGCGCCGACCCGTCCGTGGAGCGGTGCACGGTCACCTCCCCCGCCGAGGCGGGGTTCTACGTGTCAGCGGGCGGCCGGGGCACCTTCACGGCCTGCCGGGTGACGGGCAGTGCCGGTTTCGGCTTCCACGTCATCGACGGCTGCCGCACCTCCCTCACCCGGTGCCACACCGAGCGCTGCGCGCGCGGGGGTTACGAGTTCGCGGAGGACGGACCGCTCGCCGAGGAGTGCACCGGCGACGAGTCCGGGCCCCGGCAGGCCGCGCAGGCGGCGGGCGGCGCGCTCGCCGGGGCGCGGCCCGTGATGCCGGGGGCCCGTACGGCCACCGCGGCCCAGGGCCTCACGGGACAGGGCCTTGCGGGACAGACGCCGGCGCAGGCGGGGCAGGTGCCGGCCTCCCCGGCCGGGAGCCCGGCGGATGCCGCGGCGGCACCGGCGGCCCGCGGCTCGGGCGAGGTACTGGGCCAGCTCGACGCGCTGGTGGGGCTGGACAGCGTCAAACGCGAGGTGCGCGCCCTCACCGACATGATCGAGGTGGGGCGCAGGCGGCAGCAGGCGGGCCTGAAGGCGGCCTCGGTGCGCCGGCATCTGGTGTTCACGGGTTCCCCGGGCACCGGCAAGACCACCGTGGCCCGGCTCTACGGGGAGATCCTGGCCTCCCTCGGGGTGCTGGAGCGCGGCCACCTGGTCGAGGTGTCCCGGGTGGACCTGGTCGGCGAGCACATCGGGTCCACGGCGATCCGTACGCAGGAGGCGTTCGACCGGGCGCGCGGCGGGGTGCTGTTCATCGACGAGGCGTACGCGCTGGCCCCGGAGGATTCGGGCCGGGACTTCGGGCGCGAGGCGATCGACACGCTGGTCAAGCTCATGGAGGACCACCGGGACGCGGTGGTGGTGATCGTCGCCGGGTACACGGCGGAGATGGACCGGTTCCTGACGGTCAACCCGGGGGTGGCGTCCCGGTTCTCCCGCACCATCACCTTCGGGGACTACGGGCCGCAGGAGTTGCTGCGGATCGTGGAGCAGCAGGCGGAGGAGCACGAGTACCGGCTGGGCGAGGGCACCGGGAAGGCGCTGCTGGCGTACTTCACGGAGCTGCCCAAGGGCCCGGCCTTCGGCAACGGCCGCACCGCGCGCCAGACCTTCGAGGCGATGGTGGAGCGGCACGCGGGCCGGGTCGCGCAGCTGGCCGATCCGAGTACGGACGAGCTCACCCTGCTGTTCCCGGAGGATCTGCCGGCTCTGTCCGCGCCGTGCTGATCCGCTGGGCGGGAAGCTCCTTCGCGTCGTGTACGCCGGCCCGCGGGCCGGCGGCCAGCCGTGCGAGGAGTGCGTCGCGTTCGGCGTCGAAGGCCGGATCGGCCTGGTAGTCCCCGTGCCGGAGGATCGGCGCGGGCAGCGGGTGCCGGTGGCTGCGCCCGTAGGCGAGCGGATCGGCGAGCGGCCCCCGGTCCACGGGCCCACCGCTCTCGGCGCCTGCCGCGACGGGCCCGCCGATGGGGTCGGTGGCCCGCCACAGGTTGCGCCAGCAGTCGAGGTCCCGGTGCAGGGCGGTGAGCGGGCCGGGCCCGAAGTAGGCGGGGAACCAACGCCCGTAGAGGCGGGCCAGCGGGGAGCCGTAGGTCAGCAGCCCGACGCGGCGGCGGGCCTCGGGCGGCAGCTGCCAGACGGCGGCGGCCGCGAGCACACTGCCCTGGGAGTGCCCGGAGATGACGAGCCGGCCGCCGGTGCGGGCGGTCCAGCCGGTCATCCGCCAGGTCAGGTCGGGCACGGCCCGTTCCGCGTAGCAGGGCGGGGCGAAGGGGTGGGCGGCGCGCGGCCAGAAGGTGCCGACGTCCCAGAGGATGCCGATGGTGCGGCGGGCGGCGGGGTCCCGGTAGGCGCGGCGGCCCCAGGTGACGAAGGCGGCGATGCCGAGGCCGATGAGCCAGGACCCGGTGTCCTGCGCGGTACGGGCGGCGCCGCGGAGCAGCGGGTGGGCGCCGTGGGCGGCCTCGCCCGGCAGCTGCCCGGTCAGCCAGGCCCCGGCGAGGGCTCCGGCGCCGAGCAGCAGGGTGATCGCGCAGACGGCGCCCACGAACCAGGGCGCGGAGTCGGTGAGCGCGGCGGTGGCCCGCGCCCCGGCGATCCGGCGGCTGCGCGCGGGGTCGGGGACGGCCCCGGGGTACTCGGCGGCGACGGTGGCGGCGATCCGGCGGCGCGTGGCGGCGGCCCGGGCCCCGACCACGGCGGCGACCAGCGCCAGCGCGAGGAGCAGCGGCGGCAGGACGGCGGCCTGCCAGGACAGCAACACGGGCGGCCCGGGCAGCGGGGCGCCCGCCGCGCCGGGGGTGGCGCCGCCGTCGAGCCAGTCGGCGAAGCGCTGGGCGACCCCGCCGGACATGACCCCTCCCAGCGCGCAGCCGAGCAGGGCGGCGGCGGGCCCGCCCAGGCCTCCGAGGGCGGCGCCGGGGTCGGGGTCGGGCGCCCCGCGGTGGAGGCGGCGGGCGACGACGGCGAGGGCCAGCACGCAGCAGCCCTGGCCGAGCATGAGCACCCCGAAGGCGAAGTCACCCGGGAGCCGCCCCGCCGAGGTCCATGCGGGGCGGGACCAGGACGCGTACAGGAGCACGGCGGCGAGCAGCGCGAGGGCGCCGCCGGGCAGCAGGGTGACGGCGGCCCGGTCGAGCCGGTGGTCGGGCCGGGTCTCGGTGCGGCCGCGCCGGCAGACGGTCCAGACGACGGTGACGGCCCCGGCGGTGAGCAGCGCCTGCACCGCCCAGCCTGCGGCGAGCAGGGCGGGGCCGGTGGCGGCGGAGTCCCGGTCGTGGCGGAGGGCGGGCGCGGCGACGGCCAGGGCGACGGTCAGCAGCCCGGCGGCGGTGTGCGCGGCGCGCAGCCGGGCCACGATGCGCCGGCCGTACCAGAAGCCGGGCCGGCCGAGCGGCGGGGCGTCGCCGTCGCGGTCGTCCGCCTCGGCGGTGCCGGCGGGCGGCGGCTGGGACTCGTAGGCGCTCCAGGTGCGGGCCGACAGGAACCAGAGCAGCCCGGTGAGCGCGGCCGGGACGAGGGCGGCGAACGCGAGGCGCCGGCCGGGCTGCCCCCACCAGGTGCCGGGCCGCAGGAAGCCGAGCCAGGAACGGGAGGCCGTGCAGGCGGTGTTGCCGGCGCACTGCCAGGCGAGCAGGTCGAGCGCCACCTCGCAGGCGGCCGCGACGAGCAGCACGGTGAGGCTGAGGGCGAGGAGCCGGACGAGGAGCCCGTACGCACGCACCGCGCGCGGCGGCGGGCCGGCGGGCGCGGAGGCGGGGCGGGCCCAGTGGGCGAGGTTGGCCACCATGAAGGGCAGGAGCAGCAGCCACAGTGCGCGGGCGCCGTTGCCGGAGGTGAGCCGGGACCAGCAGTAGGCCTCGGGGACGGGCCGCCCGGCGTAACGGTCGGGGTGGGCCTCGGCGTCGGCGTCCTCGGCGCGACGGAAGACGGCGGCGGTGGAGTCCCCCGTGACCCGGACGGGGTGCGGATCGCCGAGCAGCTCGCCGGGGGAGGCTCCGGCGACTCCGTGCACGAGCAGCTCGAGGGCGAGCGGCGCGGTGGCTTCGGGGGCAGCGGGTTCCGGCATGGGGCCTCCGCGGTGGGGGCGGGGTAGGGGGTGTCTTGTGGGTCGGGCCGGATCAGGGAGCGGTGTCTGGTGCCGTGCATCGCAAGGCCGAGGAGGGAGTCAACGCGGTGGGGGCACCTCCCAGCGGTAGCTGGGGGACGTTGGCGACCGACGAGAACGCGGCGAGACGCGGCACCAGACACCGCGAGCCCGGCCTGGCCCACAAGACACCCCCTAGGAGCCGTTTCCAGCATGCCGCGCGGGGGCGCCGTCGCACAGACCCCGTACGCGTGATCCGTGCGGCGGCCGCGACGGGGGACATCTGACGGGGAGCCAGTTATGGTGGCGCGGCAACCGCGCGGCACGCCACACATGCCGCACACGCCACCCGCGCCGCACGCCACACCTCAGGGGGTACCGCCATGGCCCGCCGACTCCGTCCCGTGGAGCTGGACTTCATCGACGAGGCCCCGGTCCGCCTGGCCTTCACGGCCCGGGCCGCGGCCTCGCCCGCAGCCGTGTACCGGGCGCTCGCGGAGGAGGTGACGGGCTGGCCGGCCTGGTTCCGGGCGGTCACGCTGGCCCGGCCGACCCGGGGCGGCGCGGGCCGGGAGATCGGGCTGCTGGGCGGGGTCCGCTTCCAGGAGACGGTGGTGGCCGCCGACCCCGGGCTGCGCTACGCCTACCGGGTCGACGAGACCAACGTGCCCGGCGTACGGGCCCTGTTGGAGGAGTGGCTGCTGACCCCGGACGGGAGCGGCACCGTCGTCCGCTGGACCTTCGCGGCCGACGGCCCGGCGCCCTTCCGGCTGGCGCTGACCGCGGCCCGCCCGGGCCTCGGCCAGTCCTTCCGTACGGCGGTGCGCACCCTGGACGCCCGGCTGGCGGCCCGGACCGGCAGCTGACCCGCGGCCGGCAGCCGGGGCTCAGGCCTCGGGCTCGCGCCAGTCCCCGGTCTCCAGCAGGGTCTGGATCGTCTTCGCGTACGGAGCGATGTCGAGGCCCTGGGCCGCCAGCCACTCGTCCGAGTAGTACTTGTCGAGGTAGCGGTCACCCGGGTCGCACAGCAGGGTCACGACGCTGCCCTTACGGCCCTCCGCCACCATCTCGGAGATGATCTTCAGGGCACTCCACAGTCCGGTGCCGGTGGAGCCACCGGCCTTGCGCCCTATGGCCTGTTCGAGGGCGCGGCAGGCGGCGACGGAGGCCGCGTCCGGCACCTTCATCATGCGGTCGATGGCGCCCGGCACGAAGCTCGGCTCCATCCGGGGCCGGCCGATGCCCTCGATGCGCGAGCCGCAGTCGCTGCTCGCGTGCGGGTCGTTGTTGGTCCACCCGTCGAAGAAACAGGAGTTCTCCGGGTCCGGGACGCAGATGCGGGTGTCGTGCTGCATGTAGTGCACGTAGCGCGCGATGGTCGCGGAGGTGCCGCCGGTGCCGGCCGTCGCCACGATCCACGCGGGCTCGGGGTACCGCTCCAGGCGCAGCTGCTGGTACATCGACTCGGCGATGTTGTTGTTGCCGCGCCAGTCGGTGGCGCGCTCGGCGTAGGTGAACTGGTCCATGTAGTGGCCGCCGGTGCGGGCGGCCAGCTCGGCCGACTCCTCGTACATCTTCATCGAGTCGTCGACGAAGTGGCATTCGCCGCCGTGGAATTCGATGAGCCGGCACTTCTCCGGGCTGGTGGTCTTCGGCATGACCGCGATGAAGGGGACGCCGATCAGCTTGGCGAAGTAGGCCTCGGAGACCGCCGTGGAGCCGCTGGAGGCCTCGATCACCGGACGGCCGGGGCGGATCCATCCGTTGCAGAGCGCGTACAGGAACAGCGAGCGGGCGAGGCGGTGCTTCAGCGAGCCCGTCGGGTGCGTGGACTCGTCCTTCAGGTACAGGTCGATGCCCCACGCCTCGGGCAGCGGGAAGCGCAGCAGGTGGGTGTCGGCGGAGCGGTTGGCGTCCGCCTGGACCTTGCGCACGGCCTCCTTGAGCCAGGCGCGGTAGTCGGCGTCGCTGTGGTCGACGTCGACGGTCCTCATGACCGCGCCGCCGGCCGCGCTCCCGGCCGTGCTGCCGGCCGTGCTCCCGGCGGTGGCCGGGGCCGTGTTCGAGGCGGTGCTCGCGGCCGTCGTACCGGTGGTACCGGTGGTGCTCATGCGCCTTGCTCCTTTGTCGGTTCCAGGGCCCCCTCCTTTCGAAATGTACCCCCCTCACCTGCGCAAATGATTACTTTGGGTTTCTATGCGGATCGCTTTCGGTCGCAACCTGCGGCGTTCGGTTGCAAGCGGGGCCACCGTGGGTGACCCTGGTGATGCGTCACCGAGGGTGCAGCACCCGTAACAATGATGTCGGGGAGTCGCAGCCGTGATCAGTCATTCCCGCAGGCACTGCGTCGTGGAACTGCAGGCCTTGCCAGCGCGGATCGGTCAGGTCCGCAGGATCATCTCCGCGCAGCTGCGCCACTGGCAGCTCGACCCGCTCATAGACCGGGCTGCGCTCGGCGTGACGGAGCTGCTCAGCAACGTCCACCGCCATGCGCAGCCGGACAAGGTGTGCACGGTCGAGATCGAACTCCGCCTCGGGCGGCTGACCGTCTCCGTCCACGACAGCGATCCACGGCTGCCCGTGCGGCGGGAGGCCGGTGACCTGGAGACCTGCGGGCGCGGACTCGCGCTCGTCGAGGCGGTCAGCGAGGCCTGGGGGGCGCGGCACCGGCCGGACGGCCCCGGCAAGGTGGTGTGGTTCTCCATGCGGGCCGCCCCCGCCCCGGCGGCGCCGGCGCGTACGGTCCGTATCGGCGCGAAGAAGACCGTACGGGAGCCCGCGCGCCCGGCGCTCGTCGCCGTGGACGCACAGGCCGTCGTGACCGGCGTGCCGGCATCGGTCACGGCCGGTGCCAGGCCCGGCTGACGCCCCCGAGGGGGGGGTACCACCCGGGCCGGCGGCCAGGGCGGCTAGGGGGTGTCTTGTGGGTCAGGCCGGATCAGGGAGCGGTGTCTGGTGCCGTGCATCGCAAGGCCGAGGAGGGAGTCAACGCGGTGGGGGCACCTCCCAGCGGTAGCTGGGGGACGTCGGCGACCGACGAGAACGCGGCGAGGCGCGGTGCCAGGCGCCGCGAGCCCGGCCTGACCCACAAGACACCCCCTAGGCCGCCGCGCCCAGCGTCCCCAGCGGATCGTCCAGTACGGGCTGCCACGCCAGCTCCGCCGCCCCGACCAGGCTGTTGTGGTCGAGGGTGCACGGCAGGATCGGAACGCCCCCGCTGCGCCCCCACAGGCTGCGGTCGGCGACCACCGCGCGCAGCCGCTCCGGGTCGGCGTACAGCAGCTCCCGGTGCAGTCCGCCGAGGATGATCCGGTCCGGGTTCAGGATGTTCACCAGGCCCGCGAGCCCCAGCCCGAGCCGGTCGATCAGCTCCTCGGCGGCCGCCCGGACCGACGGCTGCGCGTACTCGGTGCGCAGCAGGTCACGGGCCTGCGCCAGCAGCGACACCTCGGGGCCGGGCGTACGGCCCGCCGCGGTGAGGAAGGCCAGCGGATCGGCCTCCACGTCCAGGCAGCCGCGGCTGCCGCAGTGGCAGGGCCGCCCCTCCGGGTTCACGGTGAGGTGGCCGACCTCCAGGGCCAGGCCGGCGCTCCCGCTGTGGAGCCGGCCGTCGAGCACCAGCGCCCCGCCCACCCCCCGGTGCCCGGTGGCCACGCACAGCAGGTGCTGGGCGCTGCGGCCCGCGCCGTGGCGGTGCTCGGCGAGCGCGGCGAGGTTGACGTCGTTGCCGGTCAGGGCCGGTCCGTCGATGCCGGCCGCCTTCACGCACTGCGCGAAGATGGCCCGTACGGGAGAACCGGCCGGCCAGGCCAGGTGCAGCGGGTTGAGGGCGGTCCCCTCGGGCTCGGCCACCGCCGAGGGCACCGCGAGGCCCGCGCCGACACAGCGCCGCCCCGACGCGGCGAGCAGCTCGGCGCCCGCCTCGACGACCGCGCCGAGCACCTGCGCGGGGTCGGCGGAGACGGTGACCTTGCCGGGCGAGGTGGCCACGATCCGCCCGCCGAGGCCGACCAGCGCCGCCCGGAACCCGTCCGGGTGCACCTGCGCGGCCAGCGCCACGGGGCCGTTCTCGTCCACAGCCAGCCGGTGCGAGGGGCGGCCCTGGGTTCCGGCGGCGCCGCCGGGGCGGGAGTCGACGCGGATCAGGCCGAGCGCCTCCAGCTCGGCGGCGACGGCTCCGGCGGTGGCGCGGGTGACGCCGAGCTCGGCCGTCAGGACCGCCCGGGTCGGGGCCCGGCCGGTGTGGACGAGCTCCAGCGCCGGGCCCAGTGCGCCGCGACCGCGCTCCAGCTTGGTCCTCGCCGCCGCTGCGGACGCCGTGCTCGCGCCCCCCGCCCCCAGCGGGGCCCCGTTGCCGTTCATGAAGGGATCCTCGCATGATCGGGGGGTACCGGATGCCCCCGCCTACGGGCCGAGGCCGCCGACGCGCAGGGTGATGTTCAGCCGCCCCGTCAGGCCCAGCCCGGGCGGGGCGGTGCCGGGCAGGACCTTCGGCACCCCGTGGTAGGCGAGCCGGCTCGGGCCGCCGAAGACGAACAGGTCCCCGCTGCGCAGCTCCACGTCCCGGTACGGGCGCCCGCGCGAGGCGGTGTTGCCGAAGCGGAAGAGGCAGGAATCACCGAGGCTGAGCGAGACCACCGGAGCCCCGGAGCGCTCCTCGGCGTCGCGGTGCATGCCCATGCGGGAGTCCCCGTCGTAGAAGTTCACCAGGGCGATGTCGTAGGCCTCCGCGGGCGGCGGGGGCTCGCCGTAGGCGGCGGTGACGGCCTGCCGTCCCAGCTCGGCGAGCCACGCGGGCATCGGCTTGACCGGCGCCCCGTCCCCGTCGACGGCGGTGCGCGCGTAGGCGTACGGGTACCAGTGCAGCCCCAGGCACACCTGGCGGGCGGTCATCGTGCCGCCCCCGGGGGTGCGTACGGTGCGCAGTCCGGCGGGCGGCAGCGCCCAGCGGCGGCAGGCGTCGAGCAGCTCCCGCTGGCGCCGCGCCCCGAGCCAGTCGGGCAGGTGAACGGCGCCGGGTGCGATCTCGGTCCGCTCGCGCGGGAAGAGTTCCCCGTCCACGCTTCCATTGTCGGGGGCTGCTGGCAGACTCGCGGCATGAAGATCACCGAATACGTGGAGATCCTGGCGCGTGAGGGCGAGCTGCTCGCCGACGCGGCAGAACAGGCGGGTACGGACACCGTGGTGCCGAGCTGTCCCGAGTGGCGGGTCTCCGACCTGCTGCGGCACACCGGGTCGGTGCACCGCTGGGCGGCCGGATACGTGCGGGACGGCCTGCTGGAGCGCGCGCCGTTCCCGGAGCCGCCGGAACTGGCCGGGGCGGAGCTGCTGTCCTGGTTCCGGGAGGGGCACGCGGAGCTGGTCCGTACCCTGACCGAGGCTCCGGCCGAGGTGGTGTGCTGGACCTTCCTGCCGACGGCTCCGCCGTCGGCGCTGGCGTTCTGGGCGCGGCGCCAGGCGCACGAGACGACCGTCCACCGTTTCGACGCCGAGGCCGCGCGGGGGGTCGCCTTCTCGCCGGTGGCCCCGGAGTTCGCGGAGGACGGGGTGGACGAGCTGCTGAGCGGCTTCCACGCCAGGCCGAGCAGCCGGGTACGTACCGAGGAGCCCCGGGTGCTGCGGATCCGGGCGGCGGACACGGGCGCGGTGTGGACGGTGCGCCTGTCGAAGGAGCCGGCCGTCACCGTGCGGGGCGACACCGGTGAGGAGGTGCACTGCTCGGTGGCCGGGGAGGCGTCGTGGCTGTACGCGGCCCTGTGGAACCGGCTCCCGCTGGCCGGTCCGGGGGTGCGCGGAGACACGTCGCTGGCGCGGCTGTGGCAGGAGACGGCGGGCATCTGACGGCGGGCATCTGACGCCGGCCGCGGCCGGGTCGGGGCAGGGCGGGGCCGGGGCGGGCGCGGCAGGGCGGGCGCCGGGGCAAATCCGCGTGCGGACCGGCGGGCCGCTTGGCAGGGTGGCCCCATGACCTCCCCCGATCTGATCACCACCCCGGTGGAAGAGCGCTTCCTGCGCGGCGCCCTGGAGGTGGAGCGCACCGCGCGCGGGGTGCTCCCGCACCGGCTGCCCGCCCGGGCCCGCGCACAGTGCCCCGACGGGCAGCTGGCCATGGCGGAGGCCCAGCCCTCCGGGGTACGGCTGGTGTTCCGCACCCGGGCCACCACCGTCGAGCTGGACGCGCTGCGCACCAAGATGGCCTACCGGGGCGCCCCGCCGCGCCCCGACGGCGTGTACGACCTGCACGTCGACGGCCGGCTGACCGGGCGGGCCGGGGTGAGCGACGGCAACGTCCTGCTGGTGGACATGGCCACCGGGTCGGCCGAGACCCTCCCGGGCCCGGTCGGCACGGTCCGCTTCGCCGGTCTGCCCGACGGCGTCAAGGACATCGAGATCTGGCTGCCGCACAACGAGGTCACCGAACTGGTGGCCCTGCGCACCGACGCCCCCGTCGAGCCCTCCCCGGACCGGGGCCGCAGGGTGTGGCTGCACCACGGCAGTTCGATCAGCCACGGCTCCGACGCCGCGAGCCCCAGCACGACCTGGCCGGCGCTGGCCGCCGCCCGGGGCGGGGTGGAACTGGTCAACCTGGGCCTGAGCGGCAGCGCCCTGCTCGACCCGTTCACCGCGCGCGCCTTGCGCGACACCCCGGCGGACCTGATCAGCGTCAAGATCGGCATCAACCTCGTCAACCACGACGTGATGCGCCTGCGCGCCTTCGTCCCCGCGGTCCACGGCTTCCTCGACACCGTCCGCGAGGGCCACCCCGACACCCCGCTGCTGGTCGTCTCGCCCATCCTGTGCCCCATCCACGAGGACACCCCGGGCCCCAGCGCCCCGGACTTCAGCGAACTCGGCGAGGGGAGGCTCCGGTTCAGGGCCGCGGGCGACCCGGCGGAACGGGCCGCCGGAAAGCTGACCCTCAAGGTCGTCCGGGAGGAACTGGCCCGCATCGTGAGCCGGCGCGCCGCCGACGACCCGAACCTGCACCACCTCGACGGCCTCGGCCTCTACGGCGAGGCCGACTTCGCCGAACTCCCCCTCCCCGACGCCCTCCACCCGGCCCCCGCCACCCACCACCTCATCGCCGACCGCTTCGCCGACCGCGCCTTCGCCGAGGGCGGCCCCTTCGCCGCCCGCCGGGAGCCCTGAAGCCCTCATCCGTACGGCCCACCACGCGTGCGGCACGCACCGGTCTCAACGACGCTCGAGGGGGCGGGCCGACCGAGGAGGAGCCGTGACGCAACTGGCCAGGATTCCCTTGGCGGGCGGGGGCTCCCTCCTCGTCGAGGCTCCGGCCGCCGCGGCGCAGGGGCCGGTGAAGGCGGGCCGCATCAGCGACGCCGTCCACGAGCTGCCCCAGACCCTCCAGGACGCCCTGGGCTCGGTCACCGAGGCGGCGCGCGCCACGCTCGACCAGCTGCGCAAGGCCGGCCCCGACGGGATCACCTTCGAGTTCGGTGTCGACCTCGCGGTCGAGGCCGGGGCCGTGATCACCAAGAGCAGCGCCAACTGTCACCTGAAGGTGACCATGATGTGGAAGAAGGACGCCCCCGGCCGTCCCGGCGCGGACGAGCGGCCGGGGTGATCCCGTCGGGGAACGGTCGGCGTAGCCGCCGGGCGGGTCAGCCGGCGGTGTCCGCCCCGCCCAGGGTGGCGGCGTAGCCGGTCTGGGGACGGTACTTCCAGGCGGGGCTGGTGTTCCAGGGGTTGGGCATGGTCGCGCTCGTCGCGTAGGCGTATCCGGCGCCGCGGTCGAAGGCGGTGCGGAGGGTCGTGCGCATCGCGGTGGTGTCCGGGACCTCGTGGACGAGGTGCCAGAACGCGGTGCCGCTCGGGTCGAGTTCGGTGCCCGGGCGGTAGCCGCCGAGGGCGTCGAAGACGTTCCCGCCGGGCCAGCCGCCGCCGGTGTACGCCGCGTGGGTGTCCTCGTACGTGACGAAGACGTCGGCCGTGCGGTGGCCCGGCTCGAGGTAGCAGTCGGCGATGGCGGTGCCGGGGTTGTTCACGACGAGGTCGGCCACGTCCGGGTCGGCGGCGTGCAGGACGTCCTGGACGTAGCGGCGCAGTTCGGCGTAGCGGTCGCGGGTGGCGTTGGCGGGGCCGCAGTCGCGGCTGACAACGTCGAAGAAGATGCCGTCGACGTGGAGCCGGCCGTCGGGCGTCTTCAGGTAGTTGTCCACGGAGGCCTTGACGGCCGCGAGGTCCCGGTTGCCGTGGTCGGTGTGGACGTAGCCGAGGACCTTGGTCTTCTCGCCGGTGGCGGTGGTGCCGGAGCGCAGGGCGTCCGCGCGGGCGCGCCAGGGGCGGTCGAAGGGGGCGTCGCCGTTGCCGGGGTTGAGGACGACCACGGAGGCGGCGGGGGTGGTGGCGGTGAGCGCGGCCAGCATCGGGTCGTCGGCCCAGACGTAGGCGGGGACGCCGATCTCCAGGCCGCGCACGCCGGGTATCCGCGGGGTCGGCGTCACCGTGGGCGTCCCGGCCGGTCTCTCGGCCGGTTTCTCGGCCGGTTTCTCGGCCGGTCTCGCCGAGGCGGGTACGGCAGGGGCCGGGGCGGCGAGCAGCCCGATCAGGGCGACGGCGTACAGGGCCTTGAGTGCGCGGGCGGGGGCCACGGCTGTTCCTCCGGCTGCGGCAGGGGCGGGGACCCGAGGAACACTAGACGCGCGGAAACTCGGTGAAAGCCGAACCACTCATATTGGTATGAGGAACAGACAAGCGACGCGTCACCGCGCCCCGTTCACGCGGCGGGCAGTCCCACCCCGTGCGCCAGCTGCCCCGCGGCGTGCGCGAAGAAGGCTTCCCGTTCCTCGACCACCCGGTTGAACTGGCCGAACAGCTCGAAGGAGACGAGGCCGACGAGCTGCGCGCAGGCGGCGACCAGGGCGGCCGTCACCTCGGGGGGCAGGCCTTCGGCGAAGTCCGCGGTCATCCGGAGGGCTTCGGTGCGCAGGGCGGCGGGCAGGGGCGGCAGGGCGAGGCCGCTGCCCTCGTAGGCGGCGCGGACGATGCCGATGAGGACGTTGGCCACGCGGGAGGCGGGGCCGACCGTGTCGAGGGGGGCGGTGTAGCCGGGGACCGGCGAGCCGTAGATGAGGGCGTACTCGTGCGGGTGCGCCAGGGCCCAGGCGCGGACGGCCTCGCAGACCGCGATCCAGCGGGCGCGGGGCGGGGCGCCGGCGGCGAGGGCGGTCGCCTCCGCGTTCTCGGCGGCGGCGCCGAGGCTGTCGTAGGCGTCGATGATCAGCGCGGTGAGCAGCTCGTCACGGCTGGGGAAGTAGCGGTAGAGGGCGGAGGAGACCATGCCCAGTTCGCGGGCGACGGCGCGCAGCGAGAGTTTGGCGGCGCCCTCGGCCGCGAGCCTGCGGCGCGCCTCGTCCTTGATGGCGGCGGTGACCTCGATGCGGGCCCGTTCCCTGGCCCCTCGCACGGTGCTCATGCGGCTCAGTGTGCCATGCGGCTGGAGCACTGCCCAAAAATCGGAGCTGCGCTCACATTCGAGAGCACTGCTCTTGTTTTGGCGCACCGATCCGTGCACACTGATCTCAAGCGAGAGCAGTGCTCTCGAATTGCCGATCCGCAGCATCCCGGAGGTCACCATGAACGCGCCCGCCCCCTACTACGTCCAGGCCGGCCCCTTCGCCGTCCGCCTCAACGCCCTGTTCGGCAAGCTGGCCCGCCTCGGCGTCAGCCTGGCCGGTACCGCCGAGCTGTCGGTGCGCGGCCGTACCTCCGGCCAGATGCAGCGCATCCCCGTCAACCCGCACACCCATGAGGACGCCCAGTACCTCGTCTCGGCCCGCGGCCACTCCCAGTGGGTCCGCAACATGCGCGTGGCGGGCGGCGGCGAGCTGCGCGTGGGGCGCAAGGTCCGCACCTTCACCGTCGTGGAGCTGACCGACCCGGCGCAGAAGGCGGCCGTACTGCGCACCTACCTGGAGAAGTGGGGCTGGGAGGTCAACCGCTTCTTCCAGGGCGTCACCGCGAAGTCCACGGACGCCGAACTCCGGGCGGCCGCCGCGGACCACCCGGTCTTCCGCCTCACGGTGTCCCGCTGATCCGGCCGGCCCCACAGGGGCCCGGCCGGAATCCGCCGGACACCCCTAGCCCCGGCCGCTCCGCGCCTGGCGGGCGTCCAGCAGGTGCAGCGCCTTGCGGGCCAGCGGGTACGTGCGGACCATGTCGGCCAGCGTCATCGAGCCGCGCGTGATGCGGGCGAAGGCCAGCCAGGCGGGCCGCAGGCCCGTGATCGCCGCGTGAATCATCCCCGGACGGGACTCGAAGACGGTCAGCATCCGCTTGCCGACGCCCATTTCCACACCCAGCCCGGCCTTGACCGCGAAGGCGTAGTTGAGCGCCTGACGGCGCGCGTCCACCGCGTCCTGCGCCTCGGAGATCTTGACCGCCCACTCCCCCGCGAGCCGTCCCGAGCGCAGCGCGAAGGAGATGCCCTCCCGGGTCCACGGCTCCAGCAGTCCGGCCGCGTCACCCGCCACCAGCACCCGGCCGCGCGAAAGCGGCGAACCGGGCTTGCGGCAGCGCGTCAGATGTCCAGAGGAGACGGCCGGTTCGAAGCCGGCCAGGCCCAGCCGGGCGATGAAGTCGTCGAGGTACCGCTTGGTCGCGGCGCCCTCGCCCTTCGCCGAGATGACCCCGACGGTGAGGGTGTCGCCCTTGGGGAAGACCCAGCCGTAACTGCCGGGCAGCGGCCCCCAGTCGATCAGGACGCGCCCCTTCCAGTCCTCGGCCACCGTCGGCGGGACCGGGATCTCCGCCTCCAGGCCGAGGTCGACCTGGTCCATCTCCACCCCGACGTGGGCGCCGATCCGGCTGGCGCTGCCGTCGGCGCCGACCACGGCCCGGGCCAGCACGGTCTCGCCGTCCGCGAGCACGACGGCGACCGTACGCCGGTCGGGCACGGCCGCGCCGTGCTGCTCGACACGGGCCACGGCCGTGCCCGTACGGAGGGTCGCGCCGGCCTTCTCGGCCTCGGCGACCAGCGCCGCGTCGAACTCGGGCCGGTTGATGAGCCCGAACAGCATGTTCTTCGAGCGCCGGGTGCGGGTCAGCTTCCCGTTCAGGGAGAAGGTGACCGCGTGGATCCGGTCCTTGAAGGGCAGGACGAAGCCCGGGGGCAGGGCGTCGCGCGAGGGGCCGATGATGCCGCCGCCGCAGGTCTTGTACCGGGGCAGCTCGGCCTTCTCCAGCAGCAGGACGCGCCGCCCCGCGGTCGCCGCCGCGTGGGCCGCCGACGCGCCGGCCGGTCCGGCGCCGACCACGACGACGTCCCACACCTCGCCGGCGGCGCCGGTGGCCTCTCCGGCCGCCACCTCTTCGAGCGCCGCCTCCCCTTCGAGAGGCGCCTCCCCTTCGGCCGGCCCCTCGACCGCGCCCGCCGCGGTCTCCTCGGCCCCGCCCCCGGCCTGCCCGGCCGGCGTCGCCCCGTCCGCCCCCCGAGCGGTCTGCCCTGCGCTTGCGCCGTTCACGTCGTCGTCGCTGCTCACGATGTGCTGCTGCTCCTGATCACCCGGTTGCTCCGATGCCGTGGAAATCCTACGGCGAGCGGCCGCCTCGTCCCTCTGTGCGAGGATCGTGACTGTCTTTCGCCTTGTACGTGCCGTACCCCGGCACTGACAACAACGTCGCACCCACGAGGAGCGTGCCCATGTCCCAGAATCCGATCGCCGAGACCATCGCCTCGCTGATGCCCCGCGCCAAGACGGAGCTGACCGAGCTGGTGGCCTTCCAGTCGGTCGCGGACTGGGCGCAGTTCCCGCAGAGCGAGAGCCAGGCCGCCGCGAACTGGGTGGCCGACGCCCTGCGCACCGAGGGCTTCCAGGACGTGGAGCTGCTCGACACCCCGGACGGCACCCAGTCGGTGTACGGGTTCCTGCCCGGTCCCGAGGGTGCCCCGACCGTGCTGCTGTACGCGCACTACGACGTGCAGCCGCCGCTGGACGACTCCGCCTGGATCTCCCCCGCCTTCGAGCTGACCGAGCGCGACGGCCGCTGGTACGGGCGCGGGGCCGCCGACTGCAAGGGCGGCTTCATCATGCACCTGCTGGCGCTGCGCGCGCTGAAGGCCAACGGCGGGGTGCCGGTGAGCGTGAAGGTGATCGTCGAGGGCTCGGAGGAGCAGGGCACCGGCGGCCTCCAGCAGTACGCCGAGGCGCACCCCGAGCTGCTGACCGCCGACACCATCGTCATCGGCGACGCCGGCAACTTCCGCCTCGGCCTGCCGACGGTCACGGCGACCCTGCGCGGGATGACCCTGGTCAAGGTCAAGATCGACACGCTGGGCGGGAACCTGCACTCCGGCATGTTCGGCGGCGTCGCCCCGGACGCGCTCGCCGCGCTGATCCGCCTGCTGGACTCGCTGCGCTCCGAGGACGGTTCGACGACCGTGGACGGTCTGGCCTCGGACGCCGTGTGGGAGGGCCTGCAGTACCCGGAGGCGGACTTCCGCTCAGACGCCAAGGTGCTGGACGGGGTCGAGCTGATCGGTGAGGGCTCCATCGCGGACCGGCTGTGGGCCCGTCCCGCCGTCACCGTGCTCGGCATCGACTGCCCGCCGGTGGTCGGCGCGACCCCCTCGGTGCACGCGAGCGCGGGTGCGCTGATCAGCCTGCGCGTGCCGCCGGGTGTGGACACCGCCGCGGCCATCAAGCTGCTGGAGGCGCACCTGGTGGCGCACACCCCCTGGAAGGCGCGCGTGGAGCTCGAGGTCGTGGGCCAGGGCCAGCCCTTCCAGGCGGACACGAGCAGCCCGGCGTACGCGTCGATGGCGGCGGCCCTGCGGGAGGCGTACGACGGCCAGGAGATGCAGATCAGCGGCATGGGCGGGTCGATCCCGCTGTGCAACACGCTGACCTCTCTGTACCCGGAGGCGGAGATGCTGCTGATCGGGCTGAGCGAGCCGGAGGCGCAGATCCACGCGGTGAACGAGAGCGTGTCCCCCGAGGAGCTGGAGCGGCTGTCGGTCGCCGAGGCCCTCTTCCTGGTGAACTACGCGGAGTCCAAGAGCATTTGACGGCCTGTGGGCCGCGTGTTGTACGCCCAGGGCGCAGTGCGCCCTGGGCGTACTCCGCTCCCGGCGAAGTCGCGTGCGAACGGCGGTTACGGGTGCGTACGTTCACCGTATGGATCTTGTAGAAGTACTCCCCGACCGGCTCCACATGCTGCGCTTCCCCGTCGGCCAGGCCTACCTCTGGCAGGACGGCGGGGCCCTCACCCTGATCGACGCCGGCCATGCCGGCTCCGCCGCCGAGATCGAGGGGGCGATACGTTCCCTCGGGCTGGAGCCCGAGCGGCTGGAGCGGATCGTGCTCACGCACTGCCACGGCGACCACGTCGGCGCGGCCGGTGAACTGGCGCTCCGCTGGGGCGCGCAGGTGCTGGCGCACCGGCTGGACGCCCCGGTGGTCCGCGGCGACCTGCCGGTCCCCGAGCCGGTGCTGCTGGACTGGGAACTCCCGCTGTACACACACGCCCTGACGGTCGTCCCGCAGGCCCCGCCGACCCGGGTCGACCGGGAGCTGGAGGACGGCGAGGTGCTGCCGTTCGGCGACGGGGCGGTGGTGGTCCACGCCCCGGGGCACACTCCGGGCAGCATCGGCGTGCACCTTCCCCGGCACGGGGTCCTCTTCACGGGGGACAGCGTGGCGGGGGTGGGCCAGGTGATGCTGGGCGTCTTCAACGTCGACCGCGAGCAGGCCGTCGCCTCGTTCCGCCGACTGGCCGCGCTGGCCCCGGCCGTGGCCTGCTTCGGCCACGGCGACCCCTGGACGACCGACACGGCGACGGCACTCCGCGAGGCGGCGGAGGCCGTCCCGGCGAGCGCCTGACACCGCGCTCACGGCGGGCGCGGTACGCCGCCTCTCGGTCCGGCCGACGCGATGCCGCCCCGCCCCGCGCTCACGGGGTGGGGCGGCCCGCCTCCAGGTAGAGGGGGCGGCCGCGTTCGCGGGCGCGCAGGGCCCAGCGGAGCCGTTCGTAGCGCTGCGGCGGCAGCAGCCCGGCGGCCTCCTGCTCCGTGACGAAGCGCCAGGCCCGCAGTTCGGGGCCGGGCAGCCGCAGGCGCGCGGTCTCCGGCTCCGACAGCCGCCCGCCGTCGAACAGCAGCCGCAGCCCCCCGTACGCCGGGGAGCAGGGCGGTTCCCAGTCGACCACCAGCAGCTCCGGGACCTGCTCCAGGGTCAGGCCCAGCTCCTCCGCGACCTCCCGTACGCCCGCGCGGGCCGGCGCCTCGCCCGCCTCGACCACGCCGCCCGGGAACTCCCAGCCCGGCTTGTACGTCGGATCCACGAGGAGTACCCGGTCCCGGTCGTCGAAGAGCAGCACCCCCGCCGCCACCGTCTCGCGCGTCGGCTCCGGGGTCTGCACGATGTCGCAGACCGTCGCCGCGTCGGTCCGTACGGCCTCGGCGATCCGCTGCGCCGTCTCCCGTACCGTCAGCCGCCCGTTGTCGATGACGTGCGCGTCGGCGGTCAGCCACCCCAGCGCCTGCTGGTAGGCGGGGATGTGGTCGTACGCCCACTGGCGGACCCGTACGTCCACCACCTCCGGCGCCCCCGGCTCCTGCCGGGTCGCGATGCGCTCGCGAAGGATCGTTTCCTCCGGGGCGAGCAGTACGTGCCGCACCGGGATCCGGCGCGCCGCGAGAGCGCCGAAGATCTCGTCGCGGTACTCCTGGCGCAGCAGCGTCATCGGGACGACCAGCACCCCGCCCAGCTCCGCCAGCATCGCGGCCGCCGTGTCCACGACGAGCCGCCGCCAGCTCGGCAGGTCCTGGTAGTCGTCGACCTCCGCGAGGCGTTTGGCGGGCAGGAGCCGGCGCAGCGCGTCGCCTGTGAGCTCCGGGTCGTACAGGCTGCTGTCCGGAAGGAGTCCGGCCAGTTCGCGGGCCGTGCTGGTCTTCCCGGCACCGAAAGTGCCGTTGATCCAGACAATCACGTCTACCCCTCTCCCATTGGCTCGCCTCCGAAGCCCCCAGTGGCTTGCCCGCCCCACCCTGCCACGGAAACCCGCTCACCGGCCAAGTGCTTATGCTCAAGGTCGGAGCCGAGATCACAGCCGAGTTCGGAGCCCTTCCGCGCCACCCGCCACCTCCGGAGGTTTCCCCGCCGTGCCGCAGACCCGCCGCCCGTCCGAGCCCCGCTACGGCAACCGGCCGACCATGAAGGACGTGGCGGCCCAGGCGGGTGTCGGCCTGAAGACGGTGTCGCGGGTCGTCAACGGCGAGCCGGGGGTGACCCCCGACACCGAGCGGCGGGTGCAGGAGGCCATCGAGGCGCTCGGTTTCCGGCGCAACGACAGCGCCCGGGTCCTGCGCAAGGGCCGTACCGCCACCGTGGGCCTGGTCCTCGAGGACCTGGCCGACCCCTTCTACGGTCCGCTCAACCGGGCCGTGGAGGAGGTGGCCCGCACCCACGGGGCCCTGCTCATCAACGGTTCCAGCGCCGAGGACCCGGACCGCGAGCGGGAGTTGGCGCTCGCGCTGTGTGCCCGCCGGGTGGACGGGCTGATCGTGATCCCCGCCGGGGACGACCACCGCTACCTGGAGCCGGAGATCCGGGCGGGGGTGGCCACCGTGTTCGTGGACCGTCCGGCCGGCGGGATCGAGGCGGACGTGGTCCTGTCGGACAGCTTCGGCGGCGCCCGGGACGGGGTGGCGCACCTGATCGCGGCCGGGCACCGGCGGATCGGCTTCATCGGCGACCACCCCCGCATCCACACCGCCACGGAACGCCTGCGCGGCTACCGGGAGGCGATGGAGCGGGCGGGCCTGCCGGTCGCCGAGGCCTGGGTGTCCCTCGGCTCGACGGCTCCGGAGCGGGTGGCGGGGGCGGCCCGCGCGATGCTGGCGGGCCCGGAGCCGGTCACCGCCTTCTTCGCCGGCAACAACCGGGTCACCGTCACCGTCGTACGGGTCCTCGCGGCCCTGCCCCGGCCGGTGGCGCTGGTCGGCTTCGACGACTTCGAGCTGGCCGACCTGCTGCGGCCGGGCGTCACGGTGGTCGCGCAGGACGCGGCGGCCCTGGGCCGGGTGGCCACCGACCGGCTCTTCCAGCGCCTGGCGGGCGCCACCCTGCCCCCGTCCCGCATCGAACTCCCCACCCGCCTCATCCCCCGCGGCTCGGGCGAACTCCCGCCGGTCAGCGGATGAGCGTCCGCAGCACCGGCACGGCCCCGCCGGCCGCTCCGAGCCCGGCCAGCACGGCGAGCGGGACGGGCACCCCGCCGAGGTAGCTCAGCCCGCCGGCGACGAAGCCGGTGAGCAGGGCGCCGAGCAGTACGACGGCGGCGTGCAGGGTCAGGAGGGGCGGATCGGTGTCCGGGGGTGTGGTCATGCCCCGATTTTCAGCGCGCCCAGCCTCCCCGGGCGGCATCCGCCGAACGAACCCGGACCACCGCCGAACGCCCCCGGACACGGGCCCTGTTCTGCACTGTTCGGGATCGTCCGGCGCAGCCGTCCGTACGGCCCTAACCTGTGCGGTGATGGACAGCGTGCCCGCATTCAGGGAAGAACTCGAAGCCTTCGCGGCGGACTTGCGGCAGTTGCGGATCGAGCGCGGCAGGCGTTCGTACCGTGACCTGGCCGCCCGCGCGGCGAGACCGCAGACCGGGATCCGGCTCCCGGTGTCCACCCAGAGCGACGCGTTCCGCGGCAAGCGGCTGGTGGGCCTCGACCGGCTGATGGCGCTGGTGCGGATCCTCCACGCCTACGACGAGTCCGGCCTGGAGCGGCCCGTCCCGCCGCACAACGCACCGGAGCTGGAACCCTGGCGGCGCCGCTGGCGCAGGCTGGCGGCGCTGGAACCCGGTGGGGCGGTCCGCGCGGCCCCGGCGCCCTCGCCTCCCGCGCCTCCCACCGAGGAGCCTTCGGGAGACGGGGAGTTCCGGATCGCGCACCGGCTCGTCGGCCACAGCCGCCTGATCTGGCAACTGGCCTTCTCCCCCGACGGCCGCACCGTGGCCTCGGCGGGCAACGACGGGACGGTCCGGCTGTGGGACACCTCCACCGGCCGTGCCGTGAGCATTCTCGCCGACTCCCCCGAGCCCGCTCCCGTCATCCAGGTGGCGTTCTCCCCTCTCGGAAACCGTGTCGCCACGCTGTCCGATGACGGCCTCCCACGCAACTGGAGCCCAGAGACAGGCGTGCTGTTCGGCACATCGAATCCCGGAATCCGTTTCAGCAGCCTCGGCTTCACCTCGAAGGGCCGCCTGCTCGGCACCATGCTCGAAGGGGGCGTCTGCCGGGTCCGGGATCTGGACACGGACACACCCCTGGGTCCGCCGCACGTCTCCTACAGCCGGGACGCGGACGCCCTCGTCTTCTCCTCGGACGGGCGGCTGTTGGCCGTCGCCAATGGTTTCGCCGACGTGCAGCAGTGGGACACCCGCACCGGGATGCCCGTCGGCGCGCCCCTGACCGGGCACTCCGACAACGTCCGGGCTCTGGCCTACTCGCCGGACGACCGCCTGCTGGCCACGGGAAGCCCCGACACCACCGCCCGTCTGTGGGACGCAGCCACCGGCCGACAGGTCGGACCGGTGCTCGCCGGGCACGACGATCAGGTCAATGCCGTGGCCTTCTCGCCGGACGGCCGCCTGCTGGCGACCGCGAGCGACGACAGGACCGTGCGGCTGTGGGACACCACGACGGGCAGGCAGGTCGGGAAGGCCCTCGGCGGTCACACCCTGGCCGTCAACGCCGTCGCCTTCTCCCCGGACGGCCGGACACTGGCCACCGCGAGCGACGACAAGACCGTCCTCCTGCACCAGCGACCGGCCGACGCCGCTTCCCACGCTCCGCTCGCGGGAGCCGTGGTCGCCGCCGCAGTGCGGCACCACCACGCGGTGGTGCTGCCGCCGCTGGAGGGGAACGGCCAGCCCCTAGCCCACGTCCGGTTCGCGCCCGACGGGCGCCGGATCATCGCGGTCGCCGACGCCGTCCGGCTCCTGGTATGGGATCCGGCAGCCTGGCAGCTGACCGCCCAGCTGGACGTTCCGACAGGGACGCGGGCCTGGGGTGTGGACTTCGGCGGCCAGGGCCCGGAGCCGGGCATCTGGTCCTCCCACGACCCTCTGATGGTCCGGTCCGGCCACGCCCGGCTGTCCATGGCCTCCCACGTGGCCTACTCCCCCGACGGGCGGCTCCTGGCCCTGACCACCCTCGACGGCCAGGTGACCGTCCACGACGCCCGCACGCTGGTACCGGTGGAGGGCCCCTTCAATCCTGTTCGCCCGGGTCCGCGCACGGAGGTCGTGTTCTCTCCGGACAGTCGACTGCTCGCCGTCCTCGGCAAGGAAGTGCTCCTCTGGGACACCGCGCGCCGACGGCTCGTCGGCCGTCGCACCGAGGCGGGCAAGGCGGCCTTCTCCTCGGACGCCCACATCATGGCCCTGATCGAGGACGACGGCGCAGCCGTCTCGATTTCCGACCCCTGGACCGGGGAGCCCGTCGCCGAGCCCCTGACCGGCCGTCTGCACCGGTGCGCGCACCTCGCCCTGGCGCCCGACGGACGGCTCCTGGCCACGGTGGGCTACGACGGCACCGGGCAACTGTGGGACCTGTCCACGGGGCAGCCTGTCGGGCGCACCCTCACGGGCGTCACCTCCGTGGCCTTCTCCCCCGACGGCACCCTCCTGACGTCCGCACACATCGACGGCACCCTGCGGCTGTGGCTGGTCCGCGCCCCCTGAGACGCCACGAGGCCCGCCCGGGGAACCGGGCGGGCCTCGCGGGTACGGCAGGATCAGGCGGTCGCCGTCAGGGTCGCCGAGCGGCGGGGGATGGCGAAGGCGTCCAGTTCGGCGCGGGTCAGGCCGGTGAGGGCGGTGACCTCCTCGGCGCCGACGGCGCCGCAGTCGAGGCCGCGGACCAGGTAGCCGGCCAGGGCCTTGGCGGTGGCGGGCTCGTCCATCACGTCGCCCTCGATCTTGGCCACGTACGCCTTCAGGCGCGCGGCGGCGGCCTCCAGGCCCTCGCGGTAGAAGGTGAAGACGGCCGCGTAACGGGTCGGCAGGTGCGCCGGGTGCATGTCCCAGCCCTGGTAGTAGGCGCGGGCCAGGGCGCGGCGGGTGAGGCCGTAGTGCAGCTTCCAGCCCTCGTGGACCTTCTCGGTGGTGCCGATGGGCAGCACGTTGGTCGAGCCGTCGGAGACGCGTACGCCGGTGCCGGCGGCGGCGACCTGCATGATCGCCTTCGCGTGGTCGGCGGCGGGGTGGTCGCTGGCCTGGTAGGCGGCGGAGACGCCGACGCAGGCGCTGTAGTCGAACGTGCCGTAGTGCAGGCCGGTGGCGCGGCCCTTGGCGGCCTCGATCATCCGGGCCACGGTGGCGGTGCCGTCCGAGGCGAGGATGGACTGGCTGGTCTCGATCTGGATCTCGAAGCCGATGCGGCCCGGGCGCAGGCCGCGGGTGGTCTCGAAGGCCTCCAGCAGCTTGACGAAGGCGCTGACCTGCTCGGCGTAGGTGACCTTGGGCAGGGTGAGGACGAGGCCCTCGGGCAGGCCGCCGTGCTCCAGCAGGCCGGACAGGAAGATGTCGGTGGTGCGGATGCCGCGGTCGCGGACGTTGGACTCCATGCACTTCATGCGGATGCCCATGTACGGGGCGTTCGTGCCGTTGGCGAACGCCTCCGAGACGAGGCGGGCGGCGCGGGCCGCGGCCTGGTCCTCCTCCTCGTCGGAGCGGACGCCGAAGCCGTCCTCGAAGTCCACCCGGAGGTCCTCGATGGGCTCGGAGGCGAGCTTGGCACGGACGCGCTCGTAGACGGGTACGGCCAGCTCGTCGGAGATGCCGAGTACCTTGGCGAAGGTGGCCGCGTCGGGGGCGTGCTCGTCCATGGCCGCGAGGGCCTGGTCGCCCCAGGAGCGGATGGTGTCGGCGGCGAAGACGTCACCGGGCACGTAGACGGTGTGGATGGGCTGACGGGTGCCGGGGTCGCCCGGGTAGTGACGCGCGAGTTCCGCGTCCACCGGCGCCAGGGAGGCGCTGATGCCCTCGCTGACCGCGCCTGCGAGGCTCGTCGCCACCTTCTCCTGCTGACCCATCGTGCACTCTCCTCTTTTCCGCTTCACGGAAGCTTAGATCCGCATAGCAGAATTTAGCCACGGGGTTCCGCTCAGTCAATGGTCCCTCCACCGCCTGGGACAAACGACTCGGGGCCGTGCGGTGACAATCACCACACGGCCCCGAAGACGGAGAGATACGCAGGTCAGGGACCAAGCGCGGGTTTTAGCCCTTGCGCGCCTTGATCTCGCCGGTCAGCTGCGGGACGACCTCGAAGAGGTCGCCGACCACGCCGTAGTCGACCAGGTCGAAGATCGGGGCCTCGGCGTCCTTGTTGATGGCCACGATGGTCTTCGAGGTCTGCATGCCGGCCCGGTGCTGGATCGCGCCCGAGATGCCGGAGGCGATGTACAGCTGCGGGGAGACCGACTTGCCGGTCTGGCCGACCTGGTTGGAGTGCGGGTACCAGCCGGCGTCGACGGCGGCACGCGAGGCGCCGACCGCCGCACCGAGGGAGTCCGCGAGGTCCTCGATGATGTGGAAGTTCTCCGCACCGTTGACGCCACGGCCGCCGGAGACGACGATCGCGGCCTCGGTCAGCTCCGGACGGCCGGTGGACTCGCGCGGGGTGCGGGAGACGACCTTGGTGCCGGTGGCCAGGGCGCCGAAGGTGACGGCGAGCGCCTCGACGGCGCCGGCGGCCGGGGCGGCCTCGACCGGGGCCGAGTTCGGCTTCACGGTGATGACCGGGGTGCCCTTGGAGACGCGGGACTTGGTGGTGAACGACGCGGCGAAGGCGGCCTGCGTCGCGACCGGACCCTCGTCACCGGCCTCCAGGTCGATGGCGTCGGTGATGATGCCGGAGCCGATGCGCACGGCGAGGCGCGCGGCGATCTCCTTGCCCTCGGCGGAGGACGGGACGAGCACGGCGGCCAGGGAACCTGCGGTGGACACAGACTCGTACGCGGCCTGGAGCGCGTCCACCTTCGGTACGACGAGGTAGTCGGTGAACTCGGGGGCGTCCGCGGTGAGGACCTTGACGGCACCGTGCTCGGCGAGCACGGCGGCGGTGGCCTCGGCACCGGCGCCCAGGGCGACGGCGACGGGCTCGCCGACGCGGCGGGCCAGCGTCAGCAGCTCGAGGGTGGGCTTGCGGACGGCGCCGTCCACGTGGTCGACGTAGACGAGAACTTCAGCCATGGGACTGCTCTCCTGCTATTGCGAAGTGTCTGGGGGCTTGAGAGGGGTGACCGAAGTCCTTAGATGAACTTCTGGCCGGCCAGGAACTCGGCCAGCTGCTTGCCGCCCTCGCCCTCGTCCTTGACGATCGTGCCGGCGGTGCGGGCCGGACGCTGCGCCGCGGAGTCGACCACGGTGTAGGCGCCCTCGAGGCCGACCTCCTCGGCCTCCAGGTCCAGGTCGGACAGGTCCCAGGACTCCACCGGCTTCTTCTTGGCGGCCATGATGCCCTTGAAGGACGGGTAGCGGGCCTCGCCCGACTGGTCCGTCACCGAGACGAGCGCGGGGAGGGAGGCCTCCAGCTGCTCGCTCGCGGAGTCGCCGTCGCGGCGGCCCGTGACGGTGCCGTCCTCGACCTTGACCTCGGAGAGCAGGGTGACCTGCGGGACGCCCAGGCGCTCGGCCAGGATCGCCGGGAGGACACCCATGGTGCCGTCGGTCGAGGCCATACCCGTGATGACCAGGTCGTAACCGGCCTTCTCGATCGCCTTCGCGAGGACCAGCGAGGTACCGATGACGTCGGTGCCGTGCAGGTCGTCGTCCTCGACGTGGATGGCCTTGTCGGCGCCCATCGACAGCGCCTTGCGCAGCGCGTCCTTGGCGTCCTCGGGGCCCACCGTCAGGACGGTGATCTCGGCGTCGTCCGCCTCGTCGGCAATCTGCAGCGCCTGCTCGACGGCGTACTCGTCGAGCTCCGACAGCAGACCGTCGACGTCGTCGCGGTCCACGGTCAGGTCATCGGCGAAGTGCCGGTCACCGGTGGCGTCGGGCACGTACTTCACACAGACAACGATCCTCAGGCTCACGCCGGCTCTCCTACCGCATCGTCTTTTTTCTGATACCGCCTTGTGCAGGCAGCATAGGCGCCTTGTCGGGCGGATCCCGGTCGGGGCGGCCCGCGCTCCGAAGGGAATGTTACTCGTCAGTACACAGTGGGTCTTCCCCGGTTGCAAGGCCACTGAACTGTGATCTGTCCAACGCCCCCCGAACCCGCCCCAGCAGGGACGATTCAGTCCCTCAACGCGTTGAAGCGCCCCTGGTGGTAGAGGAGGGGGCGCCCCTCCCCCGCCGGGTCCCCCGCCACCGCCTCGGCGATGACCACCCGGTGCGCACCGGCGGGCACCCTCGCCACCACCCGGCACACCAGCCACGCCAGCACCCCGCCCAGCAGCGGCACGCCCTGCGGGCCCGGGGCCCACTCGGTGTCCGGCCCGAAGCGGTCGGCGCCGCTGCGCGCGAAGAGCCCGGCCAGCTCCCGCTGGTGCTCGCCGAGTATGTGGACGCCGAGGTACTCGCTGTCCCGTACGGCGGGCCAGCTGGAGGCGCCGGTGCCGATGGTGAACGAGAGCAGTGGCGGGTCGGCGGAGACGGAGTTGAGCGAGGTCGCGGTGAAGCCGGCGGGCCTGCCCCCGCTCGCCGCGGTGATCACCGCGACGCCCGCGGCGTGCCGCCGGAAGACCGAGCGCAGCAGCTCGGGCGAACCGGGCAGGGATCCGGCCGAGCGGTCGGCGTCAAAGCTGTCGAAGGAACCGAAAGATGCGGGCGGGGCCGTCGGGGCCGTCATGGGAATGCTTCCTTCTGCCGCGGGGGTCGCGGGCGCGGTCGGGGATCGGGGGCCGGGGGCGTTCAGCGGTCCCGACAGCGCGCGCTCGCGTGGCGGACGAGGTCCACGTGGAGCCGCCCGTAAAGCAGGAGTTCATACCGCATGCCGCCAGCCTGGCGATCTCACGTGTACACAGTCAAGCCGCAGCGGGCAGATGTCAGGCGCGTCACGCTGCGTGCGGGCGCGCGTACCGGCGCGTTCGTCACACGGCGGCCCCCAGCGCGGCGATCACGTCCGCCTTGCGCGGCATCCCGGCCGCGCGCCGGACGATCCGCCCGGCGGCGTCCAGGACGAGCACGGTCGGGGTCTTCTCGATGCCGAGTGCGCGCACGAGTTCGAGGTTGCGCTCGGCGTCGATCTCGATGTGCGCGACGCCGTCCACCATTTCGGCGACTTCGGCGAGGATCCTGCGGGTGGCCCGGCAGGGCTGGCAGAAGGCGCTGGAGAACTGGACCAGGCTGGCCCGCTCCCCCGGCTCCCGTCCCAGCTCGGCGGCGCCCAGGGGCCCGTGACCACCCGCTCCCCGCACTGCTTCTCCGTGCCCGCGCACACCTGCTCCCGTCCGCCCTGTCCGTATGTACGTACCCTGGTCCGAGCACCCGTCCGACGCACGGCATTCCCCGCGTGACGAGAATCTCCCCGGGCGCGGGCGTCTGGGCTGGCCAGCTGGCCGCGTTTGGGGCACGATCCCCATGGTCGCGTACCTACGCTTCCGTAACTTCCGGCCGGGAGCACCTCCCCAGGCAGAAAGCGGGGTCTCCCCACCATGGCTGAGCTCGTCTACCCCCCAGTGATCGGTGCCGCGCACACCCTGTTCCGTGCGCTCGACATCCGGATCGACATGAAGGGCACCGAGAACATCCCGCGCAAGGGCGGGGCGGTCCTGGTGTCGAACCACATCGGCTACCTCGACTTCATCTTCGCCGGCCTGACCGCGCGGCCGCAGAAGCGCCTGGTCCGCTTCATGGCCAAGGAGTCGGTGTTCCGGCACAAGGTCTCGGGGCCGCTGATGCGCGCGATGAAGCACATCCCGGTGGACCGCACGCAGGGTGAGACCGCGTACCAGCACGCGCTGGACTCGCTGCGTTCCGGCGAGATCATCGGGGTGTTCCCGGAGGCGACGATCTCCCAGTCCTTCACCCTCAAGAGCTTCAAGTCGGGTGCGGCGCGCATGGCGCAGGAGGCCGGGGTCCCGCTGATCCCGGTGGCCCTGTGGGGCACGCAGCGGCTGTGGACCAAGGGCCGCCCGAAGAACCTCAAGCGCAGCCACATCCCGGTGACCATGCGGGTCGGCGAGCCGCTGGAGGCTCCCGCCGACCAGTACGCGGGCGCCATCACCCGCCGGGTGCGCGAGCGCGTGCAGGAGCTGCTGGACGCGGCGCAGAGCGCCTACCCGGGCAAGCCCCAGGGCTCCGAGGACTCCTGGTGGCTGCCGGCCCACCTCGGCGGCACCGCGCCGACGGCCGCGCAGGTCAAGGAGCGGGAAGCGGGCTGATCCCGCCCTGGCACATCACCCAGCGCGGAGGGGGGTTCGCCGATGGGCGGGTTCGGGCGGTATCTGGCCGCGGCGCTGGCCGCCACCTCGGTCCTGCTCGCGGCCGGACTCGGCAGCCCGGGCGCGGGCGGGGTGCTGATGACGGCCTTCGCGGTGGGTGCGCTGGCCGGGTCGCTGACGCTGGGCCGGATGACGTCCGTGGCGCCGGGGCGGCTGGCCCGCTGGGGCATGGCGGGGACGGGGGTGGCCCTCGCGGCGGCGGCGTTCGCTCCGTCGGTCGCGCTGACGGCGGCGGCGTTCGCGGTGGCCGGGGTGTGCGACGGGCCGCTGCTGACGGCCACGCTGCCGGCGCGGGGACCCGTACCGGCGGCGGGGGTCACAGAGCGGTCGGCAGCTTCCGCCACAGCTCCGTCCGGTCGGCGGACTCCTGGAGGGCCTTGAGCGCGGCGGGGTGCGGGGCGGCGTACAGCCCGGGGTGGTCGATCTCGCCGAGCTCGGGGCGGACGGGGAAGGCGAGCCGCTCGCGGTCCAGGCTGAACTGCGCGTCCACGCCGGGCTTGTTGCCGCGGGGGTCCACGCGGGCCCAGGTCTCGGATCCGGGCAGCCGGACGGCGACAAGCCCGTGGACGACGAGGTTGTCCCCGGCTTCGTCCCCGAGCAGCTGGTAGCACAGGGCGGCCGGGATGCCCTGGGCGCGCAGCAGGGCGGCGAGGGCGTGGGACTTGGCGTAGCAGATGCCGTTGCGGGTGCCCAGTACCTCGGAGGCGCGCCAGGAGACGCGCGGGTCCCCGGAGTCCGCCGAGTGCGGGATGGTGTCCCGGACGAATTCGAAGGCCGCCTTGGCGTATGAATATGCGTCGCCGGTGGCGGACCAGAGGGCGTCGGCGGTTTCCTGTACCAGGGGATGCCAGTGGTCTATTGCCTCGTCAGAGGCCAAGTATGCGTGGATGTCGGGGTTCTGTTGGATGAGCTGCATGGCCGGGAGCATAGGCATGCCTCCGACCGTAGATCAATAGATCTACGGCCGGAGGCATATCTATTCACTTCTGGGCGGAGGGCCGGCTAGCGCGCCAGCTCCTCCTTGAGGGCCTGGAGGAAGCCGTCCACGTCCTCTTCCTTGGTGTCGAAACCGCACATCCAGCGGACGTGGCCGGCGGCCTCGTCCCAGAAGTAGAAGCGGTAGCGCTGCTGGAGCCGCCGCGACACCTCGTGCGGCAGCTTCGCGAAGACGGCGTTGGCCTGCACCGGGTAGAGGATCTCCACCCCGTCGGTCTCGCGCACGCCCGCCGCGAGCCGCTGCGCCATCGCGTTGGCCTGGCGGGCGTTGCGCAGCCACAGGTCCTTCGCCAGCAGGGCCTCGAGCTGCACCGACACGAAGCGCATCTTCGAGGCGAGCTGCATCGACATCTTGCGGATGTGCTTCATCTGCCGGACCGCGTCCGGGTTCACCACGACCACGGCCTCGCCGAACATCATGCCGTTCTTGGTGCCGCCGTACGAGAGCACGTCCACCCCCACCGCGTTGGTGAAGGTACGCATCGGCACGTCGAGCGAGGCCGCGGCGTTGGCTATCCGGGCACCGTCGAGGTGCACCTTCATGCCGAGGCCGTGGGCGTGCTCGCAGATGGCCCTGATCTCGTCCGGGGTGTAGACCGTACCGAGCTCGGTGTTCTGGGTGATCGAGACGACCTGGGGCATCGCCCGGTGCTCGTCCTCGAAGCCCCAGGCCTCCTGGTCGATCAGCTCGGGAGTGAGCTTGCCGTCCGGGGTGGGCACGGCGAGCAGCTTGAGGCCCGCCATGCGCTCGGGGGCGCCGCCCTCGTCCACGTTGATGTGGGCGCTCTTGGCGCAGATCACGGCGCCCCAGCGGTCGGTCATCGCCTGGAGGGCGGTGACGTTCGCGCCGGTGCCGTTGAAGACCGGGAATGCCTCCGCGTACGGTCCGAAGTGGCTGCGGATGATCTTCTGCAGGTGTTCGGTGTACTGGTCCTCGCCGTAGGCGACCTGGTGGCCGCCGTTGGCCAGCGCGACGGCCTCCAGGATCTCCGGATGCACCCCCGCGTAGTTGTCGCTCGCGAAACCGCGCACCGCCGGGTCGTGGTGGCGGCGGGCATCGGTCTTCACGGTTGCGGAGTGAGCCACAGACGCTGTCCGTTCACATCGGAGGCGGGCCGCTCCCAGACGCCGGCGATGGCCTCGGCCAGCTCCTTGACGTCGGTGAAGCCCGCGAACTTCGCATTGGGACGCTCGGCGCGCATCGCGTCGTGCACCAGTGCCTTGATCACCAGGATCGCAGCCGCGGCGGTCGGGCCGTCCTCACCCCCCGCCTTGCGGAAGGAGTCCGCCATGGCCAGGGTCCAGGCCTCGGCGGCCGCCTTGCCCGCGTTGTACGCGGCGTTGTTGGCGACCGGCTTGTGCGCGCCCGACTGGCTGATCAGCACGTAGCGTCCGCGGTCGCTGCGCAGCAGCGCGTCGTGGAAGGCGAGCGAGGTGTGCTGGACGGTGCGGATGAGGAGCTTCTCCAGGAAGTCCCAGTCCGCGAGGTCCACGTCGGTGAAGGTCTTGCTGCCGCGCCAGCCGCCCACGAGGTGGACGACCCCGTCGACCCGGCCGAACTCCTTCTCGGTCCGGTCGGCCCAGGCCTTGGTGGCGTCCAGGTCGAGCAGGTCGACGGTGTCACCGGTGACGGTGGCGCCGCCGTGGGCGTAGCGGGCCGCGTCGACGGCCTCCGCCAGCCGTGCCGGGTCGGCGTCGGACGCCACGACCACGGCGCCCGCCTCGGCGAGGCGGAGCAGGGTGGCGCGGCCGGCGGGCCCGCCGGCCCCCGCCACCGCCACGACCGCTCCGTGCAGCTTCCCGTTGCCGTTTGCGGAGCCGTTCATCTGTGCAGCCTCCTGTGCGCGGTCGCTCACGCGGCGACCCGCTCGGCGTCGTCGGCGTTCCCGGGCGTGATGCCCTTCGTGGAGGCGATCACGCCCTTGAGCTTCTTGGCGAGGGCCTCGTAGAACATGCTGAGGGGAAACTCGTCCGGAAGCACGTCGTCCACCAGCTTGCGCGGCGGCTGCGTCAGGTCCAGGGCGTCGGGACCCTTGGCCCACTTGGAGCCCGGGTGCGGGGCGAGGTAGGTGGAGACCAGCTCGTAGGCCTTGAACCAGTGGACCAGCTTCGGGCGGTCGATGCCCGCGCGGTAGAGGTCCTCGATCTCGGCGCACAGCTGGTTGGTGACCTGCGGGGCACGCATCCAGTCGATCTTCAGCTTGTTGTCCGTCCAGCGCACGACGTCGTGCTTGTGGAGGTACGCGAAGAGCAGCTGGCCGCCGAGGCCGTCGTAGTTGCGGTTGCGGTCGCCGGAGACCGGGAAGCGGAACATCCGGTCGAAGAGGACGGCGTACTGCACGTCACGGCCGTGCTCGTTGCCCTCGGACTCCAGCTTCACGGCCTCCTTGAAGGCGGTGAGGTCGCAGCGCAGCTCCTCCAGGCCGTACATCCAGAACGGCTGGCGCTGCTTGATCATGAAGGGGTCGAAGGGCAGGTCGCCGTGGCTGTGGGTGCGGTCGTGGACCATGTCCCACAGGACGAAGGCCTTCTCGCAGCGCCCCTGGTCCTCGACCATGCGGGCGATGTCCTCGGGCAGCTCGATGCCGAGGATGTCGACGGCGGCCTCGGTGACCTTGCGGTACCGGGCGGCCTCGCGGTCGCAGAAGATGCCGCCCCAGGTGAAGCGCTCGGGGGCCTCGCGGACGGCGATGGTCTCCGGGAAGAGCACGGCGGAGTTGGTGTCGTAGCCCGGGGTGAAGTCCTCGAAGGTGATGCCGAGGAAGAGCGGGTTGTCGTACCGGGTGCGCTCGAGCTCGGCGAGCCACTCGGGCCACACCATCTTCAGGACGACGGCCTCGAAGTTGCGGTCCGGGTTGCCGTTCTGCGTGTACATGGGGAAGACCACGAGGTGCTGGAGCCCGTCGGCGCGCTCGGCAGCCGGGTGGAAGGCCAGCAGGGAGTCCAGGAAGTCCGGGACCCCGAAGCCCTCGGCGACCCACTTGCGCAGGTCGGAGACGAGCGCCGCGTGGTACGCGGTGGCGTGCGGCAGCAGGGGGGACAGGGCCTCGACGGCGCCGGTGACCCGCTCCACGGCGGACGCGACGTCGGCGCGGGCGGGGGCGCCCGCGGCCTCGAAGTCGATCGAGCCGTCCTTGGCCTGCCAGGGGCGGATCTCCTCCACGGCGGCCTTGAGCTCGGGCCACGCGGGGTGGTCGACCACCCGCGCGCCAGCGGTTATCACGGTACCGCCGGTGCCCGGCACAAGAGTTTCCGTCATGTCACTTCCTCCACGGGAGAACCTCACGTTAAGACAGCGTATGCATGCGAGGCTCTCCCGTTCAAGAGGTAACTCGGGAAATTATCCTGTGTTACCCCCCACTCCACCGGAAGTCTTCCCGTAACTCACGGTGGAATCCACCACTCCGCCTAGTAGTTGAAGAGCCCGGTGTGCCTCCGGGAGCATTCCGGAAAAGGCGGGGAATCCGGGGAAGACCGCCGGCGGACCGGCGGGGCCGGGCCCCCGCCGGCGGCTCAGGCCTCCCGCCCGGCCGCGCTGGGCTCGTCCCGGAAGTGCGGGATGACCTTCTCGCCCCACTGCCGCAGGGTCTCCAGGCAGGCCTCCTGCGGCACGGTGCCCATCTGGATCAGGCACATCACCTCGTCCGCGCCCGCCCGCCGCAGCCGCTCCACGTACGCGATGGCCTCGTCGGCGCTCCCGTAGGCGTGGTCGGCGTTGAAGGTGGCCGTGGAGGTCGGACGCACCGGGATGTCCAGCTCGTGCAGCCGGGCCACCACCTGCTCGGCGGCCCGGCGCATCTCCCCCGTCTCGTCGGCGCCGGCCACGACGGCCTCGTCCGGGACGCCCGCGCCGCCGTACCAGTGCCCGATGGACTGCGCGAAGAACCGCTGCCCCCGGATACCGATCCGGCGGGCCTCCCGCGGATCGTCGAGGACGATGGTCGGGCAGAGCACCGAGAAGTGGTCGTTGACGGCCGTGGACACGAAGCGGCTGCCGTCCCGGCCCGCGACGGCCGCGTCGTACACCGCCCGCATCCCCGCGATGGACTCCGGCCCCGCGAAGCCCATCACCAGGGCGCCGACGCCCAGTTCGGCGGCCTGCACCAGGGTCTCGCCCCGGCTGCACGCCAGGAACAGCGGCGGGTGCGGAGTCTGGGACGGGCGCGGCAGGATCGGGTGCGGGTCGATGTCCAGCAGCTCTCCGTGGTACTCCAGCTCCTCCTCCTGCCAGGCCTGCCCGATGATCCGCAGCGCCTCCTCCACCTCGGCGGTGGTGCGCTCCCGGTCCACCCCGCACAGCGAGGTCTCCTGCTCCGTGCCGCCGCGCCCGGCGCCCAGGTCCAGCCGTCCGCCGGACAGCAGGTCGAGCATCGCGGCCCGTTCGGCGACCCGGACCGGATGGTTGAAGTTGAAGGGCATGCACACGACGCCGTGGCCGATGCGTATGGTGTTCGTCCGGGCCGCGACCCAGGTCAGGAAGATCTCTGGGGCGCTCATGTGCGCGTACCACTTCAACGAGTGGTGCTCGACGGCCCAGATCCGGTCGAATCCCATGCGTTCGGCGAGGACCGCCTGCTCGACGCAGTCACGGATGACCTGGTGTTCCCGTTCCACGGTCGGATCGGCCAGCTGAGCCTCGAAGATCACGGAGAATTTCACGATGCCTCCAGGGATGCGTCCCGTGCCCGGTCTTACTTCGATTAGAAATATGACTAGTAGTCAGACGTCGAAGAAGCAAGACCTCCCGCCGACCGCGTGGGCGGTCCTCGGCCTGCTGTCGTTCCCCGGGGAGCGCACCGGGTACGAGCTGAAGAAGTGGGCGGACTCCTCCCTGCGCTTCTTCTACTGGTCGCCCGCCATCAGCCAGATCTACGCGGAACTGCGGCGGCTGGAGGACCTGGGGTACGCGGCCTCCGCGCGCTCGGGGCCCGAGGAGGTCCGCGCCAAACGCCGCTACGCCATCACCGACGCGGGGCGCGAAGCCCTCTCCGGCTGGGCCTCGGACACCGCGGAGGCCGGGCCGCCGGTGCTCAAGCACGGGCTGCTGCTGCGGATCTGGCTCGGGCACCTGGCCGAGCCCGAGCGGCTGCGCGCGATGGTGGGCGACCACCTCGAGCGGACCCGGGGCGAGCTGGCCGCCGTACGGGAGGCCATGGAGCACGCGGCGGACGTACCGGAGTGGGCCTTCCCGGTGCTCGCGCTGCGCTGGAGCGAGCGGCAGCACCTGGCGGAGCTGGAGCTGGCCGAGGCCCTGCTGGCCGACCTCCGGGAGGCCGCGGCGCGGGCCGGGCAGACGGCCCCGCGTCAAGCCGGCGGGGACGCGCCCACGCCCGGGTGACGTGTCCGCGCGGCTGAGGCCCGCCCTGCGCCGTACGGCCCCGGCGGGAAGCGGCCGGAGGGCTTCCGCGACCCCCTGCACGACCGGTCCCATCGCGCGCGGGGCGCACTAGCATGCGTCCTCACCGCGCGGCCGGTAGGGACACCGCGACCGCGCGGGGAGCCGCCGTCGACGGAAGCGAGAGAACCTTGACTTTCCTCACCATCGGTCACCGCGGGGTCATGGGTGTCGAGCCGGAGAACACCCTGCGGTCGTTCGTCCGCGCCGAACGCTGCGGGATGGACGTCATCGCGCTGGACGTCCGCCTCAGCAAGGACGGCGCCCTCGCCGTCCTGCACGACGCCGAGGTGGACCGCACCACCGACGGCGTGGGCGCCGTCGCCGACCTGACCCTGGCCGAGCTGCGCGCGCTGGACGCCGGTCAGGGCGAGCGCGTGCCGGTCCTGGAGGAGGTCCTGGACGCCGTCCGGGTCCCGCTCCAGGTGTCGGTCCAGGACCGGGCCGCCGCCACGGCGCTCGCTGAGCTGATCGTGCGCCACGACCTGACCTCCCGCGTGGAGGTGGCCTCCGGCGACGGCGAGGTGCTCGCGGCGGTCGCGCGGCGCGCGCCGGGGGTACGGACGACCCTGCATCCGCGGCGACCGGGGGAGGCCGCCGAGGACCTCGTGGACCTCGCGCTGGCGGCCGGGGCGCGGACCGTCGCCCTGGACATCCGCCGGCTCACCCTGGAGACGGTGGAGGCGGCGCACGCGGCGGGGCTGCGGGTGACGGGCTGGACGGTCAACACCCTGGATCAGCTGCGGCTGGCGCGGGCGCTCCAACTGGACGGCGCCGCCACCGACTTCCCGGAGATCCGCAGCACGGGCCGGTTCACCGCCTGAGCAGCGGGGGCGCCTCTTACAGGGCCTTGACCAGCAGCTCGAAGGCCAGGTCGTCGCGGAGCGGGACGCCGAAGCGCTCGTTCCCGTAGGGGAAGGGGGTCAGCTCGCCGGTGCGCCGGTAGCCGCGGCGCACGTAGTAGGCGATGAGCTCCTCCCGTACGTTCACCACGGTCATCCGCATCTCCGTCGCGCCCCAGGACGCGCGGGCCCGGCGCTCGGCCTCGGCCAGGACCTCCTTGCCGAGGCCACCGCCCTGGAGCCCGGGGCGCACGGCGAACATCCCGAAGTAGGCGTGGTCCCCGCGGTGTTCGAGCTGGCAGCAGGCGACGACCTCGCCCGCGCGCTCGACGACCAGGAGGATGCCGTCGGGATCCGCGATGATCGCGCCGACGCCTTCGGGGTCGGTGCGCTGCCCGTCCAGGAAGTCGGCCTCCGTCGTCCAGCCGGCCCGGCTGGCGTCCCCCCGGTAGGCGGACTCGACGAGTGCCACCAGTTCCGGTACGTCCGCCTGCACGGCGCTTCGGAAACTGAGGGCGGCGGGCTGGGCGGTCGACATCGGGCACTCCGTTCATCGCAATGGCATATGACATGCCGGGTGCAGCTCCCAGAGCCTAACCCGGGGCGGCGTGAGGGCGGCGTGAGCAGGGCATCCCTTCCCCTGACGCCGACGAACCGGGAGGTTCCGCCGTGCACGGACCCGCGATGCCCCTCACTCCCGTCTGGATGCTCGTCCTGCTGTGCGCGGCGAGCGGTGCGTACTGCCTGCTGCGGGCGCGCAGAGCCGACGGGGGCACGCGCGGGGCGGCCGCCGGCGAGGCCGTGATGGGCTTCGGGATGGCGGCGATGGCCGTCCCCGCCGGGACCGGGCCCTGGGGGCCGCCGGTCCTGCTGACGCTCTGCTGCGGGGCCGCGCTGCACGCGCTGTGGCTGCTGCGGGGCGGGTTGCACCACGTGCACCACCTGGTCGGCTCGCTGGCGATGGCGTACATGGCGCTGGCGATGGCCGCCGCGCACGGGCACGGCCGGGCGGGGCTGCCGGCGGTGACGGGGGCGCTGCTCGTCTACTACGCCGGCTATGTGCTGCTCGGCGGGGCCCGGCTGGTGACGGCGGGCGGCGGGTCGCATCCGGCCGGGACGGCGCCGGGCGCGGAGGGCGGCGGGGGCGCCGGGGTTGCCGGGGGCGCCGGCGACCTGACTCCGGCCTGCCGACTGGCCATGGGGACAGGGATGTTGGCGATGCTGCTGGCCATGTGAGGCCCGCGGCCGGGGCCTCGGACCGCCGGCCGGACGTGTCCTGCGTCACCAATGCCCCGCGGCCGTACCGGGAGGTAGGCCCGCGCTCATAGGCTGGCGGACATGATGGTCCCCGCCGCTCTCCTGATGCTCGGCGCACTGACCGCAGTGCTCGCGCCCCGCCTGCTGGCCCGGGCCGAGTGGCCCGAGCGTGAACCCGTCGTCGCGCTGTGGGTGTGGCAGTGCGTGGTGGCCGCGACGCTGCTGTGTCTGGCGCTGTCGATGCTGCTGAGCGCGGCCGCCGCCTGGCAGGCGGTACGGGGCCGGCTGTTCGCCGCGGCCCCGCACGGGGTGGTCGACGCGTACGCGCTGGGGGCGGAGGGCGGCCCGTGGGCGACCGGCACCGCCCTGGCGCTGGCCTGCGGGGGGCTGTGGACCGGCGCGATGCTGGCGCGGGAGGTGCTGCGGGCGCGGGCCCGGCGGCGCGCCCGGGGCGCCGAACTGCTGGTCCGGGCCCCGCTGCTGCCCGGCGAGGACCCGGCCACCGCGCGGCTGGTGGTCCTGGAGGGGCCGCGCCCGGAGGCCTGGTGGCAGCCGGGGACGGCCCCGCGGCTGGTGGTGACCACTGCGGCGCTGGGCCGGCTCAAGGGCAGCCAGCTCGACGCGGTGCTGGCGCACGAGCAGGGGCACGTGGCGGCCCGGCACGACTGGCTGCTGCACTGCTCGCGGGCGCTGGCGCAGGGGTTCCCGCAGGTGCCGGTGTTCGCGGCGTTCGAGGCGCAGATGCACCGGCTGGTGGAGCTGGCGGCCGACGACGTGGCCTCGCGGCGCTACGGGCGGCTGACGATCGCCCTGGCGCTGGTCGGGCTGAACGAGGACCGGGGCGTCTTCGGCCCCTGCGGGACCGCCGAGGCACACGTCCCGCAGCGGGTACGGCGCCTGCTGTCGCCCACGCCCCGCCTGTCGGCGGCCCGCCGGCTCCAGCTGACGGCGCTGGCCGCCCTGGTCCCGACGCTTCCGCTGGCGGTGGCCTTCGTACCGGGTCTCAGCGCGCTGGCGTAAAGCACGCGGCCCGCGTGCTGGGAAGATCGGCGGCATGCGGAGCACGTGGCTGTCGAGAGCCGGGGTGGGCTGCGCGCTGCTCGCGGCCGTACTGACCGTCCTGGTGGTGTCCCGGTGGGGGCCCCTGGTTTCTTACGACGAGCAGCTCGCGCGGGACCTGCACCCGTACGCCGTCACCCATCCCGGGGTCACCCACCTCGTGCGGGTGTTCTCCGACTGGATCTGGGACCCCTGGACGATGCGCGCCCTGGCCGCCCTGGCCTGCCTGTGGCTCTGGCGGCGTGGGGACCGCTCCCGCGCCGTGCGGGTGGGGGCGGCGACGCTGGTGGCCTCGGGGGTGCAGCAGGGGCTGAAGGCGCTGACCGGGCGGGCCCGGCCCGTGTGGCCGGATCCCGTCGACTCGGCTCAGTACGCGGCCTATCCCTCGGGGCACGCGATGACGGCCGCGGTGGTGTGCGGGCTGCTGCTGTGGGTGCTGCCCGCGAAGGTCCCGCGGGCGGTGGCGGGAGCGGCCTGGGCGGTGGCCGCCGTCTCGGTGCTCGGGGTCGGCTTCACCCGGCTCTACCTGGGCGTCCACTGGTTCTCGGACGTGCTCGCGGGCTGGCTCCTGGGCGCTGCCCTGGTCTCGCTCGCGGCGTTTCGGCATGCCTGCTCGAGGCGATCCCCCGCGTCGCCCCGAGCAGACGGTCCCGCGCGCTGAGTATATTGGCTCGGAGCCAGTCAACGCAGGAGTAAGCATGTCCCCGCGCAGCGCATCGGTCAATGAAGAATTGCGCAGGCGTTCCCGGGAGCGGCTGTTGCAGGCGACGGTCGAACTGGTTGCCGAGCGCGGGTACGAGGCGACGAAGCTCGGCGACATCGCCGACCGGGCGGGCGCGGCCCGCGGCCTGGTCTCGTACTACTTCCCCGGCAAGCGCCAGCTGTTGCAGTCGGCCGTGCACCGGCTGATGCACCTGACCCTGGAAGCGGCCCTGGAGCGCGAGCCCCGCAGCGACGACGGCCGGGAGCGGCTGGCCCGGGCGATCGACGCGATCCTGGGGCTGGCGCGTGACCAGCCCCGACTGATGCGCACCCACATGGCGGGCATCCTCCAGGCGGAGGGGTTCATCCAGTGCCCCGAGCAGCAGCGGCTGGCGGAGCTGCTGCGGGACACCGTGGTCCGGTACGGCTCGGCGGACGTGGACACGGACTACCCGCTGCTGCGCGCGCTGCTGATGGGGGCGGTGGTGGCGGTGCTGCTGCCGGGGGCGCCGATGCCGGCGGCCCGGCTGCGGGCGGAGCTGTTCCAGCGGTACGGGCTGGACTGGGAGCTGGGGGTCCCGCCGGACGGAGGGCCGCCCGGCGGAACGTTTCCTCGCTAGTTTCGGGTCGCTAGTTTCGGGTCGCTAGTTTCGGGTCGCTAGGTCCGAGCCACGGTCAGTGGTATTCGGGCTGGCTCTGGACGTTGAGCCGGTCCATCCACACCCACTTGGCGCTCTCGGTGCGCCTGTCGTCGAGCCGCAGCACGTCGAGGCCCTTGACGATGTCGTTCGAGTAGATGTGCCCGTTGTAGTAGTACGCCGACCAGGAGCCGCCCAGGCCCAGCTTGTCGGTGGTCAGCGGGCCGCGCTCGAAGTAGCCGATCTCCTTGGGGGCCGCGGAGTCGGTGAAGTCCCACACCGAGACGCCGCCCTGGTACCAGGCCTGGACCATGATGTCGCGGCCGCCGCCGACCGGGATCAGCGAGCCGTTGTGGGCCACGCAGTTCTCGGTGTCGGCCTGGTGGCGCGGGATCTTGAAGTAGCCCTTGAAGACCAGCTTGCGCTGGTCGCCGCGGCCGGTGATGTCGTAGATCCCGTCGGCGCCCCGGTTGGGGCCGGTGGCCGCGTTGCAGGTGGCGCCGCCACCGCCGCCGAGTTCGTCGGTGAACACCACCTTGTCGGCCCGCTCGTTGAAGGTCGCCGAGTGCCAGAACGCGAAGTTGACGTTGTCCTGGACGCGGTCGATGACCCTGGGCTGCTCGGGGCTGCTGATGTCGAAGAGGATGCCGTCGCCCATGCAGGCGCCGGCGGCCAGGTCCTTGGACGGCAGCACCGTGATGTCGTGGCAGCCGGTGGTCTTGGAGACCCCGGGGTTGGCCGGCGCGCCCGGGTTGCCGCCGTCCGGGAAGAGCACCGGGAAGCCGACGACGGCGGCCTGGGTCGGGGCCTTCTTCGGGACCTTGACCACGGAGATGCCGTCGTGCGGCGGCTTGCAGTCCGGGAAGGCCTCGTTGGGCGAGTACGAGGAGACGTAGAGGTAGATGTCCCGGCCGCCGGGCACCAGGGTGTGGGTGTGCGATCCGCAGGCGGTCTCGACGGACTTGACGTACTTGGGGTTCCGCTTGTCCTTGATGTCGAAGATCTTGATGCCCTCCCACGAGGACTTCTCCGTGGCGGGCTGCGAGACGCTGTTGCAGGAGTCGTCGCTGCGGGAGGAGTCGGTGGAGAGGAAGAGCAGGTCGCCGGAGACCGAGATGTCGTTCTGGCCGCCCGGGCAGAGGACCTGCGTGACCACCTTCGGCGCCTTGGGGTTCGCGATGTCGTAGATCGTGAAGCCGTCGTAACTGCCCGCGTAGGCGTAGTTGCCCTGGAACGCCAGGTCGGAGTTGATCCCGGCCGGGTTGGCGCTGGGGATGTTGGCCAGGGGCTTGATGTTGGCGCTGTGCACGATCTCGTCCTGGCCGGGGATCTCCCCGGGGGCGAGCTCACGGCCTTGCGCGGGGCCGGCGCTCTGCCGGTTGCCCGCGCCCGGGGTCAGGTCGCCCGGGTCGGGGGTGGCGGCCGCCGGTCCGGCGGTGGCCAGGAGCGTGGTGAGGAGCCCGGCGGCGGCCAGGGCCACCCCCAGACTCCGGTGGCGCACTCTGACGCTGTGCAGCAAGGTCACTGTGCCTCCCGTGGGGGCCCGTACGTTTCGCTCCTGATGGGAACGGAACCTGGACCCCGGCAGTATCTTGCTTTTCATGGACATGGCAAACGCATTAGTCGGCCGATTCCTGGGGGCGGCGCTGGCCGCCGGCCTCCTCCTCACGCTCACCGGCTGCCAGGGCGGGGACGGCGGCTCACGGGCGGCGGGTGAGGGCGGCCCGATGGTGATCGCCCCCGGCAAGCCGGGCGGGCCGGCCCGTACCCTCTCCCCCGAACAGGCCGCGAAGGAGCGCCCCGACGACAGCCCCAACGCGGCCGACCACGCGTACGTGCGGCGCATGGTCGAACACCACCGGCAGGCCCTGGCGATGAGCGCCCTCGCCCCCGGCCGGGCCTCCGCCGAGGGCGTCAAACGGCTCGCCGAGCGGATCGCGGCCGCGCAGGGGCCCGAGATCGGGGCCATGGAGAAGTGGCTCTCCCGCTACCCGGCGCCGGGCGCCGGCGGCGAGGCCCACGACCACGCCGCGATGCCCGGCATGGCCACGGAACAGCAGCTGGCGGAGCTGACCGCCGCCAAGGGGGCCGACTTCGACCGGCTCTTCCTCGGGCTGATGACCGCCCACCACGAGGGCGCCCTGAAGATGGCCGGGGAGGCGCTGGCCCAGGGCAACAACGTCGCCGTGGAGGAGATGGCGACCGAGGTGGTGGCCACCCAGAGCGCCGAGATACACCGGATGCGCGCGATGGGCTGACGGGCCCGGGGGCCGGTGGCATGCTGGGAGGCACCTGCGGGAGGAGTACCGCCGTGCTTCGTGTCGCCGTCGTCGGTTCGGGCCCCAGCGGGGTCTACGCCGCCCAGACACTGGTCCAGCAGCGGGAGGTGCCGGGCGTACGGGTCGACGTGCTGGACCGGCTGCCGGCTCCGTACGGCCTCGTACGGTACGGGGTCGCCCCCGACCACGAGAAGATCAAGTCACTGACCGGAAACCTCCGCTCGGTACTGGAGGACGACCGCATCCGCTTCCTCGGGAACGTGGAGGTCGGCGGCGAGGGACTGACCACCGCGCGGCTGCTGGAGCTGTACCACGCGGTGGTGTACTGCGTGGGCGCCGCCCGCGACCGGATGCTCGGCATCCCCGGCGAGGACCTGGCCGGAGTGCACTCCGCGACGGCCTTCGTGTCCTGGTACAGCGGGCATCCGGACGCCGGCGCCTTCGACCTGGGCGGGGTGCGCTCGGCGGTGGTGGTCGGCGCCGGGAACGTCGCGGTGGACGTGACCCGGATCCTGGCCCGGGGCGTGCCCGAGCTGGAGCCGACCGACATGCCCCAGCCGGCGCTCGGCGTCCTGGCCGGCAGCGGGGTGCGGACGGTGGCGATGGTGGCCCGGCGCGGGCCCTCGCAGGCCAAGTTCACCACCAAGGAACTGCGCGAACTGGGCACGCTGCCCGGGGTGGACACCCTCGTGGAGCCCGCCGAGCTGGCCCTCGACCCGACGTACGCCGACCAGGGCGCGGCGGCCGCGCTGCCCGCGGTGGCCCGGCGCAACCTCGAGGTGCTGCGCGGCTGGGCCGCAGCCGTCCCCGACGGCGGGGCCGGGGCCCGGAGCATCGCGCTGCGCTTCTACCTGAGGCCGGTGGAGGTGCTGGGCGGGCCCGACGGCAGGGTCCGCGGGATCCGCTTCGAGCGGACCGCCCCCGACGGGCGGGGCGGGGTGAGCGGGACCGGCGCGTACGAGGACGTCGAGGCGCAGCTGGTGCTGCGCTCGGTGGGGTACCGGGGCGTGCCGCTGCCCGGCCTGCCCTTCGACACGGCCGCCGGGACCGTGCCGCACGCGGCGGGCCGGGTGGTGCGCGAGGGCCGGGCCTCGGTGGGCGAGTACGTGGCGGGCTGGATCAAGCGCGGCCCGACCGGGGTGATCGGCACCAACCGGCCGTGCGCCAAGGAGACGGTGTCCTCGCTGCTCCAGGACGCGGGCGCGCTGGTCCGGCGCGAGCTGCCGGGCGACCCGCTGGACGCGCTGCGGGCGGCGGGCCTGCGCCCGGTGGAGTGGCCGGGCTGGCTGTCCATCGAGGCCGCCGAAGCGGACCTGGGCCGCTCCCTGGGCCGCCGCTCGGTGAAGATCCCCGACTGGGCGGGCCTGCGCACGGCGGCCGGCCTCGCGTAGGGTGACCGGATTCGGTTACCGGTAGGGGGAGTTGACGATGGGCAGGGCGATACGGCGGGGCACCTGCGCGGTGCTGGCGACGGCCGCGTGCACGGTGCTGCTGGCGGGCTGCACGGAGGAGACCCCGGTGCGGGCCGCGCCGGGCCCGACGGCCACCACGACGGCCGCCCCGCCGGAGGCGCTCGCGCTGGCCGAGCGCTACCGGGCCGCCGGCGGGGACGCGGACGTGTACGGCATCCAGCAGGAGTCCACGGCGGACGGCGTGCCGCTGCTGATCGTCCGCACCCGCAACGCGAACACGGACGATCCGGTCTTCAAGAAGCAGGCCGCGTCGATCACGTCCTTCCTGGCGGCCGGGGAAGGGCTCTCGCTGAGCCGCGGCTACCGGATGAACGTCTACGGCCCGGACGGCGGCGGACTCCACCAGTGGGACGCGACTCCCTAGGAGGCGTCGCCAGGTGTGTGCCGGTCCTCTTCGGCGGCGGCCGTCAGGACGCTGTCCAGGAGGCCCGGGAAGCGGGCCTGGAGGTCCTCGCGGCGCAGGCCGTTCATCTTGGCCGTGCCGCGGTAGGTCTGGCGTACGACACCGCTCTCGCGCAGGACGCGGAAGTGGTGGGTGGTCGTGGACTTGGTGACCGGCAGGACGAAGTCGGAGCAGGCCAGTTCGGTGCCCGTGGCCGCGAGTTCGCGGACGATGGCCAGCCGCATCGGGTCGGAGAGCGCGTGCAGTACGCCCTCCAGCCGGATCTCCTGCGGTTCGGGGTGGGCGAGGACACGGGCCGTGTCGCGTTCCGTCATGTCCTGCTCCGCTCGTTCGACTCCACTGCCGGTCCCATCGTACGAGAAACGTCGTAGGAAGGGCGGGGTGCGGCGCGGGGGTGTGGGGCCGGCCCGCGCCGCAGCCGGTTCACCAGGCCCGGTGGTAGGGGCCGGGGGTGGGGATCTCCGCGCCCAGTTCGGCGGCAGCGCGGCGGGCCCAGAAGGGGTCGCGCAGCAGCTCGCGACCGAGGAGGACGGCGTCCGCCTCCCCGTTGGCCAGGATCTTCTCGGCCTGCTCCGGCTCGGTGATCAGGCCGACGGCGGCGGCCGGGAGGGCCGTCTCCGCCTTGACGCGGGCCGCGAAGGGCACCTGGTAGCCGGGGCCGGTCGGGATCCGGACGTGCGGGGCGAGCCCGCCGGTGGAGACGTCGAGGAGGTCCACGCCGTGCTCCCGCAGCAGGCCGGCCAGCCGGACCGTCTCGTCGGCGGTCCAGCCGTCCTCCTCCAGCCAGTCGGTGGCGGAGATCCGGAAGAACAGCGGGAGCTCCTGCGGCCACACCGCCCGTACGGCGTCGACCACTTCGAGGGCGAAGCGGGTGCGGTTCTCGAAGGAGCCGCCGTAGGAGTCGGTGCGCCGGTTGCTGTGCGGGGAGAGGAACTCGCCGATCAGGTAGCCGTGGGCGCCGTGGATCTCGACGACCTCGTAGCCCGCGGCCAGGGCGCGCTGGGCGGCGGCCGCGAACCGGCCGGTGATCTCGTGGATCTCCCCGGTCGTGAGCTCGTGCGGCACCGGGTAGCCCTCGTCGAAGGCCCGGGCGCTGGGGGCGCTGGGCAGCCAGCCGTCCGCCTCGGGACCGACGGGGCCGCCCCCGTCCCAGGTGCGGCCGGTGGAGGCCTTGCGCCCGGCGTGGCCGATCTGGATGCCGGGGACCGACCCCTGGGCCTTGACGAAGGCGGTGATCCGGCGGAGCGCCTCGACCTGGGTGTCGTTCCAGATGCCGAGGTCGTAGGGGCTGATCCGGCCCTCCGGGGCTACGGCGGTGGCCTCCTGGATGATCAGGCCGGTGCCGCCGACGGCTCGGGCCGCGTAGTGCGCGAAGTGCCATTCCGTGGCCACCCCGGCGTTCGGGCCGAAGGCCTCGGCGCTGTACTGGCACATCGGGGCCATCCAGACGCGGTTCGGGATGGTCACCGAGCGGAGGGTGTAGGGCTGGAACAGGGCGGCAAAGGCGGCGGGGGCAGCACTCATGGGGCTCTCCAGATGTCACCGGACGCGCACCGGGGACCCGGCGCTAAGTACGAGGAACACCGTACTACGAAATCTCCCGTAGTACGAGACCTCTCGTATTAGCTCTCTCCCCGCCGCCGGAGCGCGTCGCACAGACCTTCGACGGCCCGGCCTGCGCGACCGCTGTCGGTGGTCGGGTGCAGACTGGCTGGAAAGCTGCGGTGAAGGACAACGAGGTCCGGAGGTGTCGGCCATGACCGACGTGCTACTGCTCGCGGGGACCCGCAAGGGGCTCTTCATCGGCCGGCGCCGGGGCGAGGGTCCCTGGGAGTTCGACGGGCCGCACTTCAACGCCCAGGCCGTCTCGGCGGTGGCCATCGACGCGCGGGGGCCGGTCCCCCGGCTGCTGGTCGGCGGGGACAGCTCGCACTGGGGGCCGTCCGTCTTCAGCTCGGACGACCTGGGGGCGACCTGGCACGAGCCGGCCGCGCCCGCCGTGAAGTTCCCGCAGGACACCGGCGCCTCGCTGGAGCGGGTCTGGCAGCTGCACCCGGCCGGCCCGGAGGCCCCGGACGTGGTCTACGCCGGTACGGAGCCGGCCGCGCTGTTCCGCTCGGCCGACCGGGGCGAGTCCTTCGAGCTGGTCCGGCCGCTGTGGGAGCACCCGACCCGCTCGGAGTGGGTGCCGGGCGGCGGCGGCGAGGGCCTGCACACGGTGATCACCGACCCGGCCGACCCGGCCGCGGTGACGGTGGCGGTCTCCACCGCCGGGGTGTTCCGCACCAGGGACGGCGGGGCGAGCTGGGCACCGTCCAACCACGGGGTCTCGGCGGTGTTCCTGCCGGATCCGGACCCGGAGTTCGGCCAGTGCGTCCACAAGATCGCCCAGGACGCCGGGGACCCGGGCAGGCTGTACCTCCAGAACCACTGGGGGGTCTACCGCAGCGACGACGCGGGCGCCGAGTGGGCCGACATCGGCGCCGGGCTGCCCTCCGACTTCGGCTTCGCCGTGGCCGCGCACCCGCACCGCCCGGACACCGCCTACGTCTTCCCGCTCAACGCCGACTCCGACCGGGTCCCGGCGGAGCACCGCTGCCGGGTCTTCCGCACCCGGGACGCGGGCGTCACCTGGGAACCCCTCACGAAGGGGCTGCCGGCCGGCGACCACTACGGCACGGTCCTGCGCGACGCCCTGTGCACCGACGACGCCGCCCCGGCGGGCATCTACTTCGGCAACCGCAACGGCGAGCTGTACGCCAGCCACGACGACGGCGACAGCTGGCAGCCGCTCGCCGAGCACCTGCCGGACGTGCTGTGCGTACGGGCGGCCGTACTGCGCTGAGCATGGGCCGGTTGTCGGTGTGGGCCAGTAGAGTGATCACCCATGGCAGCACGACCGTTGAACGAGATCGTCGAGCCGGGCTGGGCCCGGGCTCTGGAGCCGGTGGCGGCGCAGATCGCCGCGATGGGCGACTTCCTGCGCGCCGAGATCGCGGCGGGCAGAACGTACGTCCCCGCCGGGGCGAATGTGCTGCGCGCGTTCCAGCAGCCCTTCGACGAGGTGAAGGTACTGATCGTCGGGCAGGACCCGTACCCCACCCCCGGGCACGCGGTGGGCCTGTCCTTCTCCGTGGCCCCCGACGTCCGCCCGGTGCCGCCCAGCCTGGACAACATCTTCCTGGAGATGCACCGGGACATCGGGACGGGCCGGCCCGCGAACGGCGACCTCACCCCGTGGACCCAGCAGGGCGTCCTGCTGCTCAACCGCTCCCTCACCACCGCGCCCCGCCGTTCGAACGCGCACCAGGGCAAGGGCTGGGAGGCCGTCACGGACCAGGCCATCCGGGCGCTCGCGGCGCGCGGCAAGCCGCTGGTCTCCATCCTCTGGGGCCGGGCGGCCCGCAACCTGCGGCCGCTGCTCGGCGAGCTGCCCGTGGTGGAGTCCTCGCACCCCTCCCCCAAGTCCGCCGACTACGGTTTCTTCGGCTCCAGGCCCTTCAGCCGGACCAACGAGCTGCTGGCCGGCCAGGGTGCACAGCCCGTCGACTGGCGCTTGCCCTCAGTCAGTTGAACCGTATATGACATTGAACGAGGGTATTCAACGGATAAATGCGGACAGATGCCGCCCGACCAGGCCCTGCCCGAACACCCGGTTCCGATAAGCCAGTAGCATGCGGCGCCATGAGCTCCCCCACTGGGCCCGCAAATGGCCTGCCCGTACGAATGCCGCGACCCCGCCAGACCGGACGGCACCGCCGGCCCGAGCCCGCGGTGGCGCCCGAGGGCGCGCCCGCGCTGGTGCTCGCCGTGCCCGGTGCCCCCTCGGCCGCCTCGCGGGGGCTCGCGGAAGAGATCATCAGCATCGGCCGCTCCGAGCTGCCCGGCCTGGATGCCCGGATCGGCTACCTCGAGGGTGAGGACGGCGAGGAGAGCGAGTTCCCCTCGCTGTCCGGCGTCCTGACCGCCGTCGCGCAGGAGCGGACCGCACGCGCGGAGTTCGCCCGCGCCGCCGGGCACGAGGTGCCCGCGCCGACCGGACCCGACGCCGTGGTCGTGCCCCTGCTGGCCGGTCCCGACGGGGACCTGCTGCGCCGGGTGCGCCAGGCGCTGATGGACTCCTCGGCCGCCGCCGAGCTGGCCGACGTACTCGGTCCGCACCCGCTGCTGGCCGAGGGCCTGCACGTGCGGCTCTCCGAGGCCGGTCTGGCCCGCGCCGACCGGGCCCGGCTGTTCACGGTGGCCACCGCCGCCGACGGCATCATCCTGGCCACCACCGGCGGCGAGGAGGCCGTCCAGGCGGCCGGGATCACCGGCATGCTGCTGGCCGCCCGGCTCGCGGTGCCCGTGATCGCCGCCGCGCTGGACCAGGAGGGCTCCGTGGCCGCCGTCGCCGCCGAGCTGCGCGGTTCCGGTTCGGTCCAGCTCGCGCTGGCCCCGTACCTGATCGGCCCGGAAGCCGCCGACGGCCTGCTGGACACGGCCTGCAAGGAGGCCGACTGCGCCGCCGCCGAGGTGCTGGGTGCCTACCCGGCGCTCGGCAAGCTGGCCGTCGCCCAGTACAGCGCCGCCCTGGGGATCACGCTGGGCGCCGCCGCCCAGTAGGCCCCCGAGCCCGACCGTGACGAGGGCCCGCCCGGAATCCGTTCCGGGCGGGCCCTCGCCGTGTCAGCCGAAGACGACGCAGGAGGCGGCGGGTACGGCCACCGAGCCGGCCCGGCGCGGGTCTCCGGTCCGCGGGTCCACCTCGAACCAGGTGACGTCCCCGGAGTGTTCGTTGGCCGCGTAGAGCCGGCGCCCCGAGGGGTCTACGGCAAGGTCGCGCGGCCAGCGGCCGCCGCATCCGGCCGTGCCGGTGAGCCGCGGCTGCTCGGGGCCGCCGGCGAGGGAGAAGGTGACCAGGGTGTCGGCCCCGCGCACGGCGGCCCAGACGAAGCGCCCGTCGGGCGAGACGGCGATCGCCGAGGGATAGGCCCGTACGGCGCCCGGAGCGCCCTGGGAGGCGACCGGAACCTCACGGACCGGTTCGAGTCGCCCGGAGGCCCCGTTCCAGCGGCAGACGGTCAGCTGCGGCTCCAGCTCGTGCAGTACGTAGACCACCTCGCCCGCCGGGTGGAAGGCGAGGTGGCGCGGTCCGGTCCCGGCGCGCAGGGCGGTCCGCGCGTGCACCCGCAGCGCTCCGGTGGCCGGGGCGGGCACGCAGACCCGTACGGCGTCGCTGCCGAGGTCCACCCCGAGCACCCAGCGGCCGGTGGGGTCGGGCAGCACCTGGTGGGCGTGCGGGGCCTCCTGCCGGTCGGAGTCGGGGCCGGAACCCTGGTGGGTGAGGACCGAGGCGGGGCCCGAGACGGAGCCGTCGGCGGCGAGCGGCAGGCTGCTGACGCTGCCGGAGCCGTAGTTGGCGGTGTGCAGCCGGCCCCCGGCCAGGCAGAGGTGGGTGGGGCCGGAGCCGCCGACGGGGACAGGGGCGCCCAGGGGGGTGAGGCCGTCGGCGGTGGCGCGGAAGGCACCCACCGCTCCCCGCTCGGCCTCGCTCACCGCGTAGAGCACGCCGGCGCTCCGGTCCAGAGTGAGGTACGAGGGGTCGGCCAGGGAGTCGGCGCAGGAGAGCGGGGTCAGCGCTCCGGTGGACGGATCCACGGCCGCGGTGGTGACACCGCGACCGCCCCCCGAGGTGAACGAGCCGATGTAGGCCCGGTGTCCGCCGCTCTGGTCCGTACTGTGCGCGCCGCCCACTGGTGCCTCTTTCCGCCGTCCCGGATCCGTCCGGAGCCGACGGTAACAGAAGGTCTAGACCAAGTCCTGCCCCCTGGCCCGTTCCTGGGCGCCGGGGTGGTGGACGTACGCGGTGGAACTGGGCCGGTCCTCGTAGGTCCGGTGGAAGACCGCGGTGGCGGAGCCGGAGATCGGCGGGACGATCCAGGACCAGTCCGCGCCCACCTCGCGGCCCTTGCCCTCCTCGCGCTCCAGGTGCGAGAGGAACCGCCGGGACTCGGTGTGGTGGTCGGCGATGGTGACCCCGGCCCGGTCGAAGGAGTCCAGCACCGCCCGGTTGAGCTCGACCAGCGCCCGGTCCTTCCAGAGCGAGCGCTCGCTTGAGGTGTCCAGGCCGAGTCTGCGGGCGACGGCCGGGAGGAGGTTGTAGCGGTCGGTGTCGGCGAGGTTGCGGGCGCCGATCTCGGTGCCCATGTACCAGCCGTTGAAGGGGGCGGCCGGGTAGTGGATGCCGCCGATCTCCAGGCACATGTTGGAGATGGCCGGCACGGCGTGCCAGCGCAGTCCCCAGTCGCTCCAGTCGTCGCGCCCGTCGGGGTGCCGGATCGGCACCTCCAGCACGGCGTCGGCGGGGGTGTCGAACCAGCGGGGCTTGTCGTCGACGCCCTGCACCACGAGCGGGAGGAGGTCGAAGGGGGTGCCCGCGCCGCCGGACCAGCCGAGTCTGAGCAGGGCCTCGGTGAGCGGCCCGTTGCGGGCGTCGCCCACCGTTATGGAGTGGTGGTCCCCGTAGCCGGCGTACCGCACCAGCTGCTCGCTCCAGATCAGCGGGCCGGGGCGGTCCGGGGCGTCGGGGGCGAAGACCGTGATCGTGGGCCGGACCCGGCCGCCGTTGGTCGCCTCGCGCAGGTGCTCGAAGCATTCGCCGGCGATGTCCTCGGCGTCCGTCAGCCCGCGCCGGTCGCGCACCCGCAGCGAGTTCCAGTAGAGCCGGCCTATGCAGCGGTTGCTGTTGCGCCAGGCCACGCGGGCCCCGTGGACCAGCTCCTGCGGGGTGTGCCGGTAGGTGCCGGTCCCCGCGAGCTCGGCCCGTACGGCGGCGAGCCGGGCGCGCGGATCACCGGCCTGCGGATTCTCCCGGTGGAAGAGCCGGATGAACTCCTCGGCTTCCTCCCACACCTGAGCATCGCTCGAGTGCTTCTGCAGAATTTCCATTCCGGGCGGTTACCCCCTGTCCGACCAGATCCACCCTGTACATGCCGGATGAATGTGCAATGAACAATCACCCGTTGTACACGGCGCAGGTCAGCCGGGAGCCGGGGGCAGGCCCGGAACACTCCTCCGAGTGGTCTCGGCGCATTGGCCTGCGGAGAGACCGTTCGCGGGCGTATCATCCGCGGCATTCCGGCGCGTTGGGGACCGGGGCGGCCGGAGGCTGGAATCAGCCGCAGGGGCGGCTCATGAACAGGGCCTGCTCGCCCGCCGCGGGCGTGCCGTCGTAGAGGGCGGTGTCCAGCCCGCAGAGCGTGAATCCCATGCGCCGATAGGCGTGCACGGCCGGGGCGTTGACCGTGCTGACCTCCAGCCAGAGGTGCGCGGCGCCGCGTTCGCGCGCGAAGCCGGCGGCGAGCTCCATGAGGGCCCGGCCGACGCCACGGCCCCGGTGGGTGGGGGCCACCTCGATGTCCTCGACGGTGAGGCGCCGGTTCCAGGGGGCGTAGGTGACGGCGGCGAAGCCGCACAGGGTTCCGGCGTCGAGGGCGACGAAGGTCCGGGAGTGCTCCCCGCCGTCCTCGTCCTCGTCTTCGTCGTCCTCGTCGCCCTCGTCATCCTGCGCGGGCGGGAAGACCTTGTGCAGCGGCGGGTCCACCGGGACCTCGCGGAGCGCGAAGCCGGCCTCGGAGCGGGTCACCTCGAAGACGGTGCCGGTGTGGAAGGAGCCGTCGAGGGCCTCCATCGCCTCCCGGTCCCCGGCGCGGGCGGTGCGGTACTCGACGGCTAAGGCGTGGTCGGTCGTCATGGCCCCGACCGTACCGCCCGCGCCGCGTCAGGCGGTGATGACCAGCGGGGCGCGGGGGTCGGTGCGCAGCGGGGTGGCCAGGGCGACGAGGGCCTGCTCCAGGCCGTGGAGGTGGGCCAGGGCCGGTTCGGCGCCCGAGGGGTGGGGCCGGGTCTGCGGTGCGGAGGGCTCCGGGGCGCCCTGGGGGGCGGTGAGGGCCTCGACGGCCGCCTCCACGCGCCAGCAGGCGGCGGCGAGCCGGGCGTCGTGGGAGGCCTGCGGGTCGGCGGCGACGGCCACGAGCCCGCGCACCTCGCGGGCGCAGTCGTCGAGCAGCGCCAGGACCTGCCGGGCGCGGGCCTTGCGGGCGCGCAGCGGGCTCAGCGGGTGGACCAGGGGCGCCAGGGCCGTCCGTACGCGGCCCAGCAGGAGTTCCAGCTCGGCGGCGTGCGGGGCCGGGTCGGCCGCGTCGTCTCCGGCGAGGCGGTCGAGGGCGGCGGCCGTGGCGGCCCGTACGCAGTGCAGGGCGCGCTGGATCCAGGCGTCGTTGGCGCCGTGGGTGGTCACGGGGAGGATCAGTGCCACGGCGAGGGCGGCGCCGAGCGCGCCGACCGCGGTCTCCTCGAAGCGCAGCAGGAGCAGCCCGGGGTGCAGCACGCCGAGGAGCCCGTAGAGCAGCCCGGCCATGACGGTGACGAAGAACATCATCCAGGAGTAGGACGGGGCGGCCGTGTAGAAGATGCCGAAGACGCAGACGGCGACGAGGGCGGCGGTGGGGGCGGGCGCGCCGTGCAGGGGTACGGCGATCAGCAGGCCGGCGGCGATGCCGACGACGGTGCCCAGCACCCGGCGGAAGCCGCGGACCAGGGTCTCCCCGCGCGAGGCCGTGTTGACGAAGATCCACCAGGCGGTGCCGACGGCCCAGTACCAGCGGTCCTCGGAGAGCACCTGGCCGATGGCGAGGGCGAAACCGCAGGCGGCGGTCGCCTGGAAGGCTTGGCGGGTGGTGGGCCGGGCCAGGCCGGTGCCGGGCAGCGGGCGCGGGGCGGCGGCGGGCGGGGTGCGGCGCTCGATGGGCCACAGCAGGAAGCGGGCGGCCCCGGCGGACACCAGCGCCAGTGCGACGGCGGCGAACAGCTCGGGGAGCTGGGCGGGTACGGCGTGCAGGAACTGGGTGACGAAGAACATCATGAAGCCGAAGATGCCGAGGGCGTGGCCGCGCGGCCCCCAGCGGCGGGCGTAGACCCCGGCGAAGACGACGGCGAGGAAGGCCGCGTCGCGCGCGGGCGGTGTTCCGTGCAGTCCGGTGGCCAGCGCCAGGACCGGGAAGCCGGCGGCGGGCAGCAGGGCGGTGGTCACCCGCTGGGCGCGGACGTCCGCGTCGAGGACGGTGAAGAGCGCCAGCAGGGCCGCGAGCCCGCCGGTGATGGAGGCGGTGAGCGAGAGCCCCGCCAGTTCGGCGACGGCGACGGCGAGCCCTGTGCCGATCACCGCGCGCAGCGAGTTCCGCAGTCTGGTGCGCCCCGGATCCGGAGCCACGAACATCCTCTTCACGGCGGTGTGCCGCCCCCCTCGCAGTGGTGCGCGCCGGCCCGGCGTCCGCCCGGGGGTGGTGGGCGGCTGACGGGCACGGCGAAGGCGCCGCGCTCCGGGCCGGCGTCGTTGCCGGGCCCGGCGTCGCGCGGCGCCGAAAGTACTTGGATATGACACAGATAAGCATCCGCAGGGGCAATGGCTCAAGTGAGCTCCGTAACACTGGGCCATTGGCACAGCCCGGAAGCACAGGTTTCGGCCACGGGGAGCCAACGGACCGGCGGGACAGCCGGCGCGGGTGCTGCGGACGTCATCCGCGCACCGCCGTCACGGGCGGCTGGAGGGCCCGGGCCGCGGTCTCGGCGTCGCGCTTCGCGACCTCCTCGCGGACGAGCGGGATCACGTACCGGCCGAAGTCGACGGCGTCGCCCAGCAGGTCGTAGCCGCGGGCCGAGAGGATGTCGACGCCGAGGTCGTAGTAGTCCAGGAGTGCCTGGGCGACCGTCTCGGGGGTGCCGACCAGCGCGTTGGAGTTGCCCGCGCCCCCGGTGGCGGCGGCGGTCGGGGTCCACAGCGCCCGGTCGTAGCGCTCCCCCGCCTCGGCGATCGCGATCAGCCGCTGTGATCCGGTGTTCTCGGGCGCCGGGGCCTGCGCCACGCCGCCGCGGTGGTGGCGTACGAGGCCTGCCCGGCGCCGCTGCTTGATGGCGCCCACCGTGCGGTGGGCCTTCTCCCAGGCCAGTTCCTCGGTCGGGGCGATGATCGGGCGGAACGCGACCTGGATGCGCGGCACGTCGCTGCGGCCCGCGGCCCGCGCGGCGGCCTTCACCGACTCGATCTGCCGGGCGGTCTCCTCCAGCGGCTCGCCCCAGAGGCAGTAGATGTCGGCCTCCGCGCCTCCGGCGGCGTACGCGGCGGGTGAGGAGCCGCCGAACGACACGTTCGGACGCGGCTGCTGGACGGGGAAGACGTCGCTGACGAAGTCGTGGAAGCGGTAGTGCTCGCCCTCGTGGTCGAAGGGCTCGCGGGTGGTCCAGATCTTCTTGACGATCCGGATGTACTCGCGGGTCCGGGCGTAGCGCTCGTCCTTGGTGAGGGTGTCGCCCTCGCGGCCCTGCTCGTGGTCGTTGCCGCCGGTGATGAAGTGCACGGTCAGCCGGCCGTCGCTGATCTGGTCGAGGGTCGCGAAGGTCTTGGCGGCGTAGGTGGGGTACGAGACGTTGGGCCGGTGGGCGAGCAGGATCTGGAGGCGGTCCAGCCGGCTCGCGAGGTACGCGGCCGCGGGCGCGGGGTCCGGGGATCCGGAGCCGTAGGCGAACAGCACCCGGTCCCAGCCGTGGTCCTCGTGCGCCCGGCCGAGCCGGAGCGTGTACTCCTTGTCGAAGGCGGCGCCGGAGCGCGCGGTGGTTTCGGAGCCGTCGTTGGTGGCGGCGATGCCGAGGAATTCCACGGGCATGGGGTGGCCTTTCGAAGAGGACGGTGGGCGCTGCGCGCTGCGCGCGGGCAGGGCGGAACAGCCGCTGCCACGGCGGCACGTGAGGACACGTCACAAGAGGGCGGGGCGTGACGACGCGGGCGTCGGGAGGAAGGACCAGGGCGGCGGCAGCAGCACGCGCGGGCTCGCGACGGCGTGCCTCATACGGGTCGCCGTTCGTGCTCCGGCGTGGAGCGAAGGGGGGTCCCGGCCCGCGACGGGGTCACCGAGGGAGGGGAGGGCCGGTCAGACGGCCCGCTGCCGCGTCAGGCGCAACACGCCGCGGACCACACCCGACCGAAGTCGATGTAGTCGCGCGAAACCAGGCGCTGATGGGCATTCATGCGACTACTTGAACAGGACGAGCCGCTCTTCGTCAAGCAAGGGCGTGGACGACTGGCCGGCCTGCGCGTGCGTCCGACGGGGCCGTGACCGCTGTCAAATTCTCTTCATACTGCGGTCATGGTTTGACCGGGTCATCGGGCGTAGCGTTTTCGGGGAAACGGCCAACGGGAAGGCACACGCGTGAAGTTCCTGGCTGTCACACGGCGCCCACCTCGCAGCGGGCGGTGTCCGCGTACCGGCCGGCCTTCGCCCGGTACCTCGCCCTCCACCGGGCGTCCTGACCTGTAAGGAGCCCGGCCATGTCCGGCATCCCCCTCGGGGTCCTCGACCTCGTCCCGGTCGCCTCCGGCTCCACCCCGGCGGAGGCCCTGCACCACAGCATCGACCTGGCCCGGCAAACGGAGCGCTTCGGCTACGCCCGCTACTGGTTCGCCGAGCACCACCTCAACCCCGGTGTCGCCGGGACCTCCCCGGCGGTCCTGCTCGCACTGACCGCCTCGGCGACCACGACGATCCGGATCGGGTCCGGCGCCGTCCAGCTGGGGCACCGCACCGCGCTGTCCACGGTCGAGGAGTTCGGGCTGATCGACGCCCTGCACCCGGGCCGCCTCGACCTGGGGCTGGGCCGCTCGGCCGGCCGGCCCACGAAGCCCGCGGCGGGCGCCGCGCCGCCCTTCGAGGGGTGGACGCGCAACGGGCTGCGGATCCCGCCCCGTTTCTCCTTCGCCCACCTCCTCGGGCACCCGCGCGTGGCCCTCCAGCAGCGGCTGCTGAACCTGCCGGGCGCCACCCCGCAGGACTACGCCGAGCAGGTGGGCGACGTACTGGCGCTGCTGCGGGGCGAGTACCGCTCCCCGGAGGGCGTGGAGGCGCACCCGGTGCCCGGCGAGGGGGCCGACGTACAGGTGTGGATCCTGGGCAGCAGCGGCGGGGTGAGCGCGGAGACCGCCGGGCGGAGCGGGCTGCGCTTCGCGGCCAACTACCATGTCAGCCCCGGTTCGGTGCTGGAGGCCGCGGAGGGTTACCGGGCCGCGTTCAAGCCCTCCGGCGAGCTGGAGCGGCCGTACCTGACGGTGTCCGCCGACGTGGTGGTGGCCGAGGACGACCGGACGGCCCGCGAGCTGGCCGCCGGGTACGCCCCCTGGGTGCGCAGCATCCGTACCGCCCAGGGCGCCATCCCCTATCCGACGCCCGCCGAGGCCCGCCTGATGCCGTGGACGGACGCCGACCGCGAGCTGGTCGCCGACCGGGTGGACACCCAGTTCGTGGGCTCCGCGCGGACGGTCGCCGACCATCTGGAGCGGCTCCAGGAGGCCACCGGGGCCGACGAGTTGCTGATCACCACCATCACGCACGACCACGCCGACCGGGTCCGCTCCTACCGCCTGCTGGCCGAGGAGTGGGCGCGGCGCGGCTGACCCGCACCAGGTCGCGCGAGCCGGCCGCCGTCGGCTTCCGTCTCAGTGGTCGCCGGGCACGTACCGGTAGCCCACGCGGCGCACGGTGGCGATGCGGTCCCGGTAGGCGGGGCCGAGCTTGCGGCGGAGCCGGGCCACGTGGACGTCGACGGTACGGCCGTCGCCGATGTGCCCGTAACCCCAGATGCCCGAGATGAGCCCCTCCCGCGTGTGGACCGTGTACGGGTGGGCCACGAAGTGGGCCAGGAGGTCGAACTCCAGGTAGGTGAGGTCCAGTTCGCGCCCGTCGACTTCGACCAGGCGGCGGTCCCGGTCGACCCGGATGGCGTCGTCGGCGTGGACGGTTCCGGGGTCGGAGGCCGCTTCCGGCTCGGGAGACGGAGGCGTCGTGGGCTCGAGGGGCGCGGTCTCCGGGCGTACCCCGTGCGCCGCCATCAGCGCCACTGGGTCGACGTCCGCCGGCAGGAACACGAGGTATCCGACGCGGCCGCCGGGCGCTGCGCCGGCGGAGACGCCGGGCGGGCCGTCACCGACGAGCCTGAGGCGGGGAGCGGGGGAACGGCGGGCGGCGGGTGCGGGAAGTGCGGTGGTCACGATGAGCCCTTCGGCTGCTCGGAGTGAGGTACGGATGCCGGCTGTTCGGCCACGACGGGGCACGGGGGCCCTCCTGACCGGTTCGACCGGAGGAGCCGGCGCGCCGCACGCCGGACGGACCCGTACGGCCCGGAGGGCTGGGGTCACGAAGCGCGACGTACAGAGAGGAGCGGCCGGAACGCCCGGCGCGCGTCGAAGAGATGCCCTGTCGGAGAAGGCCTAGAAGGGTCGGCAGACGGCGCTGGCGACGAGACGGAAGTCAACGTGCCTGCGGCGTACGAGCGACGGCTGCGACGGGGACATGGCCACATCGTGAAGTGCCGAACGGGCACCCGTCAATACTTCCCTAGTAATTCCATAGGAAATATGCGCGGCAGCCCGCTGACGACGGCGTCTCTCATTTCGAGACGGCGCCGTCCATCATGCGGCCATACCCTTGCCGGGCGGCCCACTTGGGGCGAGTATCCCTATCAATCCGATGGGAAAGGTGGGGATCCGGTGACGCCCATGCCGACGACGACGAGCACCATCATCCGGCCCTCCGCCGATGAGCAGCGCCGCGCGCTCCTGCGTACCGCCCGCGATGTGGCGGACGACCTCGCCGCGGACGCCATCGCCCGCGATCAGGCCGGCGGGCCGCCGGCCGACGAGACGTCCCGGCTGCGCGAGGCCGGCCTGCTGGCGGCCCTCACACCGCCCGGGCAGGGCCACGGGACGGACTGGCGCACGGGATGCGCCGTGATCCAGGAGATCGCCGCGGCGGACAGCTCCGTCGGCGACGTACTCGCCCACCACTACGTACACACCTGGAGCGGACGCTTCTACGCACGCCACCAGCACGCCTCCGCCCTCGAAGCGGAGTCGACGCGCGAGCACTGGCTGTGGACCGGCGCGGTACGCGCCCCCGCGCCCACCGAGAACCCCGGCGGGCCGGACCTCGTACTGACGCCGCGCGGCGACGGCTACGTACTGGGCGGACGCCGGTCCGTGGACACGGCAGTGGCGGTCGCCGACCAACTGGTGGTGGACGCCGTCTGTACCCGCAGCGGCGACATCCTGGTCGTACGGATCCCGTCCGGCGCACGGGGCCTGACCGTCGAACCCGCCCACGACCGCCTCGGGCAGCGCGTGGCCGGCGCGGGCACGGCCGTCCTCGACCGGGTCGCCGTCACCGCCGGGCAGGTACTGGGCCACCGGCCGCACGACGACGAGTCGACCGCGCCCTTCACGGCGCTCGCCGAGCCCGCGCTCCGGCTCGCCCTGTGCCACGTCGGCCTCGGCGTCGCCGAGGGCGCCCTCACCGAGGCGCGCGACATCAGCAGGAGCACCCGTACGGACCGGCGGCCCGGGGAGGACCCGGACCTCCTCCTGGCGTACGGGGAACTCGCCTCCGCCGCCCAGACGGCCACGGCGGTGGTCGACCGGGCGACACGGGTGATGGCGCAGGCCCTCGACACGGGTGCGCACCTCGACGCCGAGGAACCGGCGGCCGTCGCCGCCCTGGTCGCCACGGCCGAGGCCGTGACCTCGAAGGCCGCCCTGCACATCACCGCCCGGGTGCTGGAACTCGTCGACGCCCCCGGCCTGGACCGCTTCTGGCGCAACGCCCGCGTCCTGACGGCCCGCCGCCCGGCCGCGCACCGCCTGCGTTCCATAGGGGAGCACTACCTCAACGGCCGTCACCGCGCGATGGCACCCTTCCGCTGACGCGGGCCGCGTACGGGGTACGGGGTACGGCGGGCGGGTCCGCGTCCGCGTCCGCCCGGCCGGGCCCGCAGCACCTGCCGCTGTGCCCGTGCGGGATAATGTGCGCATGCGGATCTCAGCCAGGGCGGACTACGCGGTACGTGCCGCACTGCAGCTTGCCGCGTCGCAGGACGACGGGCCCGTGAAGGCCGAAGCCATCGCCGACGCCCAGGACATCCCGCACAAGTTCCTCGAGGGCATCCTCAACGACATGCGCCGGGGCGGCCTCGTGCTCAGCCAGCGCGGCGGCAACGGCGGCTACCGGCTGGCCAAGCCCGCTCGGTCCATCAGCATCGCCGACGTCATCCGCGTCGTGGACGGACCGCTCGTTTCGGTACGGGGGGTCCGGCCCCCGGACCTCACCTACACCGGCCCCGCCCAGTCGCTGCTCCCCCTGTGGATCGCCCTGCGGGCCAATGTGCGCCAGATCCTCGACGGCGTCTCGCTCGCCGACGTCGCCGCGTCCGAGCTGCCCGCCGACGTATCCGCGCTGACCCACGCCCCCGACGCCTGGGCCAATCCCTGATCCCCTGCCCCACCTGCACTTTCTCACACTGCGAGATCCAGTCGTCCAATATCTGGTCAGCCTCTTGGGGTGGGCGCTCCGCTCTGCCAATATGCCTACCGACCCGGTAGGAAAACTAGGAATTCAGTGAGGTGGCTGTGCGAACACTGCACCACGCCGGCCGGCCGCTGCCCCTGCTGACCTCCCGCCGGCACATCGACCTGGTCCTCACCTCCAGCGCCATCTGTCAGCCTGCCTGACGCCACCCTCCCCCAGGGCATGGCTCCACGCGCCGCGCACCGCTGTGCGCCGGATCGCGTCCCCCCTCTCCGTCGGCCGGGCGGGCCCCTCGGCCGACCTCACCGCCCGCGCACCTTCGAGCGCGGGTGTGCGATGCACGCGCTCGACATCCACCACCGGAACCTGCGAAACCGTCCGCTCCCGGCCTGCGAAGGCGATCCCGCCGCCGGCCGGACGTGGGTTCCGTGTGTGTCGCAGGCTTTGCGTCGCCCGTCTCCGCACTTCCCCGAACACCACTCCGTGAAAGGACACTTCCGTGTCTGGCGCAAGACCGCTCACCACCCTGCGTGCCATCGCCGTCACTGCGACGCTTCCCCTGCTGCTCACCTCCTGCGGTTACGGTTCCGAGGCGGCGAAGGACGAGCCGCAGGACAAGGCGTCGAACGTCGCCGCTCCCGGCGGCAAGAAGCTCTCGGTCGACGAGGTCCGTATCGGGTACTTCCCGAACCTGACCCACGCCACGGCCCTGGTCGGTCTCCAGGAAGGCCTGATCGAGAAGGAACTGGCCGGCACGAAGGTCAAGCCGCAGTCCTTCAACGCCGGCCCGTCCGAGATCGAGGCCCTCAACGGCGACTCCCTCGACATCGGCTTCATCGGCCCCTCGCCGTCCATCAACGGCTACGTCAAGTCCAAGAGCTCCAACCTGCGGATCATCTCCGGCTCCACCTCCGGCGGCGTCAAGCTGGTCGTGAACCCCGACAAGATCAAGACCCTGGACGACCTCAAGGGCAAGAGGATCGCCACCCCGCAGAAGGGGAACACGCAGGACATCGCGTTCCTCAACTGGATCTCGGAGAAGGGCTGGAAGGTCGACCCGGAGTCCGGCAAGGGCGACGTCTCGGTCGTCCGCACCGACAACAAGGTCACCCCCGACGCCTTCAAGCAGGGCTCCATCGACGGCGCCTGGGTGCCCGAGCCCACCGCCTCCAAGCTCGTCTCCGACGGCGGCTCCGTCCTCCTCGACGAGACCGCCCTGTGGCCCGACAAGAAGTTCGTGATCACGAACATCATCGTGTCGCAGAAGTTCCTCAAGGCGCACCCGGACGTGGTCGAGGCCGTCCTGACCGGCACGGTCAAGACCAACGAGTGGATCAACGCCAACCCGGACAAGGCCAAGGCCTCCGCGAACGCCAAACTCGCCGCCGAGGGCGGCAAGCCCCTCGACGCGAAGATCCTCGACCCGGCCTGGCAGTCCATCCTCGTCACCGACGACCCGCTCGCCGGCACGCTCAAGACCCAGTCCGAGTGGGCGGTCAAGGCAGGACTCCTCGAGAAGCCCGACCTGACCGGCATCTACGACCTGACGCTCCTGAACAAGGTCCTCAAAGCCACCGGCAAGCCCGAGGTCTCCGACGCCGGTCTCGGCGCCAAGTAAGCCCGTAGTTCAGCAACCCCCAGGAGGTGACGACCATGGCCACCACGCTCGCCAAGGCTGCCGAGGACACCACCGCGGTGTCCCACGCCGCGCGTATCGAGCACGTCTCGAAGTCCTTCTCCGGCCCGGCCGGATCGCAGCTCGTCCTGGACGACATCAGCCTCGATGTCGCCCCCGGCGAGTTCGTCACCATCCTGGGCGCCTCCGGCTGCGGCAAATCCACGCTGCTGAACCTGGTCGCCGGCCTGGACAAGCCGTCCACCGGAGCCATCACCACCGAGGGCCGCCCCGCCCTGATGTTCCAGGAACACGCCCTGTTCCCCTGGCTCACCGCCGGCAAGAACATCGAACTCGCCCTGCGCCTGCGCGGCGTCGCCAAAGCCGACCGCAGGACCGAGGCCGAACGCCTCCTGGAACTGGTCCGCCTCGGCGGCGCGTACGGCAAGCGCGTCCACGAACTCTCCGGCGGCATGCGCCAGCGCGTCGCCCTGGCCCGCGCCCTCGCCCAGGACAGCCGCCTCCTCCTCATGGACGAACCCTTCGCCGCCCTGGACGCCATCACCCGCGACGTCCTGCACGGCGAACTCACCCGCATCTGGACCGAGACCGGCCTGTCCGTACTCTTCGTCACCCACAACGTGCGCGAGGCCGTCCGCCTCGCCCAGCGCGTGGTCCTCCTCTCCTCCCGCCCCGGCCGGGTCGCCAAGGAATGGACCGTGGACATCCCGCAGCCGCGCCGCATCGAAGACGCGGACGTCGCGGAACTGTCCCTCGAGATCACTGAACACCTGCGTGGGGAGATCCGCCGCCATGGCCAGCACTGAAACGAAGCCGAAGAGCGACGACCTGGCCGGCCTCGAAGCCGGGCTCGACGCCCTCGACGCCGTCGAGATCCGCCGTGCGCCGGTCAGGGAAGTCCTCGTCAAGAAGGTCCTCCCGCCGGTCCTGGCCATCGCCCTGGTACTCGCCGTCTGGCAGGTCCTGGTCGCGGCGGAGGTCACCGAGGAGACCAAGCTGCCCGCACTGTCCGCGGTATGGGACAGCCTGTCCGAGATGTGGCTCAAGGGCACCCTGCTCGAAGTCATCTGGACCAGCGTCTCCCGCGGCCTGCTCGGCTTCCTCCTCGCCCTCGCCATCGGCACCCCCCTCGGCCTGCTCGTCGCCCGGGTCAAGTTCGTCCGCGCCGCGATCGGCCCCATCCTCCAGGGCCTGCAATCCCTGCCCTCGGTCGCCTGGGTCCCCCCGGCCGTCCTCTGGTTCGGCCTCAACGACGCCATGATGTACACCGTCATCCTCCTCGGCGCCGTCCCCTCCATCGCCAACGGCCTCGTCTCCGGCATCGACCAGGTCCCGCCCCTGTTCCTGCGCGCCGGCCGCACCCTGGGCGCCACCGGCCTGCGCGGAGCCTGGCACATCGTCATGCCCGCCGCCCTGCCCGGCTACCTCGCCGGCCTCAAGCAGGGCTGGGCCTTCTCCTGGCGCTCCCTCATGGCCGCCGAGATCATCGCCAGCTCCCCCGACCTCGGCCTGGGCCTGGGCCAACTCCTCGAAAACGGCCGCAACAACATCGACCTGCCCGGCGTCTTCCTCGCCATCATCCTCATCCTCGTCGTCGGCATCGCCATCGACCTCCTCATCTTCAGCCCCCTCGAGCGCCGGGTCCTCCGCACCCGCGGCCTCCTCGTCAAGAGCTGAACCTTCCACTCGACCCGCTGCTGGCCGCACCCCGACCCGCTGGTCCGGGGTGCGGCCCTGGGTGCGCTGGCGGTCACGGGTACCGTGCCGGTCCGGCCGCCCGGCCGGCGCCGGGTGACGGCCGGGGGCGGCCGGCGCGTGGCCGGGCGCGCGCCGGGCGGGAGCGCAGCGGGATCGCAGGCCCTCTTGACGGGGTCCCGACGGACGTCGACACTCCAGATCGGCGAATCCTGGCGAACCGGTAGGGAATCATGGGGTGTTCCGCACTGCACCGCGGCACTGACGGCGTCCGTGGCGCCGCCCTGCCGCTGCTGCTGACGTCCCGCCGCCACATCGACCTCCTGCGCGTGTGCAGTGCGGCGAATCCCCCGCACCGTGGCGCCCTCGCGTCCGCCCGCCCCTGACCGACCCGTTCCGCACGCACCGACCGGGTCCCTGGCCGCGCCGGAGCCGTCGCGTGCCCCCGTCGTCGTACGCCCGTGACCGAGAACTCCCAGGGAGACTCATGTCCTCCACCACCTCGCGCCCCGTGCCGTCCTTCCGGAGCCGGATCGGCCGTGACGCGCGCAGCGGCTACCCCGCCGTGCCGTACCGCTACCGGCTCCACCTCGCGCCGTCCTGTCCGCACTGCCTGCGGATCGCCGTCACGCACGGCCTGCTCGGCCTGGAGGCCGCCGTCCCCGTGACGCCGCTGCCCGCCGTGCCCGACGCGCCGGACGGCGGATACCTGGCACTGCGCCCGCTGTACGAGGCCAGTTCCCATCAGCATTCCGCACCGGCCGTGGCGCCGGTGCTCAGCGACGGCTGGACCGGACGGATCGTCAGCACGCACGCCCCCGACATCCTCAAGGACCTGGCCCGGCGGTTCGGCGCCTCCGGGCCTCGGCTGTACCCGGAGGGTGCCGAGGAGCGGATCGAGGCCGTGGGCCGGCTCTGCGAGCAGGGCATCGACGCGGCGCAGCTCGCGGGGCGGTCCGGCGTCGGCCCGCAGGCGCGCGCCACCGCGCTCGCCACCCTGCTGCGCGGCCTGGACGCGCTGGAGCGGCGGCTCTCCTGCGCCGATCACGTGCTGGGCGGGGAACTCACCGCCGCGGACGTGCAGGTGTGGGTGACGCTGGTGCAGCTGGACACGGTGCACCGCTGGCACCTGGACGCCGAGGCGGTGTACCGCATCACCGGCCACCCGCACGTGTGGTCGTACGCGCGAAGGCTGGCGGCGCTGCCCGCCTTCGCGTCCCACCTCGATCTGGACGCCATCACGCGCAGGCACCACGCGCACTGCCGGGGCCAGGAGGCGGCCGGTGCGGCGGTGCGCATCGTGGACTGGCCGCAGCGCGCGCCGCGCACAGTCACCGGCCTGGAGGCGATCGGGAGCTGAGGGCGCCATCGGCTGGCGGGAGGGCGGCCGCGCGCACACGATGGAAGGGTGAAGGCCAAGGCGGTGGACGTACTGGTCGCGGGGGCCGGACCGGTCGGTCTGACGGCGGCGGTGGAACTGCGCAGGCGCGGGGTCTCCTGCCGCATCGTGGACCGGCTGCCGGCCCGGCTGCCGTACGCGAAGGCCGTGGGCATCCAGCCGCGCACGCTCGAGGTCTGGGACCGGATGGGGCTGGTGCGGGAGGTGCTCGAGGTCGCGGTCCCGCTGCGCGGGCAGCTGACGTACCTCGACGGCGTGGAGCAGGCCCGGATGGACCTGGTGCTGCCGCCGGAGGTGCCGTACGGGTTCGCCGCGCTGCCGCAGTACGAGACGGAACGGATCCTGGAGGAGTTCCTGGCCCGGTTCGGGACCCGGATCGAGCGGGCCACCGAGCTGGTGTCCTTCGCCCAGGACGCGGACGGGGTGACCTGCCGGCTGGCCGGCGCGGACGGCGAGGAGGAGCTGCGGACCCGGTTCCTGGTGGGCTGCGACGGGGCGCACAGCATGGTCCGCAAGGGGCTCGGGCTCGGCTTCGAGGGCGGGGCCTTCCCCGAGGAGTTCATGCTGGCGGACGTACGGGTGGACTGGGACCTCCCGCACGAGTACGGCGTACGGTCCACGCACCGCGACGCCGGGGGCAAGACCGACGACCTGCTGATGTGCGTCCCGCTGCCCGGCCCGGGCAGGTACCGCATGTCGATGCTGGTGCCGCCGGAGCTGTCCTCGCCGTCGGTCGGCGCGGACGGGGAGGCGCACGGGCTGGAGAGCGGCCGGGCCCCCGCGCTCCACGACATCCAGGCGGTCCTGGACCGGCTGTCGCCGCAGCCGGTGACCGCGTCGGACATGCGCTGGTCCTCCATCTTCCGGATCAGCCACCGGATCGTGGACCGGTACTCCGACGGGCGGGTCTTCGTCGCCGGGGACGCGGCGCACATCCATCCGCCGACCGGTGCGCAGGGCATGAACACCGGGATCCAGGACGCCTGGAACCTGGCCTGGAAGCTCTCCCTCGCCGTGGGCGGCGCCGCGCACCCCGGGCTGCTGGCGAGCTACGACGCCGAGCGGCGGCCCGTCGGCGAGGAGGTCGTCGGGCGTACGGTCCGGCACGCCACGACGGGGTTCAAGGCCGATCCGGCGGATCCCACGGGCTTCGTCCTGCGCGAGGCCCAGCTGCTCGTCGGCTACCCCGACAGCCCGGTCGTCCGTTCGCCCGACGGCCCGGCGGACGGCGCGGACGGCGCTGCCGGGCCGCAGCCCGGCGAGCGGGCCCCGGACTGCGCGGGGCTGACCGGGGAGGTCCCCTCCTACCCCCTGCGGTTGTACGACCTGCTGCGGGACCGCGAGCACGTGCTGCTGCTCCACACGGACGGCGCACCGGACTCGCACGTCCCCGCACTCGCCGCGCTGGCGGACGGGTTGCCCGCGGGGCGGCTCGCGGCGTACGCGGTCCTCACCGAGGGCGGGACCGCGCCCGCCGGGGCTGCGTGGCCCGTGTACCGCGACGGGCGGGGCGAGTTCGCCCGGCTGTACGGGGTGCGGGAGCCGACGGCCTTCGTGGTGCGCCCCGACGGCTACCTCGGGGCCCGGCTCTGCCCGCCGACGGCCGAGGGGCTGGCCGGGTACCTCGCGGCCGTCTTCAGGGACTGAGGCCGCGCCGGGAGGCTCACGGACCGTCCTCGGTCGGTACGCACAGCACCGGGACCGGCGAGAGGTGCAGGAGCTTGTGCGGGGTGGAGCCGAGCAGGGCGCCCCGGATCGGGCTGTCGCCCCAGCTGCCCACGATGATGACCCGCGCCCGGTGGCGTTCGGCGGCGGCGAGCAGGGCCTGGGCCGGCTTGTCGTCCACGACCTCCACCGTCGAGGGGACGCCCGCCTCGTCGGCGGCCTCCACGGCGCGGGCGAGCGCGGCACGGCCGGCCTGGAGGACGGCCTCCCGGTGGGCGCGGTACTCCTCCCCCGTGGCTCCGGGCGCGGCGGCTCCGTAGACCAGGACCAGGGGCTCCCCGAAGGCGGTGGCCACCTCCAGCGCCACCCGCAGGGCCCGTTCGGCGCCGGGGGACTCGTCGTAACCAAGGACCACGGACATCCGGCCTCCTCAGGTCTTGCTGCCGCGGACGAGGGCCGGGTCGACCACGCCCCGGCGCTCCTGCCAGAACCTGCCGTCGTGGACACGCCAGAAGCACATGAGGAGCAGGCCGAGGGCCGCGATCCCGATCCCGATGACCAGCGGCGGGCCGAGGCCGAACCAGGAGACGCCGCCGGCCGAGTTCCGCGGGTCGGACATGTCGTGGACGGACTCCACCAGCAGCCAGGTCAGCAGCCCCGCGCCGACCAGCGGGCCCACCCCGATGAGGAACAGGTTGTGCGGGTTCTCCAGCAGGTGGCGGCGGTAGTAGACGGCGCAGGCCACGCCGGTGAGCGCGTAGTAGAACGCGATGAGCAGGGAGAGCGCGGTCAGGGAGTCGAGGAGGGCGTTCTCGCTGATCTGGTTGACGACGAGGTACCAGGCGATGGCGATGGCGGCCACCCACCAGGTGCTCACCTCCGGCGTGCGGAAGCGGGGGTGGATGTGCGCGAGGCGCGGCGGCAGCGCGTGCCGGCGGGCCATGGACAGGGCGGTGCGGGAGGCCGGGATGATCGTCGTCTGGGTGGAGGCGAGGGCGGAGGTGCAGACGGCGAGGAGCACCATCCAGTCCCAGCCGCCCATCACCTCGTGGGCGAGGACGGCGAAGACGGCCTCCTCCTCGCCGGCGTTCTCGGCGAGGAACTTCGTGCCCGCGTAGCCGACGACGGCGAAGCCGACGGACAGGTAGGTCACCAGCAGCACCACGGTGGACCAGATGCCCGCCTTGCCGGGCGCGGTGGCGGAGTCCTCGACCTCCTCCGTGAGGTTCACGGCTGACTCCCAGCCCCAGTAGATGAACACGCCGAGCAGCAGTCCGCCGGTGAGCGCGGAGCCGCCCGCGCCGAAGGGGTTGAGCCAGGCGAGGGCGGGTTCCGTCCCGTCGAGGGTGCTGGTGCCGGCGTACACGCGGTAGATGGCCACGACGGCGAAGACCAGGAGGAAGAAGACCTGGGCGAGGATCAGGACGTCCTGGAGGTGGGCCGACAGTTCGGTGCCGATGACGCAGATGGCGGTCATCGCGAGGATGACCACGACGGTGAGGGTCTGGCGGACGACCTGGTTCGCGGCCCAGTCGTCGAGGCCCGCGGCGAGCAGGCCGAAGTGGACGGCCACGTCGGCGAGGGAGCCGATGACGAGCACGCCGGTCATGGTGATGGCCCAGCCGCCGAGCCAGCCCGCCCAGGGGCCCATGGCGCGGGTCACCCAGGAGAAGGTGGTGCCGCAGTCCTGGTCGACCTTGTTGAGGTAGTAGAAGGCCGCGGCGATGAGCAGCATCGGCACGAAGGACGCCAGCATCACGCCCGGCGCGTAGATCCCGGCCAGGGCGACGATCGGGCCGATGACGGCGGCCAGGGAGTAGGCGGGCGAGGTGGAGTTCAGGCCGATGACGAGCGCGTCGAGGAAGCCGATCGCGTTGGCTTTGAGGCCCTCCCCGGAAGCGGCGTCCGAGGTCGCGCTGCCCGCCTCGCCGCGGTCGCCGTCGTCCATGTACGCATCGTCACGCACACGGCGTCCGCGCGCGAGGCGGGCGCACCGGGCCGGGTTACTCGGTGCCGGGGGTCTTGCGGGTGGTGACGTTCATCCGGTTCCAGGTGTTCACGGTGAAGACCAGGGCGATCAGGTGGGCCAGCTCCTCCTCGCCGAAGTGCCGGGCGGCCTCGTCGTAGACGGCGTCCGAGACTCCGCCGGGCAGCAGGGTGATCTCCTCGGTCAGGGCGAGGGCCGCGCGTTCCTTCTCGGTGAAGAGGCTCGAGTCGTGCCAGGCGGAGAGCTGGTAGATCCGCTCCTCCGACTCGCCGCCCTTGCGGGCGTCGCCCGTGTGGTAGTCGATGCAGTAGGCGCAGCGGTTGATCTGCGAGGCGCGGATCTGGACCAGTTCCAGGAGGACCGGGTCCAGGCCCCGGCGGGCGGCCGCGTCGAGGGCGAGGACGGCCTTGAAGACCTTGGGGGCGACGGCGGAGAAGTTCATGCGTTCGGGAACCTGAAAAGTTGTCATATGAAGAACCTATGGGCGTGATCGACCCGGCGTAGGGTTCATTTCCATGCAGAGATCATGGGTCAATTCCGTGGGCGGGGAGCCGGCTCCGGACTCGGGCGCGGGCAGCGATCTGCACCTGGACCTGAGCGGCGGGGGCAGCCTGCGGGGCCGGCTGATGCGCGCCCTGCGGGAGGCGGTGCATTCGGGCAGGCTCGCGCCGGGGACCCGGCTGCCGCCCTACCGGGCGCTCGCCGCCGACCTCGGGATCGCCCGCAACACCGTCGCCGACGCCTACGCCGAGCTGGTCGAGGAGGGCTGGCTGTCGGCCCGTCAGGGGTCGGGCACCCGGGTCGCCGAGCGGGCCGTCCCGCTGGAACCCGAGGGCCCGCGCGGTCCGGCCCGGCCCACGCGGCGGCGGGTGGTCCACGATCTGCTGCCCAGCTCCCCGGACGCCTCCGCCTTCCCCCGTACGGCCTGGCTGAGCGCGGCCCGCCGGGCGCTGGCCGCCGCCCCGCACGAGGCCTTCGGGGTGGGCGACCCGCGCGGGCGGATCGAGCTGCGCCGCACGCTGACGGAGTACCTGGCGCGGGCGCGCGGCGTACGGACGGCGCCCGACCGGATCGTGGTCTGCTCCGGCTTCGCCCACGCGCTGGAACTGCTGGGCAGGGTCCTGACGGGCCCGGTCGCCGTCGAGTCGTACGGGCTGCCCTTCCACCGGGAGGTCCTGGCGCAGGCCGGGCGGGTGACGGTGCCGCTGACCGTGGACGGCCGGGGGGCGCGGACCGGAGAGCTGGCGGGGACGGGGGCGCGGGCCGTGCTGCTCACGCCCGCGCACCAGTTCCCGACCGGCGGGCCGCTGCACCCCGAGCGGCGGGCTGCGGTGGTGGACTGGGCCCGGGCGTCGGGCGGGGTGGTGGTCGAGGACGACTACGACGGGGAGTTCCGCTACGACCGCCAGCCGGTCGGTGCCGTGCAGGGCCTCGACCCGGAGCGGATCGTGTACATCGGCTCCGTGAGCAAGAGCCTGTCGCCCGCGCTGCGGATGGGCTGGATGGTGCTGCCCGGCCGGCTGGTGGACGAGGTCCTGGCGGCGAAGGGGCCGCGCGAGATGTGGTCGGGGGTGACGGACCAGCTCACCCTGGCCGAGTTCATCTCCTCGGGCGGCTACGACCGCCACCTGCGCCGGATGCGGCAGGTATACCGGCGGCGCCGGGACCTGCTGGCGGCGCGGCTGGCGGCCGAGGCGCCGCACGTCCGGGTCAGCGGTGTGGCGGCCGGGCTGCACGCGGTGCTGGAGCTGCCGCCGGGCACCGAGGAGGCGGCCCTGCGCGCGGCCCGCCGGCAGGGCCTGGCGCTGGACGGGCTGCGGCCCTATCGGCACCCGGACAGTGCCATGGCCCCGCGGGACGGGCTGGTGCTCGGCTACGGCACCCCGCCCGAGCACGCGTTCGCGGCGGCCCTGGACGCGCTGTGCCTGGCCCTGCCCGAGCCCGACGGCGGGTGAGGGGTCAGGGCCGGGTGTTCCAGCCCGCCACGACCGGCAGACCGTGCTCCGTGGACAGCACGCTGACCGTGCCGGTGCGCAGGAGGAAGAGCCGGCCGTCCTGCGGGTCCAGGCCGAGGTAGCGGGCCGTCAGGACGCGCAGGAAGTGGCCGTGGGCGACGAGCACCACATCGCCCCCGTCCGCGCGCAGCACCTTGCCGGCCCGGGCGAGTACCCGGTCCGCGCGGGCGCCGACCTGGGCGGCGCTCTCGCCGGGGTGGTGCGCGTCGCCCGCCGGGACCCCGTCGGTCCACAGCGACCAGTCGGGCCGGGTCTGCTTGATCTCGGCGGTGGTGATGCCCTCGTAGCCGCCGTAGTCCCATTCGTGGAGGTCGGGGTCGGGAACGCCCTCGCTCAGCCCGGCGAGTTCGGCGGTGGCGACGGCCCGGCTCAGCGGGCTGGTCAGCACCAGGGCGGGCCGCCGGTCGCGGAAGTAGGGGGCCAGGGAGAGGGCCTCCTCGACGCCGCGGGCGGTGAGCGGCACGTCGGTCAGTCCCGTGTGGCGCCCGTTCGCGCTCCACGCCGTTTCCCCGTGCCTCACCAGCAGAAGATCGCTCATGGTCGGGACCCTATGGGGGTGTGCTGGTGCCCGGCATGTCGTGCCGGTGGAGCCGGACGGGCGTGTCACTGCCGGGCGTCATGGACGTGCGGAGAGCTCGTCCTGCAGCCAGTCGAAGACGAGGTCACAGTTCTGCTGCGGGGCCATCGGAGAACAGTGCAGCTGCGCGCCGGTGTCCGCCCCGAACTCCGCCCGGTACCTGGAGGCACCCGTCATCGCTCCGGGCGTGGCTCCGCCCGCGGGGCCGGCGGCCGACTCCGAGGGAGCGTGTGCGGGCGCGTTCGCGGGCGAAGCCCCCGACCGCGCTACCCGGGGGGCCTCCTCGTTCGGACCCGGCGATCCGGGCCATTGGTACAGTCCTGGCATGGCGGTGGATGAGCTCGACACCCGGATCCTGCGCCTGCTGATCGAGCAGCCGCGCACCAGCGTCCGTGAGTACGCCCGGATCCTCGGTGTGGCCCGCGGCACCCTCCAGGCCCGGCTGGACCGGCTGGAACGCACCGGGGTGATCACCGGCACCGGGCCCGTGCTCTCCCCCGCCGCCCTGGGGCATCCGGTGCTGGCCTTCGTGCACATCGAGGTCACCCAGGGGCATCTGGACGAGGTCGGGGACGCCCTCGCGACCGTGCCGGAGATCATCGAGGCCTTCTCCATCACCGGTGGCGGGGACCTGCTGACGCGGGTGGTGGCCCGGGACGCCGGCCATCTCGAGGACGTGATCCAGCGGCTGATCCGGCTTCCCGGCGTGGTCCGCACGCGGACGGAGGTGGCCCTGCGCGAGCGGGTCGCGCACCGGCTGCTGCCGCTCGTGGAGTCCGTGGGACGGGCGGCTCGCACATCCTGACAAGATGGCGGGGACAGACATATGACCGGCAGAACGGGCACAGCGGATGATCTCCGTCATATTCGATCTCGACGGCACCCTCGTGGACAGCGAGCCGAACTACTACGAGTCGGGGCGCCGCACCCTGGAGCGGCACGGCGTCCCCGATTTCACGTGGGAGCAGCACTCCCGCTTCATCGGCATCGGCACCCTGGAGACCCTGGAGGTCCTCAAGGAGCGGTACGGCCTGTGCGCGCCGGTGGAACAGCTGCTGGCGGAGCAGAACGCCGCCTACCTGGAACTGGCCCGCACCCGTACGGAGGCCTTCCCGGAGATGCGTGCGTTCGTGGAGCGGCTGCACGCGCGGGGTGTCCCGATGGCGGTGGCCTCCGGCTCCTCGCGGGAGGCCATCGACGCCGCACTGGAGGGCACCGGACTGGCCGCGCTGCTGACCACGGTGGTCTCCGCCGAGGAGGTCGCGCACGGCAAGCCGGCCCCCGACGTGTTCCTGGAGGCGGCCCGCCGGCTCGGCGTCCCGCCCGCCGACTGCGTGGTCGTCGAGGACGCGGCGCCGGGCGCGCTGGCCGCGCACGCCGCCGGAATGGGCTGCGTGGCCGTCCCGTACGTGGCCGGTACGGCCGGCGATCCGGCCTTCGCCGCGGCGGGCCTGCTCTTCGAGGGCGGCCAGCGGGAGTTCAGCGCGGACACGGCGGAGGACTGGCTGTTCTCCCTCCAGGCCGCCTGACGGCGTCCGCCGGCGGGGCCGGCCCGGCCCGGGGTCAGCGCATCACGCGCGGCAGGCGCAGGCTGAGGGCGACCGTCACGGCGATCAGGCCCAGCTGGACCAGCAGGGTCACGGCGAGGGCGTCCCGCATCCCCAGCGAGGCGGCCAGCGCGAGGAAGAGGCTGCCGATGGTCGCCACGCCCAGGGCCAGCGCGGACTGCTGCGTGGTGACCATGACCCCGCTGCCCACCCCGGCCCGGTCCGCCGGGACGTCCGAGAGCATCAGCCGCATCAGCACCGGCAGCTGGAGGCCCTGGCCCAGGCCCGCGACGGCGACGCCCGGGGCCAGCCCGGCCAGACGGAGGTCCGGCCAGCCCCGCCAGACGGCCACCAGCACCAGGGCGATGCCGAGGGCCTGGAGCACCCCGCCGGCGGTGACGACCCGGCTGCCGAACCTGCCGACCAGCCGGGGCCCGGCCAGCGAGGCGGCGAAGAAGGCCAGGGCCATCGGCACCAGCGCGAGCCCCGCCGCCACCGGACCCATGCGCAGGCCCTGCTGGAGCGCGACGGCGACCACGAACATGAAGCCGCTGAAGCCGATGGAGAACGGCACCAGCATCACCAGCCCGCGCCGCAACGACACCAGCCGCAGCAGGCTCGGCGGCACCAGCGGGGTCCGCCCGAGCCGGTCGGCGCGGCGTTCGGTCAGGTAGAAGGCCACGGCCGCGAGGGGGGAGACGGCCAGCGACACCCACGTCCACAGCGGCCAGCCGGTCGCCCTGCCCTCGGTGAGCGGCAGCAGCAGGGACACCAGCGTCAGCCCGAGCAGCAGTGTGCCGGGGACGTCCACCGACGCCGGACGGTCCGAGCGGGTCTCCGGGAGGGCCCGCACGGCGAGCACCAGCCCGGCCACCACCACCGGGACGTTGACGAGGAACACCGAACGCCAGCCGGAGCCCGCCACGTCGGCGGCGACCAGCACCCCGCCGAGGATCTGCCCGGCGACCATGGACAGGCCCGCGGTGGCTCCGTACAGGCTCATCGCACGGGCCCGGCGCGGGCCCCGGGTGGTGGCCTGGATGGTGGCGAGCACCTGCGGCAGCATCAGCGCCGCCGCGGCTCCCTGGGCCACCCGCGCGCCGACGAGGGTCCAGGCGGTGGGCGCCAGGCCGCAGGCGAGGGAGGTGAGCCCGAAGGCGGCCATGCCGATGAGGAACAGCCGGCGCCGGCCGACCGTGTCGCCGATCCGGCCGCCCAGCACCAGGAGCACCGAGTAGGCGACCCCGTAGCCGCCGACGACCAGCTCCAGCATGGCCGGACCGGCGGCGAGGTCGGCGTCGATGGCCGGCAGCGCCACGTTGACGATGAAGAAGTCGATCAGGGGGAGGGCCGCGCCCAGCAGCACGGTGAAGAGCCCGAGCGGCGTGAGGACGGCGGGCTCCGCGACGGCGGGCGGGCCTGTGGGGGCGGCGGGGGAAGGGTGGGTCGTACGTACGGTCGTTTCGCTCACGAAGGAGACGATCCTCCGCCGCTCAGCCTGGTACCAGAGTCTCCTTATCCTGGTACCAGGAGTACCTGGCAACCGGCTGAGCGGTACGGCACCCTGGTCCCATGACCACTGTTGCCCCGGAGAGCGACCTGCGCCGGCACGAGCTGGCCGACTTCCTGCGCAGCCGCCGCGAGCGGATCACGCCCGAGCAGGTCGGGCTGGCGCGCGGCCGCCGCCGGCGCACCCCGGGGCTGCGCCGCGAGGAGGTCGCGCAGCTCTCCGCCGTCGGCGTCACCTGGTACACCTGGCTGGAACAGGCCCGCGAGATCCAGGTCTCCCCGCAGGTGCTGGACGCCCTGGCGCGGGCCCTGCTGATGGACTCCAGCGAGCGTACGCATCTCTTCGCGCTGGCCGGCACCACCGACCCCGCGCCGAACACCCGCTGCCCGAACGTGACCCCGGCGCTGCGCGCCATGCTCGACCAGCTGGACCCGATTCCGGCGTGCGTACAGAACAGCCGGTACGACATCCTGGCCTACAACAGCACCTACGGGCGGCTGCTGTGCGACCTCGACGCGCTGCCCGCCGAGGACCTCAACTGCATGTGGCTGGCCTTCACCAACGCGGACTGGCGGGCCTCCCTCGTGGACATGCCGGACGTGAACCGGCTGCTGGCGGCCAAGTTCCGGGCCTCCATGGCCGGGCACCTCGCGGAACCCGCCTGGAAGACGCTGCTGGCGCGGCTGGAGGCGGCCTCGCCGGAGTTCCGGGAGATCTGGGCCCGGCACGAGGTGGTGGGGGCGGGCGGCAACACCAAGTACATCCGCAACGCCCATGTGGGGCTGCTGCGCCTGGAGCACACCAGCCTGTGGCTGGGCCCGGCATCGGGCGCTCGGCTGACGACCTTCGTCCCGCAGGACGAGGAGACCCGACTGCGGCTCGAACGCCTCCGGGAGCTGTCCCCGGCCCCGGCCCCGGCCCCGGCCTGATCCCGCCCGCTCAGGAACTCCGCCCGGCCAGCGCCGCGCCGATGGCCTCGCCGCTCTCACGGGCCGTCAGGTAGGGCCGTACGTCGTGCGCCTTGGCCCCGTTGTGGATCGGCACGTCCCGGACCCGGTCCCCGAACAGCGGCCCCAGCTCCTTGGCCAGCGCCACGAGGTCCCCCCGGTCGGCGATGTTCACCCACCGCCGCACCGGGGCGGGCCAGCGGGCGCGCCCGGCGTGCGGCGGCGGCAGGAGCCGGTCGAAGACCAGGTTGCGCACCCCGAGCGGGGAGCCCAGGGTCACCAGCGTCACGTCGGGGCGGTCGGGGCGGGCGCACAGGGCCTCGTAGGCGACGACCGAGCCGAGCGAGTGCGCGACGACCACCTCGGTGCGGTCGCCGAGGGCGCGCTCGAACCGCTCCCGGACCGCCGCGCGCGTCTGCGGTTCGGTGAAGTAGCGCCGGACCTGCCGGGCCGCGCCGATCATCAGCCGCTCCCCGACCCCGGCGAAGAAGGCGGAGTGGCTGAGCGCCTCCAGGGCTCGCTGCACGGGGTGCGGGGTCCGCGCCCGCGTCCGGTCCCCCGGCCCGGACACGCGCGGGTCGAGCCGGGCCGCGTACTCCCACCACTGGAGCAGGAGTTCGCGCTCGATGCCGTCCTCCACGTCCGAGGCGTCGAGCTCGGGCGACCCGATGCCCCGGTGACCGGCCTGCCGGAAGAGGTCCCCGTAGAAGGCCATCGCGACCTCGTCCCGCGCCGGTTTCTCCCCGCCCGCGAGTACGAGCCCGTCGCAGAGCGCGGGATACCACTCGGCGAGCAGCGACTCGGGTCCCACGGTCTCCTGGGCGATGCCGTGCACGAACACGATCCGGCTCACGGCCGCACCTCCGTCAGGGTCAGGGCGACGACGCCCATGTCGGTGGCCACGCAGATGTGGCCTTCGCGGTCGACGGAGAAGCCGTTGATGCTGCTGCCGACGTTGATCTCGGAAGTCCAGGCGAAGGTGTTCATGCGCCCGACCCGCAGCAGGCCGTGCCGGTCGGCGGCGACCAAGGTCGGGACGCCCCGGACCTCGGCGAAGCGGATCGCGCTGACCGCAGAGGCGAACGGCGGGAACTCCCCCACCACCATCCGGCCGCCGTCGAGCCTGCGGACGTGGAGGTGGCCGTCGCCCGATCCGATGACGGCGAGCTCGGTCCCGTCGAGGCGCACCAGCTCGAGGGCGGTGGCGCCTAGTACGTAGCCGGTCATCGGGGCGCCCACAGGGTTGCCGGTCTCCAGGTTCCACAGCCGTACGGTGCCGTCGTGCGAGGCGCTCGCCAGGGTGTGGACGCCGTCGACCATCAGGTCGCGCAAGGCCGACACCATGAACGTATGCCCGGACATCGGCCCGCACACCGTCGCCTGGGTGTGCAGATCCCAGGCCTCCAGAACGTTGTCCTCGTCGGCCGACACCATGACCTGCCGGTCACCCGAACGGAAGGTGTGCGTCATGTGTGCGGCGCCGGGCCGCTTCACCAGCCGTCGGCGGGTCACGACGTCCCAGGCCTCCGTCACCGCCCAGTTGCAACGGATCACCATGGTCTGTCCGTCCACCTGGACTGTCGAGATGTGGCGGAGGGAGCCTTCGTGCGTGAGCTGCGGTGCCACCCGGCTCCCGTCTGTCAGATCGTGCTGACGGACGACACCTGTGCTACTTCCGGTCACGACCATCGGCCGGCCGTCCGGTCCGTCGATGATGTCGGCGGACACCAAACTCTTTTCGGCTCCGCAGAGCGGTTCGCCGACGGGGTGCATCCCGCTAAGGTCCCAGACCGAGACCTCCGGATATCCGGTGGTGATGACGACCGCCGCCCCGTCCACCCGGCCGAAAACCGGAGGGGCATACCTGTTCACCGGCCCCAGGCGCCAAGCCGGTTCGGGAAGCGGCCCCTCCTCGCCGTACCTCTCCGCACGCCAGACGCGCACCTGATTGACGTCACCACTCGTGGCGACGAGCGACTCTGTGCCCAGCCGTACGAAAGTCGCCCCGATGTACCCTCCGGCATGCCCCGGGAACGGGCCCGCGACCAGGTCACCACTGACGACCTCACGGACATGGATGTTGTTGCCCTCCATCGCGGCGAGCACCACGGCCCGTCCGTGATGGAAGGCCACCCCTACGGTTCTGGCGTAGCGGAACAGGTCCCTCACGCTTCGGTGTCCCAGCCTGCGGGCACTGGGGCCGTCGGCTCCCGGTGCGACCCTCCACACGTACGCGTGGGCGAGGCTGGTCGCCACGGCGACCTCCAGCGCACCGCCGTCGCACCGTACGGCCAGATGCTGGACATCGCCCACGTGACCCGTCAGCGGAAGGCCGAGCGGCGCCCCGGACTCCACGTCCCAGATCAGGACGGTACCGTCCTCGCTTCCGCTGATCAGGACGGGTCTGGCCGCCAGAGAGCCGAAGGCTACGCAGGCGACCGCGTTCGTGTGACCCGCAAGTTCGGCGCCCTCGATGCGGCCCTCCGTCCGGACCCACAACCGGACCCTCGTGTCCGATCCGCCGGTCGCCACGATCAACCGGCCCTGGAACACGGTGGCGGCCACCGCTCTCACGTCCCCGGTGTGACCCTCCAGGGCCGCGCCCAGCTGCTTGCGGGTACGCAGATCCCACACCCGGGCCGTGCCGTCCACCCCTCCAGTGACTACGAGGGGCCGCCCTCCCATCTCGCAGAAGGCAGTGGCGGACACCGACCGGGTGTGTCCCAGGTCAGGCTGGTCCGCTGCCAGGTCCCAGATCCGCGCGGTGTGGTCCGCGCCCACGGTCACGGCGAGTGAGGCCTCGCCCCGGACGGCGAGGGCCCCGGCGGTCATGGTGTCGAGATGGCCGCGCATCGGCTGGCCGAGTTGACGCAGCGTTCGCAGGTCCCAGAGCCGTGCACCTTGCCGAGAACTCGTCAGCACTACCGGACGACCCCCGAACTCACCTACGACCGCGGACTTCAGACCGCTGGCGTAGGAATCCTCGGTGTGCGCCTCGACGGGCTCGCCGATCTGCCGCCGGCCTGCGAGGTCCCAGCAGCTGAGCATGCCGGTCGAGTCCCCCACCAAAGCGATCGAGCGCCCGTCCAGTTCGGCAGCGCACACCGCCTGCACGTCACCGGCAGGGCCGATCAGCGGATTTCCGTCGAGCCGGGCGTCCCCTCCCTCCAGTACCTCGTCCAGGTCCCACACATGGACGGCTTTGTCATCGCCCCCCGTGAGCGCGATCGGACGGCCGTCGAGCCTGCCGAGGTCCACGGCGCGGACCGACCTGCGGTGCGCGGCCAGCGGTCGGCCCAGCTGGCGCCGGTCCTGGAGGTCCCACAGGCGGGCCGTGCCGTCCGAGCTCCCTGTCAGCACCATGGGGCGGCCGTGCACCTCACCCATGGCGATCGACAGGATCCGGTTCGTATGGCCGCCGAGCGGCTCCCCGTACTCCTGGCCGGCCGAAAGATCCCAGACCCGGACCGTCCCGTCGTCACCGCCGGTCAGGGCGACCGTGTAGTCCCCGAGTTCACCGATCGCGAGGGCGTTCACGGGGATCCCGACCGGGAGCGGCTCGCCGATCTGGCGCTGGGTCGTCAGGTCCCACACCCGCGCCGTGGAGTCCTCGCTGCCCGTGACCGCGATGGGTCGGCCGTCGAGGGCGCCCACCGCGACGCAGCCCACCGGCCGGTCGTGGCCGCCCAGCAGACGGTGGGCCCCGCTGGTGGACCACCAGGCCCAGGCGGTCGACCACGGGCGGGCCACGGCGAGTTCGTCCACCCGGTCGGCCAGACGGTCGGCCTGGCAGCGGCGCGCCGAAAGCTGGAGGTCGGCCGCGCGATCCCCGAGCGGGGTGTCGGGGGTGAGCCGGTGAGCGATCTGCTCGTAGGCGCCGCGCACCCCCGGGACGCCTTCACCCTCCATGGCGGCGAACGCCCGCAGCAGTGTGAGCGGTTCGCTGGCCAGCAGGAAGCCGGGGTCCTCCATCAGCTCCGCCAGCCGTCCGGCCGCGACGGCGTGGGTCGCGAGGTGCTGTCGTACGTAGGGCACGGCAGCGAACCAGTCCGGCTGCTGTGCCGCCGCCTGGGGCACGAGGCCCGTCAGGGCATCGACGACCGCGTGCTGGATGTCGGGCGCGCCCTGAGCGGCCGTCGCGCGCAGATGCTCCGCGAGGGCCTTGTGGTAGAGCCGATACGCTGAGCGGCGGTCGTCGTCAACCACCTCCGCGATGTACGCCGCGGCGACGTCGAGGGCCCAGCTGACGTCCTCCTCCGAGCAGGGGACTCCGGAGATGGCGGAGCTGAGCCCGGTCCACACCCGGCCGCGCGGCAGCCCCTTGCCCTCGGAGAACGCCAAGGCCAGCAGCATGCGGCGCACCCGGGGCTCGTCGGGGCCGAAGCGGGCGAGGTAGTCGTCGAAGGCGTCGCCGACCTCGCTGGGCAGGTTCTCCTCCCAGCCCAGCCGGCCGACGTCCACGGGTACTTCGTCGGAGCGCAGCGTACGGGCCGTCATACGGGCGTAGAGGTAGACCCCGGCCGCCTTGTCGGCCACGCCGCGCGCGACGGTCCAGGCCAGTCCGCGGCGGTCCCTGTACGGGGTGCGTACCTCTGCCTCCTCTGCGGCGAGCAGGACGCGGGCGACGTAGGCCGTGACGTCCTCGATCCCCGCCCGGTACTCCTCCCGGTCCAGGTCCATGCACGTGAAGGTGGGGCCGAGCGGGGTCACCAGTTCGCGCCGGGTGCCCACGAGGAGGCGTACGCCCTGGATCTCCGCCATCGGGCGCAGCAGTTCGCGGGTGATGCGGCGGGGTTCGCCGTGTCCGCCCGCGTCGGCGGCCGTGTCGGATCCGGCCTCGTCCACGGCGTCGACCACGATGACCAGCGGGGGTCCCTGGCGGCCGCGCCGGGTGAGTTCCTGGAGGAGGGTGGCGGCGCCGTCCGCCTCCGTGCCGAGGGCCGACGCGATGCGCTCGACGATCTCCTCGAGGCGTTTGTGGCGGGCGTGGACGGCCGCGGTCACGCAGTTCTTCGGGACCACGGTGCTCGGGTCGACGTCGCTGAGGTCGAGGCGGGCCCGGTAGGCGGGGTCGGAGAGGGCGACGATCCGGCCGAGGACGGCGGACTTGCCGCAGCCGGGGACGCCGGTGACGACGCGGCCCCGGCCGTCCCCCTCCTCTGCCGTCAGCCAGGCGGCCAGCTCGGCGAGCACGTTGACCCGGCCGCTGAAGTAGAGGCCCTGTTCCGATTCGAACTCGACCCCGCGCGAGCGGGGTCCGAAGTGCTCGGCGAGTTCCCTGGCGGCGACCCGCCCCTGGACCTCAAGGTCCGTGCCGGCCGGCGGTAACTCCTCGCGGTAGCCGGAGTTGGCGAGGAACGGGGCGAGTCCGGTGACCAGGGCGCTGGCCAGCTCGGCCCGCTGGCCCCGGCCGGCGGCGTCGAAGCGTTCGTTGACCGCCTTCACCAGTTCGGTGAGGTCGAGGTACTGCTGGCGCTGCCCGGTCCGCTCGGTCGTGGTCGCGATGGCCTCGCCGAGGACGGAGACGAAGGCGCCGTCGAGGGCGAGCTCCTTGCGCCGGGCGGAGGCCAGGAACCAGAGGCCGGCGGAGGCGTCGGCGGCGGCTCCGCGGTAGATGATCGTCTGGAGGGCGGCGGCCGAGGCCTCCGCCGTGCCGGCGCCGGCCGAACAGGTGTCGAGGATCAGCAGGAGGTGGCGCAGTCCGCCCTTGCAGAGGATGCGTACGAGGTCCTCCGTGGCCAGGGCGGTGGCGGCCAGGTCGGTATCGCGGGTGTCCCAGCACAGCAGGTAGTGCCGGTCGCGTTCCTCGACGGCGCCGTGGCCGGCGAAGTAGACCACCACGACGTCGTCGTCCGAGAGCTTGGTGTCCGCGGACCAGTGGCTCAGCTTCTGGCGCAGCTGTTCGGCTCCGTCGTACTCGCCCAGTCCGGAGAGTACGCATTCGTAGCCGAAGTCCGCGAAGAGGGAGGCCGTGGCGCGGATGTCCGGGGGGACCGAGTCGAGCTGATCCTCCGGGGGGAGGTGGCAGTACCTGCCGGTACCCATCCCGATGAAGAAGCGCCGCCCCACCAAACCGCCCCCCGTACTGGCCGTTCGTCTCCTGTCGCAGCTGCCGACTCTAGCGACGCCCGCCCCCGGCGCGCAGGGCCTTCGGATCATCCGGGAAGATCCCGCGACCCCCGCGAGTTAGTAGAACCGTGAACGAAATGCTGAGGGACGCGGCGGACGTGGACGTGGTGGTCGCCGGCGCCGGGCAGGCGGGCCTGTCCAGCGCGTACCACCTGGCCCGGGCGGGGATCGGGCACGTGGTTCTGGACCATGCGCCCCGCCCCGGCGGGGCCTGGCAGTACCGCTGGCCCTCGCTGACCTACGGCAGGGTGCACGGGATGCACGCGCTGCCCGGCATGGAGCTGGTCGGAGCCGACCCGCTGCGGCCGTCGTCCGAGGTGGTCGGGGAGTACTTCGCGGCCTACGAGGAGCGCTTCGGCCTTCGTGTACGCCGTCCCGTGGACGTCACCGCGGTACGCGAGGGGGCGGGCGGTCGCCTTCTCGTGGAGTCGGCGTCCGGCAGCTGGTCCGCGCGGGCGCTGATCAACGCCACCGGGACCTGGGACCGGCCGTTCTGGCCGCGCTACCCGGGGCAGGAGCTGTTCCGGGGGCGCCAGCTGCACACCGCGAACTACCCCGGGCCGCAGGAGTTCGCCGGGGCGCGGGTGGTCGTGGTGGGCGGCGGCACGTCGGCGGTGCAGCACCTGCTGGAGATCGCCCAGGTGGCGGCGGGGACCACCTGGGTCACGCGCAGGCCGCCCGTGTTCCGCGAAGGGGGTTTCGGGGAGGCGGAGGGCCGGGCGGCGGTGGGCCTGGTGGAGGAGCGGGTCCGGCGGGGACTGCCCCCGCAGAGCGTGGTCAGCGTGACCGGGCTGGCCCTGACCGAGGCCGTCCGGGCGGGGCTGGACTCCGGGGTGCTGGACCGGCTGCCCGTCTTCGACCGGATCACCCCGTCCGGTGTCGCGTGGGCGGACGGGCGCAGCGTGGACGCCGACGTGATCCTGTGGGCCACCGGCTTCCGGGCCGCCGTCGACCACCTGGCTCCGCTGCGGCTGCGCGAGCCGGGCGGCGGGATCCGGCTGGAGGGCACCAGGGCGGTGCGCGACGAGCGGGTCCACCTGGTCGGCTACGGCCCGTCGGCCTCGACCATCGGCGCCAACCGGGCGGGCGGCGGCGCGGTGCGTGAGATCCGCCGCCTGCTGGCCCGGGTCCCGGCGGTACGGGCCTGACGCGCGGCGGCGCCCGGCGACTCGCGGCGGGCGGCGGGCGGGGCGGGCGGCAGCCCGGCCGGCGAGGCGGGCTCAGCCCCCGGCGGGCGGGGCGCGGCGGTGGCGCCTCCTCATTTCACGGCGGGGCCCTTCCCCGGGGGTCCGGCCTGCGCAGGGGGTGGTCCGGGCTGGGCGGGCGGGGGTGCGGCCTGGGCGCGGGCCGGTGAGCCGGAGGCGGCACGCAGCCGGTTGAACTCCGCCACGTGCTTCTTGTGCTCCTCGTAGCTCGCCGAGAAGCGGGTGTCGCCGGGCTTCACGGTGACGAAGAACAGCCAGTCGCCGGGTGTCGGCGCGACCGCGGCGGCCATGGCCTGGAGGCCGGGGCTGTCGATGGGTGTGGGCGGCAGGCCCTGGCGCTCGTAGGTGTTGAAGGGGTGGTCGATGCGGGTGTCGCTGAGCTTGGTGTCCAGGGTGTTGCGGTTCAGCGCGTAGTTGATGGTGGAGTCCATCTGGAGCGGCATCGACTTCGCCAGCCGGTTGTGGACCACCCGTGCGACCTTGCCCATGTCCGCCGGGGTGTCGGCCTCCGCCTCGATGACGCTGGCGAGGGTGGCCGTCTGGTACGGGGTCATCCCGTGCGCCTTGCCCCCGTCGGCCACCGCTCTGGTGGCGAGCTTCTGGTTCGCCGTCCGCACCATGGAGGCGAGCAGGGTCGCCGGGGTGGACTTCGAGGTCACCGGGTACGTCGCCGGGAAGAGGTAGCCCTCCGGGTTGCCCTTGGCCTCTGCGGGGAGGTCCAGCGCGGCCGTGGCGACGGCCGACTTGGTGGCGCCGGCGGGGAGTTTGAGTTCGCGGTCGACGGCAGCGTAGACCTGGTGGGCCCGCCAGCCTTCGGGAATCAGCAACCGGCGCGGTTTCTCTGGCACTTCCTCGCCGGGCAGCAGTGGTTCGATCACCACCGTCGCGAGGCCGATCCCCAGGAGCGCGCCGAAGAGGAGCACCACGCGGCCTCGACGGGTGAGCCGGGAGCGGCGCGGTGGCGGCTGGTACGGCTGGGACTCATCAGGCATGCGGGCACGTTAACTCCCGAACCGGGACCTTCCCGGCATCACACCCCGCTTAAGTCGTACGATCACACGTTCACCGGAGTCGGTACGGGCTCCCCCGCGGGCCCCCGGTCGGAGCCGCCCCGCTCCTTGCCGTGCGGCTGCGCGGCATCCCGGTCCCGGCGGACCAGCGCGGCGTACCGGCCGCCCGCCCCCAGCAGTTCCTCGTGCGTCCCGCGCTCGGCTATCCGGCCGGCGTCCAGGACCACGATCTGGTCGGCGTCCCGGATGGTGGAGAGGCGGTGGGCGATGGTGATGGTGGTGCGGCCCTTCGAGAGGTTGTCGATGGCCCGCTGCACGGCGTGCTCGGTACGGGTGTCGAGGGCGCTGGTGGCCTCGTCGAGGATGAGCACCGGCGGGTCCCGGAGGATGGTGCGCGCGATGGCCAGGCGCTGCTTCTCGCCACCGGAGAAGCGGTAGCCGCGCTCGCCCACCAGGGTGTCGTAGCCGTCGGGCAGGGAGTCGATGTGGTCGTGGATCTGCGCCGCCCGGGCCGCCTCGACGATCTCCTCGTCGGTGGCGTCCGGCTTGGCGAAGCGCAGGTTGTCGGCGACCGAGGCGTGGAAGAGGTAGGTCTCCTGGGAGACCACGCCTATGGAACGGGCCAGCGAGTCGAAGTCGAGGTCGCGCACGTCCACCCCGTCGAGGGCGACCCGTCCGCCGGTCACGTCGTAGAGCCGCGGCACCAGGTAGCTGAGCGTGCTCTTGCCGGAGCCGGTCGGGCCGACCACGGCGAGGGAGCCGCCGGCCGGGACGGTGATGTCGATGCCGGTGAGGGTGGGGCCGGTCTTGGCCTCGTACGCGAAGTGCACGTCCTCCAGCCGGATCTCGCCCCTCGCGCGGTCCAGCCGGACGGGCTCGTCCCGCTCGGTGATGTCCACCGGCAGGTCGAGGTACTCGAAGATCCGGGCGAACAGTGCGAGCGAGGTCTGGATCTGCACACCGGTCGACAGCAGGCTCACGGCGGGCCGGAACAGGCCCTGCTGGAGGGTGACGAAGGCGACGAGGGTGCCGACGGAGAGCGAGGGGGCTCCGCTCTGCAGGGCGATGCCCGCGGCCCAGTAGATGAGCGCGGGCATGGCGGCCATGACGATGCCGATGGTGGACATCCGCCAGCGCCCGGCCATGCTGGAGCGCACTTCGAGGCCGACGAGCTTCTCGGACTCCTCGGAGAAGGCGGCGGTGAGGGACTGCGAGCGGCCCATGGTGCGGCCGAGCAGGATGCCGCTCACCGAGAGGGACTCGGTGACCGTCGCGGCCATGGCGGCCATCTGCTTCTGCCGCTGCATGGTGATCTTCTTGCGCTCGCGGCCCACCCGCCGGCTGATCCACACGAACAGGGGCAGCAGCAGGAGGGAGACGACGGTCAGCCGCCAGTCGAGCGCGAGCATCGCGACGACGGAGGCGATCACGGCGGTCAGGTTCGACACCAGCGAGGTCGCGGTCGAGGTGACCGTGGCCTGCATTCCGCCGATGTCGTTGGCTATGCGGGACTGCACCTCGCCGGTGCGGGTGCGGGTGAAGAAGGCCAGCGGCATCCGCTGGAGCTGGGCGTAGACGGCGGTGCGCAGGTCGTGCATGACGCGCTGGCCGACCGTGGTGGAGATCAGCGTCTGGAGCACGCCGAACACGCTGGTCACGACCGCCGTGAGGATCATGCCGAGCGCGAGCAGGCTGAGCAGCCCGGTCCGACCTTCGGGGATCGCGACGTCCAGGATCTCGCGCAGCAGGAACGGCGAGGCCACGCCGACCAGCGAGGACGCGCCGACCAGCGCTCCGACCACGGTGAGCCGGCCGCGGTAGGGGCGGAACAGGCCGATGATGCGGCGCAGCTCGCGGGGGCGGTCCGCCGGGGCCGGGCGGGTGGGGTCGAGGGCTTCGTTCGATGGGGTCCACTTCGGTTCGTCGTGGCGCATGGGCCTCCTTCTGAGGGGACTCCGATGAGCATAGCTCATTGTTACCTACACTCACAATGAATTCGGTCCTGGTACTGTTCCCAGTATGAGCACCGGTTCCGAGACCGACACCCGCGATTCCACCGACGGCGTCCTGGCCGAGCAGCTGCTGCGCCTGACGCGTCGGCTCCACCGCATCCAGAAGCGCCACATGGAACCCCTCGGGATCACCCCCGCCCAGGGCCGGCTGCTGCGCCTGGTCTCGCACTACGGCGGGGACCAGCCGCCCCGAATGGCCGATCTGGCCACGCGCCTTGAGGTCGTACCGCGCGCCGTGACCACCCTCGTGGACGGGCTGGAGGCGGCCGACTGCGTACGCCGCGCGCCCGACCCCGCGAACCGGCGCGTCATCCGGATCGAGCTCACCGAAACCGGTCGCGCCACGCTGCGCCGTCTGCGCAACGCGCGAACCGACGCCGCAGAGGAGATCCTGGCTCCATTGACCGCCGGACAGCGCGAGGTGCTCGGCGGCCTGCTGAACGCGTTGGCGGACGCCCCCGCGGAGCGCCGCTGCTGAGACGGACGGAGCGGCCGGGGCGTAGGCCGCCGCCGGTGCCGGCGCCGTGCCGGACGCGAGCCGGACGCGAGCCGGACGCGAGACACAAGGCAAGGGGCTGCTCATGCCGCTGCTCGAACCGAAGCCGGGGGCCCTGCGCCCGCGCGGCCTGGGCGCCCCCGCCCCCGACCGGGTCCCCGACCGGCTGGCCGCCGGAACCCCGCCGGCCCTGCGCGCCGAGCTGACCGAGCTGCTCGGTGCCGAGAAGGTGCTGTGGAAGGTCTCCGACCTGGTCCGCTACGCCACCGACGCCTCCCCGTACCGGTTCGTGCCGCAGGTCGTGGTGATCGCCGAGGACATCGACGACATCTCCGCGGTCCTCTCGTACGCCCACGGCAGGCAGCGCGAGGTGGTCTTCCGCGCCGCCGGCACCTCGCTGAACGGCCAGGCCCAGGGCGAGGACATCCTGGTCGACGTACGCCGCCACTGGGCCGGGATCGAGGTCCTCGAGGGCGGCCGCCGCGCCCGGATCCAGCCCGGCACCACCGTGTTCCGGGCCAATGCCGCCCTCGCCCGGCACGGCCGGATCCTGGGGCCCGACCCGGCCAGCGCCATCGCCTGCACCCTGGGCGGGGTCGTCGCGAACAACTCCTCCGGCATGACCGCCGGGACCACGAGGAACTCGTACCGCACCCTCTCCTCGCTCACCCTGGTCCTGCCGACCGGCACCGTCGTCGACACCGCCGACCCGCTCGCCGACGAGGAACTGGCCCGCGCCGAACCGGCCCTGTGCCACGGGCTGATGGAGGTCAAGGGGGAGATCGAGGCCGACCCGGCCCTCGTCGCCCGGATCCGCGCCAAGTACGAGATCAAGAACACCACCGGCTACCGGCTCGACGCCTACCTGGACGGCACCACCCCCGTCGAGATCCTGCGCGGCCTGATGGTCGGCTCCGAGGGCACCCTCGGCTTCATCTCCGAGGTCGTCTTCGACACCCTCCCCCTGGACCGCGAGCTCACCAGCGCCCTGCTCTTCTTCCCCTCCCTGCCGGCCGCGGCCGCCGCCGTCCCGCTCTTCAACGGGGCCGGCGCCCTCGCCGTCGAGCTGATGGACGGCAACACCCTGCGCGCCTCGGTCAGGGTCGCGGGCGTGCCCGCCGACTGGGCGGAGCTGCCCAAGGACACCGCCGCGCTGCTCGTGGAGTTCCGCGCTCCGGACGCGGCGGGCCGCGCCGAGTACGAGCGCCGCGCGGCCGCGGTGCTGGCCGGACTGGAGCTGGTCGCGCCGGTCGCCTCCGTGACCAACGCCTTCACCTCCGACCCGGGGACCATCGCCGGCTACTGGAAGGCGCGCAAGGCCTTCGTCGCCGCCGTAGGCGGGGCCCGCCCGTCGGGCACCACCCTGATCACCGAGGACTTCGCCGTACCTCCGTCCCGGCTGGCCGAGGCCTGCGAGGCCCTCCTCGCCCTCCAGGCGGAGCACGGCTTCGACGCGGCCGTCGCCGGGCACGCGGCCCACGGCAACCTGCACTTCCTGCTCGCCTTCGACGCCGCGAAGCCGGCCGACGTCGCCCGGTACGCGGCCTTCATGGACGACTTCTGCCACCTGACGGTAGAACGCTTCGACGGCTCCCTGAAGGCCGAGCACTCCACGGGCCGCAACATGGCCCCCTTCCTGGAACTGGAGTGGGGGGCCAAGGCCACCGAACTCATGTGGCGGACCAAGCGGATCGTCGACCCGGACTCGGTCCTCGCCCCGCGGATCCTCCTCGACCGCGATCCGCGGGCCCATCTGCGCGGCCTGAAGACGATCCCGCAGGTGGAGGAGGTGGCCGATCCCTGCATCGAGTGCGGGTTCTGCGAACCGACCTGCCCCAGCGAGGACCTGACGACCACTCCGCGCCAGCGGATCGTGCTGCGCCGCGAGATGATGCGCCAGCAGCCGGGCTCCCCCGTGCTCGCCGGGCTGCTCGACGCCTACGGCTACGACGCCGTCGACACCTGCGCGGGCGACTCCACCTGCAAGCTCGCCTGCCCGGTCGGCATCGACACCGGCGCACTGATGAAGGACTTCCGCCACCGCCGGCACAGCCCCCGCGAGGAGCGGGCCGCCGAACTGGCCGCCCGGCGGTTCCGTACCGTCGAGGCCGGTGCCCGGCTGGCCGTGGCCGCCTCCGAGAAGATCACGCACGCGGTCGGGGACCGGGTGCTGACCGCCGTCACGGGGGCCGCGCGCAAGGCCGTACGCCCCGACCTGGTGCCGGAATGGCTGCCGCAGATCCCGGGGGCCGCCGCGCGCAGACTGCCCGTGACCCGGCGGGTGGGCGCGGCCGCCGTGTACTACCCGGCCTGTGTCAACCGGATCTTCGGCGGTCCCGGGGGCCGTCCCGGGCCCTCCCTGCCGGAGGCCGTGGTGGCCGTGTCGGAGCGGGCCGGGAAGCCGGTGTGGATCCCGCGCGACGTGAGCGGCACCTGCTGCGCGACGATCTGGCACTCCAAGGGCTACGAGGCCGGCGCCCGGCTGATGGCCAACCGGATCGTCGCGGCCGCCTGGGGCTGGACGGCCGGAGGGCGGCTCCCGCTGGTGGTCGACGCGTCCTCCTGCACCCTGGGCATCGCGCACGAGGTGGTCCCGTACCTGACCGAGGACAACCGCGCCCTGCACGCGGAGCTGCGGATCGTGGACTCCGTCGTCTGGGCGGCGGAGGAACTGCTGCCGCACCTGGAGATCCGGCGCACCGTCGGCTCGGCGGTCCTGCACCCGACCTGCTCGATGCGGCACCTGGACGACGAGGCGCAGCTGCGCACGGTGGCCGAGGCCTGCGCCGCGGAGGTGGTGGTCCCGGACGACGCGGGCTGCTGCGCCTTCGCGGGCGACCGCGGGATGCTGCACCCGGAGCTGACGGCCTCGGCGACCGCGCGGGAGGCCGCGGAGGTGACGGCACGACAGTTCGACGCACACCTGTCCGCCAACCGGATGTGCGAGGTGGGAATGGACCGGGCCACCGGGCGCAGCTACTACTCGGCGCTGCTCGAACTGGAACGCGCGACGCGCCCCTGAGCGCCCCCGGGCGCCCGGGCGTACGCGCCGCCGCGCGGCGGGCGTGCTGCGGCGCGTGCGCCGGAACACGGGCCGGGCGTGCGCCCCCGGGCCGGAAAATCGATTGCCCGGCCCCGTCCGGAAGACGAACCTTGCGTGGGTTGAAGCCGTCGACCAGTCATGGGGCGTCATGCAGATCAGCGATCTTCCGTATCCGGATCCCGGGGTGCCCGACGCCCGCTCCGGCCCCCGGTTCCTGTGGTGGCTGGGGAGGGGACAGCTCGGCGGCCAGGCCAGGAGCCTGGCCTGGGGCCTCCTGCACTTCTGCGGGGTCGCCGGGCTGCCGTACGCGGTCGGCCTGGGCGTCGGAGCCGTCGTGGACCGCGACGGGACCCGGCTGCTGCTGGTCGGCGGGCTGCTCCTGCTGGTCGGCGCGGCCATCTCGGCAGGTGACGCCATGCTCCACCGCACCGCCGTCACCAACTGGATCACCGCCGCCGCGCGGGTGCAGCAGCTGCTCGCCCGCAAGACCGCCGAACTGGGCTCCGCGCTGACCCGCCGGGTCGCGGCGGGTGAAGTGACGGCGGTGTCCACGGGCGACGTGGAGAAGATCGGATGGTTCGTCGAGGCGGTCTCCCGTTTCCTCGCCGCCGCCTTCTCGGTCGTCGCCATCTGTGTGGGCCTGCTCTTCTACGCGCCCTCCATCGGCGTGGTCGTCGCCGCGGGCGTGCCGGTGCTCGCCCTGTCGGTACTGCCGCTGCTGCCGCGTGCCACGCGCCGCGCGGACCTCCAGCGCGAGAAGGCGGGCAAGGCCACCGAGCTGGCCTCCGACACCGTGGCGGGCCTGCGGGTCCTGCGCGGGATCGGCGGCGAGGAGCTGTTCCTGGGCCGCTACCGCGAGGCCTCGCAGGAGGTCCGCAAGGCCGCCGTGCGCAGCGCCCGCATGTGGGCCCTGATCTCCGCGATCCAGGTGCTGCTGCCGGGCGCCCTGCTGGTCACGGTGGTCTGGTACGGCTCGCTGCTGGTGCTGGACGGGCGGCTGGCGGTCGGTGAACTCGTCGCGGCCTTCAGCGCGGTGGCCACGATGCTCTACCCGCTGCGGCACTTCGAGGAGATCGCGATGGCGTACTCCTTCTCGCGGCCCTCCGCCAAGCGGGCGGCCCGGGTGCTGTCGCTGACGCGTACGGAGGACGGGGCGGCCGGCCCCGTCGCCGGGGCGGTGGACGCTCCGGCGCCGGGCGGGGACCTGTACGACCCCGGCACGGGGCTGCTGGCCCCGGCCGGGCGGTTCACGGCGGTGGTGTGCGGGGACCCGGACCTGGCGGGCCGGCTCGCGGAGCGGCTGGGCGGGCATCCCGTACACACCGGCGACGGGGCGCCCCCGGTACTGCTCGGCGGGGTGGCGCTGGACGAACTCGCGCTGGACACGGCGCGTGCGCTGGTCCTCGTACAGGACAAGGATCCGGTGCTGTTGTCCGGGACGCTGCGCGAGCTGTTCGACGTACCAGCCTCGGGGTCGGTGACGGCCGGGGCCGCGCTGGCCGCGGCGCAGTGCGGTGACGTCCTGGACGCGCTGGTGCAGTCGGCGCCGGAGGGGGTGGGGGACGCGATGGACGCGCGGATCACCGAGCGCGGCCGGTCCCTGTCGGGCGGGCAGCGGCAGCGGCTCGCGCTGGCCAGGTCCCTGGTCACCGATCCGGAGGTGCTGGTGCTGGACGAGCCGACCTCGGCGGTGGACTCGCACACCGAGGCGCGGATCGCCGAGGGGATCGCGGGCCTGCGGGCCGGGCGCACGACGGTGGTGCTGGCCTCGTCGCCGCTGCTGCTGGACCGCGCGGACCGGGTCGTCCTGGTCCATGAGGGCCGGGCGCTGGCGGCGGGCACCCATCGGGAACTGCTGCAGGGCGACCCGCGCTACCGGGCGGTCGTCACCCGGGAGACGGACGAGGAACAGCGGGCGGCCGGGCTCGGCCCGGCCGGACCGGCAGAGGAACTCACAGGGATCGAGGAATCCGCATGATCGGCGTGGCTCCGCCTCAATACGATCCGGCGGCCCCCGAAACGGCCGCGACCCTGCCCGTGGGCACGGCGGCGACCGTACGGGGCTATGTGCGCGGCCTGTTGCGGCGCCACCGGCGGGCCTTCGTGGTGCTGGTGGCGGTCAACGCGGTCGCGGTGGTCGCCTCCATGGTCGGCCCGTACCTGCTGGGGCGGGTCGTGGACGAGCTCGCTGCGGGGGCGCGCGAGCTGCATCTGGGGCGTGTGGCGCTGCTGTTCGCGCTGGCTCTGGCCGTGCAGACCTTCTTCGTGCGGCTGGTGCGGCTGCGCGGGGCGATGCTCGGCGAGGAGATGCTGGCGGACCTGCGCGAGGACTTCCTGGTGCGCTCGGTCGGCCTGCCGCCGGGTGTCCTGGAGCGGGCCGGTACCGGTGACCTGCTGTCGCGGATCACCACCGACATCGACCGGCTGGCCAACGCGATGCGCGAGGCCGTGCCGCAGCTGGCCATCGGCGTGGTCTGGGCGGGGCTGCTCTACGGCGCGCTCGCGGTCACCGCGCCGCCGCTGGCGCTGGCCGCTCTGGTGGCACTGCCAGTGCTGGTCGTGGGCTGCCGCTGGTACTTCCGGCGGGCGCCCGCGGCGTACCGCTCGGAGGCGGCCGGGTACGCGGCGGTCGCGGCGGTGCTGACGGAGACGGTGGACGCGGGGCGCACGATCGAGGCGCACCGGCTGGGCGGGCGCCGGATCGAGCTGTCGGAGCGGCGGATCAAGGAGTGGACGGCCTGGGAGCGGTACACGCTCTTCCTGCGGACGGTCCTGTTCCCGGTCGTCAACGTCACCTATGTGACGATCCTCGGCTCGGTGCTGATGATCGGCGGCTACTGCGTGCTGCGGGGCTGGATGTCGGTGGGGCAGCTGACCACGGGGGCGCTGCTGGCGCAGATGATGGTCGACCCGCTCGGCCTGATCCTGCGCTGGTACGACGAGCTGCAGATCGCCCAGGTGTCGCTGGCCCGGCTGGTGGGCGTGCGGGAGATCGAGCCGGACGCGGGTGACCGGGCGGTCGTACCGCAGGGCCGGGACGTACGGGCGCAGGAGGTCCACTTCGGCTACCGGGAGGGCGTGGACGTCCTGCACCGGGTGTCGATGTCCGTGCCGCCGGGCACCCGGATGGCGCTGGTGGGGCCTTCGGGGGCGGGCAAGTCCACGCTGGGCCGGCTGCTGGCGGGCGTCTACGCGCCCCGGACTGGCGAGGTCACCCTCGGCGGGGCGCGGCTGTCGCGGATGCCCGCGGAGCGGGTGCGCGAGCACGTGGCGCTGGTCAACCAGGAGCACCACGTGTTCGTCGGCACCCTGCGGGACAATCTGCGCCTGGCCCGGACGGGCGCGGCGGACGCCGAGCTGTGGGCGGCGCTGGGCGCGGTGGACGCGGACGGCTGGGCGCGGGCCCTGGAGGCGGGGCTGGACACCGAGGTCGGTTCGGGCGGGAGCGCGCTGACCCCGGCGCAGGCGCAGCAGGTCGCGCTGGCCCGGCTGGTGCTGGCGGATCCGCACACGCTGGTGCTGGACGAGGCGACCTCGCTGCTGGATCCGCGGGCGGCCCGGCATCTGGAGCGTTCGCTGGCGCGGGTGCTGGACGGCCGTACGGTGATCGCGATCGCCCACCGGCTGCACACCGCGCACGACGCGGACGTGATCGCGGTGGTCGAGGCCGGGCGGATCAGCGAGCTCGGCTCGCACGAGGAACTGGTGGCGGCGGGCGGGGCGTACGCGGCCCTGTGGCGTTCCTGGCACGGCTGACCCGCCGGGCCGGGGCGCGTAAGGGTTCCGTGATCCGTCCCACCCTTCCACTGTCAGGGCACGAGCCGCTGTAGCACTCCGCTCCATGCCTCCATCGCTGTGCCCAGTCCGGTACCGGCGGCGGCTGCTGCGTTCAGTGCGTTGAGAGCAGATCTGATCATTCCTCGGTTCCTCTGCTCCGGGGGTTCCCCTGCGGCCCCAGCGAGATACTCGACATTGTCGAGCAGGTCCCGGCGCTGATCGTCGTCAAGATTCTCCTGGGCCAACACCGCTTGCCCCAGCGCTGTCAGCGCATCGGCTATGCCGGCGCCGCCGTCCTGGTGAACACCGGCAACGGACGAGTGGATGTTGGCGATCTGGGCGGCGAACTGCCCGCCATAGTAGTTCCCGCCGCTGAAAGTCAGCGAAACCCGCGGTTCCGGAGCTGCCTGCCCGGATGCCTCTGCATAATCAGGCATACGTCCTCGCACCTCTTCCAGATAGGCCAAACCTAGAGCCAAATAGGCTCGCCCCAGGGCATGTGCATCGGCGATCAGGGGACTGCCGCACGCTGGGGCGGATTTCATAAGGGAATCGAACCCGAGCTTCACGCCCAGGTGGCGCCCCAGAAATTGGGAGGTGCTGTCGCGCCACTCCAGGATGACGGGTGAAACGGCAGTCGCGGTGGCAACGGCTGCTTCTATCTCCTTGCAGTTCTCGATCCAGGCGCTGAGATCCTCGACGAAGAGCCGCGCGAGAGTGCCTTTCGTGAAGACCGCGTGCCGGGGCGGATGAATCTCATCCGGCAGTTCGATAAGGCATGTCGGATTATCTTCCCTGAATGCCGTGGCGAGCTTTCTGATGTTTCCTATGAGCGCCGCCACGGCCCGGTCGACCGTATCCTTCGTATGGTGGCTGGTGTATGTCGAAACTGTTTTGTAAAAATCTCCGTGGTCGTTTTCAATAATCCAGAGAGCAGGAGGGTGATAGTCGAGACAACCGACAGCGTTTTCCAGGTCCCGCCACAGAGGTTCGGAACGTGTGCGGCCCCTCCTGTCCAACAGTGCCTGGGCTTCACGGAGAGCGGTATACGCTTCGGGCCTGATAAATCCGCGCGGCTCCAAGAGGCTCCCCTGCCCCCGGCTCCACTTCCACGCCTTGCCCAGCCACGGCTCAAGGCCAGCTGCGACCGCATCACAGCGTCTTCCCTGTTCGTCCAGAAGCGGCCGCAACCGGTACCGCGCCACCCTGTCCTGCTCACGTATGACGCGCCTCGCCGTGTCAACGTCCATGCCGCGAACTTTAGCGGCGCTCTTTGCGCCCTGTCCCCGGAATGCCGCAGTAGTCAAAGGCGTTGCCCGGCAGGGAGTCGAGCACTCTGACGGACGGTTTGCTTGCCGGACAGGGGGTGAGCAGACGAGTCTCAGATGAAGCCGAGGGCCGAGGCGCCGCCCATGCCGCCGAGGAGCATGAACACCGGCATGAGCACCTTGAGCTCCACCCAGCTGCCGGCGCGGAAGCGCATCGCCTTCGGCGGGCCGATCGGGTACCAGCGCTTCCCGCCGATGGGCAGGGGCCACAGGACCGGGCAGCCGGAGACGGTCAGCGCGTCGCCGATGTCGTGGACGAGCGCGCCGAGCATGATCGGCAGGCCGAGCCAGAGGTACTCCTGGCCCGGGCCGGTGAACAGCCAGTCCGCGCCGTTGCCCGGCTGGTCCAGCACCCCGGCCAGGGTCCAGGCGCTGGTCGCGCCGAGCAGCCAGACCAGGACGTCGCTGGACATCCGGGCCGCCCGCCACAGCAGGCCTTCCACGGCCAGCACCAGGTGCACGAAGAGCAGCGCCAGCACGCCCCAGCGGTCGGCGGTGGCCGCGAGCGCGGAGGACCCGGCGCCGATCAGGACCGCCCAGAGCCAGGTATGGGTCAGGGTGCGGTGGCCCCCGGTGCGGCGGGCGTCGCGCGGGGAGCGGGTCGCCTTGTAGACGGAGTAGGAGATCTTGTCGACCACCTCGCACAGGCCCCGGGACAGGGGTCCGAAGGCGCGCGAGATCGTCGCCGACTTGTGGTCGAGGTCGGGGGCGAGGGCCGCTCCGGCGCAGATGAGGGCGCCGACGACCAGTACGGGCCAGGGCATCGGATGTCCGGCTGCCGCCGTCGCGGCGCCCACCCCCAGCCAGGCCGCCGCCCCGGACAGTGAGTGCGCCGGACCCATCATGCTCGTTTCCCGCCCCGGTCCTGTCGTGGTGGGGCCCCGTCGAGGGATTCGGTCGGGCCGCCGCGACGGCCCAGCGTACCTGCGATGATCTTCCTTCCCTCCGCCGGTTCCCTCTTCCGGCGGGAAGCCAGGCAAGATGGGGGGCGTGACCCTCATTGATCAGCTCCCGCCGACCGCCGACCCCGACGCCCTCTTCGAGGCCTTTTCCTCGTGGGCGGAGGGCCAGGGCATCACCCTGTACCCGGCGCAGGAAGAGGCGCTGATCGAGGTGGTCTCGGGCGCGAACGTGGTCCTGTCGACCCCGACCGGCTCCGGGAAGAGCCTCGTCGCGGCCGGCGCGCACTTCACCGCGCTGGCCCAGGACAAGGTCACCTTCTACACCGCGCCGATCAAGGCGCTGGTGTCGGAGAAGTTCTTCGACCTGTGCAAGCTCTTCGGCACCGAGAACGTCGGCATGCTGACCGGCGACGCCTCCGTGAACGCCGACGCCCCGGTGATCTGCTGCACCGCCGAGGTACTGGCCTCGATCGCCCTGCGCGACGGCAAGTACGCCGACATCGGCCAGGTCGTGATGGACGAGTTCCACTTCTACGCGGAGCCGGACCGCGGCTGGGCCTGGCAGATCCCGCTGCTGGAGCTGCCCCAGGCGCAGTTCGTCCTGATGTCGGCGACCCTCGGCGACGTGAAGCGGTTCGAGGAGGACCTGACCCGCCGCACGGGCCGCCCGACCTCGGTGGTCCGCTCCGCGACCCGGCCCGTCCCGCTCTCGTACGAGTACGTGACCACGCCGATCACCGACACCATCACCGAGCTGCTGGAGACCCGGCAGGCCCCGGTCTACATCGTGCACTTCACCCAGGCCCAGGCGGTCGAGCGGGCGCAGTCGCTGATGAGCATCAACATGTGCACCCGCGAGGAGAAGGACAAGATCGCGGAGCTGATCGGCAACTTCCGTTTCACCACGAAGTTCGGCCAGAACCTCTCCCGCTACGTCCGCCACGGCATCGGCGTGCACCACGCGGGCATGCTGCCCAAGTACCGCCGGCTCGTCGAGAAGCTGGCCCAGGCCGGTCTGCTGAAGGTCATCTGCGGCACCGACACCCTGGGCGTCGGCGTCAACGTCCCCATCCGCACGGTGCTGTTCACCGCGCTCACCAAGTACGACGGCAACCGCGTCCGCACGCTGCGCGCCCGGGAGTTCCACCAGATCGCCGGCCGGGCCGGCCGGGCCGGATTCGACACGGCGGGCTTCGTGGTCGCGCAGGCGCCCGAGCACGTCATCGAGAACGAGAAGGCCCTCGCGAAGGCCGGCGACGACCCGAAGAAGCGCCGCAAGGTGGTCCGCAAGAAGGCCCCCGAAGGGTTCGTGGCCTGGTCGGACACCACCTTCGAGAAGCTGATCGCCGCCGACCCGGAGCCGCTGACCTCGCGCTTCAAGGTCACCAACATCATGCTGCTCTCGGTGATCGCCCGGCCCGGCGACGCCTTCAAGGCGATGCGCCACCTCCTGGAGGACAACCACGAGCCGCGCAAGGCCCAGCTGCGCCACATCCGCCGGGCCATCGCGATCTACCGCTCGCTGCTGGACGGCGGCGTCGTCGAGAAGCTCGACACCCCGGACGCCGAAGGCCGCACCATCCGGCTCACCGTCGACCTCCAGCAGGACTTCGCGCTGAACCAGCCGCTGTCCACCTTCGCGCTGGCCGCCTTCGACCTGCTGGACCCGGAATCCCCGTCCTACGCGCTGGACATGGTCTCGGTCGTGGAGTCCACGCTGGACGACCCGCGCCAGATCCTGGCGGCCCAGCAGAACAAGGAGCGGGGCATCGCGGTCGGCGCGATGAAGGCCGACGGGATCGAGTACGAGGAGCGGATGGAGCGGCTCCAGGACGTCACCTATCCCAAGCCCCTCGAGGAACTGCTGGTCCACGCCTACGAGGTCTACAGCAAGAGCCACCCGTGGGTCCGGGACCACCCGGTCTCCCCGAAGTCGATCATCCGCGACATGTACGAGCGCGCGATGACCTTCACCGAGTTCACCTCCTTCTACGAGCTGGCCCGTACCGAGGGCATCGTGCTGCGCTACCTGGCGAGCGCGTTCAAGGCGCTGGACCACACCATCCCCGACGACCTGAAGTCGGAGGACCTCGAGGACCTCATCGCCTGGCTGGGCGAGCTGGTCCGCCAGGTCGACTCCAGCCTCCTCGACGAGTGGGAGCAGCTGGCGAACCCGGAGGTGGAGACGGCGGAGCAGGCCCAGGAGAAGGCCGACCAGGTCAAGCCGGTCACGGCCAACTCCCGCGCCTTCCGCGTGCTGGTCCGCAACGCGATGTTCCGCAGGGTGGAGCTGGCGGCCCTGGACCACGTCAACGTCCTGGGCGAGCTGGACGCCGAGTCCGGCTGGGACGCCGACGCCTGGGGCGAGGCCATGGACGGGTACTGGGACGAGTACGACGACCTCGGCACCGGTCCGGACGCGCGCGGCCCCAAGCTCCTCCAGATCGAGGAGGACCCGGCGCACGGCCTGTGGCGCGTCCGCCAGACCTTCGCCGACCCCAACGGGGACCATGGCTGGGGCATCAGCGCCGAGGTCGACCTCGCCGCGTCCGACGAGGAGGGCCGGGCCGTCCTCCGGGTCACCTCGGTCGGCGAGCTCGGCGCGCTCTGACCGGAATCCGCAAGCCACCGCACCGGGCGGCCCCGCCCGGCCCGCCGGACCCGACAGTGGAGAACCTCTGATGACGAACCCCGCCGAGAGACTCGTCGACCTGCTCGACCTGGAGCAGATCGAGGTCAACATCTTCCGGGGGGCCAGCCCCCAGGAGTCCCTCCAGCGCGTGTTCGGCGGGCAGGTCGCCGGCCAGGCGCTGGTGGCCGCCGGCCGCACCGTGGAGAGCGACCGCCCGGTCCACTCCCTGCATTCGTACTTCCTGCGCCCCGGCGTCCCCGGGGTGCCGATCGTGTACCAGGTGGAGCGGGTGCGCGACGGGCGCTCCTTCACCACGCGCCGGGTCACCGCCGTCCAGCAGGGCAAGACCATCTTCAACCTGACCGCCTCCTTCCATCACCCGGAGGAGGGCAGCATCGAGCACCAGCTGCCTCCCCGCCTCGACTTCCCCCACCCGGACACGCTCCCGAAGGTCGCGGACGAGATCCGCGAGCACCTGGGCGCGCTGCCGGAGGCGCTGGAGCGGATGGCCCGCCGCCAGCCCTTCGACATCCGGTACGTGGACCGGCTCCGCTGGACCCCTGAGGACCTCAAGGACGCCGATCCGCGCAGCGCGGTGTGGATGCGGGCGGTCGGCCCCCTGGGCGACGACCCCCTCGTACACACCTGCGCCCTCACCTACGCCAGTGACATGACCCTCCTCGACGCCGTGCGCATCCCCGTGGAACCGCTGTGGGGCATGCGCGGTTTCGACATGGCCTCGCTGGACCACGCCATGTGGTTCCACCGGCCGTTCCGGGCGGACGAGTGGTTCCTCTACGACCAGGAGTCGCCCATCGCGCACGGCGGCCGCGGTCTGGCCCGTGGCCGCATCTACGACGTCGAGGGCAGGCTGCTGGTCTCCGTGGTCCAGGAGGGCCTCTTCCGCCCCTACCCGGCCGAGTCGGCCAGGCCGGCCGTGTCGCCGCAGTAGTCCCGGCAGTCCTGACAGTCCTGGCAGTCCCGGCAGTACCCGACCTCCTCACCGAAGAGCTGATCGCACCGATGCCCACCCCGGCCCTCCCCTGCCCCTGCGGGCTGCCCGCCGCCTACCCCGCCTGCTGCGGCCGCTTCCACTCCGGCTCCCAGCAGGCGCCCACCGCCGAGCTGCTGATGCGTTCCCGCTTCAGCGCCTTCGCGGTCGGCGACACCGCCTACCTGCTCCGCTCCTGGCACTCATCGACCCGTCCGGGCCGGCTCGACCTGGATCCGGACCAGCGCTGGGAGCGGCTGGAGATCCTCGCCACCGAGCGCGGCGGGATGTTCGAGACGGAGGGCTCGGTGGAGTTCCGCGCCCACTACCGCGAGGGCGGCCACACCGGCTCGCTGCGCGAGCACAGCGCCTTCTCCCGCGAGGGCGGGGCCTGGGTCTACGTCGGCCCCCTCTCCTCCGTCGAGTTCGACTGACCCCGCGCGCCGGTCAGGGCGAAGTCCAGGCTGGCGCGGTACCAGTGGACCTCCTCCGGCGGCTCCGCCAGCAGCAGCCGGTGGGCCACCGCCGCGGCCGCCGGTACCTGTGGGTGGCCGTAGGGCGGGGGCGGTGCGAGGGCGGCGAGCACGATCCGCTCCGCCGGGTCGGGCACGGCCTCCCGCACCTGCGCCTCGGGCAGTACGGAGGCCAGTACGGCAGCCCGCTCCCAGGGGTCGGCGGTCCGTCTCAGCAGCAGCCCCACATGCCGCCCCCGCCACCTGCGCGGGCGCAGGTCCGCCCCGGCCGCCATCAGCTCCCGGTCCGGCGGGAGCGCGACCCCGCTCAGCATCCCCGGCTCCCGGGCGGCGAACTCCCTTAGCTCCGCGGCCAGATACAGCCAGACGACGGCCCGGTAGCGGTTGATCCGGTAGCCGACGGGCGTGAGGTGCCCGCAGCGCGCGAGCCGGGTGAACCGGCTCGGCCCGACCCCCAGCACCCGCGCCCCCGCGTCGGTACCGGCCACGGCCTCGACCCGGGCGCGCAACTCCTGCGGGAAGCCGTCCGCCGCCTTGACCCGGTCCAGCTCGGCCCGGGCGAAGCGGGCGGCGCCGCTCGCGGCCCGGGGGCCCTGGCGCACCAGCCCCAGCTGGACGGCCCGGGCCAACTCGCTGCGGCTCAGGCCCAGTTCTCCGGCCGCGCGGACCCCGCCGAGCAGCGCCTGCGCCCGCACGTCAGCCCGTACGGCATCCCGCGCGTCCGCCCGTACACCCACGCGCGGATCCGTATCGACGGACGCACGCTCCAGGATTTCCACCTTCATCACAGTCCTCCCCCACGAGTGGCGATCACTCTGTGTGAAGACCGTAACCGGGCGTGACGACAGCGCGCCAGGCCTGTGGATAACTCCCGCGCCGGCCCGGCGGTCAGCCCCCGGTGATCCGCCGCTCCGCGACGCCCAGGTGCTCCCCGACCCGGTTGACCAGCAGCGTCATCTCGTACGCCACCTGCACGATGTCGGCCTCGGCGGCGCTCAGCGCGCACAGGCAACTGCCGGAGCCGGCGGCCACGACGAAGAGGAAGCCCTCGTCGTACTCGACCATCGTCTGGCGCACCTCGCCCGCCCGGAAGTGCCGCCCGGAGCCCTTCGCCAGGCTCTGCAACCCCGCCGCGACGGCCGCCAGGTGCTCCGCGTCCTCCCGCGCCAGCCCCGCGCTCGCCGCCGTCACCAGCCCGTCGTTCGACAGGACCACCGCGTGCCGGACCTGCTGGACCCTGCGCGTCAGATCGTCCAGCAACCAGTCCAGCTGCTTGTCCAGTGCCATTTCCAGCCCCTCCCCGTTGACCCGGCCGACGCGGCCGCGCCCCACCCCGCTTGGTCGTGGCGCAAGCCTTCCCCACCAGGGGCTTTCCGGCAAGGAGGATGGACCCATGGCACAGAAGATGACTCAAGAGGAATGGCGGGCCTTCGTCCCGCACTCCAGCCGCACCAAAAGCCGTCCGCGCGCGGGGCGGACGGAAGCCCGCACATCGCTCCCATCTGGTTCGTTCCCGACAGTGATTCCTTCGTTTTCGGCACCGGCGGGAACACCGTCAAGGGGCGGATTCCGGCCCGTGCGGCCTACGGACCCACCGCGTCGAGCAGCCGGGCGGTGTGCACCCGCCCGGCGTACTCCACCAGCCGGATGAGCACTTCCTTCCCCGAGTCCTTGTCCCGCGCGTCGCACAGCACCACCGGCGTCCCCTGGTCCAGGTCCAGCGCCCGGGACACCTCGTTCGCCCCGTAACGGCGGGCGCCGCTGAAGCAGTTGACGGCCACCACGAAGGGGATCCGCCGGTGCTCGAAGTAGTCCACCGCCGGAAAGCAGTCCTCCAGCCGCCGGGTGTCGGCGAGGACGACCGCCCCCAGCGCGCCCTGGGAGAGTTCGTCCCACAGGAACCAGAACCGGTCCTGGCCCGGCGTCCCGAACAGGTACAGCGACAGGCCCGCCCGGATGGTGATCCGCCCGAAGTCCATGGCCACGGTGGTCGTGGTCTTCTGGCCCACCCCGCCCGTGTCGTCGACCAGTTCCCCCGCTTCGCTCAGCAGTTCCTCCGTGCGCAGCGGCCTGATCTCGCTGACCGCGCCGACGAGCGTGGTCTTGCCGACCCCGAACCCGCCGGCCACGAGGATCTTCAGGGCGAGCGCGGCCAGTTCCTCCTCGGTTGCGGAATCGGTTGCGGAATCGGCGCCGGAGCCGGCGCCGGAACCTCCGGTTCCTGCCGTGCCGTCGTCGTGCAGTCCCATCACAGCGCTCGCAATCCCTCGATGACTTCCCGCAGAATCCGTTCGTCCGGCAGCTGGGCCGGCGGCACCGGGCGGCTGACCCTCACGTGCCCCGCCTCCAGCAGGTCGCCCAGGAGCACCCGCACCACCCCCACCGGGAGGTCCGCGTCGGCGGCGAGTTCCGCGACCGACTGGGTCTCGGCGCGGCAGAGCCCGAGCAGGGCCCGGTGTTCCGGGCCGAGCAGCGCCTCGTCCCCCGCGCCGGCCGCATCCGGGTCCACCACGACCAGGGCGATCAGGTCGAAGCGGACCCCGTGGGGTCCCGGTTTCGTACGCCCTCCGGTCATGGCGTACGGGCGGACGAGCGGGCCCGCATCCGCGTCGTACCACTGGCCGTCCATGTGCCGGGCCGCCGCTCTCACCCGGCGGCCGGCGGGCGCGCCGCGAACCGGGGCGGCGTGTAAAGGTGCTCGCCGACCCGCTTGACCAGCCGGGCCATCTCGTAGGCGATCAACCCGATGTCGGCGCTGGCGGCGCTGAGGACGGCCAGACAGGAGCCGTCCCCGGCCGCCGCGACGAAGAGGAACCCCTCGTCCATCTCGACCATCGTCTGGCGTACGCCCCCGGCGTGGAAGTGCCGGCCCGCGCCCTTGGCGAGGCTGTGGAAGCCGGAGGCGACCGCCGCCAGGTGCTCGGCGTCCTCCCGGCTCAGGGCGCTGGAGGAACCCACCGCCAGCCCGTCGTTGGACAGGACCACCGCGTGCCGGACCTCGCGCACCCGCATGACGAGGTCGTCCAGCAGCCAGTCCAGTTCCCCGGACCGGCGGACACCGTCGAGGCCGGTCGTCCTGTGGTGTTCGATCATCACACTTCTCCTTCGCTGCCTGCGTGGGGGGAGTCGTCCTGTGAGCCGCGCGCCCACCCGGCCCGGTAGGCGGCCATCCGGTCCCGCGCCTGCTCCGGGCTGCGGTCCGGGGGCTCCTCGGGGGGCCACGGGCCGGCCGCGGCCTTGGCGGCGGGGGCCTCGCGCAGCTGCGGGACCAGGCTGGCCTGGCGTACCCGGCGCGGCAGTTCGGTCACCGATGCGGCGGGAGCGGCGGGTGCCGGGGCGGTCACGGGTACCGATGCGGTACGGATCACCGTGCCGCCGGGGCCGCGCGGTCGCAGCGGCGCCACCGGGGCGGGGAGGGGCCCCCGCCGGGGCCCCGCGTCGGGCGCGGGCGCCTGCGCCGGCGGGCGGCCCGGCTGCGGTCCGCCCGGGGCCGGGATCCCGCGCACGGTCTCCCGTACGACGCTCACGGCAGCCGGGAGCTGCGCCTGCTCCTGCGCGGCCGCCGGGTGCCCGGCGCCGGGCACGGCCGGCGTCTCGGGAACGGCCACCATCTCCGGCTCCCGCTCCCGCTCCCGCTCCGGCTCGGGTTCGGGTTCGGTCAGGGGCGGGGCCGTGATCGCCGCCTGGAGGAGGGAGTTGGGCAGCAGCACCACCGCGGTGGTGCCTCCGTAGGGCGAAGGCCTCAGGTGCACCTGGACCCCGTGGCGGGCCGAGAGCCGGCTGACCACGAAGAGCCCGAGGCGATCGCTGTCGAAGAGGTCGAGGTCCTCGGAGTGCTCGATCCGGCGGTTGGCCTCCGCGAGGGCCTCGCGGCCCATGCCGAGTCCGCGGTCCTCGACCTCCAGGACGTAGCCGGCGCCGACGGGCTCGCCGGTGACGCGGACCTTGGTGTGGGGCGGGGAGAACTGGGTGGCGTTCTCGATCAGTTCGGCGAGGAGGTGGGTGAGGTCGGCGACCGATCCCCCGGTGACGGCGGCCTCGGCCAGCCGGCGGACCTCCACGCGCGGGTAGTCCTCGATCTCGGAGACGGCGGCGCGCACGACGTTGGTCAGCGGGACCGGCATCCGCCAGGCCCGGCCCGGGGCGGCCCCCGAGAGGATGATCAGGCTCTCGGCGTGGCGGCGCATCCGGGTGGTGAGGTGGTCGAGCCGGAAGAGGTCGCCGAGTTCGCCCGGGTCGTCGGCGCGGCGCTCCATCGAGTCGAGCAGGTTGAGCTGCTTGTGCACCAGGACCTGGCTGCGGCGGGCGAGGTTGACGAAGACCCCGCTCACCCCGCTGGCGAGTTCGGCGCGCTCGACGGCGGCGCTGAGGGCGGCCCGGTGGACGGTGGACAGCGCCTCGCCGACCTGGGTGATCTCGTCCTCGGCGGGCCGCCCGGGCGGTGCCTCGGCGTCGACGTCGATGTCCGCGGCCCGTCCGGCGCGCAGCCGGTCCATGGCCTGCGGGAGCTTGCGGTGGGCGATCTCCAGAGCGGTGTTGCGCAGTGACACCAGCTCGACCACGAGGGCGCGGCCGATGCGTACGGAGATCACGAGCGAGGCCGCCACCGCCGCCAGGCCCAGCAGGACGGCGGCGCCGGCCGGGCTGAGCGCGCCTTCCGCGAGCGGATCGGCGCGCCCGGCGCCCCGGGCGTGGGCGGCCTGCCGGATCTCGCGCATCGAGCCGCTCACGCTGGTGTGGGCGGCGTCCCAGCCGACGGGCACCCCGTGGACCTCGCGCGCGGCGGAGACCGCGGCGGAGGCCCCGGTGGCCGGGGCGGTGGCCAGGGCCTTGTCCTCGGCGGCGGTGAGCTCGGCGTAGGAGGCGCTCTTCGACACGGACTCCCAGGCCGACTGCTGGGCTGCGGGCAGGTCCCGGGCGGTGGCGGCGGTGAGGGTGCGGCGGGTCTCCACCGTGCCCGTCAGGCGGCGCAGCGCGTCGGCGGTGCGGGGGCCGGGCAGGGCGAGCAGCGCGTCCTCCCGGGAGAGCAGCTCACCGGCCCGGGCGAACTCCAGCAGGACCCGGGCGTCGGGGCCGAGTTCGGCGTCGGGGCCGCCGGAGAGGGCGCCCTCGACGGCGAGGGCGGAGTCGGCCACGCGGGTGTACGTCTCGTAGGCGCCGTCCGGGGTGGCGCGGCGGGCGGCGATGTCCTTGCGGGCGGAGCCGAGCGCCTCCGCGTCGGCGACGAAGGCGCCGAGCCGCACGACCGTGCCGGTGCGGTAGTCGCCGGAGTCGGCGACGGTGTGGCGGTCACCGAGCCGCAGTCGCCGTACGGCTTCGTCGGTGCGCCGGGCCTGCTGCTCCAGGGCGGACGCCTGGCCGGAGGCGGGGTCGGCCAGGAAGCGGACGACGGCCCGCCGCTCGGCCTGGATTTCGGTGAGGGCGGCGGCGACGGGGGTGCGTATCTCGGCTTCGACCTGCCGGATGCGGCTGAGCCGGGCTATGTCCTGGGCGGTGCTGACGGTGGCGAAGCCCCAGAGGGCGAGCAGCGAGACCACCGGGACCATCAGCAGCGAGACGATCTTCGCCCGGACGGTGGCGGGTCGCAGCCGGATTCGCGGACCGCCCCCGCCGCCGACGCCCCCGGCCCGGGCGGGGCCGTGGGGCTCGGGCCCCGGTGGTTCGGGGGCGGGGGGACCGGCGTGTGCGCGGCGGCCGCGCGACGGGGGCGCGGGGGGCCGCGGCGCCGCTGCTTCCGGTCTTCTGCGGGGTGTGCGCATGGGGGTCCTCGTTCCGGGGCGGTACACGGGGCGGGCGGGCGGGGCAGCGGGAGGGTTCAGCGGGAGGGCAGGGCGCCCTCGCCCAGGTGCCGGGCGCCCCGGGCCGAGCGGGAGGCGGAGCCGGAGCCCGGGTCCGCAGCAGCCGCGGACGGCGGTGTGGCCGAAGACGCCCAGGCCGACACGGACGCCCAGGCCGACGCCGACGCCGAGGCCGACGCCGACGCCGCCCGCTCGTCCGCGGTCGGGGAGAGCGCCACGAAGGCGGCGGTGATGAAGAGGTAGGAGCCGAGGCCGACCGCGAGCGGGAAGATGAACTGCAGGGCGGTGGCTCCGGGCAGCGCCGCGTCCGAGGGGGCGACGCGGACGGCGACGGCCATCATCCCGGTGTAGTGCATGCTGCTGACGGCCACGCCCATGACGAGGGAGGCCCCGGCGACGGCCACCGGCGACTTGATGTTGAGCGCGGCCCAGAGCGCGGCGGTGGCGGCGACGACGGCGATGGCGACCGAGAGCCCGACGGTGAGCGGGTCGTAGTCGATCCGTCCGTGCAGGCGCAGGGCGGCCATGCCGAGGTAGTGCATGCTCGCGACCCCGAGTCCGGTGGTCAGGCCTCCGAGGACGAGGGAGCGGCCGCGGTCCTTGCCGTAGCCGACGGCGAAGACCCCGCCGCCGACGACGAGCATGGCGACGAGCAGGCTCAGGAGGGTCATCGGCACGTTGTAGTGGATCTCGGTGCCGGTGACGTGGAAGCCGAGCATGGCGATGAAGTGCATCGTCCAGATGCCGGTGCCGATGGCCGAGGCCGCGGTGAGGAGCCAGTTGCGGCGGGAGGTGCCGGTCGAGGCGAGCGCGCGGACGGTGCAGCGCAGGCCGAGGGCGGCGCCGATCGATGCCATCACGTATGACAGTGCGGGTGTCAGCCAGCCATAGGCGGCGTGGTCCAGGTGTCCCATGGCCACGGGACGCTAGTCCGGGTGAGGGCGCGAACAAGGGGCGCATTTCGAAAGCCGCTGTAACTGCTGGAATATGACAGAGATACGTTCATCTTCGATCACGCCACGTACCACCTTGCGCACGGTCCGCAGGGGTCGCCCGGTGCGGAATCATGTGCGCATGAGCCGTATGAACCGTACGAACGAGGACCACACGCACGTGCAGGAGTTCTTCGGAGCGCGCGCGGCCGCCTGGGACGACAAGTTCCCGGAGGACGGACCCGCCTTCGCGACCGCCGTGGCGGAGTTCGGCGTCGGGCCCGGGGACCGGGTGCTCGACGCCGGCTGCGGAACCGGCCGGGCGCTGGTCCCGCTGCGCGCGGCCGTCGGGCCGGCCGGAACCGTGCTCGGCGTGGACCTGACCGAAGAGATGCTCGCCGCGGCGCAGCGGGCCGGGCGCGGGGCCGAGGGGACGCTGCTGCGCGCGGACGTGGCCCGGCTGCCGCTGCGCGACGGGGCCCTGGACGCGGTGTTCGCCGCCGGGCTGATCGCGCACCTGCCCGATCCGGCGGCGAACCTGCGCGAGCTCGCCCGCGTGGTCCGCCCGGGCGGCCGGCTCGCACTCTTTCACCCGATCGGGCGAGCCGCGCTCGCCGCCCGACACGGTCGCGAGCTGACCCCGGACGACATGCGGGCCGAGCACAACCTCGGCCCGCTGCTGGCCGGTTCCGGCTGGCGGATGACCTCGTACGCCGACGAGGACGCCCGCTTCCTCGCCCTGGCCCTGCGCAGCGCCTGAGAAACCCGCGCGGCGCCCGCGAAAGACCTTCCGGTACGCCGGCCCGCGGCCCGGAACCCGCCGGCGGCCCGGGGGCTACGCGGGAGGCTGGGCCTCGGCTCCGGCCGGGCGGCGCGGGTGCGGCACGGGGCAGCCGCTCGCGCCGGGCACGGGGAAGGTGCCGAGCTCGCCCACGTCGTAGCCGTCGGGGTAGCCCTTGACCTCCGGGTTCTGGCGGGCGTAGTGCGGGGCCCGGCGCGGCGGCAGCAGCCGTACCGCCCGGCCGCGCAGCCGCAGGGCGCCGCGGACCAGCCGGCTGACGCCGGGGCGCGGGACCTCGTACCGGAAGGCGCGCAGCAGCGGCTCGTCGAGCAGGGCGAGGCTCGCGCCGCGCACGGCGGGGGCGAGCGGCGCCGGGTACCAGGAGGCCATCAGGTCGAGGGTGGAGTCGGCCACCTTGCGGCCGCCTTCGTCCCAGCCGAAGTGGGCCTCCTCGTAGGCGTTCAGGGTGGCCTCGAACTCCTCGTAGGAGCCCGGGATGTCCGTGATGCCCAGGTGTCGGCCGAGGGTGGCGTAGTAGTTGGCGCAGGCGCGGCGCTCGTGGTGGGTCAGCGGGCGCCAGCCGTAGACGTCGAGCCAGCGTGCGGGAATCACCACGAACGTGCACAGGACGTAGCGCATGTCGTCGTTGGAGATGTCGTAACTGCGGTGCATCTGGTTGACGCGGCGGATCGCGGTGCGCGCCGTGTCGCTCTCGAAGCCGTGCTCCACGACCGCGTCGAGGAGCAGCGCGGTGTCGTCGTAGCGCTTCTGCGCACGGTCGGTGAACTCGGCGGTCTCGGCGAGCAGACCGCCGATGGCGGGGACGGCATAGGTCCTGAAGAGGGCGAGTTCCAGGGCGCGGGTGAAGTCCCAGGGGAATTCGTAGGTGGCGGTGAGCCGGTAGATGGCCAGGAAGTCCTTGTCGGGGTCGAGCCGGAGGATCTCCCTCAGCCGGTCGTAACGCTGCACCGGTCTCCCTTTCTGTGGCGGGTCCCCAACTCTACGTGCAGGTAGCGGGCTTGGAAATCGACACCTGTCGGGTCTCGACGTGCGAGTTACCCGCTGGTTAAGGTGCGCCGACGAGAACGCGATCGGGAGGCCAGGTGTCCGACGAGGAGGACGGGGGCTCGCTGTACGTGCTGACTGCCGTGCTGCTGACCCCCACGCAGTTCCCGGCGGTGCTCGGCGACGACTTCCCGGAGGCCTGCGCGCATCTGGGCGTACCGCCGGTCACCGACGGCTACGGGCTGGTGCTGGGGCAGGACGAGGAGGGTGCGCGCTGGACGGTCGTCGTGGACGACGTCTCGCTCGTGGCCACCGCCATCGCCTCGTGGGACTGCGGCATGGGGTACGACCTGTCGCCGGACGAGCGGACGATCGTGGTCTCGCTGGCGGGCTGGCCGCTGGAGCTGACGGTGTCGGCGACCGGCATTCCGGAGCCGCACGATCCGGAGCAGGGCGCGGACGGTACGGGGCGGGTCCCGCTGGCCCCACCGTCGGGCGAGGTGTGGGGACCGGTGCAGCGGCGCCTGGGCGCGGACCAGATCGCCCGGGAGTGGGCGGACTGGAGCGGGCGCGTCGCGGCGGACGGCGGTGCGGCGGCCGCCGCGCACCCCGGGCTCGCGCGGGCGCTGCGGGAGGCCGTCGGGTACACGCGGGACGCACCGCCGCCTGGCCGGGTCCGGTCGGCCTTCGCGGGCGAGGGCGTGCGGACCCTCCGGGCCGACGGGCCCGGCTGGTCCCTGGTGGCCCGGACCGGCGGACCGGCCTTCGTCCTGCTGGACGAGGAGCCGGGCGAGGTCCTGGCCGTCCCCGGCGGGGGCGGCGGCGAGCTGCCGGAACTCGCCGGACTGCTGACGGCGCTGGACGGCGTCGCCGCGCGGCCCGCCTGACACGATCGGCCAGGGCGCACGCGGCCTGGCACAGACGGCCCGGGCACAGAGGGCCTGGCGCAGACGGCCCGGGCCAGACGGCTCGGGCGCATGGACAGGGAAACGGGAAACGGGGAACGGTGATGGTGGATTCGGATCCGGTGGGCGTGGTCGTGGGCGGCCGGGCGGAGGTCGTCGACGACGACTGGGCGCGGGAGCGGGCGGTGATCCGGCTGGACGCCGGCCGGTTCGGCCCGGAAGCCCTCTACGGTCTGGAGGACTTCTCGCACGTCGAGGTGATCTACCACTTCGACCGCGTGCCGGTGGAGAAGATCGAGACGGGCGCCCGGCACCCCCGGAACAACCAGGACTGGCCGCTGGTCGGGATCTTCGCCCAGCGCGGCAAGAACCGGCCCAACCGGATCGGCCTCTCGCGGTGCAGGGTGCTGAAGGTGGACGGCCTGGACGTGCACGTGGAGGGCCTGGACGCGGTGGACGGCACCCCCGTGCTCGACCTCAAGCCGTACATGGCGGAATTCGGCCCCCGCGGCGAGACCCGGCAGCCGGAGTGGGCGACGACCCTGATGCGGGACTACTACTGACCCGACGCCGCGCCCCTCCGGCTCGCTCAGACCCGCTCCGACCCGCTCAGACCCGTTCGAGCGGAACGTGCGGCAGCGGCGGGAGGGTGACCGTGATGTGGTCGCCGGGGCGGACCGTGCCGCCCTGGTGGACCACGCCCATGATCCCGGCCTTGCGGACCACCCGGCCCTCCTCGTCCCGGCCGACGACCTGCTTGAGCAGTCCGTCCTGGAAGGCGTTGATCTGCGGACACGGGTTGCGCAGGCCCGTCACCTCCACCACCGCCTCCTCGCCTATGCCCAGCATCGTGCCCGTCGGCAGGGCGAGCAGGTCTATGCCCTCGGTGGTCACGTTCTCCCCGAGCTGGCCCGGTGCGACGCTGAAGCCGGCTTCGGCCACCTCCTCGAACAGCTCCCGGTGGATCAGGTGCACCTGACGCAGATTGGGCTGGGTCGGGTCCTGGGCCACGCGCGAGCGGTGCTTGACGGTGACCCCCGCGTGGACGTCGCCCTCGACGCCGAGTCCGGTGAGGAGCGTGATGCTCTCCCGGTTCGGCTTCGTGAACGAGTACACGGCGTTGCTGCTGACTGCTGCGACCTGTGCGCTGTTCCCGGTGACACTCCCGGTGACACTCCCGGTGATGCTCCCGGCGGAGCTCTCGACGGTGCTCATGAAACGACCCGATGTCCCCCCTGCCGCTCTCAGCGGCCGAGCTGCTTCCTGGATATACCCCGCATCCGGCGCCTCTGGGAGGGGTCCAGCAGGAGGTAGGCGACCGCCGGGACCCCGATCAGGACCGCCAGCCCCGCCCAGAACCCGACCAGCCAGAACAGCACGACAGCTGCCGCCACTCCGGCAACCGCGACCTTTCCGCTCCTCGACATCTGCGGACACCTCCTTCTGCGTCGGCTACTACCCCCGTCAACGCGCCAGTGCCCCGGTACGTTCCCGGCCACCCCGCAGGCCTCCCGGGGAGGGTGGCCGCGCCGAAGCCCCCGCCCGGCCGGGTTTCGGCGCGGACTGGCCGACGTAACGCTTGTCGGGGCCCGGGAGCCGCACGACGATGGGGGCGCTCCGCGTACCCGCGGCTCCACGGCCCCTCGGGAGGGTGACATGGGCGATCCGTCGTTGGCGCTGCCGGGCGGGGCCGATCCCGTCGAACGCACGCGCGTCCTGCGACGGGCGCACGAGACCTTCACCCGGGACGGGCGGGTCGAGGCACCGGTCCGTGCCGTGATCGCCAAGTCCTGGCGGCGGTGCGCGCGGGCTCGGGTCAGCCCGGAGTGCGCGCCCCGGCTGGACCGGGCGGAGGCGGAGCTGCTGGCCTACCGCGAGCAGCACCCGCTGGCCCGGGTGATGCCGCTGTTCCGGGATCTGGTGGGGGCGTTCGCGGCGCACGGGGCCCATCTCCTGGCGGTGTGCGACGCGCGGGGCGGGCTGCTGTGGGTCGAGGGGGAGGCGGCCACGCTGCGCCGGGCGGAGGGGCTCGGCTTCGTACCGGGCGCGCGCTGGGCGGAGACGGCGATGGGCACCAACGCGCCCGGCACGGCGGTCGCCGTCGGGGCGCCCGTGCAGGTCTTCGGCGCCGAGCACTTCAGCCGCCGGGTGCACCCCTGGACGTGCGCGGCGGCCCCGGTCCGGGACCCCGGCACGGGCCAGGTGCTGGGCGCGGTGGACATCACCGGGGGTGACGGGCTGGCCCACCCCCATTCGCTGGCCTTCGTGCAGGCGGTGGCGCGAGCCGCCGAGGCCCAGCTGGCGCTGCTCGCCCCGCAGCCGCCCGCCGCCCGCGACACCCTCACCGCGCTCGGCCGTGACGAGGCGCTGCTGGTGCTCGGCGGCCGGCGGATCCCGCTGGGGCGGCGGCACAGCGAGATCATGGCGCTGCTCGCGCACCACCCCGAGGGAATGACCGGGGAGGAGCTGGCCTTCGCGCTGTACGAGGAGGGGTCGGTGGCGGCGGTGACCCTGCGGGCGGAGATGTCCCGGCTGCGCGCCCTGCTCGGCGCCGGGAACCTGCTCTCCCGCCCGTACCGCACCGCCGCCCCGCTGGAGGCCGATTTCACCGCCGTGACCCGGCATCTCGCGGCGGGGGCCGTCTCGGCCGCCCTGACCCGCTATCCGGGCCCGCTGCTGCCGGCTTCCTCGGCGCCCGGCATCGTCCGGCTGCGGCGCCGGATCGAGGACCAGGCGCGGGCCGCGGTGATCGCCCGGGCGGACGCGGGGCTGCTGACGGACTGGGTGTGCAGCCCGTGGGGCGCGGAGGACCCGGAGGTGTGGCGGGCGCTGGCCGCGGCGCTGCCGCCGCAGAGCCGTCCGGCCGCGCTGGCCCGCGTACGCTCCCTCGACGCGGAGCTCGGCGTCCGGCGTGCAACGTACCCGCAACCTGCCCGCTCCTAGCCTCCTCCCCGAGCGCTGTCCGACGGCGGCCGGCGCCCGGCAAGGGGAGGACACCCATGGCCCGTTACGCTGCGCCCGGTACCGAGGGTTCGCTGATGTCGTACGAGTCCCGCTACGGCCACTTCATCGGCGGGGAGTACGTGGAGCCCGCCCAGGGCCGCTGGTTCGCCAACCCCTCCCCCGTCACCGGCCAGCCCTTCACCGAGGTCGCGCGGGGTACGGCGGAGGACGTGGAGCGGGCGCTGGACGCCGCCCACGCGGCGGCCCCCGCGTGGGGCCGTACGTCCGTCACCGAGCGTTCCACGATCCTGCTGCGGATCGCGGACCGGATGGAGCAGAACCTGGAGGCCCTGGCCGTCGCGGAGACCTGGGAGAACGGCAAGCCGATCCGCGAGACCCTCGCCGCGGACCTCCCCCTGGCCATCGACCAGTTCCGCTACTTCGCGGGCGCCCTGCGCGCCCAGGAGGGCTCGCTCAGCCAGCTCGACGAAGACACGGTCGCTTACCACTTCCACGAGCCGCTCGGCGTGGTCGGCCAGATCATCCCGTGGAACTTCCCGATCCTGATGGCGGTGTGGAAGCTGGCTCCGGCGCTGGCGGCCGGGAACACGGTGGTCCTCAAGCCGGCCGAGCAGACGCCGGCCTCGGTGCACTACTGGCTGAGCCTGGTGGCGGACCTGCTGCCGCCGGGGGTGGTGAACATCGTCAACGGCTTCGGCGAGGAGGCCGGCAAGCCGCTGGCCTCCAGCCCGCGCGTGGCGAAGGTCGCCTTCACCGGGGAGACCTCCACGGGACGCCTGATCATGCAGTACGCGGCGGAGCACCTGAAGCCGGTCACGCTCGAACTCGGCGGCAAGAGCCCGAACCTCTTCTTCGACGACATCTGGTCGACGGACGACGACCTGCGCGACAAGGCCCTGGAGGGCTTCACGATGTTCGCGCTGAACCAGGGCGAGGTGTGTACGAGCCCGTCGCGCGCGCTGATCGAGCGCGGCCGGTACGGCGACTTCCTGGAGGCGGCGGTCGCCCGCACGGAACTGATCGTGCCGGGCCACCCGCTGGACACGGACACGATGATCGGCGCCCAGGCCTCGGAAGAGCAGTTGAAGAAGATCCTCTCCTACGTGGAGATCGGCCAGCAGGAGGGCGCGAAGATCCTCACGGGCGGCGGGCGCATCGACCACGGCGGTGAACTGGCGGGCGGCTTCTACGTGGAGCCGACCATCTTCGAGGGCGACAACCGGATGCGGATCTTCCAGGAGGAGATCTTCGGCCCGGTGGTGTCGGTGACCTCCTTCCAGGACTTCGACGACGCCATCCGCATCGCCAACGACACGGCCTACGGCCTGGGCGCGGGCGTCTGGAGCCGCGACATCAACACCGCCTACCGGGCGGGCCGCGCGATCCAGGCGGGCCGCGTCTGGACGAACTGCTACCACTCCTATCCGGCCCACGCCGCCTTCGGCGGCTACAAGCAGTCCGGCATCGGCCGCGAGACCCACAAGATGATGCTGGAGCACTATCAGCAGACGAAGAACATCCTGACCAGCTACTCCCCCAAGAAGCTCGGCTACTTCTAACGGACGCGAAACGGGCGTCCGCCCCGGGCTCCTGTCCGGGGCGGCGCCCGGGGCCGGGCCGGCGGGCGTCAGCGCAGGACGGAGGGCGGCAGCGCCCGGACGGCTTGGAGCGCGGCGTACAACTCGGCCGTGCCGACCGGGTCGGTGACGGTGCGTCCGGTGAGCTGGCGGATCCGGCGCAGCCGCTGGCGGACGGTGTTGGCGTGGCAGTGCAGGGCCTGCGCGGCCTCCTCCGTGGAGCCGGCGGCCGCGTACCACGCGGTGAGCGTGCCGATCAGCATGGTGCGCTGCTCGGCCGGGAGATCGAGCAGCGGGCCGAGGACCGAGCGGGCCATGCGGGCGGCGACGTCCGGGGAGTGCACCACCAGTCCGGCGAGCGGGCCGTCGTCGAAGCCGGCGACCGGTGGGCCGGCCGGGTCGGCGGTGGCCAGGGCGAGCCGGGCCAGCCGCAGGCCGGTGGCGCAGTCGGCGAGGCTCACGAAGGCCGGGCTCACCCCGTAGCGGAGGGTGGCCGAGCGCTGGAGCACGGCCAGCAGCCGCTCCAGGGTGCGTTGGTCGCGGACCGAGACCAGCCCGGACAGCAGGCCGGCGGTGCGGCTCCAGGCGGAGGCGATGCCGTGGGCGGCGAGGCGGTTGCCGAGCTCGGGCGGCGGTCCGGGCGGCGGGTCGGCGACCAGCACCACGAACAGCCCGTCGTACGGCAGGCGCAGGGCGTCCGCCGCCCGCCAGAGCGCCTCGGTGGTGCGGGCCGTGCCGTCGAAGAGCTCGGCGAGGGCCGGGGGGCCCGTCTGGTCGGCGGTGGCGGACGTCGCGTGCTGGTAGGCGGCGGTGATCTCGTGGGCGCCGGTCTCGATCAGCCCGAGCAGGCGGGCCGCGCCGTCGGGCAGTACCTCCAGTCCGCCGTGGCCGGCGTTGCGCGCCTCGGCGGTCAGTTCCTCCAGCAGCATGCGTCCGCCCGCGTGGTAGGCGGCGATCACGGCGGGCAGCGGGACGCCCTGGCCGGCCCGGCGGAGCGCGGTGGTGGTGGCCGGGGCGGGGCTGTGACGGCCCGTCAGGGTGCTGAGGGTGAAGGCCAGGTGGGCGCGGCAGGAGCCGTGCAGCTCCTCGACGGGGACCAGTTGGCGGTAGGCGACGGTGCCGGAGGGGGCGAGGATCCGCTCGACGGCGCGTTCGCTCAGTTCGGCCAGACGCCCGGTCAGGGCAGTGGCCAGTAAGCCGATTCGTCGGTCCGTCGGGTGGGTGGTGACGGGGCTATCGGGCATTGGCCGCATCCTAACGAGCCGTACGGCATTGCCGAACGGCATGTGTCATTGTCGTTGCTCACATGATCGGGCTTCACATTCTGTGTGACGCTCCATCACCAGCCGCGCACAACCCGTCGATCATCGGTGGACGACCTCAAAACCCCACCCACCAGGGACGCTCATGAGATTCCTGCGCACCGCCGTGCCCGCATTCGCCGCGCTGCTGGCCACCCTGATCGCGACGGCCACGCCGGCCGCGGCCGTGGAGAGCGGTGACCTCCACGACCCCTTCTACAGTCTGCCGCCCGGCGGAGTCACCGCCGGGGCGGGCGAGGTGATCCAGCACCGGGCCGCCGAGTTCCGGATCGAGCCGACCGGCCTGATCAACCAGCGTGTCCGCTCCTGGCAGTTGCTCTACGGCTCCGCCGACGCCGAAGGCCGCCGGATCGCCGTCTCCGGCACCCTGCTCGTCCCCGAGGCCCCGTACGCGGGGCCGGGCCCGCGCCCCGTGGTCGCGCACGCCATCGGCACCCACGGCCTGGGCGACCGGTGCGCCCCCTCGCGGGCGCTGGCCGGGGGCACCCAGTACGAGACCATCCTGATCAAAGCGATGCTCGACCGAGGCTGGGCCGTGGTCGCGACCGACTACCAGGGGCTCGGCACCGCCGGCGGGCACAGCTACGTCAACGGGCGGGCCGAGGGCCAGGCCGTACTGGACTCGGTGCGCGCCGCCCAGCGGCTGCCCGGGGCGGGGATCGCTCCCGACGCCCCGGTCGTCATCGCCGGCTACTCGCAGGGCGGCCAGGCGGCGAGCTGGGCGGCCGAGCTGCAGCCCTCGTACGCACCGGAGCTGAAGCTGCGCGGCGCCTCGGTCGGGGCGCCCGCCGCGGACCTCCTGCTGGTCGCGAAGGGGGTGGACGGCACCCCGGCCTTCGGCTTCGGCCTGACCGCGGCCGTCGGCCTCAAGCACGCGTACCCGGAACTGCCGCTGGAGGAGCTGTTCACCGACCACGGCCGCGAACTACTGGCCGACATCTCCGACGACTGCACACTGCAGATCGCCGCCAAGTACGGGATGCACAGCTGGGACCGGCTGACCACCGAGGATCCGTTCACGCGGCCCGACTGGCGCGGCCGGCTGGCCGAGCAGCGGGCCGGGCAGCAGCGTCCGGCGGTGCCGGTGCGGCTGTACCACTCGCGCCTGGACGACGTGATCCCGTACCGGGCGGGCACCGAGCTCAAGGACCGGCTGTGCGGGCTCGGCGCGTCCGTCGACTGGGACACCTACCTGACGCCCACCCACATGGCCACCTTCTACGCCGCCGCCCCGGCGACCGTCGGGTGGCTGGCGGACCGCATCGAGGGCCGGCCGGCGGAGAACGACTGCTGACCCCTGGAGGGACCACCGCCCCGCGGGCATGCCCGTCACCCCTGAGCGGGGGTGACGGGCATGCCCGCGGGGTGCGCCCGCGCGGGATCAGGCAGCCGGAGGGACAACCGGCTGCTGCTGGGTGACGCAGTGGATGCCGCCGCCTCCGGCGCCGAGGTGGTCGGTGTTGAGCTGCACGACGGTCCGGCCGGGGAAGAGCCGGACGAGAGTCGCCCTGGCGGCTGCGTCGGCCGTGGCGTCGCCGAACTGGGAGGAGATCACCGCCCCGTTGCACACGTAGTAGTTGGCGTAGGCGGCGACGAAGTTCGGGTCGCTCGACCGGATCTTGTAGTAGTCCGGGCCCTGGAGCCTGGTGACCGCCATCGGGGTGCCGTCGGCGGTCGTGGACGTGGACAGGATCTGGTACTGCCGGCGCGCGTCCTTCGCGTAGGCGTCGTTGTCCGTCGCCATCGGCATCTGGACCAGCGCGCGCCCTGGTGCGAGGAAGCGGGAGGTGGCGTCGACGTGGTCGTCGGTGATGTCCTGGTTGTACACGCCGTCGAACCAGATGACCTTGGACGCGCCGTACGCGCCCCGCATCGCGGTCTCGATCTGCGCCTGCGACATCCCGGGGTTGCGGTTGCCGTTGATGATGCTGCTCCGGGTCGCCATCAGGGTCCCGGCGCCGTCCTGTTCTATCGCTCCGCCCTCCGCCACCAGGCCGGCGTACGTGATCGGCACTCCGACGTGGGCGGCGATCCTCTCGGCGACGAGCTCGTCCCTGGAGTGGGCCTGCCTGTTGCCCCAGCCGTTGAAGTTCAGGCCGACCGCGTCCAGGCCGCCGGCGCCGTTCGTCCGGAAGACGGGCCCCGTGTCGCGCATCCAGCAGTCGTCCACCGCGATGGACGTGATCACCGTGACCGCGGACCCGCACATCGAACGCGCCTTGGACGCGCTCGCGGGGTTGGCGCACATGACGACGGGCTCGTACTTCGCGATCGTCTTCGCGATCAGCGCGATGTTCGCCTGGACGCCCGCGAGCTTGCTCCGCCAGATGGTGGTGCTGTCCGGCCAGGCCATCCACGTGCGGGTGTGCGGTACGTCCTCGGCGGGGACGGCGAAGGCGCCCGCCGCATCGACCCGGCCGGTCCGGGACGCGGCCCGCGCCGGCCCTTCGGACGCCGCCAGCGCGGCGCCGGCCGCGGCGAGGGCCGCGGCCGTCAGGAATCCGCGTCTGCCCAGGACTCCGCCGCCGCTCGACGGCCGGGCTGCCATTGGGTCGTTCATCCATGCCTCCTGTGTCAACTGCCCACGGGTGTCCCGTGGTTGGCCGGAAAGCTGTTCCGTCCAGTCCCGTCCCCCGCTACCGCAGGGCCCGGCGTGCCGCCGCGATCCTGTCGGGGTCCCAGCCGGGCCGGGGAACGGACTCCAGGAGCAGCCGGGTGTAGGGGTGTTCGGGCGCCGCGAGGACCGAGGAGGTGGGCCCCGCCTCGACGATCCTGCCGTGCCGCATGACGACCACCTCGTCGGTGACGCAGCGGACCACGCCGAGGTCGTGCGTGATGAACAGGTAGCCGATCGCGGTCTGTTCCCGGATGTCGGCGAGCAGGTTGAGGATCTGCGCCTGCACCGATACGTCGAGGGCCGCTACGGCTTCGTCCAGGACGAGGACGGCCGGTTCCACGGCCAGGGCGCGCGCGATGGCGACGCGCTGGCGCTGTCCGCCGGAGAGCGCGCGGGGCCGGGCGTCGGCGGCGCGGGTGCCCAGTCCGACCTGGTCGAGCAGTTCGCGGACGCGCCGGGTGTGGTCCGTGCCGGGGAAGTGCAGGCGCAGGGTCTCGCGCAGCACCGCCTCGACGCTGGTTCGGGGGTCCAGGGAGAGATAGGGGTCCTGGAAGACCATCTGCACTTCGCGGGCGCGGGCCAGGCGCCCCGCACGGCCCCGGCCCCGGCCGCGCCCGTGTCCCGTACGGTCGCGGCCGTGTACGAGGACCTCGCCGGCGTCGGCCCGTTCCAGGCCCACGACGATCCGGGCCGTGGTGGTCTTGCCGGATCCGGATTCGCCCACGATGCCGAGGGAGCCCCCCTCCCGCAGGGTGAACGACACGTCGTCCACGGCCCGTACGTCTCCGTAGGCGCGGTGCAGGCCCCTCACTTCCAGCACGTTGTCAGGCGTCGATGGCATCGGCGGCGCTCCCTTCGAGCCGGTCGCTGTGGTGGCACGCCGCGCGGTGTCCGGGTACACCGGGTACGGGCAGCGGCTGGGGGGCCCGCTCGTCGCACACCTCGGTGGCGAGCGGGCATCGGGGGGCGAAGGGGCAGCCGCGCAGTTCCCGGCGCAGGTCGGGGGGCTGTCCGTCGATGGCGGCGAGGCGGCCGCCCGGCGCCTCCGGGCGGGGTGTGGAGGCGAGCAGGGCCGCCGTGTAGGGGTGGCGGGGGTGCGCGAAGAGGGCCTCCGCGGGCCCGGTCTCGACGATGCGTCCCGCGTACATGACGTAGACCCGGTCGCTGATGGCCGCGGCGAGGTCGAGGTCGTGGGTGACGAAGAGCAGGCCGGTGCCGAAGCGCTCGCGCAGCTTGGCGAGCAGGGCGATGACCTCGGCCTGGGTGGTGACGTCCAGTGCCGTCGTGGGCTCGTCGGCGAGGAGCAGGGCCGGGTCGCCCATGAGGGCGGCCGCGATCATGACGCGTTGCAGCATGCCGCCCGAAACCTGGCCGGGGTACTTGTCGAGTGCGGAGGCGTCGAGGCCTACCTCGCCCAGGAGTTCGGTGGCCCGGGCGGTCGCGTCCGTCCCGCTCATGGTCTTGGCGAGGCGGACGGACTCGGTGAGGAAGTCGCCGATGCGGCGCAGCGGGTTGATGGCGGCACGGGGGTCCTGGAAGATCATGGCCACCGTGCCGGTGCGCAGGGCGGTCAGCCGGCCGGGGTCCATGGTGAGGACGTCCTGGCCGCACACCTCGACGGCGCCCTCGACCGTGGCCCTGGACGGCAGCAGGCGCAGTGCGCTGCGGGAGGTGAGGGTCTTCCCGGACCCGGACTCGCCGACGAGGGCGACGGTCTCGCCGGCGGCGACGGTGAGGTCGACGCCGTCCAGGACGGGGCGGGCGGCGCCGGGCAGGCTGATCCGCAGCCCTCGGACGTCGAGTGCGTACGGGGGTGTCATCGGGTTCATCGGTCCCTCCTGGCGACCCGGTCGGCCCAGCGTTCTCCGGCCACGTTGAAGGCGACCACGGTCAGGACGATGACGACGCAGGGCAGGATCGCGGACAGCGGGTAGCCGTGCTGGATCGCGGTCTGGCCGTCGAAGACCATGCGGCCCCAGTCGGGGGTGAGCGCGGGCACGCCGAGTCCGAGGAAGGACAGGCCCGCGAGGTCCATGAGGGCGTAGCCGAAGTTGATGGTGGACTGGGCGAGGACGACGGGGGCGATGTTGGGCAGGACGTGGCGCAGGCAGATCTGCGGCGAGGAGTGTCCCTGTACCTGGTAGGCGCTGACGTAGGGGCGCTCGCGTTCGGCCAGGACCAGGGAGCGGGTGAGGCGGCTGACGTAGGGGAGGTAGGCGACGGCGAGGGCGATGACCGGTGCGATCAGCCCTTCGCCGTGGACGGAGATGATCAGGATGGCCAGGAGCATGCCGGGGAAGGCGAAGACCAGTTCCGTACTGCGGGAGAGGACGGAGTCGAGCCAGCCGCCCTTCCAGGCCGCGGCCATGCCGACGGCGACCCCGGCGACGGTGGAGAAGGCGACCACGCCGAGCGGGCCGAGCAGGGAGGTGCGGGCGCCGAGCAGCAGGCGGGACAGGGTGTCGCGGCCGGCCGCGTCCACACCGAGCGGATGCTCGGCGGAGGGTGCGGCGAGGGCGTTGCCGAGGTCGATGACGTTGGGGTCGTACGGCACCACCCAGGGTGCGAGCAGTGCGGCCGCCACGACGAGGGCGACGAAGCCCAGGCAGATCGGGTACAGCGGTGACCGGGGCGCCCGGATCCGGGAGAGGCCGGGCCGGCGGGTCAGGACGGCGGTCATGCGGAGGACCTCCTCGATCCGAGGGTGATCCGCGGGTCGACCAGCGGCAGCAGCAGGTCGACGATGAGGTTCACGAGCATGAACAGGGCGACGATGACTAGGGAGATGGCCTGGACGGTCGGGAAGTCCTTGGTCGTCGTGGACAGTTCCAGGAGCTGGCCGATGCCGCCGACGCTGAAGGCGGTTTCCACGAGGATCGTGCAGACCAGCAGGGTGGAGACGATCAGGCCGCCCGTGGTGAGTACGGTGCCCAGCGCGTTGCGGAACACATGGCGGCGGACGACCTGGCGCTCGGGAACGCCCCGGCTGCGCGCCACGGTGACGTGTTCGCCGTCGAGGGCTTCGAGCATGGCGGAGCGGGTGACCCGGGCCAGCATGCCGATCAGGTACAGCGCGAGCGCGATGGCGGGGAGGGTGAGGTGCCAGAACATGTCGCCGAAGCCGTCGCCCGCGCCGCTGCTGGGGAACCAGCCGAGGTTGACCGCGAAGAGGCCCTGGAGCAGCACGGCCGCGACGAACGAGGGCGTGCCGACGGCGAAGGTGGTGGTGACGAGGATGGCGGAGTCGGTGGCGCCGCCGCGGACGGAACCGATCCAGCCGAGCGCCAGGCCGACGGCCACGACGACCACCAGGGCCATGGCGACCAGCATCAGGGTGCTGGGCAGCCGGTCGGACAGGAGCCGGGACACGTCGGTGCGGTAGGTGATGGACCGCCCGAAGTCTCCCTGCACCACTTCGCCGAGCCACCGGAAGTAGCGGACGAGGAAGGGGTCGTCCAGGTGGTACTGGGCGTTGACGGCGGCCAGGGCCTCCGGGGAGGCCGAGCGGCCGGCGAGCACGAAGCTCGCCGGGCTGCCCGGCGCCAGGTACATCGCGCCGAAGACCACGAACGAGGCGGCGAGCAGGGTGGCGGCCATCTCCCCCAGCCGTCGTGCCGCGAATCTCAGGAAGTTCACCGGGCCGCACCCACGTCGGCGGCCCACGGGTAGTACATGTACGAGATGGTGGTCGGGGCGCCGGTGATCCGCTTGCCCAGGAAGACCGCGGTGGGCCATTCGGCGACCGGGATCCACAGCAGCTGCTCGGCGGCCTGCTTCTGGAGCTTGGCCTCGATCTCCAGGCGCTGCGCCGGGTCGTAGGTGCCGACGGCCTGGTCGACCAGCTCGTCGTACTGCTTGTCGCTGTAGCCGGCGAAGTTCATGTACGCGCCGGTCTTGAAGCTCGTCAGCAGGTCGAGCGGGTCGGTGATCGAGTCGTAGTAGGTGAGCGGGAACATGTCGATGCCCTCGCGCGCCGCGGGATCGGTGAACAGCGCGGTGAACGCGTTCGGAGCGATGGTCTTGAGCTGGATGTCCAGACCGATCTGGGTGCCGGCCGCCTGGATGGCGGTGGCGAGGAGGGAGACGTCCTGGCCGATGGAGCTGGTGGCCACGGTCAGGGTCTTGCCGGTGGCCCCGGCCTCCTTGATCAGCTCCTTGGCCCGTTCGACGTCCCGGTCGGGGCGCGGCAGGCCGTCGAGTGCGTTCTTCAGGGTGCCCTCGGGGGCGGCGGCCCAGGCGGCACGGGTGGTGAGGGAGTGGGTGACGGTTCCGGCGCCGCCGAGTCCGGCCTTGACGAACCCGGGGCGGTCCAGGGCCAGGGACAGCGCGCGGCGTACGCGGACGTCGCCGAGCGGGCCCTGCATGTTGGTGATGTTGACGTTGACCGTGCTCAGGCCCTCGCCGAAGTACAGGGTGCCCACGCCGCTGCCGCGCAGCCGGGCGTAGCTCTCGGTGGGTATCAGGTATCCGCCGTCGGCCTCCCCGCTGAGCATGGCGTTGGTGCGGGCGGAGGGGTCGGTCAGGAACCTGAGGACGGCCTTCTTGGACTTGGCCCTGGTCCCCCAGTAGCCGTCGAACCGCTCCAGCTCGATCGACTGGCCCTTGTTCCAGGTGCCGAGCTTGAAGGGGCCGGTGCAGGCGAGGCTGCCGGTGGTGCCGTAGTCCTTGCCCGCCGCCTCGACTCCGGCCTTGGACGCCACCACGCCAGCGGCGGTCGCCATGTACTGGGGGAACTGGGAGTCGGGCTTCTTGAGCTTGACGGTGACCTGGAGCGGACCGGTCTTGGTCACGGAGGCGACGTTCTGGAAGTTCTGGGCCCAGGCCGCCGCGTTGTCCGGATCCATCTGCCGGCCCAGGCTGAAGACCACGTCGTCGGCGCTCATCGTGCCGCCGTCGTGGAAGCGCACGCCGGGGCGCAGGTCGTAGACCCACGTGGTGGGGTCGGGGTTCGAGGCCTTCTGGGCGAGGCCCGGTTCCATGGTGAGCCCCGGCGTCCACCGCATGAGGCTCTCGCAGACGTTGGAGAGGATCGTGTTCTGCGGGTAGTCGAACGCCACCGTGTGGTCGAGCGTGGGCGGCTCGGCGTAGACGGCCCAGGTGAAGGAGTCGATCTCGCCCTTGGCCTCCGGGGTCGTCTTGGACAGGGTGACCTCGGTGACGGGACCCGCTCCGCTCTTGGGCGGGCCGGAGCAGGCCGCGAGCAGGGCGCAGGAAGCCAGGACCGCGGTGGCGGCGGCGAACCGGTCGCGCGGGCCGCTCGCGCGTCTGGAGGTCCGGGGTGGGGGTGTGGTCATCGTCGCGCTCTCTTTCCGTACGTGATGCGGGTGGCTGACGGGCCGCGGGGCCGGCCCGTCAGGAGCGATCGGTCCGTGGTCAGCCGGTGGCCCGCACGGCGGGGACCTGCTGGGTGATGCAGTGGATTCCGCCACCGCCGAAGGCGATCCCGATCGCCCGTACGCCGACGACCTTGCGGCCCGGGTACGCCGCCGCGATCACTGCGAGGGCGTCCTCGTCCTGGGGCAGACCGGCCACGGGGACGACGACACCGCCGTTGGCCACGTAGTAGTTGAGGTAGGACAGCTCGATCTCACCGCCGGCCATGTCGACGAACGCGGTCTGCGGGACGTCGATGATCTCCAGCCGCCGGCCCCGGGCGTCGGTGGTGGCCTCCAGCACCGCGCGGTTGGCGCGCATCCGGGCGTGATCGGGATGCGCGGGGTCCTCGGGCAGGGAGACGACCACCTTGCCGGGGGCCGCGAAGGCGCAGACACCGTCGACGTGGCCGTCGGTCTCGGTGTCGAGCAGACCGCCGTACGGAAGCCAGATGACCTTGCGCACTCCGAGCCGGGACTTCAGTTCGGCTTCGATCTCGTCCCGCGTCAGGCCCGGGTTGCGGTTGGGGTGGAGCAGGCATTGTTCCGTGGTGATCAGCGTGCCCTCGCCGTCGACGGTGATCGCCCCGCCCTCCAGGACCATGTCGGAGTGGATGCGCTCGACCCCGAGGTGCGACAGCAGCCGTCCGCTGATCCGGTCGTCGGCGTCGTACGGGTGGTGCTTGCCGCCCCAGGCGTTGAAGCGGAAGTCCACCCCCGCGCGCCGTCCGTCCCCGTCGAGCACGAAGAGCGGAGCGGAATCACGGAACCACGAGTCGTCCAGCGGCAGCTCCACGACGGTGACCTGCGGTACGCACCACGAGCGGGCGTCGTCACCGTGGCCCGGCGGGGCGACCATCGTCACCGGCTCGAACTCCGCGATGGCGCGGGCGACGTTCGCGTACTCCTCCTTGACGTCGTCCAGCACGCTCCCCCAGAGGTCCGTGCGGGTGGGCCAGGCCATCAGGCACCCGTCGTGCTCGGACCACTCGGCAGGCATACGGAAAGCAGTCATCACGTGTCTCTCTTCTATCTCTTCGCCAGAAGTGGTTGGAATCTTGCTCTCGACTGAAAATTCAGTCAAGACTTCACGCACGTCACAAGAAGTAGAGGCGGCTCAGGGAAACCTCCTGCGCCGGCTCTGAGCGCAGGGGTGCCCCGTCGAGAGTGACCAGGCCACTGCGCGCGTCCACCTGCACCTCGCCCAGACGGGCGTTGTGGACCATGTCCGCGGAGCCGATCCCCCGCGTGCCCCGCACGGCGACCCGACGGCGGCGGGTCGCCAGCACGTCCTGGGGTCCGCCGGCCGACCCCGCCTCGGCTGCGGCGCGGCTGACGAAGGCCACCGACAGCTCCGCGGGTGCGGCCCCGTGCCCTCCGAACAACGGTGCGAGGACGAGCGGTTCGCAGGTGTCGGTGGCGGCGTTGGGGTCGCCGGTGACCCCGTAGGCGGGGAAGCCGGACTTGAGGACCAGCTGGGGCTTGGCGCCGAAGAACTGGGGGCGCCAGAGCACGATGTCGGCGAGTTTGCCGACCTCGATGGAGCCGATCTCGTGGGCCAGACCGTGGGCGATGGCCGGGTTGATGGTCAGCTTGGCCATGTAGCGCAGGACGCGGGCGTTGTCGTCACCCTCGCCGTCGCCGGCCAGCGGGCCCAGCTCGCCCTTCATCTTCGCCGCCATCGCGAAGGTGCGGCGGATCGTCTCACCGGCCCGGCCCATGCCCTGGGCATCGGAGGAGGTGATGCCGATCGCACCCAGATCATGCAGCACGCCTTCGGCGCCCATGGTGCCCGCGCGGATCCGGTCGCGGGCCATGGCCGCGTCGCCGGGGAGGTCCGGCTTCAGCGCATGTACGGAGACGATCATGCCGTAGTGCTCGGCGACCGCGTCCCGGCCGAAGGGCAGGGTGGGGTTGGTGGAGGAGCCGATGACATTCGGCACGCCCGCCATCTTGAGCACGTTGGGGACGTGCCCGCCGCCGCAGCCCTCGATGTGGAAGGCGTGGATGGTCCGGCCCTCCAGCACCCGCAGGGTGTCCTCGACCGAGAGGCATTCGTTGAGTCCGTCGCTGTGCAGGGCGACCTGTACGTCGTACTCCTCGGCCACCCGCAGGGCGGTGTCCAGGGCGCGGGTGTGGGCGCCCATGTCCTCATGGACCTTGAAGCCGCACGCACCGCCCTCGGCGAGCGCCTCGACCAGGGGCGCCTCATGGGAAGAGGAACCGCGGGCCAGGAAGCCGATGTTGACGGGCCAGGCGTCGAACGCTTTGAACCCGTGCCGCAACGCCCACGGGGAGTTGACGCCGACACCCCAACTCGGCCCGATTTCCTGGCCGATGATCGTGGTGACGCCGGAGGCCAGGGACGCCTCCATGATGCGCGGGGAGAGCAGGTGGACATGGGTGTCCACGGCTCCGGCGGTGGCGATCAGACCCTCGCCGGAGATCATGGTCGTGCCCGTGCCGACGACGACGTCCACCCCGTCGAGGGTGTCGGGGTTGCCGGCCCGGCCGATCGCGTGGATACGTCCCTCGCGGATGCCGATGGAGACCTTCCGGATGCCCAGCACGGCGTCGATGACCAGCACGTTGCTGACCACGACGTCGCAGGTCTCGCGGACGGCCGCGGCCTTCAGGTGCAGGCCGTCACGGGCGGTCTTGCCGAAGCCGGCCAGGAACTCGTCACCGGGTAGCTGTGAATCGGACTCCACCCGGACCACGAGACCCGAGTCGCCGAGGCGGACCCGATCGCCCGCGCGAGGACCGTGCACGGTGGCGTACTCGTGCGGGTCGATGTGCCGGCTGCCGGGTGCGCAGTGGTCGCCGTGCCTGGTCTGTCTGCTCACGACTGTGCTCCTCGCGCGTGCTCGACACCCAGGTAGCCGCAGGCTGCGGCCCTGCGCAGGGCCTCCTCCTTCGCTCCGGGCGCGTCCAGCGGCCCGTCCACCAGCCCTGCGAAACCGATGGCGATCCGCGCACCGCCGACCGGCACGAGCTCGACTTCCACGGCTTCGCCGGTCTCGAAGCGTGTGGAGGATCCCGCCGGTACGGCCAGACGCATCCCGTAGGCGGCGGCGCGATCGAAATCGAGGCGGGGATTCGCCTCGAAGAAGTGGAAGTGGGAGGTGACGCTCACCGGCACCGTGGCGGTGTTGCGCACGGTGACGACCGCTGCCGGCCGGGGCCCTCGCACGGGCCCCGGACCCGGGATGACCGCCCCCGGGGCGCTCGGGTCCCAGGGCACGTCTCCGAACGGGGCGCTGACCACGGCCAGACGCGTGCCGTCGTCGAAGACGGCCTCGACCTGGATCTCGGTGACGACGTCGGCGACTCCGGGCAACACGTCCTGTGGCCCCAGCACACTTCGGCCACGGGCAATGGCGGCAGCGAGGCGCAGGCCGTCACGGGCGGCCTCGCACACCGTGTCCGCGATGAGTGCGGTCGCTTCCGGGACATTGAGACGGAGCCCTCGGGCATGACGGGACCGTGCGAGCTCGGCAGCGGTGAACAGCAGGAGCCGGTCACGCTCAGTGGGGGTCAGAGCCATGGGTTCATTCCTTCCTCCGGAAGGTGAGCAGGACGCCGGCGGGGGACGACCGCGGCAAGGCGCGGCCTTCGCGGATGGCGACCTGGGCAGGCGACAGGGGGCGACGAGGACAGCACTGCGGCCTCAATCACTCTGGCACTGACTGAAAATTCAGTCAATACGTCAGGCGTGCGCGTTCCTACGCGCGACAACAGGGGGGGAGCAGGGGGGGGTGGAGCAGGGCTACTTCTGGCGCAGTCCCGCCAGTTCGGCGTCGATCGCGCCTTCCATCAGTGCACGCGCATGGCTGATCCGGAGTCCGCCGCTGAGCCAGCGCATGCTCAGCCCCTCGAGGAGGGCGGTGAGCCGCTCGCCGGCCGCGGCCAGTGCTGCCGCGGAGGCCATCGGCTCCACCTGGCCCAGGAGAGCGGCCACCTCCTGGACCCACACCAGGGTCGCCCTGGCCAGATCCTCCCGCAGCACCTCGTCGAAGACGGCGCTCGCCCGCAGCTCGCCCCAGGCGGAACTGTTCTCCCTGACCTCGGCGGTGTCCTGGAGCTCGAGGAGGAGGGTCTGGGCGAGTTCCGCACGGGGGCTGAGCGGTTCCGCGTCCGCGTCGCGGGTCGTCGTGTAGCGCTCGGCCCGGTCGTTGATGAACTCGAGGGTCTGCCGCAGGAGCCCGGTGCGGTCCTTGAAGTGGTAGTAGAGCAGCGAGGTGGACACGCCGGCCTCGGCGGCCACTTCCTCCACGCGCAGGCCACGGACACCGCTCCTGGCGATCACCCGGGCGGCGGCTTCGAGGATGTGTGTACGTCGGGCCATGCGGCGAACCTTACCCGGCCGCTCCTGACCACCTGGGTACGGGGATGTCACCCCGCCCTCCTGTGGTGGCTCACCTCCACCGTGACGGACCCACCGCCCGCTGCGGCCTCGATCAGGCGCACGATGGCGACGTCCTTCCGGTCGGCGCTGCGGACGCAGAACGGGCGCTCACCGCTCAGACCGCTGAACGCGATCGTGGTCACCGGTTGCGTCTCGACCCCCCGTACGCAGTCGGCGGGGCTCAACTCGTCCCCGGCCGCGATGAAGGCGTCACTGTCCTCGGGGGTGACGAACCCGGTCTGGCTGCGCGCCAGGTACCAGGTGGCCGTATCCGCCGGGACCACCTTTCCCGCCTTGAGATCGAACTCGTAGGTGGGATCCGGGGATGTCAGTTCGGCGTTCGCGTAGCCGGCCGCGAAGGCGGCAGCCGGCGCAGGCTGCTCCCCCGGATCGTCCACGTCGTAGGCGGGCGGCGCCGCGTAGTAGGCGGCGCCGCCCGCCGCCACCAGCGCGGCGGCCGCGATCAGCGCGGTGACGGGCGGCCGGCGTCCGCGTCGGCGGGCTCGACGGGGAGGGGGATCCGACCGAACGCCACCGGCGGGGTGCGCGGACGGGGTCGCCGGGGCGGTCAGGGTGAGCTGGTCATGAGTCGGGGTGGACTGCTCGGCCTGCCCGGATATCTCCCTGCTGACCTGGTGGGGGAGCCAGCCGTCGGTGAACTCCGGACGGTGGTCCACGGCGGGATGGGCATGTGCGGCCGAGATCAGATCAGTGGGCGTGGGACGGTCGCCGGGCCCCTTGGCCAGACACCACGACAGGAGATCGTGCAGGTCACGCGGCACCCTGGTGAGGTCGGGCTGCTCGTGAACCACCCTGTACAAGGCGGCCGACTCCGCTCCGGCCCCGAACGGCGGCGCTCCCCCGGCCACGTACGCCGCGAGCGCTCCGAGTGCGAAGACATCGGTCGCCGCCGTGACGTCCAGACCCATCGCCTGCTCCGGTGCCATGAACGCGGCGGTGCCGATCCGCAGCCCTACGCCGGTCAGCGCGGTGGCGTCGACCGCGCGCGCGATGCCGAAGTCGATCACCCGGGGGCCGTCCTCGGCGATCAGGACGTTGGCGGGCTTGAGGTCCCGGTGGACCACCCCGGCCCGGTGGATCGCCTGGAGCGCCTCGGCGATGCCCGCGACGAGCAGCAGCACCGTGCGCGTCGGCAGCGGACCGTGGCGCCGCACCACCTGCTGGAGGGACGGGCCGGGCACATAGGCGGTGGCCAGCCACGGGGTGGGAGCGTCCACCCCCGAATCCACCACCTGCGCGGTGAACAGGCCGTGGATGCGCCGGGCGCTGGCGACCTCCTGGGCGAAGCGCCGGCGGAATTCGGGATCTCCGGCGAAGTCCGCACGCACCGCCTTCAAGGCGATCGGGCGGCCCCCCGGGGTGTGGGCCAGGTACACCACCCCCATGCCGCCCGATCCCAGCCGGGCACGGAGTCGGTAGCCGCCGATCTCATCGGGGTCGTCGGCGGACAGGGGCTGGTGGGCGGGGTGCACTCCGGGAAGCTGAGCGGACATGCGGTGGCTCTTTCGGCGATGTGGACGAAATGCAGTGCCCCGCATGGTGCCGCTAACTGAAGATTCAGTCAATGTGAGACGATGTTCGCTGCGACTACCCGGAGGGATCAGGCAGTGACGGACCGCAGAACGGCGATCTTGGAGGCGGCCGCCCGGCTCATAGCCAGGCGCGGGGTCCGCGGGCTGCGCGTGGAGGAGCTCGCGGCCGAAGCCGGGGTGTCCACAGCGCTCGTCTACTACCACTTCAAGGACCGGGCCGGCATCCTCCGTCGCACCCTGGAGTTCATCAACGACCGGGCGGAACGGTACACGGGCGGCCTCGACGACCTGGACGCATCCCCGTCCGACCCGCGCACGACCCTGGAGCAGTCCCTCCTGCTCGAATTCCAGGACATCGCCGCGGTGCGCGAGAACAGCACGGCGTGGGGGGAACTGCGCGCCAGCGCGATCTTCGAGCCCGAGCTGCGGGAGGACCTGGCCAAAGCCAGCCTGAGCTGGGTCCAGGAAGTGGCCTTCCTCCTGGCGTGCGCGCAGCCGATGACACCGGCCCCCACCCTCACGGCCTCCGCCGAACGGCTCACCGCGCTGCTCGAAGGGCTCAGCATGCGCTGGCTCAGCGGCGTGCTGCACGTGACGCACGCCCGCGAGCTCATGCTGGAAGCCGTCGAAGTGGAACTGGAGTACCTGGGCCAGTTGGCGCGGCGCTGAGGAGGGTCGCCCGCACCGAGCCGCCCCGGCCGACAGGACGCACGCCTTCCCAGCCGACACGCCGCCCCAGAATTGACTGAAAATTCAGTCAGTGCCACAGTGGCGACATGGCGCCTGCCGATCCCTGCGCCATGCGTCCCCGCGGTTCACGATCGGAGTCACCCATGTCCGACCTTCCCCCCACCCGCCGTACGGCCCTGCGCACGTTCGCCGGTTTCGGCATGCTCGCCCTCGGCGCCTCGGCGTGCGGCCCCGGCGAGGCGGCGCAGCCTGGTTCCTCCATCGCCGCCACCGGCCCAGCCTCCAAGCCCGCCGGAGCCCGGAGGCTGGGCGCCGAGTGGGAAAGCCACACGCGCACCTTCATGTCCTGGCCCGCCCTGACCTCCGTCTGGGAGGAGGACCTGCCCTACGTCCGGGAGGACATCGCCCGCGTGGCACGGGCGATCGCGGAGTACGAGCACGTCGTGCTGATGGCCAGGCCCGATCAGCAGGCCGCGGCCCAGAAGGCGTGCGGCTCGGAGGTCGAGGTCGTCCCCCTGGAGGTCGACGACCTGTGGGCCCGTGACACCGTGCCGGTGTTCGTGGAAGAGGGCGGCAAGGTGATCGGCGTCGACTTCAACTTCAACGGCTGGGGCAACAAGCAGGAGCACAAGAACGACGCCCAGGTCGGCCGCACCCTGTCGCAGAAGTACGGGATCCCCCGCACCCAGGCACCGCTGGTGGCCGAGGGAGGCTCCTTCGAGACCGACGGCGAGGGCACCCTCCTGGTCACGGAGAGCTCGATCGTCAACGACAACCGCAACCGCGGCAAGAACCGGGACCGGATCGAAGCCGAGCTCAAGCAGACCCTGGGCATCGAGAAAGTGATCTGGCTGGCCGGCGTACGCGGCGAGGACATCACCGACGCACACGTGGACAGCCTCGTACGGTTCACCGCGCCCGGTGTGGTCCTCCTGGACAGGGCGTTCCCCGGCATGCCGGCCGACTCCTGGTCCCGCTCGGCCGACCAGGCGAAATCCGTTCTCACCAAGGCGACCGACGCCCGGGGACGGCGCCTGGAGGTCATCGACCTGCCGCAGCCCGACCTCGACAGGATCACGGGCCGCGGCGACGACTTCGTATCGACGTACGCCAACTTCTACGTCGCCAACGACGCCGTCTTCATGCCCCGCTTCGGCGACTCGAAGGCCGACGACCGTGCCCGGGGGATCCTGCGGGAGCACTTCCCCAAGCGGGACGTCGTGCCGGTCAGGATCGACACCATCGCCTCGGGCGGCGGCGGCATCCACTGCTCCACCCACGACCAGCCCGGCAAGCCCGCCGCCTAACGGCAGGGCCCACCTCCTCCAACCCGCTCGACCTCCTCGTGCCCGACCCTCATCAGCGGAACGTTAGCCGTGCGTAAGCGGTGCGCCAGTGCGCCCGCACAAGCTGGATCCCCACCACTGAACTCGAGGATTGGGGCAACCGCATATGGCTTTCGGGCACGAACTGCGGGAACGACGGCTGGGGCAGGGAGTCTCCCTCACCGAGCTGTCGAAACTGACGCATTACAGCAAGGGGCATCTCAGCAAGATCGAGACCGGCGGGAAGCGGGCTTCGGAGGACCTGGCCCGCCGGTGCGACGAGGCCCTGGAGGCATCCGGTGAACTGCTCGCCGCCCACTGCTCCGTGAGCACCGCGCGCAGCGCGCGCACGGCGTTCCAGCGGCCCGCGCAACTTCCTTTGGACAGGGCCCATTTCATCGGGCGCCATGGGGAGACGGCCGCGCTGGACAGGGCCGCGTCACGGCCGGACCACCCGTACCGCGCCATGCCCCTGGTCGTGATCGACGGTATGCCCGGCGTCGGGAAGACCGCCCTGGCCCTCAAGTGGGCGCATCGCAACGCCGCCTTGTTCCCCGACGGTGTGCTCTTCCACCACCTGCGGGCGCACGGGCCGGCCGCGGCGCCCGCCGCCCCGGACGACGTGCTCGCCGCCAGTCTGCGTGCGGTGGGGATCGACGACCACGCGATACCGGCCGGCCTGTGGGACCGGGCCGCGCTGTACCGGACCGCGCTCACCGGGCGCCGGATGCTCATCGTCCTGGACGACGCGGCCACCGCCGATCAGGTCCGCGCGCTGCTTCCCGGCGCCCCCGGCTGCATGGTGCTCGTCACCAGCCGCAACCGGCTGGCCGGGCTGGTGGCGCGGGACGGCGCCGCCCGGCTGTCCCTGGGGCCGCTCTCCTGCGAGGACGCCTCCGCGCTCCTGCGCGGCGTCGCCGGCGCTGCGCTCCACGGCGCGCGCCCCGAGGCGGTTTCCGCCCTGTCCGACCGCTGTGGCCACCTGCCGCTGGCCCTGCGCATCGCCGCCGAGCACTTCTCGGCCGGCCCGCAGGACTGCCTGGAGGGGGTGGTCGGGGAGTTGTCGGACCCGCGAGGGCGGCTGGACTTCCTCAGCTGCGCGGGCGATACCGCCGCCTCGGTGCGCGCCGTGTTCTCCTGGTCGTACCGGAGCCTGCCGCAGGACGTGGCGCGTGCCTTCCGGCTGATCGGCGCGGCCGCGCCGGAGGACATCTCGCCGCAGGGCGCGGCCCGCGTCCTCGGAGTTCCCGAAGACCTCGCCGTGCGCCTGGCGCAGCTCCTGTGCCAGGTCAACCTCCTGCAGCCGACGGCCTCCGGCGGCTATCGCTGCAACACCCTGCTCGCCGCCTACGCGGCGGAGCTGGCCGCCGCGTAGGCGTTTTCCCCCAGCCGGTCAGCGCCCGACCAGGGCCAGCGCACGGGTGATCGCCCCGTCCAGCTGATCGTCCGTCATGCTCTTGTCCCGGCGCTGCTCGGGCGTCTCGTGATCCGCGCCGTACACCCAGTAGCTGGTCCGCTTCGCCCGGTCGACGAAGAGCAGCCGGTCCTTGGCGGCGGGCCCGCGGACCAGCAGGGAGGCCGTACCTGCGTCGGCCTGGATGGCGTGCACGGTGTTGTGGTGCAGCACGTAGCTGTCCCCCTCGCCCTCCACCCGCTGGACGAGCGGTTCCAGGGCGTCGGAGTCGACCCCCTCGATCAGCTGATCGTCCCGGCCGTACAGGCGGTGGACGTAGCTGCCCCGCAGGATCTTCGTCGCGAAGGTCCACCGGTGGTTGTGCGGGCGGTCGAAGTATCCCGGCCGGAACAAGTGGACGCGTATGCGGATGTTGGCCTTGCGGTCGTCGTGGAGCACGAGCTTGTCCATGAAGTCGTAGCTCTCGCACATGGGGCGCAGGTGCTGGTCGGTGCGCAGGGACCGCAGCATGCGCGGCAGCAGGTCCGGGTCTTCGTCGAAGGCGGCGAAGGCCTCTGCGCTGAACTTGGCCACGGAGTCGACGTCGTTCCAGTCGGCCAGTGCAAGGTCGGCGAAGGTGGGGTGCATCGCGGTGTCCTCTCTCTTCTTCGGTGGTGCGCTCGCGGCGGCGGTCAGCGCGATCGGGAGTCCAGGAAGCCCTGGAGCGCGGGGTGGCCCAGGACCATGGCCCTGCCGCGGCGGAGGTTCGACTCGAGGCCGGCGCCGTCCACCTGGTGGACCAGCCAGTCCCACTGCCCGGCCAGCCGCCGGAAGACCTCGACCGACTCCTGCTGCATCTGGAGGTACCCGGCCTCGCCGCTGTCCCCCGCGACGCGGTAGTCCTCCAGGACGCCGACCTGTCCGGACTGGGCCATCCGCCACTGGAAGGCCATGTCCAGCGGTCCGTCGACCAGCACGCCGACGTCGGGCTGGAAGACCCGGCTGCCGAAGACGTCCTCGACCATGACCTGCATCCGGTCCAGAACCGCGGTCCAGCCGGGGTCGTCACCGACGATGCGACGGCATACGAAGATCTTCTTGAGTACCTGCTTGAAGGGGAAGGTCTCCTGTAGCACCACCTCGCCCCGCTCCAGCGCGGGCTCGACCGCGTCCCCGGCGAGCAGGACGCCCCCGGCCAGGCCCACCAGGGCGGAGGCCAGCGGGCCGGCGGGCCCGACGCCGTTCAGCTCCGTCTCCGCGAGGGTCGCCTCCCAGCCGCCGGAGACCCATTCCCCGTAGTCGCGGGGCAGGCTCAGCGGGCCCGAGGCCGTCCGGGCTCCGCCGACCAGCGTGCGGAACGCCTCGAGCCACAGTTCCTGGAGACCGTCCACGGGCCACGAGGTGTCCGCTTCCTCGATGACCCGGCGCCAGGACACGTGGCGCACCTTGACGCCTTCGGCCTCCAGGGATTCCGCTATGGAGTCCACCAGAGTGGACTTGCCGATCCCGTCGGCACCGAGGAACGAGACGAGAATGCCGCGCACGGGTGACTGCCTTTCATTCGTACGAGTGGGGGGTGGGGACCAGGGCGGGGTGTCAGGACGCGAAGTCGATCGTCCCGGCCCGTCTGCCCCGTCTCAGCAGGGCTTCGAACATCAGGTGGGCGGCGCCGAGCCAGGCCAGCCCCACGAGCAGCCCGACGGCCGCCTCGCCGGAAACCGTGGCGAGGTCCGCGCCGTCGGTGAGGGAACGCAGGGCCCCGAGGAGGTGGGTGAGCGGGATCGCCCGGGCGATCCAGCCGACCCATTCGGGCCAGTAGCCGACCGGCACCTGGACCCCGCACACCGCCATCATCAGCAGATAGCCGGCGTTGGAGACGACATTGCGCACACTGCCCGCGTTCAGTACGAGCGCGGCCAGGAACAGCCCGAGGAAATACGTACCGACCGCTGTGAGCACGACCAGGACGACGGCCACCGGCACCTGGGCGGCGGTCCAGCTCACTCCGAAGGCCGGGCCGAGGACGAAGAGGGCCACCAGCGAGGTCCCGGTGCCGCTGATGGGCCACTGGAGGCTGCGGCCGAGGAAGACCCAGGTGGGTTTCGCCGGCGCCGCGGCCAGGAGCGGGAGGGTGCCCGCGGCGCGCTCCCACGTGGAGGACGCCACGACCGTCAACGACTCGATCACGCAGGTCATCAGGGCGTTGCCCACGATCAGGTACCTGGCCTGGTCCGGGCCTCCGACCAGCCGTCCCAGCAGGACGAAGAAGGTGACCTGTGCCAGCATCCGGCCGAGCCAGCCGAAGGTCCAGGTCTTCCAGGTGTAGACGGCCCGCATGTCGGCGAAGGCGTTCACCGCGCTGTGCCTGATGACGCGCAGGGGGTGTACGGGCTGCATGGGCTGTACGGGCGGTACTGGCTGTACTGCTTGTGCGGACAAGGTTCACCACCTCACGTCTGGGACAGGGTGCCGAGGCGGCACACCCGGTCGAGGACCCGGCGCAGCAGCACCAGGCCCAGCCCGAACCCGATGGCGCCGAGGCCGAGGATCACCGCGAGCCGGAGTACGGCATGGCTGACGGGGGCGGGCGCGAGGCTGTCGCGCAGCAGATCGGCGGACCAGGACAGGAACACGGCCCGTGACTCCGGCCGTAGCCAGGCGGGCAGCGAGGCGACCGGCACCAGGACGCCGCCCAGCAGGTAGAACGGGTAGCTGAGGGTGTTCTGGATGATGCGCGCGGAGGGCATCAGGACGAACAGGGAGGTGAGGATGCTCGCGGTGCCGGCCGTGGCGAAGCCGGTCGCCAGCACGCAGGCGGCGGTGACGGCCGGGTGCGGGAAGGCCAGCCAGCGGTCGAAGACCAGTCCGGCGACGAGCCACGACTCCGCGAAGGAGACCGCGCCGATCGCGGTGACCGCACACATCCGGCCCATCACGAGGACCTCGAAGCGGGCCGGAGCGGCGACCAGTCCCTCCAGGGTGCCGAGGGACCTCTCCACGTTGATGAGTTCGCCCGCGGTGTAGAGGGCGAGGAGCCACAGCGACATCAGGGTCGGCGCGACCACGGCGTACGGCGAGAGGTCCGCGCGCCCGGCGTGGTCACTGATCGCCAGGAAGACGATGGTCAGCAGGGGGGCGGTCACGCACACCTGGACGGTGTCGGGCGACCGCCACGCCAGCCGGAGCTGGAAGCGCGCGGCGGTGAGGAACAGCCTCATCCGTCCACCGCCATGCCCCGCTCGCCGATGACGTGCAGATAGACCTCTTCCAGCGTGGGGCGGCCGGTGGAGATGCCCGTCACCCCGGCCTCCACCAGGAGCCGCAGGACCACATGGGTGGCCCCCGCGTCCTGCGTCTCGATCCGGGTCCGGTCCCTCTCGAGGGGCCGGACCGCGACGACACCCGGGACGTCCGCCAGGGCGGCGGCGACCCCGGCGGGGACACCGACGGCGTCCACCTGCTCGTAGCGGGAGATCAGCGCGCCGATCTCGGCCGGTGCGCCGGTGGTGACGATCCTGCCGCGGTCGAAGACGGACACCCGGTCGCACAGGGCCTCCGCCTCGGCCATGTCGTGGGTGGTGAGCACGACGGTGCGCCCGTCCGCCTTGAGTCCTTCGACCAGGACCCGGAAGTCCTGGGCGGCGACCGGGTCCATGCCGACGGTGGGCTCGTCGAGGATGAGCAGCGGCGGATCGGCGACCAGGCCCCGGGCCAGGTGCAGTCGCTGCTTCATGCCCCGGGACAGGGTGTCCACCCGGTCGTCGGCCCGGTCGCCCAGGCCCATCCGCTCCAGGAGCGCGTCGCAGCGGCGCCGCAGGTCGTTGCCGTGCAGTCCGTAGAGCGCCGCCCAGAAGCGCAGGTTGTCGCGGATCGTGAGCCGCGTGTACAGCCCGCGCTCCCCGCCGAAGACGATGCCGATGACGCCCTTGACCCGGTCGGCCTCCTGGACCACGTCGTGGCCCATGACGCGGGCGGTTCCCGAGGTGGGGAGCAGGATGGTCGACAGGATCCGGCAGAGGGTCGTCTTGCCGGCTCCGTTGGGTCCCAGCAGGCCGTAGACCTCGCCCCGTTCGACCGTCAGGTCCACTTCGCGCAGGGCGGGGACCTCGTCCTCGGCACCCCGCTTGGCGTTGCCGTACCGCCGCGTCAGCGCACGGGTCTCCACGGCCGTCACGGCGTCTCCTCCGCCAGCAGGCCGGCCTCCTGGAGCGCCGCGTCGTACTGCTCCTGCGCGACGGTCTCCCCCGTCACCAGGAGGTAGTCCCCGACCGGGGTGAGCAACAGGGCGCCGTCCCCGAAGTGGTGGACGCGTACGCGGTCCCGGTCCGTACGGCCGGTGACGCGCCCCAGCGGCATCCCGTACAGCGGAACGCCGGCCTCGAGGGCCGCGCGGACGCCGGTGGCCGGGGCCGGGGCCGGTGACTCGGGACGGGTGGCGCGGCGTGCCCGTTCCTCCCGGTCGGCCGGTTCCAGGGCCGGGCCGAGGGCGGAGAGGTGGCCGACCGGTACCCGCTGTGCGGCGTAGTCCAGCAACTCCCGCAGTTCGGGCGCCAGATGGTAGTCGGCCGCCGCTGAGACCAGGCCGTCCAGGCTGGGCGGTTCGGTGTTCCCGAGCATGTGGACGTCGATGGCGTCACGCGCGTGGAAGGGGCGCTGGAACCGCTCTTCGGCCAGGGCCAGCAGATTGGCGGTCAGCGTATCGGCGGGCATCGCGGGCCGGATGGGCACGGACTGCTGGTCGCCGACCAGGGCGGCCGTGGCGATCTCGACGCGGAGCTCGGGATCGAGGAGGGGGTCCTCGGGCTGCCAGGTCAGCGTCACCACCACGTGGCGGGTCGGCGCGCCGAGCACGGAGACGCCCGCGTACTGCGGCGGGTTGTCCTTCGTCAGCAGCCGGACCGCGTTCCACAGGTCCGGCTCGCCCTCGGTGACCAGGTCCAGGTCGCCCTGGGGGCGGAGCAGGCCTTCGGGGTAGGTACGGGCGAGCAGCGGCCCCTTGATGACCTGCGCGGGCACCTGGGCGGTGACCCGGGTGAGCACCTCCTCGTAGTGGCGGGCGCGCCGCCGGGCGCGGGCCAGTTCCCCGCGAGCGGCCTCGCTCATGGCGCAGCCCTCCCGCTCCAGCGCGGACAGCACGAGGTAGGGCAGGGTGTAGTGCGCCTTGCGGGCGGTGAAGAGCAGCCGGCCCGGCCCCTGTTCCGGGGACACGTCCAGTACGTCGTACAACATCGCGAGGTCCATCTCACGCACCGCCCTTGTCGTGGCTTCGCCGCCAGAAGACGTGGTCGACCGCCCAGCCGCGTGCGACGAGGGAGGCCACGATCCTGTCGCCGTGCCCCGCGGCGACGTGCGGGGCGGGGTGGACGACGTGACCGATCAGGGGGAGCCCCGCCCGGTGCGCGTGGGCCATCGCGGCTGCCGTCAGCGCGTGGGCGGCTTCGCTGCGCGGCCCTTGCGGTTCCTCGACGAGCACATCGACGAGTTCGACGTGGTCGCGGCCGGTCACCGGATCGTCGGCCGCGCACAGCAGCGTGGCGTGGCCGACCGGGCGTCCTTCGCGGCAGGCCACGTAGGAGAAGCGGTCAGGGGCGTCCACGACCTCGCGCGCGAAGGTCTCGCCCGCTCCGGGGCCGGTCGCGACACCCTGTTCGGCGTTGCCGTTGGCCAGGGCCTGGGCGAGCCAGCGGATGAGGTCGGCGGTGTCGGTCCCGGGGTCGGCCGGACGGACGGTGAGGGGCGAGGCCGCCTGACCGTCCTGCGGGGGCCGGCCCGAGTACCTCAGGTAGGTGAGGTGGCGCTGCCACGGGCCGTCGAGCCGGATGTGGGCGGGGGCCCGTACGGTGACCACGCCCGGGCCGGTCTCGGACAGTCCGGCGACGGCCAGGGCCTCCTCCAGCCGCGGGGCGTCCGACAGGATTTCGTCCGCGCAGAACTCGACGAGGAGCTCCCGCTCGTCGAGCTGGGGGTCGTGCTGCTCCCCCGCCACGAACGGGTGGCCGTGCAGCCGGTGGAGGAGTCCTGCCTCTTGCGCTGCGGCGAGGTAGCGGGGCGAGGGTGCCTGGGAGGCCGGACCGGTCCCGGCGGTCGTGTCGGTGGTGTCGGTGGTGTTCACTTCGCCTCCGGGCGGACCACGGTGACCAGGTCGTCGCGGAGCGACGAGGCCGCGGCGCGTACGTCGTCCCGGGTGACGGCGGCGATCTCCCGCAGCTCGCCGTCCACGTCCCAGGCCTCGTGGAACAGCGCTCGCGACGCGAGGAGCCGCGCGTGTTCCAGGGGCATCTCGGTGTCGCGCAGCAGACCCATGCGGGCGTGCCGGCGGGCGGCGTCGAGATCCGCGTCCGTGGGGCCGGTCGTCGCCAGTGCGTCCAGTTCCCGGATGACGATGGCGACCGCCTCGGGGCCGTTCCCGCTTTCCACGCCGATCAGGACGCGCCAGGCGCCCGCCTCGACGTAGCCCCGGTCCCATGCCTGGAAGGAGTAGGCGAGGCCGGCGTCCACGCGGAGCCGGCGGTAGAGCACCGAGGAGGCGTGGCCGCCCAAGAGGTTCGCCAGCACGGCGTAGTGGTGGCGCTTCCCCTCGGTCAGTCCGGTGGACCGGCCGCCCACCGCGACCCAGGCGAACTCCTCGGGCCAGACGGGCTCGGCCCGGCGGGGCGGGCCGAGCGGGACCGGCGGGCGGGACGCCGCGGTGGAGCGGGGGGCGTTCCCGGTGGCGCGCAGCCCGCGGGGAACCCTCGGGCCCACCACGGCGAGGGTCATGGGGCTGGTGAGCAGGGATTCGCGGTGTCCGCGTGCCACGCCTTCGAGGTCCATGGCGGCGATCTCGGCGACCGTGCCGCCCACGGGCCGGCCCAGCGGGTGGCCGGGGAAGAGCGCGGAGAGGAAGGCGTCCTGAACCGTGTCCATCGGGTCGGCTTCGGCGGCCGCGAGCTCCTGGAGCACGGCGGCCCGTTCGGTGTCGAGGGTCGCGGCGTCCAGTTCGGGCGCGAGCACGGCGCGCAGCAGCAGGTCCACGGCCTGGTCCGCGTCGTCCGCGTCGACCTGGAGGTGGAACAGCATCTGTTCCAGGCCGGTCTCGGCGTTGGCGCTGCCTCCCCGGCCTTCGATGTGCTGCACGAGGGGCCCGACACCGGGAAGGGGCGCGGACATCAGTACGTGCTCCAGCACATGGGCCAGACCGCCGCGGTCCGGCGGGTCGTGGCGCGCTCCGTATGCCACGCCGAGGCAGATGCTCGTTGTCTTCAGGCGGTCATCGACCGCAGTGATGACCGATATCCGATCGGCAGGTGTCATCAGGAATCCTCGCACAGAGAAAACAGAGAAAACAGAGAAAGGAGAAGTACGGAGAGTGCCGCCGCGGCCATGCGCCGCGGCGGCACTGGAGTCAATTCGACTCGGCTCAGCGGCCGGTCTTGACCTTGTCCAGACGCGGGCGGAGGCCCACAGCGTGGTTACGCATTCTCTTCACCCCCTTTCATCAATAGGACAGTCAGCCGACTGGAATTCCGTCCCGGATTTCCGTAGTGGTTTTCCGGAGCGGTTTTCCCCTCGCAACAAAGTTTTGCGTCTCACGCGGAGATCATCAAGAGGTTGTCCGTTTCCTAATCGATGGACAACATTTTCTCGAGTTCCTTCCCGGTGAATTCGGCGAGCCGCTCGGTGAGCGCTGCCGGCGGGCGGCCCGGGACCGGCCGCGCGGTACGCGCTCCCCCGCTCCGCCCGGATGCGGCGTAACGGGCGCAGAAGAGGGCGTCGGTGGGACGCCCGGCGGCCAGCAGGCTGCCGGCGTCGGCGAGGACACGGCGGTCGGTGCCCGATGACGTGCGCGCTTCGTGGAGCTCCGCCCGCACCCGCGCCTCGTCCGGATCTCCCAGCTGCCACGCGTGACGCAGCAGGTCCCAGAGCTCCGGCCGCCCGGCGGAACGCAGGTCCGCGGGTACCCACTTGGGTTTGTGGAAGCGCGTCGGCCCGACGGTCAGCGCGGCGACGGCGAGCGCGTAGGCGGCGGTACGGGCCTCCTCCCATCCGGCCGGGACGGCGTGGCGGGCCGGCTCCACCCGGCGCAGCACGTCCTCCAGCCAGGCGGCCAGCAGTGCGGGCGGCGCCTCCTGCCGTGCGGCCCGCTCGGCCAGGCGCGGGCCGTGCCCCTCGGGATCCACCAGGGGCAGACCGCCGAACCGGGCTGCGAGGCCCAGCCGGTGCGCGGCCACGGCGAACGAGCTCGCGGAGGCGATGTGCCGCCCGCCGGTCAGGAGTTCGGCCCGGCCGAGGGCGAGCCGCTCGACCGTCACCGCCACTCCGTCCACCGTCCGGCGGACGGAGCGCGTCCGGGCGGACCCGGCCGGCCCCGGCCGTACGAGGACGAGCAGATTGAGGTCGGAATCGGGGCAGGCGAGGTTGCGCCCCACCGAGCCGGTCGCGAGCACCGCGACCGCCCCGGGTTCCTTCCCGAGCCGTTCGGCCAGACCCCATGCCAGATCCACCCGCCGTACGCTCTCGGCGCTGCCCGGGAACTCGTCCACCTCGCAGAGGCGGGCCGGTGTCAGCGCGGCGACCGCCGCGGCGGCTCCGAGGCCGTCGGTCACGCTCGCCACGGCCCGGCGCCGGCCGGCCTGTTCGAGGAACGGACGGGCCAGCACGGCATCGGGGTCCAGCCCGGACGCCTGGAGCGCCTGCCCGGTCACGGTCTGCGCGGGAGGCAGACCGAACCAGGTGCGCGCGTCCTGGAGGGCCTCGACGGCGCCGTTGCTCAGGTGCACTCCGTTGTTGGTGCGGCGCACCGGTTCGCCCGCCGGCCCGTGCAGCGGGAAGAGGCCGGTGAGGGCGTCCCCGCGCAGACTGCCGGGCAGGGCCCGGGCCGGGTCGGTGACGCCGCAGAACTCGCGGCGCATCCGTGCCCAGTCCAGCGGCCGTTCACCGGCCGGGGCCACCAGGACCGCCACCGCCCGGTGGCCGGTGTCCTCCAGGTGGCCGAGCACCCCGGGCATGTGGGGGTTGACGATGACCACGGCTTCTTCGTCCTTGGCCGCGTGATCCTGGTACACGTTGACGAAGAGGCAGTCGCCGATCTCGTTGGGGCCGTCCACGGCCCCGCTGTCGAGCCCGCGCAGTTCGGCGGAGGCCGTGCTCCACTTCTCCATCTGCCCGGCGGACAGCCGCCCGCTCGCGAGCAGCTCGTAGGCGCACGCCACGCTCAGGTCCTGCGGCCGGGCGCCGAACCGGCTCCGGAACTCCGGCCGGTCGTAGATCCGCAGGAAGGCGATCCGCTCCTCGGCGGTCAGTGTCCCGCGCCGGGCCAGCTCGGCGTGCGGGAGGTAGTGGTCGGCCGCGAGACCGCCACGGGCGATCTCCTCGTCCTCCAGTACGCGGGCCCGGTCCGCGCGGTAGCCGCATTCGGCCAGCCGCCGCGCCAGCTCCCGCAGGGTCCGCGGGCCCACGGCCATGCCGGGTTTGAACAGGACCACGCCGGCGGCGTCGACCGGGCCCGGCGGCGACTCGGGGTGCCGCCACCGGCCGGTGGTCAGGACGGTCTCCAGGCCCGGGGAGGCGCAGGCCTCGGCGTCGGGCACCCGGCGCAGCCGGCGGCGGATCACCGACGCCGCCCACCAGGAGGCCTCGCAGGGCAGCCGGTCGGGCACGGCGAGTTCGAGGTCGAGGTCGAGGTCGAGGTCGAGGTCCGTGCCGTCGACGCGCAGCTCGGTCGGGGCACGGCAGGTCACGGTCACCCGCAGGTCGTCCGGCCCGCCGGATATCCAGGAGACGAGGCGGTCTGCGTCCAGTTCTCCGGTGATGGTGACGGTGACGGTGCTCACGCGCCGCCCAGGTCTTCCTGGGCCCGCACGATCGCGCGTGCCGCGTGGTCCAGGCTCTGCTCGATGACCTCGTCGTCGTGGGCGGCCGAGACGAACCAGTTGTGCATGGGGTGGACGAAGGATCCCTCGGCCGCCATGTGGACCGCGAAGCGGCGCATCCAGGCGAAGTCCTGGTCGCCGTCCACCGTGACGGTGGGCATGGTGACCGGGCCGGAGACCCGCAGCGGCACCCCGTTCAGCTCGCCGAGCGAGAGCAGGCCCGCCACCAGCTTCCCGCCGGAGGCGTGCATCCGCTCGACGCTGCGCTCCTCCTTCATCAGCCGCAGATTGGCGATCGCGCCGGCCATCGAGGAGCCGGAGTTCCAGTAGGTGCCGGCCACGAAGATCCCGGCGGCGGCCTCCCGCAGCGCTTCGGTGCCCGTGACGGCGGCGACCGGCCAGCCGTTCGCCAGCGCCTTGGAGAAGGCCACCAGGTCGGGACGGAAGCCGAAGTAGGCGTGCGAGCCCCGCAGATCGAGGTGGAACCCGGCACGGACGTCGTCCGAGATGAGCAGGGTGCCCGCGCGGTCGCAGTGCTCTCGCAGGGCGCGCAGCCACGCCGGGTCGGGCATGACCGCGGTGCCGGCGATCGGATGGTGGAAGGGCGTGATGACGACGGCGGCCAGCCGGGGGCCGTGCTCGGCGAAGAGCTGCTCCACCCCGGCGACGTCGTTCCAGCGCAAGGTCGTCACGTCGTGGGAGTCGGACGGCCGGCGGCCCTCGCCCGGGTTGCACCACGCGCACCAGCCGTGGGAGCCGTGGTAGGCGCCGTCCACACAGGCCACCATGGTCCGCCCGGTGTGCGCCCGCGCGGTGAGCAGGGCGATCCAGGTGGCGTCGGAGCCGCCCTTGCCCCAGGCCGCCCAGGCCGCGCCGTCCACCGTGTCCACGAGCAGCTCGGCCAGTTCGACCGACCGCGCGGTGGCCTGGCTGAGGCAGTCGCCGGAGCGGGCCTGCTCCATGACGGCGTCGTCGACCTCGGGGCGGGCGTACCCGTTGACCATGGTGCCGTAGCCGCACATGAAGTCGACGTACCAGTTGCCGTCGACGTCCTTCAGCCGGGCGCCCTCACCGCGTTCGGCGAACCACGGGTACTCTGTGGGGTCGTACACGGCGGGGAACTTGTTGTGGCCCCAGACACCGCCGGGGATCACCCGCTCGGCTCGGGCCAGCAGCTTCTCGGAGGCGGGGAACCGCCCGTGCGTCGTGTCGTTCATCAGATCTCCAGTGATTGAGTGCGGCGCCGTCTCAACCGCGGATCGACGGGCGCAGCCGCCCGATGGCGGCGGGGTACTGGTCGGCGATCCGGTCGGCGCTGGCGAGGGACTGGTCCCGGTAGTCGAATCCGGGCGCCACGATCTCGCTGATCAGCCCGTGGGAGACGCCTTCCGGCAGGCGGCTGGACTTCCACCAGCCGCCCGGGCAGGTGAAGGCCAGGACCTGGCCGGCTGCCGCGTCCTCCCCCATGACCACCTCGTGCACCTCGCCGTCGGGCGAGAGCATCAGGTACTGGATGGGCCCGCCCGAGTTCAGGAAGTGGGTGATGTGGGCGTTGTTGAGGTGCAGGTATCCGACCGGCGAGTCCCGGTCGAGCAGGTAGTGGATGGTGTTCGCCAGCGGTCGCCGCCCCCGGGAGGTCTCCAGGCCGTCGGTGGACTCGTAGTACTGGCGGAAGTAGCCGCCCTCGACATGGGGGGTGAGCCCGAGGAGCTCGCGCAACGGCTGCCCGTTCGACCCGGCCCGCCGCCCGTCCCGCCGCTCCGTCACCTCCGCCGTGGGCGGCCAGGGAGCCGTCGGCTGCGTGCCCTCCCCGAAGGCGATGCCCGGGACGACGGCCTCGCTCCAGAGTCCGGCCTCCCCCTCCAGCAGTTCCAGGGCGTACCACTGGCCGCCGGGCACGGTCAGCTGGAACGGCTCGTCCGGGGACGGGTGACCGCCTAGCGGGCGGGCGGTCGGCCGCCCCCGCCCGTCGCTGGTCCACAGCCGCAGTACGGTGTCCGGCCCGTGCGGCGGATGGCGCACGAGTACGGTGTCGGCGTCCGTGCGCCGCCAGCCGGTGCGGGGGCGTCCGGCGTCCAGCAGCCGGGTGCGGAAGGCCATGACCCGGTGGTCCAGGAGGCTCCCGTCGTAGGAGTCGTGCCCGCCGGGGGCACTCGCCCAGCCGCCGTCGGCACAGGGCTCCAGGCCCAGCCACCGGGTCAGGTCATCGGTTCGAGACATGCGTGAGGCACCCCACATCCATCAGTAGCGGTACGAGTCGGGCTTGTACGGGCCGCCCACCGGTACGCCGAGGTACTCGGCCTGCGCTTCGCTCAGGGGGGTCAGCTCGGCCCCCAGGGCGTCCAGGTGCAGCAGGGCGACCTTCTCGTCGAGGTGCTTGGGCAGGGCGTGCACGCCGAGCGGGTAGCCGCGGACGCCGGTGTACAGCTCGAGCTGCGCGAGGACCTGGTTGGCGAAGGAGCTCGACATCACGAAGCTCGGGTGTCCGGTCGCGTTGCCCAGGTTCAGCAGCCGCCCCTCGGACAGCACGATCAGCGAGTGCCCGTCCTCGAACGTCCACTCGTCCACCTGCGGCTTGATCGTCTCCCGCCGGACGCCGGGCACCGCGGCCAGCTGCGCGAGGTCGATCTCGCCCTCCGCGTGGCCCATGTTCCCGACGATCGCCTGGTGCTTCATGCGCGCGAGGTGCCCGGCGGTGAGGACGTGCCGGCTGCCCGTCGTGGTCACCACGATGTCGGCGCGCTCCACCACGGAGTCCAGCGTCGCGACCTGGTAGCCGTCCATGGCGGCCTGGAGGGCGCAGATCGGGTCGATCTCGGTGACCACCACGCGCGCGCCCTGGCCGCGCAGCGCCGCCGCACAGCCCTTGCCCACGTCTCCGTAACCGCACACCACCGCCGTCTTGCCGCCGATCAGCACGTCGGTGGCCCGGTTGATGCCGTCGATCAGGGAGTGCCGGCAGCCGTAGATGTTGTCGAACTTCGACTTCGTCACCGAGTCGTTGACGCTGATCGCGGGGAAGAGCAGGGACCCCGACGCGGCCAGCCGGCGCAGCCGGTGGGCGCCGGTGGTGGTCTCCTCGGTGACCCCGCGGATACCCGCGGCCATGGCGCTCCACCGGCCCGGTGCGGTGATCCGGGCAGCGGCCAGCAGCCGCAGCAGGGCCGCGTCCATCTCGTCGTCGTCCCGCCCGGCGGCGGGAACGGCGCCCGCCCGCTCGTAGGCGACGCCCTGATGGAGCAGCAGGGTGGAACCGGCCGCGTCGTCGAGGAGCATGTTCGGCCCCGACCCGTCGGGCCAGCACAGCGCGCGCTCGACGCACCACCAGAACTCCTCGGCGCTCTGGCCCTTCCAGGCGAACACCGGGACGCCCGGCCGGCCGCCCTGGCCGCCTCCGGGACCCACCGCGACGGCGGCCGCCGCCGCGTCCTGGGTCGAGAGCACGTTGGATCCGGCCCAGCGCACCTGCGCGCCCAGCGCGACCAGCGTCTCGATCAGCACCGCGGTCTGCACCGTCATGTGCAGTGTTCCGGTGATCCGGGCTCCGGCCAGCGGCGCCTGTCCCGCGTACTGCTCCCGCAGCGCCATCAGCCCCGGCATCTCGTTCTCTGCCAGGCGGATTTCGGTGCGGCCGCGGAAGGCCAGGGACAGGTCCGCCACCCGCCGGTCCGGGCCCGCGGCGCTTTCACCGAAGGGTGTACGCGGCATTGGGTCCACGCCCGACTGCGCGGTCGACTGCGCGCTCTCGCTCGTTGCCGAGGTCATGGGTGGCCTTCCCCTCTTCTGTGGTCATCTCCTGGAGCGTCACTCCGGGATCACCAGGGCTCAAGGGGTTTCCCGTTGCCCGATGGAATGGGCAACCGGCCGGAGCGTGCGGGCCCCGGGAAATCGCGACGGCCCGCCGGAAATGCGCGGGGCATGCGGCACCGGTGGCGTTTCCGTGTTTCCGTGTTTCCGGATCCGGACAACCCCTTGTCCCCGGAGCGGGGCATCGGAAATGCTCGTTGCAGAGAGAACGCCGCTTCCGGAATTCCCCGGGCCAGCGGTTTTCTCACCGGATATGGAGAGGGGGATTCGACATGCGCAACCACTCTGTGGGCCTCCGCCCGCGCCTGGACAAGGTCAAGTCCGGCCGCTGAGCCGCACTCTGATCCATCGGCGAGTGCCGTGAGCCCCCGGCCCACGGCACTCGCCGACATGCGTCACGTGTCGCTCCCACTGGCCGAGAGGCGCGAAAGGACCGCGGCGCGACTTCCTTGAATCACGAGGTGAATACCAGTCATGCCAGTCGATCCGAAGCCGTTCCTCACCCGCCCCACCGGCTGCCTGTTCGTGTTGTCCGGGCCTTCCGGCACGGGGAAGACCTCACTCGCGCGCGCCATGGCCGAGGCCGATCCGACCCTGGTCACCACCCGGTCCGTGACCACGCGCCGGCCCCGGCCCGGAGCCGGCGAGGAGCACTACGACCACGTGACTCGTGACGAGTTCCTCAAGATGGCCGGCAACGGCGAGTTCGCGCAGTGGATCCACCCCTCCTTCGACGAGTACTACGGCACCCTGCGCGCGCCCCTCGAAGAGGCGCTCGGCCGGGGCCAGGACCTGCTCCTCGACTACTGCCCCGAGGGCTACCTGAACCTCCGGCGCTGCTTCCCGGAACAGACCGTCGGCATCTTCGTCATGGCCCCCAGCGTGGAAATGATGGACCGGCGGCTCGCGGGCCGGGGCAGTGAGAACGAGGAGGAGCGGGAGCTGCGGCACACGATGGCGCTGCGCGACTTCAACTTCGTGACGGAGCACGACTACCACGTCGTCAACGACGACTTCGAGGAGACGCTGGGCACCCTGCTGGCGATCCGCCGGGCGGAGAAGGCCCGGCCCGCTCACCAGCGCCTGGCCATGGGGGCGTACGCACGCCACGCCGAGCCGACGCTGCTGCGCTACTACTGACAGGGGGCTGCGGATCCTCCCGACGGCGCCGCGGGAGCGTCCGCGGCGAAGGCCAGCGCCTGCCATTCGGGTACCAGGGCGGTCCTGATCAGGTCGTCGACCTCGCCGATCTGGGAATCCGTCAGATAGTCGCGGAACCCCCCGATGATCCCGCGACGGGTCTTGTAGGACTCGGGCTCGCCCGGCCTTCCGGGCCGCAGGCGTTCGGAGTCCAGGGCGTCGCTGAGCTCCATCGCGCGCATGCTGGAGAAGCCGGCGAATTCGACCGCTTCCCGCAGGATCCGCGGACCGGCCGGCGGGAGACCGCAGAACTCCAGGATCCGCGCGAGTTCGCCGGGGGTGTCGGCTGCGAGCCGTTCGTAGGAGGTGAGGAGGAAGGAGCTCGGAACGCCCTGACTGGCGTACCAGATGTTCCAGAACTCGACACAGGTCCGCAGGCTCCCCTCCTTCTCGCCGATGAAATCCCCGAGCGGGCCGGCGTACGGGTTGTCCGGGCGCAGGCTGCGCTGGAAGTAGTAGGAGACCGTTGTGTCCCGCAGGTCGCGGGTCAGGAACACGACCCGCGAGCCCCGGTAGTGCTCCTTGTCCGTGGACAGCTGGCCGGGGGTGCGCCAGCCGACCCGGTCGTCGTGCCAGAAGGTGATCTCCGGGATGCGCGGCTGCGCCGCGCTGAACTCCTCCAGCCGCAGGTCCCGGCACATCTCCATCGGGAGGCCCCAGTCGAGGGAGATGGCCTTGGCCATCAGCAGCCGCAGCCAGGTGCGTCCGCACTTGGGAAAGGAAAGGACGTAGACGTCCGCGGCGGCCGAGGAGGAGCCGGGAAAGGGCGACGGGCCCATCACGACGGGCTCCCTTCTTCGGGAAACAGCATCAGCCCGGTCGTCAGCTCGACGACCGAAATGGCCTCCACCGGGCAGGTGAAAGCCGCGTTCAGTACGCCCTCGTCGGGAGCGACCCGGGCGGCGGTCGGCCGTGACCGGCGGGCGGTGTCGATCGAGAAGTGCGCGGGAGCGGCACTCGCGCAGACTCCCGAACCGATGCAGCGACGGCTGTCGACGCCGACCTCCCAGTCACCCGTCATGTATGTGTCCTCCAGCGGTTCCCCGGCCAAATGCATGCGGAATTTACCTGCCCCTCCGGCCGGGCGAAAGGCCGCCTCATCCGGCCGTCTTCGCCCGATCCGGGCATATGCGGTATGGCCCGAACCGGTCCGCACAGCGGCCCGGAGGAGCGGGCTCCGCCCGGCTCCCGGCTCGCTTCCGGTCTCCGCGCCGCCGGCTCCGATGCCCTCGGCAAGCCGAAATCCGGCCTCCGTGACGCCGTCCGGATACCCGTCGGGGGCCTCCGCTGACCCTTGGCCGCGGCAGGTCCGCCCCTGACGATGACGCTGCCGGTGGATCCCACCGAGCACGGTGGGGCCGGTGAGGTGAAGGGAGTGTCAATGAACGAGGAAATCGACCAGCTCGTGGACGAGGACCTTCCCGAGCTCGCGCTGATGATTGACATCCCCTCGCGCGACTAGTCCCGACGGCACATCCGCACCGCGTGCGGCGGGCCCTGCCGGCCCGCCGCACGTCGCCGCCCACGACCCGGGAGAGGGAACATGCACGTCGAGCCGGATGCGAAGGGGGCCGTCCACGAGCGGACGGAGCTGCTGCACCGCATGCGGCGCGTGCTCGAGCGGGCGGAGCTGGCGGCGCCGGAGCGCGCCGCACTGCGCCATCCGGCGGTGGTCGAGGTCGTGCACGCCGCCGGACGGGCGCTGCGGTCCGGTCCGCTGGACCCGGAGCGGCGGCGGAGGCTGGCGGCGCGACTCGAGGGCGTGTCACCGTCCGCGGCCTTCGGACCGGCCGACCCGCAGGGCCATCTGAGCCGCAGTGTGGCCCGCGCGCTGCGGGCCGTCCCGGCCCGTCAGGGCGCCGACGGCCGGCCGGTCACCGCCGAGGTCGTGGTGTGGCGGGAGTCCGAGCGGGAGGCACTGGCGCAGGCCGTCGGCCTGCTGACCCGGGTCTGGCCGCAGGGCGCCGCCGAGGTACGGGAGAGCGTCGCCGAGATCGCGCTGCTGGACGGCGAGGCGATCGACGGGTTCACGGACTTCACCGTTCACGGGGCCGTCCTGGTGCACCGCGCCCGCCTGACGGACAGTGCCGCCGGGCTGCCCGGCCCCGTGCGGTTCGCCGAGGCGCTGGTGCACGAGGGCACCCACACCCGCTGCAACGCGGCGGCCCTGACGGAGCCCTTCCTGATCCCCGACGAGCCGCAGGGCACGGACGCGGACGCCCCGGGCGGGGGCGGGGAACTGCTGGTCGCGACACCGCTGCGGGCCGACCCCCGGCCACTGACCGGCCTGTTCCAGCAGACCGTCGTACTGGCCCGGAGCGTGCTGCTGTACCGCCGGCTCGCGGTTCTGGAGGACCCGGCGGTAGGGGCCCGGCACGACAGGCTCCTGGGCTCGGCGCACCAGGCCGTGGAGACCCTGGACTCCCACTCCGGCAAGCTGACCGCCCACGGGCAGCGGCTGCTCGCGCAGTGCGCCGGCGTACTCGGAGAGTCCGCGTGACGTCATGGGCTCCCCAGGTGTTCGCCCCCTATCCGCAGCAGCCGGACCTGCTGTTCGCCCGGGTCGCGGCCCGTTCGGCGGCGTTCGAGACGACGAGCGCGGCCGGCGGGGCGCCGGTGCTCGTCGGCAGTGCCGCGGGGCACGACCGGGACCAGGTCACCCTGGGCGCCCGCGGGGAGCTGCTGGAGCGGCTCGGGAACGTGATGGCGGGCCGGGAGGCCGAGGCCGCCGCCGAGCTGGTGGGCACCCGGGAGGAGCTGCGCCGCGAGGGGATCCCCGCCGTTGAGCCACAGGTACGCGCGGACACCCGGCGGCTGTGGGTGCGCGGCCGGACGGTCCGGGGGGCGGAGGTGTTCGTCCCGGCGGGCGCGGCCTTCCTCCACCACCGTCCGCCGCCCGGTTGCGACGCCGCGCAGTCGTCGGGGTCCACGGGCCTCGCCGCGCACCCCGACGTGATGTCGGCGGCCCGGCACGCGGCCTGGGAGGTACTCGAACGCGACCTGATCCGGCGCAGCTGGTACGGGCTCGCGGACCGGCCGCCGAGCCTGCTCCCCTTCGCCCCGCCGCCGGCCCTGGCGGGGTTCCTGCGGTCGAGCGGGCTGACGGCGACGGCCTTCGGGGTCCCGGCTCCGGCCGGATGCGCCTGCGTCGTGGTGTGCCTGCACCGGCCCGACGGCACCGGTCAGGCCTTCGGCGCGCGCTGCGGTCCCGCGGACAACGTCGGGGCCCTGGCGGAGAAGGCGGCCTACGAGGCGGTCATGGTCCGGTGGAGCATGCGGACCCGGGTCGCGCGCCGGGCCTGGGACGAGTGGCACGGTACGAGCCCGCCCGTCACCGCCGTCCAGCACGCGCTGTGGACGTACCACCGCCAGGACAGCCTCGGCCTGTGGGACGTACGGCCGGTCCCGGAGCTCCGCCCCGGCAGCGGCGTACGCACGGACCCGCTGGACGTGCTCGCCGGGCACACCGGCCGGGACGTGATCCTGGTCGAGAGCACCTCCGCGCCGGCCCGTGAGGCGGGGGTGCGGGTGGTGCGCCTGCTCGCCCCCGGAGCCCTCCCCCTGCCGTCCGCCGGCCACACCGGCCATCCCCATCCCTTCGGGTAGGAGCCGTATGAACCCCGTACCTCCGGTGTCGAGCCCTGGCTATGCCGGGGAGTTCGCCGACGACTACGACCGCTGGTTCTCGAAGCCGGGCGTCACCGGAGCCACGGTCGAGGCCCTCACCGCTCTCGCCGGCCCGGGGCCGGTGCTCGAACTCGGCATCGGCACCGGGCGGATCGCCCTGCCGCTGCGGGAGCACGGCATCGAGGTACACGGCGTCGACGGATCCGAGGCGATGCTGCGACGGCTGCGCGCCAAGCCCGGCGGGGCCGGAATCCCGGTGACGCTCGGGGACTTCACCGAGGTCCCGGTCGCCGGGAGCTTCAGCCTGGTCTACCTGGCCGGCGGCACCTTCGCCGAACTGCCCGACCAGGCCGCCCAGATACGCTGCTTCGCGGCCGCGGCGGCCCGGCTCGCGCCGGGCGGTCTCTTCGTCCTGGACGCCCACGTGCCCGAGGCCCTGGCAGCGGCGGCCGGACCGGAGATCGTCGCCGAGGGCGAGGACCACCTGGTGCTGTGCCACCGGACGCTCGAGCCGTCGGCCCAGCGCTACCGCTCGCACTACGTGATCCACGAGGACGGGCGCACCCGGCACCTGCGCGTGGAGTTCCGGTACGCGGGCCACGGCGAGCTCGACCTGATGGCGGACCGGGCCGGCCTGCGGCTCAAGGAGCGCTGGGGCAGCTGGACCGGTGCCCCCTTCACCCGCGACAGCGGCTACCACGTCTCCGTCTACGAACGCCCCTGACCCGCCACCCCCGCACCCGCCGAAGGGCCGCATGAACCAGGCAGAAGAGATACGGGCGTTCCCCTTCCCCCACCGGGACGGGCTCGACCCGATGCCCGAGTTCGCCGAACTGCGCCAGAACGCCCCGGTCATCCGGGTGCGGCTGCCCAGCGGTGACCCCGCGTGGCTGGTGACCCGGCACGCCGACGTCCGCCGGGTCCTGGCGGAGCCCTGCTTCAGCCGCGCCCGGGCGACCAGGGGCGAGGGGCCGAGGATCAACCGCACGACCACCCTGCCGGAGTCGATCCTCGCCGCCGACCCGCCCGAGCACTCCCGGCTGCGCAGGCTCGTCGCGCCCGCCCTCAGCGGACGCCGGGCGGAGGCGATGCGCGGCGGCATCGCGCTGCTGGCCGGCCAGTTGCTGGACGGCATGGAGCGCCGGCCGCGCCACGCCGATCTCGTCGCGCACTTCACCCGGCCGCTCCCGCTGACCGTGATCTGCGACCTGCTGGGGACGCCCCGGCTCGACGGCGATCAGCTGGACGCCTGGAACGACGCGCTGCGCAGCGTCACCGCCCTGCCGGACGCCGAGGTGATCGCCGCCGTGGACGACATGACCGGCTACCTCACCGACCTCGTGGCCGCCAAACGCGCCCGTCCCGGCGACGACATGCTGAGCGTGCTGATCGCGGCACGCGACGAGGGCGACCGGCTGAGCGAGGGCGAGCTGATCTCGTTCTGCATCGTGCTGCTCGCGGGCGGCTACGGAACCACCGCCGACCGGCTGGCCGGCCTGGTCCACCTGCTGCTGGACCGGCCCGAGCGCTACGAACTGCTGTGCCGCGACCCGGAACTGGTCCCGGCCGCCGTCGAGGAGCTGCTGCGCTACGGGCAGGCCACCGTCGGCGCCAACCTCCGGGTCGCCACGCGGGACGTGGTGCTGGGCGGGGTGGAGATCAAGGAGGGCGAGGCGGTGATCCCCCTCACCTCCTCGGCCAACCACGACGAGGACGTCCATCCCGCGCCCGACCTGCTCGACCTCACCCGGGCCGCTCCGGCGCACCTGGCCTTCGGCTACGGCGCCCACTTCTGCGTCGGGGCGCAGCTGGCCCGCGTCCAGCTCCAGGAGGCCCTGGCCGCGCTGGTGGTCCGCCTTCCGACGCTCCGCGCGGCGGGCCCGGCGCAATGGAAGCGCGGCCAGATCACCCGGGCCCCGCGCACCCTGCCGGTGCGCTGGTGAGACGCGTACGGCCCACCCTCGACCATCCGCGTCCCACCCCGAGGAGACCCATGCGCATCGCTTACCTGCACGGCGGGAGCATCCCCTCCTTCTTCGCCAACGGCGTCCACGTCATGCGGATGTGCGACGCGTTCACCGACGCCGGGCACGAGGTCACGCTCTACTCCCTGCCCGGCACCTACACGGACGAAGACCCGTACGCCTACTACGGCGTCCGGCACCGCTTCCCGATCCGGCTGGTCCCCGCCCCCGACTACACCCCGGACGGCTACCGCGCACGCGGGGAACGCATCCGCGACCTGCTGACCGGTGACGGCGCCCCCGACCTGATCTACGCCCGCGACCCCTACAGCCTCACGGCGACCGCCGACCTCGCCCCCTTCGTCTACGAGGTCCACCAGCTGCGCAGGGACCTCCCCCCGGGCACCGAACGCGCCCTGCTCGGCGCGCCCCGGCTCGCGCGGGTCGTGGTCATCACCCACCGCCTCGCCCTCGACCTCCAGGAGGCGTACGAGGACCTGGGCGGGCTGCCGATCCAGGTCGCCCCCGACTGCGCCGATCCGCCGGACCCCCACGCGACGGTCGACACACCGGCGCTGCCCGGCCGCCCGCACGCGCCGAGGATCGGCTACGTCGGACACCTCTACGACGGGCGCGGCATCGACCTCATCCTCGACCTCGCCGGCCGGCTCCCCGGCTTCGACTTCCACCTGGTCGGCGGCACGGCCGAGGACCGGGCCCGCTGGGAGGAGCCCTGCCCGCACCCGAACGTGTACTTCCACGGGCACCGGCCGCCCTCCGCCCTCCCCGGCTACTTCCCCCTCTTCGACGTGGTCCTCGCCCCCCACCAGCCCAAGGTGTACACCTGGGGCCGACTCGACGAGATCGGCCGCTGGACCTCCCCGATGAAGCTGTTCGAGTACATGGCGCACGGCCGCGCCATCGTCGCCTCGGACCTCCCTGTCCTGCGCGAGGTACTGGAGGACCGCGTCAACTGCCTGCTGCGCCCGTCCGACGCTCCGCAGGCCTGGGCCGACGCCCTCGTCGAGCTCGTCGACGACGGGAGCCTGCGCAAGGCGCTCGGCGAAGAGGCCCGGCGGCAGTTCCTGGAGCGCTACACCTGGCGCCGCCGGGCCGACCTGGTGCTGGCGGGCCTAGGCACCCCTTGACCACCGGCGCCCGAAGGGCACTGCCGTCCTCGACGACCCACCACTTGGGGGAAGTTCATGCACAGTACGGCGGACCAGGGCCTGACCCTGTCCAGGGCGGTCGTCACGGGCGCCGCCGGCTTCATCGGCTCGCACCTCGTCGAATCCCTCCTCGCCGACGGGATCTCCGTGGTCGGCGTGGACCGCCGCACCCCTCTGCGCGACCCGGCCGCGGCGGCCAACCTGGGCCACGTCCTCGACGACCCGAACTTCACCTTCGTGACGGCCGACCTGAGGACCTCCCCGCTCGTGCCCCTGTTCCGGCGGGCCGACGCGGTCTTCCACCTGGCCGCCCTGCCGGGGGTCCGCGGCTCCTGGGGCGAGCGGTTCGCCGAGTACACGGCGTGCAACGTCTTCGCCACCGAACGGGTGGCGTCGGCCTGCGAGGACGCCCGTGTGCCCCGCCTCGTCTACGCCTCCTCCTCCAGCGTCTACGGGAACAGCGGCGGCGCCACCGACGAGGAGACGGCGCCGTGCCCCGAGTCCCCCTACGCGGTGAGCAAGCTCGCCGGAGAACAGCTCTGCCTGGCCCACGCCCGCCAGGCCGCGTCCACGGTCACCGCGGTCGCGCTGCGCCTGTTCACCGTCTACGGGCCCCGCCAGCGACCCGACATGCTGATCGGCCGCGCCCTGACGGCGGCGCTGGGGGGACCGCGGCTGAACCTCTACGGGGACGGCAGCCACACGCGTGACTTCACGTACGTCGGTGACGTCGTCGGCGCCGCCCTCGCCGCCGCGACCGGTCCGCTCGACACGACGGTGCTCAACGTCGGGGCCGGCGTCAGCACCAGCGTGCTCGACCTGCTGTCCACCGTCGAGGAGCTGACCGGGCACGCGGTGCCGGTCGACCGGCTGCCCGCCCAGGCGGGCGACGTGGACGCCACCCTCGCCGACCGCTCCAAGGCCGCGGCCGTCCTGGGCTGGAAGCCCCACACCACCCTCCTCCAGGGCGTCTCCCACCAGCTCTCCCACCTCACCGCCCGCTCCCTGCGGCCCTGAAGGGGGCCGGGGCGCGGTTCCAGCGCATGCGGGACCAGGGCAGGTCCAGCTCGCTCCGGTCGGTGACCTCGCGCGGGGCGAGGTCCGCGAGCCGGGCGGCCTCGCGGTGCCGGGCGTAGACCGAGTCGGCGTAGCGGTGGCCGGTGTCGGCGGCGATGAAGAGGACCGTCCGCCCGGGGTCGCGCCCGTGTTCGTGGCGGGCGGCGAGGTAGCCGGCGCCGGTGGACAGGCCCGCGAAGACCGCGTGCCGCCGCAGCAGGTCGACGCTGCCGGCGAGGGCCGCGTCGAAGGAGATCCAGTGCAGGGTGTCGTACAGCTCGTGCGCGACGTTGCCGAAGGGGATGGAGCTGCCGATCCCGGCGATGATGATCTCGGGGTCGGCGACGTGTTCGGAGCCGAAGGTGACGCTGCCGTACGGCTGCACGCCGACGAGTTCCACATCGTCCGGCCCCTCGGATCCCTCGCGCAGGTAGCGGGCGAGGGCGCCGGTGGAGGCGCCCGAGCCGACCCCGCCGACGAGGGTGAGCCCGGTGGCGCCGGTGGCCTCGCGGATCCGGTCGGCGACGGCCCGGTAGCCGAGGTAGTGGATGTCGTCGTGGTACTGCCGCATCCAGTGGTACTCGGGGTGCTCGGCGAGGATCTCGTGGATCCGCTCCACGCGCCGCTTCTGGTCGAGCTTGAGGTCGCTGCACGGCTCCATCCGCTCCAGCGTCGCGCCGAGTACGGCGAGCTGGGTGCGCAGCGTGCGGTCCACCGTCGTCGAGCCGACGATGTGGCACCGCATGCCGTGGCGGTGGCAGGCCAGGGCGAGGGCGTAGGCGTAGATGCCGCTGGAGCTGTCCAGCAGGGTGTCCCCCCGGCGCACCGCACCGGTGTCCAGCAGGTGGCGTACCGCCGCGAGGGCGGAGACCACCTTCATCGTCTCAAAGCGCAGGCAGACGAGCCCGTCGTCGAGCCGGACCAGGTCCGGCCGGCCGATCGACTCCGCGATGTGCTGGTCCATGGGGGATCTCCTCGGTGGTGGTGAAGGTCCGGGTGGCGGGGATGCCGTGGGCGTCCAGGGCGTGCAGGCAGCCGCGCACCCGGCGGCGCAGGCCCGGCGCGGCCGGGTCGAAGAGCAGGCCCGCCACCGCTCCGCTGTGCGCGATCTGCACGCCGGCCGCGCCGACCCGCCGGGCGATGCCCGTCAGGGCGTCGAACTCCGGGTGGCAGAGGGCCCGTTGGCCGCGCCAGGCGCTGGCGGTGGCCACCTCGCCGAGCAGCCGTACGTCGCCGGTGGCCACCGCCCGGCGCAGCAGCGCGCGCAGCCGCTCGAAGGCCCGTACCTCGCCGGCGTCGGCCTCGGCGGGTGTGGGGGCGGGCAGGGTCAGGGTGTCCACGGGCGCGCCCCCGCCGAGGGCGCAGCCCACCACGACCAGCGGCGGCAGGGCCGGGCCGAGGACCTCCAGGACCCGGCCCTCCCGCTGGGCGAACAGCACCGGGCGGCGGTCCAGCATCAGCGGGTCGCAGGCCTGTTCCGCGCGTACGGCGAGCCGGGCCACCGTGTCCGGCGGCAGCCGCAGCCCGTACGAGTCCGCGACCGCCCGCACGGTGGCGATCACGTCGCTGGTGGAGCTGCCCATGCCCAGGCCCACCGGGATGTCACCGGTGAGCCGCAACTCCCCGCCGCAGGGCGGCCGGCCGGTCCGCTCCGCGCATTCCGCCACCGCGAGGGCCGCGGCGCGCGCGGCCTTCGTACGGTCGGCGGGTACGACGGTGAGCGCCTGCGGGGAGGTGCCGGGCCACCGGCGGAACCGGGCGCGGCTGCCGGGGCCGGCCATGGGGAGGGTGACCAGGCCGGCGCACCGGCGGCCGGCGCCGTCGAGGAAGACGCCCTGGAGGATCTCGCCGTGGTGGCAGGGGGCGTGCCCGGTGCCGGCGGGGAGGGTGGCGGGTGCGGCGGGGCGGGCGGTGGGGATCACGCGCCGTCCGCCGTCCGGTAGCGGTACAGGACCGTCTCGTCGGCGCTGAACTGGGAGAAGGGAAACGGTTCTGCGGAGAGCGCGGTCACTCCCGAGCCGAGGAAGGCGCGGGCCACGGCGCTGCCCGTCTGCGCGTAGACGACCAGCGGGACGCCCCGGGACCGGCAGCGCTCCAGGATGGTGTCGAACGAGCCGTTGCTCAGGGTCATCCCGGTGGCGACGACGGCCTCGGCACGGTCCAGCACCTCGTGCATGTCGTCGGTGACGGGGTCGCCCCACTGGGTGGTCTTGAGGTTGAAGTCGCAGGGCAGCGGCTCGCCTCCGCGCTCGCGGATCGCCGCGACCAGCGGGTTGACCACGCCGATGAGGCCGACCCTGGCGCCCTGCGGGATGTCGAGCAGGCCGGCGATGGCCGCGTCCCGGGCCCCGGCCCGGACTTCCGGGGTACCGGCGGGCAGGGTGACGGGCTCGGCCTCGCCCGCCGCCGCGGCCGCGTGGTGCGGGCGGGTCTCGCCGAGGTAGGCGTCGAGGGCGGCGATCCGCAGCGGGCGCGGGGCCTCGCGCAGCAGGACGTCGAGCGGGGTACCGGAGGAGTCGCGGCAGATCGCGGGGTCGATCTCCCCGGGCTCGAAGGCGCAGCCGCCGAAGGAGCCGCCGAGGCGGACCAGGACGTACTGGTTGAGGTAGGTGGTGTCGCCGCCGGCCAGGCGGGTGCCGTGGTGGATCCAGAACACGCTGGTCGCGACGAGACCGGAGGGGAGCGGGCCGTGTTCGCCCGCGAGGACGGCCTCGACGAGCGCGTCGACGGTCGGGGCGGAGGGGGTGGAGGTGATGGGGGTGGTGGAGGTGTGGGTGGTGGAGGTGGTGCGGTTCACGGGTTTCCTTTTCACGGGGCGGATCGGGGGGCCGGGGCCGGTGCCGGGGCGGCGAGCGGCCCGCGGTAGGTGACGGCGGGGTGGCCCAGGGTGTCGGTGGTGAGTTCGGCGTCCACCTCGAAGACCTCGGCGAGGCGTTCGGCGGTCAGGACGGCGGCGGGGGTGCCGGATGCGGTCAGGCGGCCGTGGTGCAGGAGCAGCAGCCGGTCGCAGTACCGGGCGGCGAGCGAGAGGTCGTGCAGGGCGACCAGGACCGTCCGGCCGGCGCCGGTCAGCAGCTCCATCAGTTCCAGCTGGTGCCTGACGTCGAGGTGGTTGGTGGGTTCGTCGAGGAGGAGCCCGTACGGCTGCTGGGCCAGCGCGCGGGCGATGTGCGCGCGCTGTCGCTCGCCGCCGGAGAGCGCCCGCCAGGAGCGGCCGGCGAGCGCGGTGAGTCCGACGCGTTCCAGCGCGGCGGCGACCACCGCCCGGTCCGCGGGGTCCGGTCCGCGCCAGCGGTCGCGGAACGGGGTCCGGCCCAGGCCCACGACGTCGGCGACCCGCAGATCGCTGTCGGCGCCCGCGTCCTGTTCGACGAAGGCGACGTGGCGGGCGGTCCGGCGCGCGCTCCAGTCCCGTACGGACACGCCGTCGTACCGGACGGTGCCCGCGTCGGGGGCGCGCAGGCCGGCCAGGCAACGCAGCAGCGAGGACTTGCCCGAGCCGTTGGGCCCGAGCAGACCGACCGTCTCGCCGGGGGCGATGTCCAGGCTGACGCCGCGTACGACCGGCGTGCCCGCCACCGACCAGCTCAGCCCTTCGGCGCTGATCCTCACAGCTCCCCCCTCCTGCGCAGGACGAGCAGGAAGAGCGGTACGCCGAGCAGGGCGGTGATCACGCCCACGGGAACCTCCCGGGGTGCGAAGGCGATCCGCGCCAGCGCGTCCGTCCACATCAGGAACACCGCGCCCGCGAGCGCCGCGTACGGCAGGAGCACCCGGTGCACCGGTCCGACGAGGAAGCGCACCCCGTGCGGGACGATCAGGCCGACGAAGCCGATGGCGCCGACGGTGGCCACCGCGACGGCCGTCAGCGTGGCCGTGACCACGAGCAGCAGCATCCGGGTGCGCCGTACGCCGATCCCCAGGGACGCGGCGGTGTCGGCACCGAAGGCGAGTCCGTCGAGGGCGTTCGAGCACAGCCAGGCGGCCGCCAGCCCCAGGGGGGTGACGATCGCGCAGACCACGACGGTGTTCCAGCGGGCCGGCGCCATCGAGCCGAGCAGCCAGTGGGTGACGGCCCGCGTGGTGTCCGCGTCCGCCGAGGCCATCAGGACGAGGGAGGTCAGCGCGGTGAAGAGCTGGCCGACGACCACACCGGTCAGGACGATGCGTACGGAGTCCAGGCCCGTGCGCCGGAGCAGCAGCAGGAGCGCGCCGAAGGCGAGCAGCGCGCCGGCGAGCGCACCGCCGGTGACCCCGAGCACGCCCGCGCCCACCCCGAGCACGACCACCGCGACGGCGCCCGCCGACGCCCCCGAGGAGACGCCGAGCAGGTAGGGGTCGGCGAGCGCGTTGCGGGTGACCGCCTGGAGCACCGCGCCGCACACGGCGAGCGAGGCGCCGACGAGGCCGGCCATCAGTACGCGCGGCAGCCGCAGGTCCCAGACGAGGGAGTCCAGCAGCGGGGGCAGCGGCTCAACGGCCAGGCCGAGACGGGTTCCGAGGACCCGGGCGAGGCCGCTCCAGCCCACGTCGGCGGTGCCGACGCGTACGGCCGCCGCCACCGAGCCGGCGAGGGCGGCCGCGCAGAGCAGGAAGAGCACCGCCCGGGCGGCCGGGGACCGGGCCGGCCGGGGAGGGCCGGTGGCGGATCCGGCCGTCACCGACCGGCCGCGGGCCGCCGGAAGCAGGAGGTCCACGGTCGGCGGGGGTTCCCCCGGCAGCCGGGCGTCGGCCGGAGGCAGCAGGTCCGCCGCAGGCAGCGGATCCGCCGGAGGCAGCAGCTCCGCCGGGCCGCTGCGGGTGGCCGGGTCAGCGGACATACCCGAGGTCCTTCATGCCGGCCGCCAGCAGCCCCAGGGCGTGCACGGAGCGCACCGATGGGTCCAGTTCGATGCCCGGCACCTCGAGGATCCTGCGCTCGCGCACCGCGCCCAGCTGGGAGATCACCGGGTGCTGGGTCATGGCGGCGCGCTTCTCGGCGGCGCTGTCGCCGGGCCGCCCGCGCTCGGAGAGGTCGCCGATCACGATGAAGTCCGGGTCGCGCTTGGCGACTTCCTCCCAGGACACCTCGGGCCAGTCCTCGTCCACGTCGTCGAAGGCGTTCTTCGCACCCACGATCCGGCTCATCTCGCTGGGCAGGCCGCTCTTGCCGGCCACGTACGGCATGCCGTTGAAGACGGAGTAGAGGTAGACCACGGTGGGCTGGTCCGCGCCCCGGGGAACCCTGGAGGCGTTCTCCCCGGCCCTGGCGACGGCGGCGCGCTGGTCGGCGGCCAGCCTGCCCGCCCGTTCCCCGGCGCCGAAGATCCTGCCCAGGTTCTCGTAGTCGGAGAAGAGCAGCTCGAAGGGGGTCTTGCCGGCCGGGTTCTGCCGGGGGCAGTCCACTGCGCTGACGAAGGTGGGGACCTTGAGGGCGGACAGCTCCTCGCGGGTGCCGGCCCGGTCCTTGGTGAAGAGGTCGGCGGAGCCGGCGACGACGAAGTCGGGGGTGGCGGCCCGAAGTTGCTCGCCGGTGGCGATCTTGGGGGCGATGACCGGGATCTTGGCGTACGCCGCCTCGTAGGGCGCGGGCATCTTCGTCTTGAGGTTGGCGGTTCCCGCCATCCGGTCCTGGAGCCCCAGTTCGAGCAGGGTCTCGGTCGAGGTCTGGTCCAGGGCCACGGTCCGCTCCGGAGGCCGGGCGAAGGAGAGCGGCTGGCCGCAGCTGGCGACGGAGGCCGCCTCCGCAGTCGGCCCGGGGGCGGCTCTGGAGCCGTCGCCGGCTGCCGTGGAGCAGCCCGCGGTGGCGAGGGCGAGGGTGAGGGCGATACCGAGGCGGGCGGGGTGGCGCATGGGTTCTCCGGTCTGGGAGGGCGGGCGTGGGTGTTGTCGTGCACCGGGCAGGAGTGCCGCGTTCGAAGGGTACTGTAATGGTAATCATTTTCATTAACCACATCGGGGCGGTCCTCCGGCCGCCTCCCCCACCCCCCTGGGAGCAACGACACCGTGGCCACCACACCCCTGCCGACGACGGCCAAGAGCCCTGCCCCGCCCCCGCGTTCGGTCCTGCGCGACACCTCGTTCCTGCGGCTGTGGGCGGGTACCACCGCCTCCGGCCTCGCGACCTGGGCCCTGCCCTTCGTCCTCGGGCTCGCCGTACTGCACCGCGACCTCGGCGCGGCCGGCCTCGGCCTGGTCCTCGCCGCGCGCACCGTCGGCTTCCTCGCCGCCGTCGCCGTCGGCGGCGTCCTGGCCGACCGGCACTCCCGCCGCGCGGCCGTCCTGTGGTCGGCCCTCGCGGCGGCGGCCGCCGCGCCGCTGCTCGCCGCCGGACTCGGCCGCTCCGTCGTCCTGATGACGGCCGCCGCCGCCCTCGCGGGCGCCGGACAGGGCGCCTGCCGCCCGGCGTTCCAGGCGCTCGTCGCCGAGACCGTCGACCCCGGGCGCCGCCAGCAGGCCAACGCCGCCATGACCATGGCCGTACGCGGCTGCACGCTCGCCGGGCCCGCCCTGACGGCGTTGCTCGCCGCCTTCCTCGACGTCCGGACGCTGCTCCTCGGCATCGCGCTGCTCTGGCTGGTCGCCGCGCTCGTCCCGGGCAAGGGCAAGGGCAAGGGCAAGGGCAAGGGCAACGCCGCCGCCCCGGACCCGGCGGACGGGCCGCCCGCCCCGCGCGCCGGCTTCCGCGCCGAGTTCCTGGAGGGGATACGCGAGGCACGCCGCCACCCCTGGTTCCTCGCCGGACTCTCCGCCCTCGCCGCCGTCATCGCGCTCGGCTACTCCGCCACCAGCGTCGCCCTGCCGCTGATCAGCCGGGACCGCTACGGCACCGAGTGGGTGCTGGCCGCGGCCGTGACCGCCTACACCGTGGGCGCGCTCGCGGGGGCCCTGGTCATGGCCCGCCTCCGGCCGCGCTCGCAGGGCTGGGCCGCCTTCGCCGGGCTGGCCGCGTACGGCTTCGCGCCGCTGAGCCTGATGCTGCCCGTGCACCCGCTCGTGGTCGTCGCCGCGTACGCCGTCGCCGGGATCGGCATAGAACTGTTCAACGTGCCCTGGTTCACGGCCACCCAGCGCGAGGTCGACCCGGGCAAGCTGGCCCGCGTCTCCTCACTGGACTTCCTCGTGTCCTACGGCCTGGCGCCGGTCGGGCTGGCCCTGATCGCCCCGGCCGTCGAGGCCTTCGGGGTCACGGCCGTCCTCGCCGTCTGCGCCGCCGCCTGCTTCCTCGTACCGGCCGCCGCGGCGCTGGTGCCCACCGCCCGGCACTTCGCGCGGACGGCTCCGGCGGCGCGGGACTGACGGGGGCGGCGGGGCCCGCACCAGCCGGCCGGGGCGGGCCCGTTCGCCCGCCCCGGCCGGCCGCTTCAGGCCGTCAGGCCGTCACGCCGTCTCGGCGGAGACCTCCGCGCGCACCTGCCGGGCCGCTTCCACGAGGTTCTCCAGGGAGGCCCTCGTCTCCGTCCAGCCGCGCGTCTTGAGGCCGCAGTCCGGGTTCACCCAGAGCCGCTCGGCCGGTACGGCCTCGAGCCCCCTGCGCAGGAGGGCGGCCGCCTCCGCGGTGGAGGGGACCCGGGGCGAGTGGATGTCCCAGACCCCGGGGCCGACCTCGCGCGGGTAGCCCGCGCCGGCCAGTTCGTCCGCGACCCGCATGTGCGAGCGGGCGGCCTCCAGGCTGATGACGTCGGCGTCCAGGGCGTCGATGGCCCCGACGATGTCGCCGAACTCCGCGTAGCACATGTGCGTGTGGATCTGGGTCCGCGGAAGGGCGCCGCCGGTGGTGAGCCGGAAGGCCCCGGTGGCCCAGTCCAGGTACTCCGCACGGCCGCAGGACCGTAGCGGGAGGGTCTCCCGCAGGGCCGGCTCGTCGACCTGGATGACGGCGGTCCCCGCGGCCTCCAGGTCCGCCACCTCGTCGCGCAGGGCGAGGGCCACCTGGCGGGCGGTGTCGCCGAGCGGCTGGTCGTCGCGTACGAAGGACCAGGCGAGCATGGTGACGGGGCCGGTCAGCATCCCCTTGACCGGGCGGCCCGTCTGCGCCTGCGCGTAGGTGGTCCAGCGCACCGTCATCGGCGCGGGGCGGGAGACGTCGCCGGCGAGGACCGGCGGGCGGACGTAGCGGGTGCCGTAGGACTGCACCCAGCCGTGCCGGGTGGCGAGGAAGCCCGTGAGCCGCTCGGCGAAGTACTGGACCATGTCGTTGCGCTCGGGCTCGCCGTGCACGAGCACGTCGAGGCCGGCCTTCTCCTGGAAGGCGACGACCGCCCGGATCTCCGCCTTGATCCGCTCCTCGTACCCGGCCCGGTCGAGGGCTCCCGAGCGCAGCTCGGCGCGGGCCGTGCGCAGGTCGGCGGTCTGCGGGAAGGAGCCGATGCTCGTCGTGGGGAGCAGGGGCAGGCCCAGGTGCGCGCGCTGGGCGGCGGCCCGCCGGGGGTACGGCTCGCTGCGGCGGGCGTCGGTGTCGGTGACGGCCGCCGCTCTGGCCCGTACCCCGGGGTCGCGGGTGAGCGCGGAGTTCGCGCGGGACGCGAGATCGGCGCGGTTCGCGGCCAGTTCGGCGGCGATCGTGTCGGTGCCCCGGGTGAGGGCGCGGGCCAGGGTGGCGATCTCGGCGGCCTTCTGGCGGGCGAAGGCGAACCAGCGGCGGATCTGCGGATCGGTGTCCCGCTCGGCCGCGGCGTCCAGCGGTACGTGGAGCAGCGAGCAGGAGGCGGCGACGTCGACCCGGCCGGCGAGTCCGAGGAGGGTCGCGAGGGTGCCCAGGGACTTCTCGTAGTCGTTGATCCAGATGTTGCGGCCGTTGACCACGCCCGCGACGAGGCGCTTGCCGGGCAGGCCGCCGACGGCCGCGAGGTCGGCGAGGTTCGGGGCGGCGGGCCCGGTGAAGTCGAGGGCGAGGCCTTCGACGGGGGCCTTGGCCAGCACCGGGAGGGCTTCGCCGAGCCGGTCGAAGTACGAGGCCACGAGCAGCCGGGGCCGGTCGGTCAGGCCGCCGAGCTCGCGGTAGGCGCGGGCGGCGGCGTTCAGCTCGGCGGGGGTCCGGTCCTGCACCAGGGCGGGCTCGTCCAGCTGCACCCAGGCGGCGCCGGCGGCGCGCAGGTCGGCGAGGATCCGCGCGTACACCGGGAGCAGCCGGTCCAGCAGGGTGAGCGGATCGAAGCCGGGGGCTGCGGCAGGGGCGGGCTTGGCCAGGAGCAGGTAGGTGACCGGCCCGACGAGGACCGGGCGCGCCGTGTGGCCGAGTGCGAGGGCCTCTTCGAGTTCGGCCACCTGCTTCGTGGAGTCGGCCGTGAAGGCGGTGTCCGGGCCGAGTTCGGGGACGAGGTAGTGGTAGTTGGTGTCGAACCACTTGGTCATCTCCAGGGGCGCCACCTCCTGGGTGCCGCGGGCCATGGCGAAGTAGCCGTCGAGCGCGTCCGCTTCGACGGCGGCGCGGTGGCGGGCGGGGACGGCGCCGACCATCACGCTGGTGTCCAGCACGTGGTCGTAGTACGAGAAGTCGCCGGTCGGCACTTCGGTGATGCCGGCGTCGGCCAGCTGCCGCCAGTTCGCGCGGCGCAGTTCGCGGGCGGTCTCGTGGAGGGCTCCGGCGCTGACGCCGCCCTTCCAGTAGCCCTCGACGGCCTTCTTCAGTTCCCGGTCACCTCCCTGGCGGGGGTATCCGTACACAGTGGCTCGTGCTGCCGCGGCTGTGGACTCGGGGGTCACGGAACTCTCCTTCGCGAGTTACTCCTGTGGCCCCGGTGACGGGAGCGGAGGCGCGAAGGGGTGCCGGACCGGTCGGACCGCCGGCCGCGTATCTCTGGGGGTACGCGCGGATGCCCGCCTGCTGTGCACGCCGACCCGCCCACGAGGTCACCGGGATGTCCGCGCACGATCGGTCGCGCGCGGGCAACGGGCAGGTCTTCGGACTCGCGGGCACGCCTGCCGGTCTCCCGGCGGGCACCTACTGGCCGTCGCTTCCCGGACCCGGACGGATCCAGTGCGTATGACGGCGGTCGTTCCCGCTCACCGCTGCGGGGCAGTCCCGGATTCCCACCGGGTTCCCTCTTACGACGCATCCCGCCTGGCTGACGGGGCGAACCAGCTGCCCGGCCAGACTAGACGGTGGCCTCGCGGAGTTCAGGGCGATGTCCACATCGCGGACGGCCGGCGGGGGCGCGGCGGACACCACTCCGCCCGCCCCCGCCCACCGCGCGCAGCCGGGCCCCTCAGCCCGGCGGCGGACCGGGGCCCCTCATCGGCCCCGGTCGTACGTGTGGAACCCGCGGCCGCTCTTGCGGCCCAGCCGGCCCGCCTGGACCATGCGCCGGAGCAGTGGGGGCGGGGCGTAGAGGGGTTCCTTGAACTCGTCGTAGAGGGACTGCGCGATGGCGGCGACGGTGTCGAGTCCGATCAGGTCGGCGAGCTTGAGCGGTCCCATCGGGTGGGCGCAGCCCAGTTCCATGCCCGCGTCGACGTCGGCGGCGGTGGCATAGCCGGACTCGGCCATGCGAATGGCCGAAAGCAGATAGGGGATCAGCAGGGCATTGACGACGAATCCGGCCCGGTCCTGCGAGCGGATGACCGTCTTGCCCAGGGCGTCCCGGGCGAAGGCCTCCACGGTCGCCAGGGTGTCGGCGGTGGTGTGGAGCGAGGAGACGATCTCCACCAGGGGCAGGACGGGGACGGGGTTGAAGAAGTGCAGCCCCACCACCCGGTCGGCGCGGCCTGTGGCCATCCCCAGGCACATCACGGGCAGGGAGGAGGTGTTGGTGGCGAGGACGGCCGCCGGATCCTCCACGATCTTGTCGAGGGCGGCGAAGGTCTCCGTCTTGACCCGGGCGCCCTCGGTGACGGCCTCGATGACGAGCTGCCGGTCGGCGAGGTCGTCGAGGCTGCCGGAGAAGACGAGGCGGGCCAGGGCGTCCTCTGCGGAGATCCGGTCCAGTTTGCCGCGCTGGACCGCCCGTTCGAGGGAGACGGCCACGCGTTCGCGGGCCGCCCGGGCCGCGGTGGCGCCGGCCTCGCAGACCACCGTGTCGAGGCCGGCGCGTGCGCAGACCTCGGCGATCCCGGCGCCCATCTGCCCGCCGCCGACGACCCCGACCCTGCGGACGGCAGCGCTCATGACGGGTCCTCCTGGCGGCGTACGAGGTGGCGGGTGTGGGCGTCGGGCGTGGTGGGTGCGGTGGTGGACATGCGGGTCTCCTGACGGGAAGGGGCGGGGCGCGGGCGCCGGCCGGTCAGTGGAACTGCTCTTCCTCGGTGGAGCCGGAGAGCGCCGTGGTGGAGGAGGCGGGGTTGACGGCGGTGGAGACCAGGTCGAAGTAGCCGGTGCCGACCTCGCGCTGGTGCCTGACGGCCGTGAAGCCCTGGGCCTGGGAGGCGAACTCGCGTTCCTGGAGGTCGACGTAGGCGGTCATGCCGTGCTCGGCGTAGCCGCGGGCGAGGTCGAACATGCCGTGGTTGAGGGAGTGGAAGCCGGCCAGGGTGATGAACTGGAAGCGGTAGCCCATGGCGCCCAGTTCCCGCTGGAACTTGGCGATCTGGTCGTCGTCCAGCGCCGCCTTCCAGTTGAAGGACGGGGAGCAGTTGTAGGCCAGCATCCGGTCGGGGTACCGCGCGTGGATCGCCTCGGCGAACTCGCGGGCCTGGGCCAGGTCCGGGGTACCGGTCTCGACCCAGATCAGGTCGGCGTACGGGGCGTAGGCCAGACCGCGTGCGATGACCGGGTCCATGCCGCCGCGCACGCGGTAGAAGCCCTCGGCGGTGCGCTCGCCGGTGGTGAAGCGTGCGTCGCGCTCGTCCACGTCGCTGGTCAGGAGGTTCGCGGCGAGGGCGTCCGTGCGGGCGATGATCACGGTCGGGACGCCGGCGATGTCGGCGGCGAGGCGGGCGGCGTTGAGGGTGCGGATGTGCTGGGAGGTGGGGACGAGGACCTTGCCGCCGAGGTGGCCGCACTTCTTCTCGGAGGCCAGCTGGTCCTCGTAGTGGATGCCGGCCGCGCCGGCCGCGATCATGGCCTTGGTCAGCTCGAAGGCGTTGAGCGGGCCGCCGAAGCCGGCCTCGGCGTCCGCGACGATCGGGGCGAGCCAGTCCGTCGCGTCGTTGCCGCCTTCGGCGGTGGCGATCTGGTCGGCGCGCAGCAGCGCGTTGTTGATCCGGCGCACCACCTGCGGCACCGAGTTGACCGGGTACAGGCTCTGGTCGGGGTAGGTGTGCCCGGCCTGGTTGGCGTCGGCGGCGACCTGCCAGCCGGAGAGGTAGATGGCCTGGAGCCCGGCCCGTACCTGCTGGACGGCCTGGCCGCCGGTCAGCGCGCCGAGGGCGTGGACGTAGTCCAGCTCGTGGAGCTGGCGCCACAGGCGCTCGGCGCCGCGCCGGGCCAGGGTGTGCTCCTCGCGGACGCTGCCGGAGAGCCGCACCACGTCCAGGGCGCCGTAGGTGCGCTCGATCCCGGCCCATCGCGGGTCGGCCGCCCAGCTCCGCTCGAGCTGCTGCGCCGCCGCGGTGGCCGTGTTCGCCTCTGTCATGACTGTCACCGTCTCCATCGGTTGCCTGAACTGCCAGGGCACGCACAGGCCATGACGGGGCATGGGCACGGCGTGCCTGAACAGAGGGGTCGCGGCCGGTGGTTGCCGAGTCCGGCTGGCCGCAGGACCGACTCTGGCAGTGGCACGCAGTGCCCTCAAGCAGGGCCGACTGCCAAGTTCTGCGCATCTTCCACGGCGTTTTTGCCAAGCTTGCGAAGGCCGGCGGCGGGAATTTCCCGCGTACCCTGAAGCCCGGCCGACGGCGGAGGGGTGCGGTGGGGAAGACGTACGCGGGAGCGCGGCTGCGGCGGCTGCGCGAGGAGCGGCGGATGAGTCAGGTGGAGTTGGCCCGGGTCCTCGGCATCTCGGCCAGCTACCTCAACCAGATGGAACACGACTCGCGCCCGCTCACCGTCCCGGTGCTGCTCCGCCTGACCGAGGCGTTCGGGGTCGACCCCGGTTTCTTCTCCGAGCGCGACACCAGCCGGCTCGTGGCCGACCTGCGCGAGGCGCTCGCCGGTGAGATCGCGCAGGCCCGCGTCTCCCCCTCGGACCTGGCCGAACTGGCCACCCGGATGCCGGCGGTCGCCGCCGTGCTGCTGGACCTGGGGCGGCGCGGCCAACTGCTGTCCGAGCGGCTCGCGGAGACGGCGGACGGCCGCGGCGGCGGACCCGCCGTACCGCGCTCGCCCCACGAGGAGATCCGCGAGTTCTTCTACCGGCGCCAGAACTACCTCCACGACAGCGACCTCGCCGCCGAGGGCCTCGCCCACAAGGTCGGCATCCGCCGCGGGGACGTCCTGCGCGTGCTGTCCGAGCGGCTCGCCGACCGCCACGGGGTCCGGCTGGCGGCCGGGTCCGACCGGCTGCACCACTTCGACGACCGGGCCAGGGTGCTGCACCTGTCCGGCCGCCTCCGGCCCGGCCAGCGGGCGTTCCGGATGGCCACCCAGCTGGCCCTGCTGGAGTACGGCGACGAGCTGGACCGACAGGCGGCCGAGGACTTCGCGCCGGGCTCCCCCGCCCACGCCCTGGCCCGGATCGGCATCGCCAACTACTTCGCCGCCGCGCTCGTCCTCCCGTACCGCGCCTTCCACACGGCCGCCGAGGAGTTCCGCTACGACATCGAGCGGCTGTCCGACCACTTCGGGCTCGGCTACGAGACCGTCTGCCACCGTCTCAGCACCCTCCAGCGGCCCCGGCTGCGCGGGGTGCCCTTCTCCTTCGTCCGGGTGGACCGCGCCGGGAACATGTCCAAGCGGCAGTCCGCCACGGGCTTCCACTTCTCCCGCGCGGGCGGCACCTGCCCGCTGTGGAACGTGTACGAGGCCTTCGCCGCCCCCGGCCGCATCCACGTCCAGGTCGCCGCGATGCCGGACGGGCAGCGGTACTTGTGGACCGCCCGGGCCGTCACCCGCCACCGCGGCGGCTGGGGCGAACCCGGCAAGACCTTCGCGATCGGCCTCGGCTGCGAGATCCGCCACGCCTCCCGCCTCGTCTACTCCGACGGCCTCGACCTCGACAACGCGGCGGCCGCCACCCCCATCGGCATGGGCTGCCGGCTCTGCGAGCGGCTGGACTGCCCCCAGCGGGCCGTACCGCCGCTGGGCCGCACGCTGGCGGTCGACGAGAACAGCAGCACCTTCGTGCCCTACCCCGTCGTGGACGGACCGGGCTGAACCCCGGGCGGCCCCAGGCCGCCACCAGCCCTATCCGAGCCCGCCTCCTGTGTCATCCCGTAATGTTCCGGATCCCCCGGCCGCAGGCCCGTTGCTACGTTCCCAAGCGCCAGCTCACACGGCTGCGCCCGGGTCACGCCAGCCGACCCGGCGCCGCACCTTTCCGACCGGGAGGCCCCGTTGACCGCGCAGCACCCCACACGCAGGAGCATCCTCAAGTCCGCCGGCGGGCTCTCGGCGGCGATGGCCCTGGGCGCCGGGGGCGTCCTGTCCGCCGCGACCTCGGCCTCGGCGGCCGGTGACGGCTTCGGCCTGCGCATCGTGGACCGCAACGAGAACGACCCCCGGATGTGGTACTACCGCTTCGACACCGAAGCCATCGGCTGGGACCCGGCCGTGAACGTGCTGCTCCCCGACGACTACCACTGGAGCGGTCGCACCTATCCCGTGCTCTACCTCTTCCACGGTGGCGGCACGGACCAGGACTTCATCACCTTCGACCGCGAGCGCATCCGCGACTGGACGGCCGGCAAGCCGATCATCGTGGTCATGCCGGACGGCGGCCACGCGGGCTGGTACTCGAACCCCGTGAGCTCCAACGTCGGCCCCCGCAACTGGGAGACCTTCCACATCGCCCAGCTGCTCCCGTGGGTCGAGGCGAACTTCCGCACCTTCGCCGAGTACGACGGACGCGCGGTCGCCGGCTTCTCGATGGGCGGCTTCGGCGCGCTGAAGTACGCCGCCAAGTACTGGGGCCACTTCGCCTCCGTCAGCGCCCACTCCGGCCCGGCCAGCCTGCGCCGCGACAACGGCCTCGTGGGCCACTGGGCCAACGCCACGGCCGCGGCCCTGGACCTGAACGGCGGCACGATCTACGGCGCCCCCTTCTGGGACCAGGCCCGGGTGAGCGCCGACAACCCGGTGGAGCGCATCGAGAGCTACCGCAACAAGCGGGTCTTCCTCGTCGCGGGCACCAGCCCCGATCCGGTCAGCTGGTTCGACACGGTCAACGAGACCCAGGTCCTCGCCGGGCAGCGGGAGTTCCGCGGCCTGCTCGACGGCGCCGGCATCCCGCACGAGTCGTACGAGGTTCCCGGCGGCCACTTCGTCCGCCACGACCTGCTGAACCGCGACATCGACGGCGTCATCGCACGGCTCCGGAAGGCGTGAGGGCAGATGCTTCCCGGTTCCCGACGCGCGCTGCGTACGGTTCTCGCGGCGGCGGCCGCCCTGCTGCCCGCACTCCTGCCGGCCACCCCGGCGGCGGCCCGCACCGCCGGCTTCGCCGGGTCCTGCCCGACCATCGGCAGCATCACCACGTACTACGGCAACGGCCACGACGGCATCGACATCGCCGCCAACTACGGTACGCCGATCCACGCCGTGGGTGACGGCGAGGTGATCGCGTCCGGACCCGCCCAGGGCTACGGCCAGTGGATCCGCATCCAGCACCCCGACGGGACGGTGACCGAGTACGGGCACATGTACCAGCGGGACGTTTCGGTCGGTGAGCACGTCACGGCCGGACAGCGCATCGCGCTGATGGGCTCCGAAGGCCAGTCCAGCGGCCCCCACCTCCACCTGAGGGTGTGGGCGTCCCTGGGCGACAGCGGCGGCATCGACCCGCTGCCCTACCTCGAAGAGCGCGGTGTCGACATACCCTGCACCCCGGGCCAGGGGCCGGGTCCCGGTCCTGCTCCGGTGGTGCACCCGGTGGAGTCGGGCCGGGTGGTGTCGGCCCGGTCGGCCGACGGCCGGCTGGAGGTGTTCGCCGCCGGGTCCGACGGGGTCCACCACGCCTGGCAGACCTCGGTGAGCGCGGGCTGGGCGGACTGGGAGAACCTGGGCGGTCCCGCGGGCGCCGAGCTGGCGATGGCTCCGAACGCCGACGGACGCCTGGAGATGTTCGCCATCAACGGCAACGTCTTCCAGCACCGCTACCAGCTCAGCCCCGCCGGCGGCTGGTCCGGCTGGGAGAACTTCGGCGGCGGCGGACACGACATCGCGGCCGGCACCAACGCCGACGGCCGCATCGAGGTCTTCGCCTCCGGGCCCGCCGGCCTCTTCCACAGGTACCAGACCGCGCCCAACGGCGGCTGGTCCGAGTGGGAGCCCACCGGCGGCGGCCCCGCCAACAGCCGCATCGAGATGGAGAAGTCCCCCGACGGCCGGCTCGAGGTCTTCGCCCTGGGCGCCGACACCTTCCAGCACCAGTACCAGACCGCGGTCAACGGCGGCTGGTCCACCTGGCAGAACTTCGGCGGCGGCGGACACGACCTCAGCCTGGACCACAACGCCGACGGCCGCCTCGAGGTCTTCGCCTCCGGCCCCAACGGCGTCTTCCACAAGTACCAGACCAGCCCGAGCAGCTGGTCCGACTGGGAACCGACCGGCGGCCCCGCCAATGCCCAGCTCACCACCGAGCGCACCCCCGACGGGCGCATCGAGGTCTTCGCCATCAACGGCACCACCGCCATGCAGATCTGGCAGACCGACCCCAACGCCCCGTACAGCCAATGGGCCGCCTTCGGCGGCGGCGGCACCGAGATCACCGCGGCGGTGAACGACGACGGCCGCATCGAGGTGTTCGGAACCAGCAGCGCCGGCGTCTACCACAAATGGCAGACCGGCTTCTCCACCTGGTCCGACTGGGCCTGGGTCAACAACACCTCCGGCCCCGCCGTCAACTGAGGAGACCAGCAGGTGACCACCGTGCAGCGCGCTCGCAGAGCGCCCCATCGCGCCGTCGTGTCGGCGCTCGCGTCCCTCCTGCTCGCGGCGGGCGCCCTGGCCGGCGCCTCCCCCGCGTCCGCCGCGTCGAGCGATCTGTGCGCCCAGACCGGCTTCAACGCGGGCTTCCGCGGCGACGGCCTGGTGACGGCCGTCGCCGTCGCCCTCGCGGAGTCCAGCTGCGACCCGTCGGCGACCAACGTCCAGAACAACACGCCCCCGTCCAGGGACCGCGGCCTCTGGCAGATCAACGACTACTGGCACCCCGAGGTCGACGACACCTGCGCCTACGACGCCCAGTGCAACGCGAACGCCGCCTTCGAGATCTCCTCCGGGGGTACGAACTGGCAGCCGTGGTCGACGTACAACGCGGGCGTGCACCAGCGGCACATGGACGAGGCCCGGGCCGCGGTGGACCGGCTCGGCCACCACGAACCCGGACCGGGTCCGCTGACGTATCCGGCCGAGTCGGGCCGGGTGGTGTCGGCGCGGTCGGCGGACGGCCGGCTGGAGATGTTCGTGGCCGCGGCCGACGGTGTGCACCACGCCTGGCAGACGAGCGTGAACGGCGCCTGGTCCGAGTGGGAGTCCCTGGGCGGGCCCGGCGGCGCGGAACTGGCGATCGGGCCCAACGCCGACGGCCGGCTGGAGATGTTCGCCATCAACGGCAACGTCTTCCAGCACCGTTACCAGCTGTCGCCCTCGGGCGGCTGGTCCGGCTGGGAATCGTTCGGCGGCGGTGGCAAGGACATCGCGGTCGGCGCGAACGGCGACGGCCGGCTGGAGGTCTTCGCCTCCGGACCGGTCGGCGTCTTCCACAGGTACCAGGCGGCACCCAACGGCGGCTGGTCCGACTGGGAACCCGCCGGCGGCGGACCGGCCAACGGCCGCATCGAGATGGAGAAGTCCCCGGACGGACGCCTCGAAGTCTTCGCCCTCAACGGAGACACCTTCCAGCACCTCTACCAGACAGCCGTCAACGGCGGCTGGTCGACCTGGCAGGACTTCGGTGGCGGCGGCCGCGACCTGACCGTCGACCACAACCAGGACGGCCGACTGGAGGTATTCGCCTCCGGACCGGCCGGCGTCTTCCACAAATACCAGACAGGTCAGTCGAGTTGGTCCGACTGGGAACCCACCGGGGGCCCCGCCGACTCCCAGCTCACCAGTGAACGGTCGCCGGACGGACGGATCGAGGTCTTCGCCATCAACGGGACCACCGCCCAGCACATCTGGCAGACCGGCGTCAACGCCCCGTACGGCCAGTGGGACACCTTCGGAGGCGGCGGCACCGAGATCACGGCCACCGCCAACGCCGACGGACGCATCGAGGTCTTCGGGACCAGCAGCGCCGGCGTCTACCACAAGTGGCAGACCGGCTTCACCTCCTGGTCCGACTGGGCCTGGGTGAGCAACAGCTCCGGCCCCGCCGTCAACTGACCCCGGAGAGACCCGTGCATCCGATCAGCAGACGGCGCCTGTTGCGGGGTGCCGCCGCGGGGGCCGGCGCGCTCGCCCTGCCGGGCCTCGGCAGGGCGGCCGCCGCCACGGCCGCCCTGCCCCACCAGTGGGTCGGCGCCGGGCCCTTCACCCACGTCTACGATCCCTCCGTCGCCGGCCGGCGCCGCTACCTCAACGACCACACCCTGATCAGGGCGGCCGGCCGGTGGCACCTGTTCAGCATCGCGGGCGACAGCGCCCCGCCGGGCGAGTCCCCGGACAGCGGGGCCGAGGTGTCCTTCGCCCACGCGTCCGCGGCGGATCCGTACGGTCCGTGGACCACGCACGCCGACGCGCTGACCCTCGACCCGGCCTACCACGGCGAGGAACACCTGTGGGCACCGTACGTCGTCGAGGCGGGCGGAACCTTCTGGATGTTCTACGCCGCCGGCGGCCGCAGCGGCGCCGCGATCAACCTCGCCACCTCCACCGACCTGTTCACCTGGACCCGCGTGCCGTCCGGCCCGCTGTTCCGGGGGATCACGGCGCGCGACCCGATGGTGCTGCGGGCCGGCGCCGAGTGGGTCATGTACTACACCGAACTCTCCGGTCCCCACGGCAACCACGTCGTGGCCTTCCGGCGCTCCGCCGACCTGCTGAACTGGAGCGATCCGGAGATCGCGTTCACCGACGCGAGCACCGACACCACGGTGTCGGTCACCGAGTCGCCCTGCGTCGTCGAACGGGACGGCTGGTACTACCTCTTCATCGGGCCGCGGGGCGGGTACGACGGCACGGACGTGTTCGCCTCCCGCGACCCCTTCCGCTTCGACCTCGGCGGTTATGCGGGCCATGTGCCCGGCCACGCCGTCGAGGTGGTCCACGACGGGCAGGACTGGCACGCGAGCGCGGCGGGCTGGTTCCACCAGGGCCTGTACCTGGCGCCGCTGCTGTGGCGGGACGCGCCACCGCCGTGGCAGAGCGCGGAGAACCCGGTGGCCGGCCGGGACGTGGACGGCCGGCTGACGGTGTTCGCGCTCGACGCCGGCGACCGTTCGGCGCTGCGGCGCGTCCAGCTCGACGCGGAGTCCGACACCTGGTCGGCGTGGGAGTCCTTCGGCGGGCCGGCGGGGGCGGTCCCCACCCTCGGCCCGGGCGCCCAGGGCAGGCTCGAGGTCTTCTCCCTCGCCCCGGGCGCGGTCAACCTGCACCACCGGGTGCAGCGGACCGACGGCGGCTGGTACGACTGGGAGGAGTTCGGCGGCCCGGCCGGAGCCGCCCCGGCCGTGGTCCGGGGCGCCGACGGCAGGCTGGAGGTCCACGCCCCGGCCCCCGGCGGCGGCTCCCTCGCCCGGCGGCGGCAGCGGTCGCCCGGTTCGCTGACGTGGGACGTGTGGGACGGCGGGTTCGGCGGTCCGGCGGGCGCACCCCCGGTCGTCGCCGCCAACGCCGACGGGCGGCTGGAGGTGTTCGTCCTCGCGCCCGGTGGCTCCGGGATCCTGCACCGGTGGCAGGAGACCCCGGGCGGCGCCTGGTCGGCATGGAGCGCCTTCGGTACCGCGGCCGGCGCCGCGCCGCGCGTGGCGCGCGACGGCAGCGGCCGCCTCACCGTCACCGCGATCGCCCCGTCCGGCGTGGCGGCGTACTACCGGCGCCAGACCGTGCCGAGCGGCGGCTGGGGCGACTGGCAGCCCCTGTTCGGCTGGGCTGCCGCGGCCCCCACCCTCGTACCCAGCGCCGACGGCAGGCTCGAGGCCTTCGTCCTGTCCCCCGGCGGGGCCCGGCTCGGCCACCGCTGGCACGTCGACTCCGGCGGCACCTGGAGTCCCGAGGAGGAGTTCGGCGAGCCCGGGGTCCCGCTCGCCACCACGCCGTCCGCCGCGGCCGACTCCACCGGGCGGATCCACCTCTTCGCCGTCACCACCGACGGCCGGGTGCGCACCCGCGTACAGGACCGGCCCAGTGGCGGCTGGCGTCCCTGGACCGGCTTCGGCGACCGCCTGGTCGCGCCGCTCCGCCCCGGGGGTCCCGCCTATTGAGGCCCTCCACCGTCCCCGCGTAATTGGCCGATGTCACACCGTGCAGCCGCGCACGCAGCCGGTAACGTTCCCTGTCTGACGTCCGTCGACGCGTCGTACAGGGGGAGCGGTGAGCGGCATTGTCGTCCATCTGCCGCAGGGCAGCGGTGGCGCGGCCGACGGGGAACCGGGCGGCGGGGCCGTGACGTTACGCCTCGGGCCGGGGGAAGTCGCGCGGTTCGGGCGCGGATCCTCCAGGACGCCGGTCGAACTGCGCCTCGCCGACGAGGCGGTCTCCCGCCTGGCGGGGGAGATCCGGGTCACCGAGGACCACTGGCAGCTGACCAACCACAGCACGAGCCAGAGCTACCTCGTGGAGAACCCGGAGGGGGCCGGCGAGTACCTGCGGGTACCGCCCCGCCGGGCCGGGGCGCCCATCCCGTTCGAGTTCTCCCGGGTGGTGCTGCCCACCCGGCGCGGAACCACCGTCTCCTTCCAGGTGTTCGCCCCCGACCACGTCTACCTGGACGGCCAGGGCGCTGACGGCTCCTGGGCCAGCCGCACGGTCACGGCGTACTCCCTGGACGAGACCGCCACGTACTTCCTGGTGCTGGTCGCGCTCTGCGAGCCCTGGCTGCGCGACCAGTCGCCGGTCTCGGTGCCGACCACCCCGCAGGTGGTCGAGCGGCTCAGGCCGCACGCCGGCTGCGGCCGGCTGACGGCGCGGGCGGTCAGCTCGCACATCGACTACCTGGCCGAGGAGAAGCTGCGGATCGATGTCCCCGCCGCGCCCGAGGCCGGCCGCTCGGACCGCCGCAACGGGAAACGGGACGCGGTCGTCGGGCTCGCGCTGAAGTTCGGCATCGTACGGGAGGAGCACCTCGCGCTGCTGCCGCCCCGGGCCGAACCGGGCGCGCGGGGGCGGTAGACGTGACGCGGGTGCGGAGCATGAACACCTCATGGGACAGCGACCACACGGAACTGCTGCCCCGGGGGCACCGGGTGGGCGACTGGGTGGTCGCCGAGCCGATCGGGGCGGGCGGCTGGGGGACGGTCTACGCCGCACGGCCGGCCCGGGAGGGCGCGGAGCCGGGCGAGGTCGCCCTCAAGGTGATGCCGACGGCCGGGCTCGCACCGCGCCAGGCGCGGAACGTGGCCGAATCCGCGCGGCGCGAGGTCGAACTCGGGCGCCGGGCGGGGCATCCGCGGCTCGTCCGGCTGCTGGACTCGGTCGTCCTCGGCGCCCCGGACCACCCCTCCCTGGACGGCGCCATCGTCCTGGTCATGGAACGGGCCGCGCACAGCCTGCGGGACCTGCTCGGCGCCGGGGTGGGCGAGGCCGAGGGCGGCCGGCTGATCGCGGGGATCTGCGAGGGGCTGGCCCACCTGCACCGCAGCGGCTGGGTGCACGCCGACCTCAAGCCCGAGAACGTCCTGATCGGGGCGGACGGTTCGGTGAAGCTCTCGGACTTCGGGCTCGCCACCGAACTGACCGGAACGCACGGACACGCGCCCCCGATGGGCACCCTGGACTACCTGCCGCCCGAGCGCTGGAAGGCCCCGCTCGGCGAACTGGGCGTGCAGGTCCGCCCGAGCGCCGACATCTGGGCCCTGGGCATCGTGATCCACGAGGTGTTCTCCTGCGGTGTCCCGCTGTTCCCCGGCGCGACGCCGATGGCGCGCGGGGCCGCCGTGCAGGAGTACGCGGCGGGGCGCGCGCCCCTGCGCATGGACGGCGGGGTTCCGGCGTTCTGGCGCGAGCTGGCCGCCGACTGTCTGGCCCCGGCCCACGCCGCGCGCGCCGCGCACACCGCCGAGAGCCTGCTCGCGCGCATCACCGCCCGGCAGGAGGGGGACGCCCCCGTCGGGCGTGCGGTACGGCTGCGGCGGTGGGCCCGGGCCGGCCTGTTCGCGGTCGCGGCCTGCGGGGCGGTGGGCGCGGCCGTCTGGTCGTACGCCGGACGGGCGGGGGCCCCGGCTTCGCCGCAGGACTCCGACGGGGGTCCGGCGCGGGTCCGGGTGTTCAATGCCGAGCGGGCCTGCCAGGACCGCGCGGACCGGGACCGGCAGTGCAGTCTCGGCCTGGCGGTGGACCCCGTGCGGCCCTACACCGCCGAGAACGTGGCGCCGGCCCGGGTGTGGCACGGCGACCCCCTCGAGGCCGACTGCCAGCTGGCGCACGGCGAAGCCGTCATCGACGAGTCGGGCCTGCGGTCCACCCTGTGGTTCCGCGTCCGCCTGGCCGACGGGGACGCACGGGTGCGGGCCTGGCTGCCGGCCGTACGGACGAAGGACCGCCCGGCACTCCCCCGGTGTCCGGCCCCGACGGCGGCCCGCTGACGGGGTTCGGCGGGCCGGGGCTACGGGCGGCCGGGGTTACGGGTGGCCGGGGTTACGGGTGGCCGGATCGCAGCGCCCGGCCGGGGTGCTCGGGAGGCCGCGCTCACGGCAGTTGTCATGCGGCGGGTACGGTTCCGGCATGGACGTTTCCGCAACCAGTTCGAATGCCGGTCACCAGGACCCGGCGACCCTGATCAAGGACGGCGCGCGTCAGCAGCTGGCGAAGCTGGGCGCCGCAGGCCTGTCCCTGGACGCCGTGGCGCAGGAGAGCGGTCTTGCCGTCACCGCCGTGGAAGCCGTTTTCCCGCACCGGGACGACCTGCTGACCGCCCTGGTCATCGACGCATACAACGCGTCCGGCGCCGCGATGGAGCGGGCCGACGGGGCCGCCCGGGACGAGGGGGCTCCGGCGGGTGCGCGCCTCCTCGCGGCCACCCGCGCGCTGCGGCGGTGGTCCTTCGACAACCCCGCCGAGTTCACGCTGATCTACGGCTCGCCCGTACCGGACTACCACGCCCCGCAGGAGACGGTCCCGCCCGCCTCGCGCACGCCCGCCGTGCTCGCGGGCATCGTACGGGCCGCCCTGGAGGGCGGTGAGCTCACTCCGCCCCGGCGGACGGTGACCGGCCCGCCACTGCTCCTGCCGGCGGCCGTGGAGGCCTTCGGGGGTGTGCCCGAGGCTCCGTTCTCGGACATCATCGAGCGCGGCATCGTCCTGTGGAGCAATCTGATCGGGCTCCTCGTCTTCCAGGTCTTCAGCCGCACCCACGACAGCGTCAGCGACGAGTCCGCGTTCTTCGACTACGCCATCGCCGTGGCGGCCGAGAGCATCGGGCTCGAGGTCCCGCTGGGCGAGAAGACCGACTGAACCGTCCGCCCCACAGGCGGCACTTGCAGAAAATCCGGACGTGAACACCATCAGAACCCTCTGCTTCGTCATAGCGGCGCTCTCCTCGTACGCGGCGCTCGTCTACCGGCTGTGCCAGGCACGGCGCAGCTGGAAGGACAGCGCCTACCGCGCGCTGATCACCACCCTGCTGCTCCAGTGCCTCACCTTCACGATGGGCGCCGTCGCCATGGGGGGCGGGACCTTCCTGGGCGTCGGCAACCTGGCCATCCTCTGCATGCACCTGGCGGCGGTCGCCTTCTGCGTGAGCGCGCAGATCATCCTGCTGAAGTGGGCGGACGCCGACGAGGAGGCGCTCCGCAAGGCCCGCTACTGGCTGTACACCGGCATCGCCCTCAACGTGCTCCTGACGGCCCTGTTCCTGCTCGCCGACGGCCCCGGCCGGCCGGCCACGGACTTCGACACGGGCAGCGGTCAGCCGCTGGTGCTGACGTACCTGCTGGCCTTCATCGTGTCCCAGGCGATCCCGTGCGTGACGATCTTCCGCCAGTGCGGGCCCTACGCCCGGATGACCGACAACGCCTCGCTGCGGCAGGCGCTGCGGATGCTGTCCGTCGCCGCGGTGGTCCTCTTCCTGTACTGCTCGGCGAGGACGGTCAACATCCTGACGGCGGCGGCCGGGGTCGACATCGGCGTCTGGAAGCTCGCCTCGAACATCTTCAGCGCGACGGGCATCGTCATCCTCTCGCTGAGCCTGACCAACTCCTCCTGGGGCCCCTCGGCCACCAGGCTCCTGGAGTGGGCCCGCAGCTACCGGTCCTACCGGGCGCTCTACCCGCTCTGGCGGGACCTGTACGAGTCCTCCCCGGACATCGCCCTGGAGCCGCCGGGCGCCTCGGTCTCCGACCTGGACTACCGCCTGCACCGGCGGGTCGTGGAGATACGGGACGGCTGGCGGGACTTGCGCCCGTACATCGACCGCACCGCCCCCGGCGCCGACGGTCCGGGCAAGGAGGCCAGCGAGGAGTCGCGGCAGGCGTTCACGGAGGCGGCGCAGATCAAGCAGGCCCTGATCGCCAAGCGGACCGGTACCGTCCCGCACGACAACAAGGACGCCGGCGACTTCGACGACCGCGACACCGACAACTTCACGGCGGAGGTCGCCTGGCTCACCAAAGTCGCGGCCGCCTACAGTAAGCTCGGCACCGCGAGTTGAAGCTCCCGCCCGGTTTGCATCCCCCGTCAAACCGGGCGGGACCTCCCCCGTCACCCCCCGTCTCTGCACGGGGCAGGACGGGTGGCCACCGCCCGGACTGGCCCGGCCCATCCCCCGAGGGCCGGGCCAGTCCGTTTTTCACCAGCGGCCAACCCCACAAACCCCCGTGAGTCGAGTTAGCTACCAGCTATCGGCGAGACCCAACGTTGGCGGAGTCCAGGCCAATTGTCAACTAACCGCTAATCTGTGAAACTGACGTATAGCCAAGGGCTATACCGAGGAGGTGACGGGAGGAAGAATCACCATGACCGAGACTGAGACCGAGGCCGGCGACCGGCCCCTGCTCGCAGTGCGCCTCGACGACCTCTTCAAGACCATCCGCCCCAAGGGCAAGCACTGGACCAATGCCGAGGTGGCGGAGGAACTGAAGCGGGCCAACCCCGAACTCAAGGTCGGGGGTGTGTACCTGTCGCAGCTCCGGACCGGGAAGCGCTCCAACCCCTCGCCCGACCTCCTGGCCGCCCTCGCCCGTTTCTTCGGCGTCTCGGTCGCCTACTTCTTCGACGACAAGGTCGCCGAGTCGGTGCTCAGCCAGGTCGCCGCCATCGAGGCGCTGCGCCAGTCCGGCGTCCGCGCCGTGGCGATGCGGGCCGCCGGCATGAAGAAGGAGAACCTCCAGGCCATCACGGCCATCATGGACCAGTACCGGCAGATGCAGGGCCTGCCGCCCGTCAACGACTCCTCCGAGCCCGAATGAGGGGCGTCTGGAAGGAGCGGGCGGCCGACCAGGACCGTCGCACCCAGCTCAAGAAGCTCCGGAAGGCCGGTGTCCGGCGGATCGCCGAGCTCGACCTCCCCGAGGCGACCGACGTGGCCGAACTCTGCCGCCACCTCGGCGAGGTGCGCGACCGTCCGATCATCCTGGTCCCGATGCAGATGCCCTCGTCGCATCCCTGCGGCATGTGGGTCGCCGCCCGCGACGAGGACCTGATCTTCTACGACGCCAACACCACCAGCGCGCATCAGGAGCACATCATCTTGCACGAGCTGGGCCACATCATCTGCTGCCATCGCGGGGCCGGCGGGCTGGACGAGGCGGCCGCCCGCCTCCTCTTCCCCGACCTCGACCCCGACCTCGTACGGGACATGCTCCTGCGCGCGACCTACGACGACGTCCAGGAGCAGGAGGCGGAGATCATCGCCTACCTGCTCTCCCAGCGGATGGGCAACGCCGAGCAGCGGCACGGCGCGGCCCCGGACGCGGAAGCGGGCGAGGGCTGCCATCCCGGGAAGAGCGCCACGCTCAGCCGGATCGAACGCACCCTGATCTGAGGATGCAGCCCGCTCGGCCGGCCCGCTCGGCCGGCCACTCAGTCCCCGGGGGAAGCCACCTCCTCGGCCAGGAGGGAGACGGCCCGGCGGATGTCGTCCTCGCGGTGTTCGCTGGTGATGAAGAACCGCAGCCGCGACAGCCCCTCCTCCACGGCGGGGTGGAAGATCGGATCGGCTACGACGCCCCGGTCGAAGAGCGCGCCCGCGACGCGCAGGGTCTTCGCCGAGTCCCCCAGAATGCACGGCACGATCGGAGTGCCGGCGCTGGAGCCCGTCGCCAGGCCGGCCGAGGCCGCCAGGCCGAGGAAGAGCTCGGAGTTCCGTCTCAGCGCGCGGACCCGGTGCGGTTCCGCGGTGATCAGCTCGGTGGCGGCCAGCGCGGCGGCCGCGTTGGCCGGGGTCAGGCCGACGCTGTAGACGAAGCCGGGGAGCGTGTGGCGCAGCCAGCGCACCATCCGGGCCGAGCCGCCGAGGTATCCGCCGCAGCTGGCGAAGGCCTTGGAGAGGGTGCCCATCCACAGGTCCACGTCGGAGCGGTCGACGCCGTAGACCTCGCCGACGCCCCGGCCGTGTTCGCCCACCGTGCCGATGCTGTGCGCCTCGTCCACCATCAGCAGGGCGCCGTAACGCTTCTTCAGCTCGATCACGGCCGGCAGGTCGACGAGGTCGCCGTCCATGCTGTAGGCGCCCTCGACGGCGATCAGCACCCGCCGGAAGCGGGACCGGTTGAGCCTCAGCATGCGTTCCAGCTGGCCCATGTCGTTGTGCGCGAAGGGACGTCGCGCCGCGCCGGACAGGGCGCAGCCCTGGAGGATGCTGTCGTGGGCGAGCGCGTCGTGCACCACGAGGTCCCCGGGGCCGACCAGGTGCCCTATCGCGGTGACGTTGGTGGCGTGGCCGCTCACCAGCGTCAGGCAGTCCCCGACGCCGAGGAACTCGGCCAGGGCCCGCTCCAGCCGGACCGTCAGGTCCCGTTCGCCGGAGAGCACCCGGCTCGCGGAGACCGAGGTGCCGTACCGGTCCACGGCCTCGTGCACGGCCTCGTTGACCGCCGGGTGCCCGGAGATGCCGAGGTAGTTGTAGCTGCCGAAGGACAGGTACGCACGGCCCCCGATCACCGTGGTGTCGCGGATGTTGCCCTCGTGGACCCGGAAGTACGGGGAGCCCGCCGCACTGCCGGTGATCGAGCCCAGCCGCTGCTCGAACAGGGCCACCTCCGGGAACTCGTCGACGCTCGCGCTCTCCATGTCCCACTGGGGCACCGCCTGCTGGGGCACCGGCTCCTGGGGAGGCGGTCCGGCGGGGAACAGCAGGACGGCGGGGGCCGCCGTTTCGGCGGCGCCGGGACCGGCCAGCGCGATCAGCCGGCCGATGGTGAGTTCGGGCGTGAACAGCTCCGTGGCCCGGAAGCCCGGTATCCGCTTGCCGATGTTGACTTCCAGCTCCTGGAGCATCAGGGAGTCGAAGCCGAGATCGGTCACGAGGGTCATGGCGGCGTTCAGGTCCGAGAGCGGGAAGACCCCGGCGCGCGACACCTCTTCGAGCACGACGGTCGCGGCGGACTCCCCGTCGACGGGGGCCGCCACGGCTGCTGCCGTCGGCCCCGCCACGGACAGGTCCGCCCGTCCGTCCGAAGCGGGCGCCTCGAGCGCCGACTCGTCCACGACCCAGTGGCGGCGCGGGGCGAGCGGGCTCGGCGGCAGCGTGCAGGGGGGCATGCGCTCCCCTGGCACCGCGGAAAGCTCCGGCCCGGGGTCGGTGGCCCCGCCCGCCTCCACGGCCGCGGCCGCCTCGGCCAGCTTCGCGGCGGCGTCGGCGGCGTCCTCCACCACCAGGGTGAGGCGCTGCGCGAGGGGGGCCCGGCGGGCCAGGGTGTCCGCCACCGCGGCCGGCGACGGCCGGTCCTCGGCGATGGTGTGCGCCAGTTCCCGGGCGTAGCGGGCCAGCCCCTCCCGGTCGCGGGCGCTGAGGACCAGCACGTGCGGCCCCCCGGTCCGGTCCGGCCGCGGGGCCGGCGCCGTGGGGTGTTCCTCCACCACCAGGTGGACGCCAGTGCCGCCGAAGCCGAAGGCGCTGACGCCGGCCCGCCGCGGTCCGCCGCTCGCCGGCCACGGGGTCGGCGCCGTGGGGACGGTCAGCCGCGCGGCGTCGAGCAGGGAGCCGTCGGCCAGGTCGAAGACCGGCTGCGGCGGTATCACCCCGCGCTGCACGGCCAGTACCGACTTGATCAGCCCGGCCAGGCCCGCGGAGTTGAGCGAGTGCCCGACCACGGCCTTCACCGCGCCGAGGAAGGCCGGCTCGGCCTCCTCGCCGCGCAGTTCGCGCAGGACGGCGAGTTCGACGGGGTCGCCGACGTTGGTCCCGGTGCCGTGCGCCTCCAGGTAGCCCACCGCGGCCGGGGACAGGTCCGCGTCCCGGTAGGCCCGGCGCAGGGCGCGGAGCTGGCCGGCCGCCTGGGGGTGCATTCCGCCCTGTACGGTCCCGTCGTTGGCCGTTCCCACGCCGCGGATCACCGCGTAGACCCGGTCGCCGGCCGCCAGGGCGTCGGAGAGCGGCCGCAGCACCAGGACCCCGGCGCCCTCGCCGAGGACGAAGCCGTCGGACTTCGCGCCGAAGGGCAGGCACCGGCCGCTGCGCGAGATGGCGCCGATCCGGCACAGCCCCACCAGCAGGTCGGGAGTGAGGACCAGCTGGGCGCCGCCCGCGAGGGCGATGCGGGAGCGGCCCGCGCGCAGTGCGTGCACGGCGTTGGCCACGGCCATGAGACCGCCGGAGCACGCCGAGTCCAGCGCGTAGCTCTCGCCGTGCAGGTCGAAGACCGAGCTGATGGTGTTCGGCCCCATGTTGAGCAGGAGCCCGGCCGCGGACGTGCCGTGCAGCCCGTCGACCGCGCGGACCGTCTCCCGCCACGCGGGGTCGGTGGCCCTCGCCCCGAACTCGCCGCCGGCGAGCTGGCGCATCCGGATCTGCATGGTGCTGAGCTGGCGGTAGCCGCTCTCGGTGAGCGCCGTGATCACCGAGGTCTCCTCGCGGTCGAAGCCGTCGGCCTCCCACCCCGCGTCCTGGATCGCCTCACGGGCGAGGTCGATCAGCAGCCGGTGCTGCGGATCCATCGCCCGGGCCCGCCGCGGCGGGATGCCGTAGTGCGCCGCGTCGAAGCGGTCCACGTCCGGCAGCAGCGCCATGGTGTCCGTATAGGCCGCCGAGGTGTCGCGGAAGTCGTCGCTGAGGAAGGCGGCGGAGCGCCACCGGGAGTCGGGAACGCCGGAGAACTGCGGTTGCGGGTCCGTCAGGAGCCGCCAGTACTGGTTCACATCGCGCGCTCCGGGGAACCTGCACGCCATCCCGACGACGGCTATGTCGTCGCGCGTCACTGATCTCGTCCCGAGGCCGCCAGGCGCTCGCGCCACCAGTCGACGGTCGCGCCCACCTGTTCACCGACGGGGGTGGCCCGTACCGAGAACGCGGCTTCGTAGGCGCTCGAGTCGACCACGAAGGGGCGGTCGAACTGGTAGCGGATCTCCTTGAGTTCGCGCAGCAGCGGGGAGAAGAGCGATCCGACGGCCAGCACGGCCGACGGCAGCCCGCGCACCACGACCGGCCCGGTTCCCGCCTCGGCGGCCAGCCGGCCGGCCATCTCCCGGACGGACAGCGCCGGCTGCGTCGGGACGTGCCAGGGCCGGCCCCAGGCCCGTTCCTCGCCGGCGACCTCGACCAGGGCCCTGGCCACGTCGGGGAGATAGGTCCAGCTGTGCGGGGCGTCCGGGTTCCCGAGGGTGGAGACCGGCTTGGCGCGCAGCAGCGGGGGCACCACCCGGGCGGCCAGGTGCCCGCCGTCGGTCACGCCGGGCCCGAAGAAGTCGGAGGCCCGCACCTCGACCGCCTTGACGCGCCCCTGCTCGTGGAGTGTGCGCGCCTGCTCCCAGACGGCCGCGCGCACCCGCCCCTTGGGGCCGGTCGCCGCGAGCGGCAGCTGCTCGGTCATGGGGACGTCCACGGGACCGTACCCGTAGAGGTTGCCCAGCAGGACCAGGACGGCGCCGGTGGCCTCGGCCGCCGCGCACACCGACGAGGCCAGCGGCGGCCACTCGCTCACCCAGCGGTGGTAGGGCGGCGCGGCGCAGTGGTAGATCGCGGCCGCGCCCTTCGTCACCTCGGTCAGCCGCTCGCTGTCCCTGGCGTCCAGCGCGACGTGTTCGATGCCGGGCTCCGGGGCCCGGCCCGAAGTGGTGACGACCCTTACTGAATGGCCCTGTTCGGCCAGCAGCCGCGCAGTGGCGGCACCGGCGGGCCCGAAACCTATGACGACATGAGAGTTCACGTACGCACACTAGCGCGAGCGACTGACACGGCCGGTACGACGCCCTCCGGTGACCCCGGCGCGTTTGGCCGGAAGACGCCCTGCGATCCGTACCGGTCAGCCCGGCTTTGCGCTGCGGAACGAGCGCCGGTAGGTGTCGGGCGGTACCCCGACGATGCGTTTGAACTGGCGCCGCAGCGTCGTGGCCGTGCCCATGCCCGTGGCGAGGGCGACCGCCTCGATGGTCTCGTCGCCGGCCTCCAGCAGCTCCTGGGCGCGGCGGACGCGCTGGGTGAGGAGCCACTGGATGGGTGTCTGCCCGACCACCGCCCTGAACTGCCGTCCGAGGTGGCGCGGGCTCGTGTTCGCCTTCCGCGCCATGTCGGTCACCGTCAGGGGCCGGTCGAGCCGCTGCCGGGCCCAGGCGAGGACGTGGGCAAGGCTGTGGTCCCCGGTGGCGACCTGTACCGGCGTGGCGACGAACTGGGCCTGTCCGCCCGGCCGGTGCGGGGGTACGACGAGGCGGCGCGCGACGGAGTTGGCGACGCCGGCGCCGTGGTCGAGGTGGATCATGTGCAGGCAGAGGTCCACGGCGGCGGCCTTGCCCGCGGCCGTGAGCACACTGCCGTTGTCCGTGTACAGCACGTCCGGGTCGACCAGGGCCCGGGGATGGCGGGCGCTCAGCTCCGCGGCGTGGGCCCAGTGGGTGGTGGCCCGACGGCCGTCCAGCAGGCCCGCGGCGCCGAGTACGAACGCCCCGGTGCACAGGGAGGCGACGCGGGCGCCCGCCGCGTGGGCCGCCCGTACGGCCTCGACCAGCTCGGGCGGCGGCGGGACGTCGATGTCGGCCAGGGCCGGCACGATCACGGTGTCGGCTCCGGCCGCGGCCTCCAGCCCGTGCGCGGGCTCGACCGTGAAGGGCCCGACCCGCACCGGCCCGGGACCGCAGAGCAGGACCTCGTACCAGTCCCGCGTGGCGTCGCGTGGCGGGTTCCCGAAGATCTCGTGGGCCACGGCCAGCTCGAAGTGCAGCAGGTGACCGGCAGTCAGCAGCGCGACGGTGGGCATGTCCGAAAGTGTACGGGTGATGTCGTTCCGGACCATCACGATCGACTTCCGCCTGCGGCGAGACTGGGCTCGTCAGCACATCGAGAGCGGGGGAACCATGAATAAAGCCACTGCGGTCGTGGTCTACGGGGCGACCGGGCACACCGGCCGGTTCGTCGTCGCCGAACTGCGCCGGCGCGGCTTCGCGCCGATCGTCTCCGGCCGTGACGCGGCCCGGCTGGAGGCACTGGCGGCCGAGCGGGGGGACGTGGTGGTGCGGCCGGCCGCCGTGGACGACGCGGACGCGCTGGACCGGGCCCTCGCCGGGGCGGCGGCCGTCATCAACTGCGCCGGGCCGTTCGCGGTGACGGCGGGACCGGTCGTGGAGGCGGCCCTGCGCGCGGGGATCCCGTACCTGGACGTCGCGGCGGAGATCGAGGCGAACACCGCGATGTTCGCCGAGCACGCGGAGGCGGCCCGGAAGGCCGGTACGTCCGTGGTGCCGGCGATGGCCTTCTACGGCGGGCTGGGCGACCTGCTGGCGACCGCGGCGATGGGGGGATCGACCGCCGCGGACGTGGTGCACGTCGCGTACGGGCTGAGCAGCTGGCGCCCCACGGCGGGCACCCGGGAGGCCGGCGCGGTGTCCCACGAGCGTCGCGGGGGCCGCCGGGTGCGCTTCGCGGACGGTGCGCTGCAGTACCACGACGACGCCCCGCTGCCGGAGCAGCAGTGGGACTTCCCGGAGCCGCTGGGCCGGCGTGCGGTGATCGCGGAGTTCACGATGGCCGATGTCGTCACCGTTCCCAGCCACCTGGACGTGTCCGAGGTGCGCACCTACATGGCCGTCGAAGCCGCGAGGGACCTGGCCGCCGCGGACACCCCGGCGCCGGAGGCGGTCGACGCCCTGGGGCGGTCGGACCAGACGTTCGTCGTCGACGTCGTGGTCGGCGCGGGCGGCGTCGAGCGGCGCGCCATCGCCCGCGGCCAGGACATCTACGCGGTGACGGCGCCGCTGGTGGTCGAGGCCGTCCAGCGGATCCTGGACGGGCGGACGCGTACGACGGGCCTGGCCTCGGCGGGGGCGATGTTCGACGCGGCGGACTTCCTGCGGGCGCTGGCCCCGCACGTGACGGTGGAGCTTCCGCACTGACCGGCGGGGGCCCGGGGCGGACCGGCGGGACCGGCGGCGGACCGGTGTCGGACCCGGCCGCGGACCGGTCAGGAATCGAGAAGCGCCGGGCCCCGGACCCCGCCTAGCGTGGCTGCCGTACGGCGCTGCGATCGCGGCAGCGCCGGCGGAAGGCAATCAGACATACTGCTCAAAGCTGGTCAGAACAAGCCGGGGAGATTCGAAGAGCATGCCCAAGAGGACGGACACGCAGTCGCCTGCGCCGCACATCGCCGACAGCCACGGCCTGATCCGCGTGCACGGCGCGCGCGTGAACAACCTCAAGGACGTCAGCATCGAGATCCCCAAGCGCCGGCTGACGGTGTTCACGGGCGTCTCCGGCTCGGGCAAGAGTTCGCTGGTGTTCGACACGATCGCCGCGGAGTCCCAGCGGATGATCAACGAGACCTACAGCGCCTTCGTGCAGGGCTTCATGCCCACCCCGGCGCGGCCCGAGGCCGACGTGCTCGAAGGGCTCACCACGGCGATCATCGTCGACCAGCAGCGGATGGGCGCCGACCCCCGCTCCACGGTCGGCACCGCCACCGACGCCAACGCGATGCTGCGCATCCTCTTCAGCCGGCTCGGCGCACCGCACATCGGCCCGCCCGGCGCGTACTCCTTCAACGTCCCCTCGGTCCGGGCCAGCGGCGCGATCACCGTCGAGCGCGGCGCCAGGAAGACGGTGAAGGCGACCTTCAACCGCACCGGCGGCATGTGCACGCGCTGCGAGGGCCGGGGCTCCGTCTCCGACATCGACCTCACCCAGCTCTACGACGACTCCAAGTCCCTCAACGAGGGCGCGCTCACGATCCCCGGCTACAGCATGGACGGCTGGTACGGCCGGATCTACGGCGGCTGCGGCTTCTTCGACCCGGACAAGCCGATCCGCAAGTACACCAAGAGGGAGCTGGGCGACCTCCTCCACAAGGAGCCCACCAAGATCAAGGTCGACGGCGTCAACCTCACCTACGAGGGGCTGATCCCGAAGATCCAGAAGTCGATGCTGTCCAAGGACGTCGACGCGCTCCAGCCGCACATCCGCGCCTTCGTGGAGCGGGCGACGACCTCCAGCACCTGCCCCGAGTGCGACGGAACCCGGCTCACCCCCGAGGCCCGGTCCTCGAAGATCGGGCGGATCAGCATCGCCGACGCCTGCGCCATGCAGATCAGCGACCTGGCCGCCTGGGTCCGCGGTCTCGAGGAGCCCTCGGTCGCGCCGCTGCTGGACAAGCTCCGGCACACCCTGGACTCCTTCGTGGAGATCGGACTGGGCTACCTCGCGCTCGACCGGCCGGCTGGCACGCTCTCGGGCGGCGAGGCGCAGCGCGTGAAGATGATCCGCCACCTCGGCTCCTCGCTCACCGATGTCACCTATGTCTTCGACGAGCCCACCACGGGCCTGCACCCCCATGACATCCAGCGGATGAACGACCTGCTCCTGCGGCTGCGCGACAAGGGCAACACGGTGCTCGTGGTCGAGCACAAGCCGCAGACCATCGCCATCGCCGACCACGTGGTCGACCTCGGCCCCGGCGCGGGTTCCGCGGGCGGGACCGTCTGCTTCGAGGGCACCGTGGAGGGGCTGCGGGCCGCCGGCACCGTCACCGGCCGCCATCTCGGCGACCGCACGGGCCTGAAGAAGACCGTACGGACACCCGCCGGCGCCCTGGAGGTCCGCGGGGCGGACACGCACAACCTGCGCGGGGTCGACGTGGACGTCCCGCTCGGGGTGCTGGTCGTCGTCACCGGCGTCGCCGGCTCCGGCAAGAGCTCCCTCGTGCACGGGTCGATCCCCGCGGAGGAAGGGGTGGTCTCGGTCGACCAGGGCGCGATCCGCGGCTCCAGGCGGAGCAACCCGGCGACGTACACGGGGCTGCTCGACCCGATCCGTTCGGCGTTCGCCAAGGCCAACGGGGTGAAGCCGGCGCTGTTCAGCGCCAACTCCGAGGGGGCCTGCCCGGCCTGCAACGGCGCCGGGGTGATCTACACGGACCTGGCGATGATGGCGGGCGTGACCTCCACCTGCGAGGACTGCGAGGGCAAGCGGTACCAGGCGGCGGTGCTGGAGTACCGCCTCGGGGGCCGCGACATCAGCGAGGTGCTGGCGATGCCGGTGCGCGAGGCCGAGGAGTTCTTCGGATCCGGCGAGGCACGCACCCCGGCCGCGCACCGCGTCCTCGGCCGCCTCGCGGACGTCGGTCTCGGCTACCTCACCCTCGGCCAGCCGCTCACCACGCTGTCCGGCGGCGAGCGGCAGCGGCTGAAGCTGGCGACGCACATGGCCGACAAGGGCGGGGTCTACGTCCTCGACGAGCCGACCACCGGCCTGCACCTGGCCGACGTCGAGCAGCTGCTCGGCCTGCTCGACCGGCTGGTCGACTCCGGCAAGTCGGTCATCGTCGTCGAGCACCACCCGGCGGTGATGGCGCACGCGGACTGGATCATCGACCTCGGTCCGGGCGCCGGCCACGACGGCGGCCGGATCGTCTTCGAGGGCACACCCGCCGACCTCGTCGCCGCCGGGTCCACCCTCACCGCCGAACACCTCGCGGCGTACGTCGGCGCCTGACGGCGTACGCCGGAGCCTGACGGCCTAGCGCCAGTCGTCCCACGGCGGGTCCTCGTCGAGGTCGAAAGGCGGTTCGTCCTCGTACGGGGGCTCCGCCGGCGGAGCCTGGGGCGGGATGGCGGCCGGGGCGGTGGCGGGAGCGGTCGTGGCGGCGGTGGTGGCGGCGGTGTACTCCGCCAGGGCGTCGAGGACGCCCTCGCCGTACTTGGTGAGCTTGGCCTCGCCGACCCCTCCGATGCCCGACAGCTCCTCGACCGAGCCCGGCAGCCGCGTCGCGATCTCCCTCAGCGTGGCGTCGTGGAAGACGACGTACGCCGGTACCCCCTGCTCGCGCGCCGTCGCGGCCCGCCAGGCGCGCAGGGCCTCGAAGACCGGCAGCGCGGCGGCCGGCAGGTCGACGGGGACGCGGGCGCCCTTCCCCGAGCGCGCTCCGGGCTCCTTTCGGGACGGCGCGGCCGGCGCCTTCTCCTTGCGCATCTGGACGGTGCGGCGCCCGCCCAGCACCTCACCGCTGGCGTCCGTCAGCACGAGCGTGCCGTAGTCGCCCTCCACCGCCAGCAGCCCCAGCGCCAGGAGCTGGCGTACGACGCCCCGCCACTCCGCGGTGCTGTGCTCCGAGCCGACGCCGAAGACCGACAGGGCGTCGTGGTCGAACTGGATGACCTTGGCCGTCTTCTTGCCCTGGAGGATGTCGATGATCTGGCCGGCGCCGAACTTCTGGCGCCGTTCCCGCGCCAGCCGCCACACCGTGGACAGCAGTTTCTGCGCGGCGACCGTCCCGTCCCAGGACTCGGCGGGCGTCAGGCAGGTGTCGCAGTTGCCGCAGGGCTCGCCGGTCTGCCCGAAGTAGGCGAGCAGCCGGACGCGCCGGCAGTCCACCGTCTCGCACAGGGCCAGCATGGCGTCCAGGTGGGCGGCCAGGGAGCGGCGGTGCGCCTCGTCGCCCTCGGAGCCCTCGATGAGCTTGCGCTGCTGGACCACGTCCTGGAGTCCGTACGCCAGCCAGGCGGTGGCCGGCTCTCCGTCGCGGCCGGCCCGGCCGGTCTCCTGGTAGTAGCCCTCGACCGACTTCGGCAGGTCCAGGTGCGCCACGAAGCGTACGTCCGGCTTGTCGATGCCCATGCCGAAGGCGATCGTGGCCACCACCACGACCCCGTCCTCGCGCAGGAACCGCGCCTGGTTCGCGGCACGCGTGCGGGAGTCCATCCCCGCGTGGTAGGCCACGGCGTCGATGCCCTGTTCCACCAGGAAGGCGGCGGTCTTCTCCACCGAGGCCCGCGAGAGGCAGTAGACCACTCCGGCGTCCCCGTCGTGCTCGCTGCGGATCAGCTCCAGCAGCTGCGCCAGCGGCTTGTCCTTCGCGGCGATGCGGTACTGGATGTTCGGCCGGTCGAAGCTGGCGACGAAGTGCCGGGCGTCCTCCAGGCCCAGCCGTGCCGCGATCTCGGTGTGGGTGGCCTCGGTGGCGGTCGCCGTCAGGGCGATCCGCGGCACCTTCGGCCAGCGCTCGTGCAGCATGGACAGGGCGAGGTAGTCGGGCCGGAAGTCGTGGCCCCACTGGGCCACGCAGTGGGCCTCGTCGATGGCGAAGAGCGCCACCTTGCCCCGGTCGAGCAGCCGCTGGGTGCCCTCGGTGCGCAGCCGCTCGGGGGCCAGGTAGAGCAGGTCCAGCTCGTCGGCGAGGAAGGCCTGCTCGACGGCCTGCCGCTCGTACGGGTCCTGCGTGGAGTTGAGGAACCCGGCCCGTACGCCGAGGGCGGTGAGCGCGTCCACCTGGTCCTGCATCAGCGCGATCAGCGGCGAGACGACGACGCCCGTGCCTTCTCCGACCAGCGCCGGGATCTGGTAGCAGAGCGACTTGCCGCCGCCCGTCGGCATCAGCACGAGGGCGTCGCCGCCTCCGGCGACCTGCTCGATGATCTCCTGCTGCTCACCGCGGAAGGAGCTGTATCCGAAGACGCGGTGGAGTACCTGCAGCGAGTCGGAGATATCGGGGGAAGCGTCCGAAAGGGCCATTGGAGAAGCCTAGCGGCCCGCGCCGACACCCCGGTCCCGCCGGCCGCGTCACCCGGGCGGCGGACGGGACCGGCCGTCGGCTCACACCGCGGGATGTCCGAGGGGGCGGCGTCCGAGGGGCAGCAGGTACTGGAGGGGCTGTTCCAGATCGTCCAGGCCGAGGAGTTCGTGCGCCAGGTCGTCGTGGAAACCCCCCAGCGGGGTACCGGCCAGGCCCAGGGCGGCCGCGGTGAGGAGCAGGGTCTGGGTGAGGTGGCCGCTCTCCAGCAGGGCCAGGCGCAGGGCGCGCAGGCCGTAGCGGCTGCGCAGCAGGCCGAGGTCCGCGTACACGGCCAGGACCACCGGCGCCCCCTCGACGCCGATCCAGTCCGGGTCGGCGGCCGGGCGGGAGAGGTACGTGGAGAGCGGCCTGATCTCCGCCGCCGTCGGCGCCGGGCCGACGGGGCGCAGCGTCCGCCGCTCCGGCTGGCAGTCGTACGTGCCCGCCGGGACTCCGGCCACGTCCAGCACCAGCAGCCGCACCCGGGCCGTGTACAGGGCGCCGGCGCTCGGGTAGGGGCGGTTCGCCGGGGCCGGGCCGTCCGGGAGGGGCTCCCCGGAGCGGGCGCTCCCGGACAGCGAGTGCCACAGGAGCGAGCCCAGCGTGCCGGCGTCCATCGGTCCCCCGAGCGCGCCGCGCATCGAGGTGCGGGCCGCCAGTACGGCGCCGAGCGACACCTCCGGCAGCGGGTCGGCGGGCAGGGCCAGCTCCGGCCCCGCCGCCGGGGGCCGGGCCGGCCGCTCCGGCAGCGTGCGCAGGGCGGTGTCCTCGCCGCGGCCGATCTGGAACTTGCTCCGCTCCAGGTACTGGAGGTCGGCGGCGGTGTGCCCCGGCGGGAAGAACCCGGGCGGCTCCTCGGTCTCCAGCAGGGTGCGGGCGGCCAGCCGGCACACCGCCCGCTCCTCGTCGGGGGTGATCCCGAGCCGGTTGAAGAGCATGTGGAGCTGTGAGCCCCACACCCAGGCCCGCAGCTCCTCCCCGAGGCCGCGCAGCAGCTCGTCGGCCTCGCGGACCCGGGCCGCCCACCGGTCCTGCCAGGGCGCCGCGGTGCCCGCCGCGAGCCGTTCGCGCAGGTCGGCGGCGCGCCGCCGCAGAGCCGTGCGCTGCGCCGCGTAGACGGTGTTGACCCGCGTGTGCACGGACGCGCCGGGCAGCAGCTCGGTCTCGGTGACCCAGCGCCAGCCCGCCGCGTGCCGGCGCAGCCAGCGGGCCCCGGTGAGCGGGTCCATGCCGAGGGCGTACACCGTCGTGTGGACCAGGTCCGCGGCGACGGTCAGCCGTGCCCCCGATCCGCCCCCGCCGGGCAGGGCCCGCAGGGCCTCGAGGGCCGCCTGCGTGGAGGCGGCGAAGACCTCCTCGGCGACCGGAAGGGCCCGGGGGCCGCCGTAGCGCTCGGTCTCGGGTTCGTAGGCCACGGCGCGCACCTCGCCGTGGCGGGACGGCCACGGGCCGGGCACCTCGGGCACCTCCTTGGCGGCCAGGGCCAGTTCCCCGGGCAGTGCGGCGGCGGCCTCGGCGCTCAGGCCGCGTACCCGCAGGCGCAGGTGGGGCCCGCCCTCCCCGTACCGGATGAAGAACCACCCGTCGGCCCGCCCCGACGCGACCAGGCCGTCGAGGAGCGGGGCCGCGCCCTGGACCAGGAAGGCGTCGGTGTCCTCGGTGGCGGAGTGCAGGAAGAGGTGGTGGCTGTGCCAGGCGTCGGTGGTCGTCACGTCCGGTCCTCGTTCGGGTCAGGGGAAGGGGTGCGGGTGGAGTGCGAGGTCCTCGTAGCGCAGCGGCCGGTCCGTGCGGCCCAGCCGGTGGGGCACCTCCAGCAGCCGGGGCAGCCCCCGGGTGCGGTGGTTGACGTGCCCGAAGGTCATCGGGAGCGAGCCGGGGACGACGACCTTGACGCAGTGCAGGCCGAGCCCTTCGCGCAGGCCGGGCTCGGTCTGGTCGACGGCGACCACCTCCAGCCCCGCCCCCGACAGCCGTGCCACCGTCGCCTCGAGCAGGGCGGAGAGGTCCCCCACCGGCTCGGGCGCGCCCGGCCAGGCCTGCGCGACGGTGAGGCGCGGGGTGTCGGCGAAGAGGAACTCCAGGCGCGCGGCCGCCTCGGGCAGGGCGTTCAGCCCGACGTGGTCGTCGAGGGTGACCACCAGCTCGGGCCGCTCCAGCATCGGCCGCAGCCGCTGCGGATCGCGCGGACGGCCCTCGGCGAGGGAGCGCTGCGCGGACTCCAGCACATTGGTGACGGCCTCGGCCACGGCGGAGCGGATCGCCGCGCGCGGATCGTGGTGGGCGCCGGCGGCGAGGAACATCCGCGGGGCGTCCGGGTGGGAGCCCTCGTAGCGGCAGACGGCGACGACCGCCGGGATGCCGAAGTCGTTGGTCGCGTCGAGCAGGAGGAGCCGGTAGCCGGCCACGGCCGCCCGGTCCGCGAGCAGTGCCGTGTCGGGGTCGTCCGAGGGTGGTTCGACGCGGCGCAGCGGTGTGGCCGCGTACCAGGCCATCAGGAAGGCGTCGCGCTCGGCGACCTCGAACAGGCCGTAGAGCGCGGCCTCTTCGGCGCTGTTGCCCAGGCCGCAGCCGTTGGAGGACTCGTACACCACGCGCGGCCGGCCCTCGCCCGGCACGTCCCAGTACGCCACGTGCTCGGGGACGGCGACCGGGCGGCGGCGGGTGAGGGACCAGCCGTGCACCCAGTCCAGTTCCAGGTCCGGGGTGTAGGGGACGGTCGGCGAGGCCGGGTGTCCGTGGTGGGCGGGGTCGGGCAGGCCGAGCCGCTCCGGGTCCAGGGCCCGGTCGGGGCCGAGGGCGGCGAAGGAGGCCCGCAGGCCGGTGCTCCGGCCGGTCGGCCGCATCCCGGCGAACCGTTCGACGGCCTCGAAGAGGGCGGTCCGCTCGCTGTCGGCGAAGTCGCGGGCCCGGCCGTAGCCGCCGTCGTCGACGGCGCGGCCGTCGGTCACGAAGGCGGCGGTCAGGCAGAAGGCCGAGTCCTCCGTCCGCAGCAGCCGGCGCACCGGCCCGAACCGCTCGTCGTGCAGGGCCGCGCGCAACCGGCCGGCCCCGGTGCGGGGGTTGGGGGCGCGCAGCAGGTACGGGTCGGGCAGCGGGCGGGGCGCCGAGGGCAGGGGGGCCGCCCCGGCGGCGGTGTCCGGCGGCAGGGGGTGGCAGACGGCGCAGCCCCCGACCGGGCGGATGCGGTGGGTGGACCAGGTGCCGCGCCCCTGGTGGACCACGTACACGGTGGCCGTCGGCGGCTCCTCGGCGGGCGTCGGCTGGGCGTGGCCGTCCAGGAGGTCCCGTACGAGGGCGCCGAGGGACTCGGCCAGCGCCGGGGACGGTACGCCGGCCAGCGCGAGTTCCGGGCTCTGCCGGGGCACGCGTCCGCCCGCCGTGGCCAGCCGCTGGTACTCGGCGCAGTGCAGGCAGGCCGCCGCGCCCGGGGCGAGCAGCGGCCCGACCACCGCCAGCGGCCCGTCGAAGCGTACGGGGACCAGGGCCACCGGGTGGGCCAGCGCGTGCCGGCTCAGCTCCTCGGCGGTCCCCAGGGTCCACTCGGTCAGCAGGACGGCGGCCGGGCCGGCGGTGACCCCGGCAGCGGCCGCGGCGTCGAGCACCGGCACGGGCAGGGCGGCGAAGAGGCCGGCCGCGGCCGGGGCGGTCCGCGCTGATGCGCCCATCACGGCTCCTCGGGGGTGTGCAGGGTGTGCAGGACGGTGAATCCGAAGGCCCGCAGCAGGGCGGGGAGTTCGCGGTCCCCGGCCGGGGCGGGGGTCCCGGCCTCACGGGCCGGCCCGGCGAGCCGGCTCAGCGCGTCCTGGAAGGCCTCCTCGCGTCCGGCCGCGTCGGCCATCCAGCGGTCGGTCCAGCCGGCGTCCTCCCAGCCGGCGGTGCGGGCGCCGGCCGCGGCCAGCGGGGCGACGGCGCCGCCGGAGGGGCGCGTACGGCCGGTGCCCGGCCCCCGGGCGGAGAGGGCGGAGACCTCGGCCACGGCGGCGAGCGCGGCGAAGGCCGCGGCGTCACCCGGGGTCGCCTCGACGGCCTCCCCCAGCACCGGGGACTCCCCCGCCCGGCGGACCACGGCGTGGTACACCTCGTCCGGCCCGGCCCGGCGCACCTCCAGGCGGGCGGGCACCTCCAGACGGGCCGTCAGCGTGGTCCACCAGTGCCGGAACTGCGGATGCCCCGACCACCGGGGTGCGGCCAGGGGCGGCGCGTCCCCGCCCGGCGCCCCGGCGCGGCGGGAAACAGCGCGGTGGGAAACGGCGCTGCGGGAAACAGCGCTGCGGGACACGGCGCTGCGCAGGGCCCGGCCCCAGGCGTGCCCGGGGTTCGCGCCGACGGTGAACTCCCCGTCGCCCAGCAGCAGTTCGGCCGCCCGGCAGAAGACCTCCAGACGGGCCAGGTCCAGCCTCGGCGCTCCGGCGACCAGGCGCCCACCGGCCGGGCCGTCCCCGGGCAGCTCGCAGGCGGCGAGCGGCACCGGGAGCTGGCGCAGGTCCGTGGCGCGCGGCGCGGGCAGGGCCCCGCACCGCTCGTCGCCCAGGGCCGCCAGCCGCCGCAGCACTTCGCCGAGGGTGTCGGCCGGGGCGAGGTCCGCCCGCCGGTCGGCGTCGATCCGGCCGGGCCCGAGCCAGGTCCGGTAGTCGGCCCGCAGCGGGCCGCTGCCGGCGAGGAGCACCGCCGGGAGCCCGGGCAGCAGCCGCTCGTCACCGCCCTCCCCCGCCGGGTCCGCCAGCCCGGCGGCCGCGCACAGCAGCCGGTGCGCCGCCGCGCCCCCGAGCAGGGAGGGCAGCGCCGGGGGTCCGGCCGCCTCGCCGGGGCCGAGCCGGGCCTCCAGGGCCGCCGCGTCGGAGCGGGCCTGGGCCGGGCTGCCGGGGGCGGTGGCGTAGCCGTTCCCGCCGGACAGCCCGGCCGCGACCGCGCGCGGCGGTCCGGCGCCGTGGGCGTGGAGCAGGACCCGGCCTGCGGGCAGGGCCGGGTCGGCGGTGCACCCGACGGGCAGTCCGCCCAGCTCCAGGGCCCGCCCGGCAGCCCTGGCCAGCGCCCCGTCGGGGGCTCCGGCGACCACCTCGGCCCGGGTCGCCCCGAGCGCGGCCGCCGCCCCGGCGGGCCGTCCGGCGCTCGCCGCGAGCCACCGCGCCACCGGGGCCCGGCCGTCGTCCCCGTACCCCTCGGGCTGCGCCACGAGCAGGTCGTGGGCCTCCAGCTGCCCGAGCAGGGTCCGTACGGCGCCGCGCAGCGCCGAGCCCGGCTCCGTGCCGTCCAGCAGGTCCTCGAGTCCGCCGCCCCGCAGCGGCTCCTCCAGCCACTGCCACAGGGCGGGCAGCGCGGTACTGCCCTCCAGGGTGACGGCGCCGCCGCGGCCGCGCAGGTGGAGCCCGGCCCGCAGCGGGGTCACGGCGACGCCCGGGCGCAGCCTGCGTACGGTCCGGGGAGCGGCGGCGCCGCCGGTGGTCCCGTTCCCGGCGGTCGTCATGCGCCGCGCTCCACCGCTGAGACGGCCGCGCCCAGTTCCGTACGCCAGTCGCAGCCGGTCAGCGCGGGCACCGTACGGACGACGAGGTACGCCGCCAGGTAGCGCTCCAGCGGGCGGACGTCGCAGATCGCGAAGAGCCGGTACAGGGCGTTGGTGCAGGCCCGGTACACCAGGTAGTCGGGGTCGGCGAACATCGTCCCGCGCGGGTCCGAGCGGCGCAGCAGCTGGTGGAACTCGCTGTAGCGGGTGCGGGTGTCCGGGTTCCAGCGCTCGGCCGCCGCGCGGTCCCCGGTGGCGGCGGCCCGGTGCCGGTAGGCGGGCGGGCTGCCGTGCAGCTCGGCGCCGGCCTCGTGGCGGCTGCGGGTCAGCTGCCAGGCGCGGGCGGAGAAGCCGGCCCAGTCCCGCTCCCAGCCCGTCGCGCCGCCGTCGGCGATCCGCCCGACGAGCGCGGTCAGGGCGTCCCCGGCGCGCTCCCACCGGCGGTCGAAGGCGGCCCGCAGCCGTCCGTCGGGGTCGTCGTGGAGGAGGAAGTCCTCCAGGTGGGACACGTAGGAGTAGTGGCCGCCGGCCAGGCCCCCCGGGTGGGCGCCGGCGTGCGCGGCGAGGGCGGTCACCGCGAGCCGGACCCGTGCCTGCGCGGTGTCGCCCTGCCCGCCGAGGAAGGCGGCGCCGGCCCCGAGCGCGCCGAGCCCGTCCCGCAGCAGGTCCTCGCGCAGGGCGGCGCCGGCCTCGCCGAGCAGGGCGCGTACGGAGGACCGGTCGGCGGGCTCGATCCGGACCGTGTTGTCCGGGGTGATCGGCCCGTACGGCGGGGCGACGAGTTCGGCGCGCCCGGCCTCGGCCGCCGCCTCCAGCAGCTGCGCCTCGGTGAGATCGCCGCGCGAGGGGTGCAGGCGGAGCCAGTCATGGATCCGGGAGGCGGCGGACTCGGCGGCGGCGTCGACCTGTGCGGCCGGGCCCTGGAGGCACAGCCGCAGGTGGGGGCCGCGCAGCCAGTGCCGTTCGACGTGGGCGGCCAGGCCGCTGGCCTCGCAGGAGCCGGCGAGCGGCAGCAGTACCTCGCGCAGCAGGGGGGCCTTGACGGGGTGGTGGTGGTAAACGACCACATCGAGGGCGCCGCCACTGGTGTCTGCCGTCGTGGTTCCTGCCGCCATGGTTCCAGCCGTCGTGGTTCCTGCCGTCATGGTTGCTTCCTCTGCCGTCCGGGGCGGGTCATCGGGGCCTCCCGGCCCGGTAGACCTCCAGTACGAGTTCGACCGCGCGGGCCGGGCCGGCCGCTGCGCCGGGTGCGGGCAGCGCCTCCTCGAGGACGGCGCCGCCGCTGTGCCGGGAGAGCCATTTGGCCAGGCAGCGCAGGTGCAGGGCGTTGCCGAGGTCCACGAACTGCGGTTTGGGCCGGCTCAGCCCGCTGAGGAAGTCCTCGGCGGCGCGGCCGGTGGGGGCGGTGGCGGCCGGGTGGAGGAAGAGCTGCTCGGGCAGGTCCAGCAGCGCCCGCCAGCGGGCCGCGGCCCGCGCCGGGACGGGCTCGGCGCCGAGGTCGGCGCGCAGCTCCCGCAGCACGTCGGGCGGCAGCAGCCAGCGGCGGCGCCGGAGCACGACGTGGCGGTGGCGCAGCATGGGGGTACGGGTCACCCGGCCGCCGGGGGCGGGGAGTGTGCGGCGGGGGACGAGGGGGCCGAAGTCGACCATGCCGTGGGGCTGGTCGCTCAGGTGGGCGCCGATGCGGCGCGGCAGCAGGACGGGGGCGAGGAAGCCCGGGTAGAGCACGTCGAGGAGTTCGCCGGTCGTGCGCAGCCGGAGGCGGACCTGGTCGGTGGGCTCGTCGTGGACGAGGTCCAGGTCGGCTTCGCCGATGGCGGCCCAGCGGCGGTCGGGGCCTATCTCGTCGGGGACCAGCAGGGGGTGCAGGTTGGCGTTGAACCCGCCGACGGGCCGGATCTGCGCGGCCCGGGCGCCGGGGCCGAGCCCGCGCCGGATCTGCCGGGACACCTCGGCGGTGGCGCCCGGGTCCAGGGCGTCGAGGAACCGGCTGGTGAAGCGGCCCCAGCCGCCGTAGACGTGGTTGACGCACAGCAGGCCCCGGCGGGGGTCGCGCTGGAGGAAGTACGCGTAGCTGAGCGGCCGTTCCACGGCCCAGCCGGGCAGTCGCCCGCCGAGGTCCCTGACCGGGCCGGGGGGCAGGACCAGTTCGTCGCGCCCGGCCGCGTCACCGGCGGCCAGGGTCTCGCGCAGGCCCTCGGCGATCTCCGCGCGCAGCTCCGCCAGGGCCTCGGTCCCGGTGGGGAGCGGGGCCGGGCCGGCCAGGTCGAGGGCCGCGAGCCACCCGGCGGCCTCCCAGGCCCCGGCGATCTCGGCCCCGAACTCCCAGGGGTGCCGGCAGGTACCGCCGGAACCGTAGCGCGCGACGAAGCGGTCGCGCACGACGCGGCGTACGAGATGCCCGAGGTCGAAGAGCTCCGCCAGTGCGGTGACCTCCCCGAGTGCCTCGTGGTCGGCGGCGTCGAGGAAGCCGTCGAGGGCGAGCGGGTGCGGGGCGACGACGTCCTCGGACAGGACGCTGAGCGGGGCGGAGCCGGGCGGGACGGGCCGTCCGGCGGCGGCCAGCTCCGCCGTCCAGTCCCGGGACAGGGCGGCGAGCAGGGCGGGGCGCCGGGCGGCGGGGGCGGCGGCGAAGGCGGCGGTCCGGCGGCCGAGGGCGGCGGCGCGCTCCGCGCGGGCGGCGTCCTCGGCGTGCGCCGGGTCCGCGGCGGCGGGGTCCGTCGTGGCGGGCGGGCGCAGCCATGCCGCGATACGGGCCAGCGGGTCGGGGTCCTCGGGCGGGAAGGGCTCGCACGGCACCAGCAGGCCGGCCTCCGCGAGCCGGCCGAGGAAGGCGGCGGCCGCGGGGCGGCCGTCGGCGCCGGCCCCGCTCAGGGCGGCGGCGAGCAGCCCGGTCAGCTCGTCGAGCGGCAGGGGGGCCGCGGCGTGCTCGGAGACCAGGCGCAGCGGGCCCGTGAGGGGCAGTTCCGCCTCGTCCTCGGCGGCGACGAGGTAGCGGCCGCCGGCGAAGGCGGTCCGGTCGCGGGAGTACGCCGCCCGGTCGCCGGTGGTCCGGGCGGTGCTGGTGGTGCGGTGGGGCAGGGCGGCCCGGCGGTGCGGCGCGTCCAGCAGGGCCAGGGTGAGGGCGGTGGTGAGGGTGCGGTTGGCCTTGACGACGGAGTGCAGGGGGCCGTCGAGCAGGGGCGGGACGCCCCAGGCGGGGACGGGGCGGGCCGGTGTCCGGGTCAGCGGTGCCCAGCCGACGGCGGTGAACCAGGACAGCGGGCTGGTCTTGGTGCTGGCCCGCAGGGCGTAGCGCAGGACGGTGGCCTCCTCCTTGCGCGCCCGGCGGTCCTGCGTGCCGGTGCCCGCCCGTTCCACGGCCCGCAGCAGGTCGGCGCTGGTGAGGGCGACGGCCTTGCCCAGGGCCGGTTCGCGGCACAGGGCGGCCAGGGCGGTGCGTTCGGCGGCCAGGGCCCGCTCGGCGGCGGGGCCGAGCTCGGCGAGGAGGGCGGCGCGGCGGGCGCGCAGGGTGGTCCACGCGGCGAGCCGGGGCACCCGGGCCGGCAGGTCGCCGAGGCGCTCCAGCAGGGCGGGCCGGGGCTCGCGCCCGTTGTGCAGGGCGCGGCGCAGCGGGAGGACGACGTCGCGGTGGACCTCGGCCGGATGGCCGTCCCGGCTGTCGTACAGGTCGTCGCAGAGCGGCGCGGCGGTCTCCAGCAGCTGCCGGTCGACGCCCTCAAGGCGGGCCAGCAGGGCACGGAACTCCGCCGCCTCCGGCCGCTGGGCCGGGTGGGCCAGCACGGTCGCGCGGACCAGCGCGTAGGACGCGGACCGCACCCGGTAGCCGTGCCCGGCGCCGTCGGCAGCGGCGGCAGCGGCTCCGGCGGCGGCCGTGCCGTACGGCGGCGGCATGGTGGTCCCCGTCCTGTCGGTGGTGGGCGCGCGGGGCTTCCCGTCGCACGCGGGGTACGACGGGAAGCCTCCGGTGTGCAGTGGGGGTGGGGAGGGTGTGGCGGAGGGGGGGTGGAGGATGCGAGGGGGGCTACAGGAGGGGCGTGTCCAGCACCGCCGGCTTGGCGCAGGAGGACGAGCCCTGACAGGAACAGGAGCCCCAGGAGGCTCCGCCCTCGGGCAGGGCGACCGTGTCCCGCATCGAGGTCACGGTGAGGTCGTCCAGGTCGAGTTCCAGGTCCTGGATATCGAATTCGGGGGTGCGCGCGGAGTCGGACATACATGTCTCCCAAAGGGGGATGCGAAAGCCGAATGGGCACTGAGCGAAAATCCGCGGAACGCGGATTCGAATTGCCGAATTTCCTTGCACGG